>NZ_JBVIKO010000012.1:0-292372 GCF_055580905.1 Streptomyces sp. NPDC031497
GGCCGTGCTGTCCAACCTGAAGTCCCTCATCGAGACCGGCGGTCCGCTCCCGCAGGAGCCCTGGCTGGTGCCCGGCCGGTGAACACGCGGCGGGGGGGGGGGGGCGGTCCCCCCCCCCCCCCCCCCCCCCCCCCCCCCCCCAAACCCCCCCCCCCCCCCCCCCCCCCCCCCGCCGACGGGAGTGTCACGTCACGCGGTCAGCGGCCGACCGGGCGCGGCCGGGGCGGGCGCTTCCCTCGCGGGGGCTGCGGCGGAGGCACCGGGCGCCGCCGCGGAGGCCGGGGGACCGGAACTCGCATGCGCACGTTTTCCATGAGAACTCCTTCGCTGATGTGGACGGCTGTTTCTCCGTCCGTCACGGATATGTGTACGGGCGGACGGCTGCCATTGTTCAGCGCTTCGGAAAATTCATTCGTGCGGCATCGGACCGCATATCGCGATAAGAAATTCGCAGGACTGACCTGTGTCAGTTCTTTGAATTCCTTTCCGTGAGGATCCGCGGTCCCGCCTCGGTGATCGCCACCGTGTGCTCCACGTGCGCCGCGCGGGAGCCGTCGTTCGTGCGCAGGGTCCAGCCGTCGGGAGCCTCGTGGTAGCCGTCCCGGCCGCTGCCGATCAGCATGGGCTCGATCGCGAGGGCCATGCCGTGCCGGAGCGGGAGACCGCGGCCGGGGCGGCCCTCGTTCGGCACCTCCGGGTCCTCGTGCATACGGCGGCCCACGCCGTGCCCGCCGAAGCCCTGCGGGATGCCGTAGCCGGCCTCCCGGCACACGCTGCCGACGGCGTGCGCGATGTCGCCGATGCGGTTGCCGACGACCGCCGCCGCGATGCCCGCCGCCAGGGCCCGCTCGGCCGTCTCCACGAGCCGTACGTCCGCCGGGCGCGGCCTGCCGACCGTGAAGCTGATCGCCGAGTCGCCGACCCAGCCGTCGAGTTCGGCGCCGCAGTCGATGGAGACCAGGTCGCCGTCGCGCAGCCGGTAGGAGGTCGGGATGCCGTGCACGATCGCGTCGTTGACGGAGGCGCAGATGACGGCGGGGAACGGGGTGGCCGCGAAGGAGGGCCGGTAGCCGAGGAAGGGGGAGGAGGCCCCGGCCGCCCTCAGCACCTCCCGCGCCACCTCGTCCAGCTCAAGGAGGGAGACGCCGACGGCGGCGGCCTCCCGTACGGCCGTCAGGGCCTGGCCGAGGACCTGGCCGGCCCCGTACATCGCGTCGATCGATACGTCTGTCTTCAGTTCCACCATGCCAATTACTATACCGGTTTTCTAGACCGGATTAGAATGACGGCTTAGGATGGCTGCATGGTACGCACCCCCCTCACCCCGGAAGAGCGTGAACGCGGCGAGCGGCTCGGGCAGATGCTGCGCGAGGCGCGCGGCGGCCGGAGCATGACCGAGGTGGCGGCCGAGGCCGGCATCTCGGCCGAGACGCTCCGCAAGATCGAGACCGGCCGGGCGCCGACCCCCGCCTTCTTCACCGTCGCCGCGCTGGCCCGCGCGCTCGGCCTGTCGATGGACGAACTGGTGGCCCGCTGTGCCCTGGCCCCGGTGTGACGCGCATCGGTCAAGATCCCGTAATGAGGGCTCTGTGCGCACCCGCTGAAAACTCCCCGTAGCAGCCCCGTAACACAACTGGTGTTGCCTACGGAGCCGGAGTGTTCCGGTCGGGCGGGAGTCGAGCGATGACTGTGGATCAGCTCCCGGGCCGGGTGCGGGAGTTCGCGAACTACCTCAACGGCCTGCTGGCGCGCCTGGACCAGGGTGCCGGCTGGTGCGCGGTGTTCTGGCAGCGCGACCCCGACGGTATGCAGGCCTGCCTCGGCGGGCGGGAGGTCCCGCCCTGGGACGTCGTGGAGGCGCTGCTCCAGGACCTCGCGACCGCCTACGGTCCCGAGGCCGCCGCCGGTGCGGCCGGGCAGGCCCGGCAGCTGCACGCCGGCGCCCTCGCCGCGTACGACGCCCGGCCGGGCGCCCGGGAGGACCTGAGCGACCGCCTCGACGTCATGCTCCGCGAACAGCGCTACGCCGCTGAACGGCTGGCCCAGCTCGGCCGCGCGTACAGCTCCGCGCGCTCCCGCGAGGAGGCCGAGTCCCTCGACATCGACCTCGCCTGGGCCCGCGACGACCATGAACGGGCCTCCGCCCGGTGCGCCGAACTCCGTACCCGGATGGGACGACTGGAGCAGCGGGCCGAGCCGGGGCCGCCGTCTCCCGGCCCGGCCGCCGAACCGACCGCGGCCGCGCGGGCGTCCGCGACCGGTACGGCGATGCGCGGCCGCTCGGGCGGGGTCACACCCGACGGCGGCGCGGCCCCAGCGCCTGCCGTGCCCGAAACGCCCGAGGCCCCGGCGCCGGCTCCCGCCCCCGCCAAGCAGCGCAAGCGGCGACGGGGGAGTGCCCGTTTCGCCGGGATGGCCGAGGACGAGGCCGCGCCCGCCGTCGTACCGCAGGCAGCGGAGGCGACCGTGCCCACGGCCCCCGGTGCCCGTCGCACCCCGCGCGGGGCCCGGTTCGCCGGCGCCGCCGAGGCGCCGGCGCGGCCGGAGCCGGTGGTGGAGCAGGCCGACGAGGAGGCGGGCCAGGCCGTGGCGGAGGCCGTGACGCGACTCGAACGGCTGCGTGCCGAGGGCCGTACCGGCGAGGCGCACGCGCTGCTGGCCGAGGCCGCGCAGTGGCCCGCCGCCCGGTTCCCCCTGCTCGCGGACGCCCTTCAGCGGGCCGGGCTCGGCGCCGACTGGGCCACGCTGCTGTGGGAGACGGCCTCGCTGCCGCCCGCCCGGCTGGTGGCGGCCGCCGACGCCCTGACCGCCGCGGGCCGGAGCGCCGACGGCCGCCAGATCCTCCGCCAGGGCGTCGTCCGCCCCGCCGCCGAGATCGGCGAGGCCGTCCTCGCCCTGGACACGGCAGGCCGCCACCGCGAGGTCCGGGCCCTGCTGGACACCTACGTCCAGGTCCGCACCCCGGAGGAGGCGGCGCACAGCGCGGAACCCGACCCGCACCGACTGGTTCCGCTGCTCCTCCGCGCGGCCCAGGCGATCTCGGACCAGCGCCACTGGGACCTGCTGCACGCGCTCAGGGTGGCGGGCCTCACGTCCTGACGGACGTGCGCGTCGGCCCGTGCATCCGCCAGCCAGGTTAGAAACGAGATCGACTCGGCGGCTTAACGACGATGGTCTTGGCAAGGACTCCGAGGAGGCTTACTTTCGACCCTCTACGGGCGTAGAAGGAGCAGCTCATGGCCAACGTCGTACGCGCCGCTCTGGTCCAGGCCACCTGGACCGGCGACACCGAGTCCATGGTGGCGAAACACGAGGTGTTCGCCCGCGAGGCGGCCCGCCGGGGTGCGAAGATCATCGGATTTCAGGAAGTCTTCAACGCCCCCTACTTCTGCCAGGTCCAGGAACCCGAGCACTACCGCTGGGCCGAGCCGGTCCCGGACGGACCCACGGTCCGCCGTATGCAGGAGCTGGCCCGCGAGACGGGCATGGTCGTCGTCGTCCCGGTCTTCGAGGTCGAGCAGTCCGGGTTCTACTACAACACCGCCGTCGTGATCGACGCCGACGGCACCGTCCTCGGCAAGTACCGCAAGCACCACATCCCGCAGGTCAAGGGCTTCTGGGAGAAGTACTACTTCAAGCCCGGGAACGTCGGCTGGCCGGTCTTCGACACCGCCGTCGGCAAGATCGGCGTGTACATCTGCTACGACCGCCACTTCCCGGAGGGGTGGCGGCAACTCGGCCTCAACGGCGCCCAGTTGGTCTACAACCCGTCGGCCACCTCGCGCGGCCTGTCGGCCTACCTCTGGCAGCTGGAGCAGCCGGCCGCCGCCGTCGCCAACGAGTACTTCATCGCCGCCATCAACCGGGTGGGCCAGGAGGAGTACGGCGACAACGACTTCTACGGCACGAGCTATTTCGTCGATCCACGTGGGCAGTTCGTGGGGGAGGTGGCGAGCGACAAGAGCGAGGAACTCGTCGTCCGTGACCTCGACTTCGACCTGATCGAAGAAGTACGGCAGCAGTGGGCCTTCTACCGCGACCGCCGTCCCGACGCCTACGAAGGGCTGGTACAGCCGTGAACGACCTCTTCGCCCGCCACCGCCAGGTCCTGCCCGACTGGCTGGCCCTCTACTACGACGAGCCGCTGGAGATCACGCACGGCGAGGGACGGCACGTCTGGGACGCCGACGGCAACCGCTACCTCGACTTCTTCGGCGGCATCCTCACCACGATGACCGCGCACGCGCTTCCCGAGGTGACGAAGGCGGTGAGCGAGCAGGCCGGCCGGATCATCCACTCCTCCACGCTCTACCTCAACCGCCCCATGGTCGAACTGGCCGAACGCGTCGCACACTTGAGCGGCATCCCGGACGCCCGGGTCTTCTTCACCACCTCCGGCACCGAGGCCAACGACACCGCCCTGCTGCTCGCGACCACCTACCGCCGGACCAACACCATCCTGGCGATGCGCAACAGCTACCACGGCCGCTCCTTCAGCGCCGTCGGCATCACCGGCAACAAGGGCTGGTCCCCGACCTCCCTCTCGCCGCTCCAGACGCTGTACATCCACGGCGGCGTCCGCACCCGCGGCCCGTTCGCCGAGCTGAACGACCGTGACTTCATCGCGGCCTGCGTCGACGACCTGCGTGACCTCCTCGGCCACACCCGCCCGCCGGCCGCGCTGATCGCCGAGCCCATCCAGGGCGTCGGCGGCTTCACCTCCCCGCCCGACGGGCTGTACGCGGCCTTCCGCAAGGTCCTCCAGGAGCAGGGCATCCTCTGGATCGCCGACGAGGTGCAGACCGGCTGGGGCCGCACCGGCGAGCACTTCTGGGGCTGGCAGGCGCACGGCCAGAGCGGGCCGCCGGACATCGTCACCTTCGCCAAGGGCATCGGCAACGGCATGTCCATCGGCGGGGTGATCGCCCGCTCCGAGATCATGAACTGCCTGGACTCCAACAGCATCTCGACGTTCGGCGGCACCCAGATCACCATGGCGGCGGGCCTCGCCAACCTGTCGTACCTCCTGGACCACGACCTCCAGGGCAACGCCCGCCGGGTGGGCGGCCTGCTCATCGAACGTCTCCGCGCCGTCGCCGCCCAGCTGCCCGGCGTACGGGAGGTCCGGGGCCGCGGCCTGATGATCGGCGTCGAACTGGTCAAGCCCGGCACGGACGAGGCCGATCCCAAGTCAGCGTCGGCGGTCCTGGAAGCGGCGCGCGAGGCCGGCCTCCTGATCGGCAAGGGCGGCGGCCACAACACGAGCGCGTTGCGCATCGCCCCGCCGTTGTCGCTGACGGTGGCGGAGGCGGAAGAGGGGGCAGCAATCCTGGAGCAGGCGCTGAGGAGCGCTTACTAGAGAGTGCGCTTACGGCAAGGGGTCCCTTGCGAACGCCCCGCACTGGAGCGCCCCTTCAGGGGCGCGGGGAACTGCGCGATCAACCCCCACCGGCCGCAGCCTCCGAACGCACCGAAACCCCAACCAAGGGACCTGCAAGATGACCGCCACTTGGGATCCCCCGAACACCACAGACACCCCCATACTGTCGGTCCGTCAGATCCTCTCCCTGGAACGGGTCCTGGCCGGCGACCCCGAGGTGGTCGCCGGTGCCACCCACCTCGACCGCCCCGTCCGCTGGGTGCACGTGGCCGAGGCCCCCGACGTCGGCGTCATGCTCACCGGCGGCGAGATGGTCCTCACCACCGGCGTCCTGCTCGCAGGCGACGACCACAAACAGGCCGAGTACATCCAGTCCCTGCACCGGTCCGAGGCCGCCGCGGTCGTCCTCGGCCTCGGCCGCGCCTTCCCGTCCCCACCCGACGCCATGCGCCGCGCAGCGGACCGCTGCGGCCTCCCCCTGGTGGTCCTGCACCGCCCCTTCCCCTTCGCCGAACTGACGGAGGAGGTCCAATCCCGGCTGGTGCGGCGCAAGTTCGCCGCCGTCAGCCTCTCCGAGTCGGTCCGTACCGCCCTCACCGGCCTCATCACCGCCGGCGCCCCTCTGCAACGCCTCCTCGACGAGGTCGCCGTGCACAGCGCCTGCCCGGTCGTCGTCACCAACCTCGCCCACCGGGTGCTGGCCACCGCGGGGGAACGGTCGGCCGTGGACGACGTGCTGCGCGACTGGGAGCGCATCGCCCGGCAGGCGGGCGGCGGCGAGGGCGACGGCTGGATCCGCGCCGAGCTCGGCGGCCGCGGGGAGCGCTGGGGCCAGATCATGCTCTGCGGCTACCGCGGCGACACCGCCACCGGGCGCCTTCTCGCCGACCGCGGCGCCGAGGCCCTCGTCCTGCACCGCATGCTCGGCGGCGGCTCCGCCCACAGTTGGGAGGAGCAGTCCGCGCAGAGCCTGCTGACCGACCTGGTCTCCGGGGTCGTACCGGCCCGGCAACTGCTGCCCAGGGCGCGGGCGGCCGGACTGCCGGTCAACCGGCGGACCTTCGTCCCCCTCGTGGTACGGGACGCCGAACCGCCCCAGTTGGAGAGGACCCTCCGCCTGCTGGGGCTGCCCGGACTCGTCGCCGAGCTCACCGAACGTGTCACCGCCGTCCTGCTCAGCCTCGCCCGCGACCAGGACGCCGACGCCCTCGCCACGCACTTCGCCGTCCGGCTGCACGGCGAGGCGGCGGACCCGCAGGCGGTGGTCGCCGCCGCCGGCCCCCGCACCGCCTGGGACGACGTGCCCGCCGGCCTGCGCGAGGCCCAGCACGTGGCCGACGCCGTAGCCGACTCCTCGGACGCCCTCGACCTGCCACCCGTCGTACGGCTCAAGGACGTACACCTGCGGGGCCTGATCCGGCTGCTCCGCGACGACCCGCACGTCCAGTCCTTCGCCGAGCGCGAGCTGGACGGGCTGCTGTGCGGAAAGGGCGTCGACCAGGACCTGCTTGGCGTCCTGCGGACGTATCTCGCCACCGGCCGCAACAAGTCCCGCACCGCCCAGCTGCACCATGTCTCGCGGCCCGCGCTCTACCGCCGTCTGGAGGCGATTCAGGTCCGGCTCGGCGTCGACCTCGACGACTTCGAACAGGCGGCCTCCGTGCACATCGCACTCCTCGCACATGACGCGCAACAGGGGTGAAACATGCGACGAACTGGGAAAACGACGGTGAAACATGAGTCGACGACCGCGTGACACGGTGACACGCGGAACGCCCGCAGACGTGACACGGTGGCACTCAAAGCCCGCTTCGGGACTTCCTAGGCTCCTCGCACATCGAGCGACACACGCCCGAGCGACCGGAGGTCCCGATGAGCCGAGTGATTCGTGCCGCCCTGTTCCAGACCGCCTGGACCGGCGACAAGGAGTCGATGATCCAGGTCCACGAGCAGGCGGTCCGCGACGCGGCCGCGCAGGGCGCCCAGGTCCTGTGCTTCCAGGAACTGTTCTACGGACCCTACTTCTGCCAGGTCCAGGACAAGGCGTTCTACGAGTACGCCGAGCAGGTACCGGACGGCCCGGTCGTCCAGCGTTTCCAGGCCCTCGCACGGGAGCTCGGCATCGTCCTGATCCTGCCGGTGTACGAGGAGGAGCAGCCCGGCGTCCTCTACAACACCGCGGCCGTGATCGACGCGGACGGCTCGTACCTCGGCAAGTACCGCAAGCACCACATCCCCCAGGTCCCCGGCTTCTGGGAGAAGTTCTACTTCCGCCCGGGGAACGTAGGCTGGCCGGTCTTCGAGACCGCCGTCGGGAAGATCGGCGTCTACATCTGCTACGACCGGCACTTCCCGGAGGGCTGGCGGGCGCTGGGCCTCGGCGGTGCCGAGATCGTCTTCAACCCGTCGGCGACCTCGCGCGGACTCTCCCGCTACCTCTGGCAGTTGGAGCAGCCGGCGGCGGCCGTCGCCAACGAGTACTTCGTCGGCGCCATCAACCGGGTCGGCGTGGAGGACCTGGGCGACAACGACTTCTACGGGACCTCGTACTTCGTGGACCCGGAGGGCCAGTTCGCCGGCGAGGTGGCCTCCGACAAGGAGACCGAACTCGTCGTCCGCGACCTGGACCTGGCCAAGCTGCGCGAGGTCCGCGACCGCTGGCAGTTCTTCCGGGACCGCCGGCCGGACGCGTACAACCCGCTGACGGCGCCGTAATAGCGCCCCGTCGTGAAAGCGCCCCGTGAGGGGCGCTGGGGGTACCCCCAGCCGAAGGCTGGGGGAGGAACTGCGCGACCAGCCACCGTCGGACCCGCACATGACCACGAAGGAGAGGACCCCATGACCGGCCGGACAGTAATCCGTGGCGGACTCGTCATCACCGCGTCCGACGAGATCCACGCCGACGTCCTGATCGAGGACGGCCGTATCGCCGCCCTCGCGGCGACCGGCACCCCCGCCGCCGAGGCCTTCACCGCCGAACGCACCCTCGACGCCACCGGCAAGTACGTCATCCCGGGCGGTGTCGACGCCCACACCCACATGGAGCTGCCGTTCGGCGGCACCTTCGCCTCCGACACCTTCGAGACCGGCACCCGCGCCGCCGCCTGGGGCGGTACGACCACCATCGTCGACTTCGCCGTGCAGAGCGTGGGCCACAGCCTGCGCGAGGGCCTCGACGCCTGGCACGCCAAGGCCGAGGGCAACTGCGCCATCGACTACGGCTTCCACATGATCGTCTCCGACGTGAACCAGGAGACGCTCAAGGAGATGGACCTGCTGGTCGAGGAGGGGGTGACCTCCTTCAAGCAGTTCATGGCCTACCCGGGCGTCTTCTACTCCGACGACGGCCAGATCCTGCGCGCCATGCAGCGCTCCGCCGAGAACGGCGGCCTGATCATGATGCACGCCGAGAACGGCATCGCCATCGACGTGCTGGTGGAGCAGGCGCTGGCCCGCGGCGAGACCGACCCCCGCTACCACGGCGAGGTGCGCAAGGCGCTGCTGGAAGCCGAGGCCACGCACCGGGCCATCAAGCTCGCCCAGGTGGCCGGTGCCCCGCTGTACGTCGTGCACGTCTCGGCGATGGAGGCGGTGGCCGAGCTGGCGCGGGCCCGCGACGAGGGACTCCCCGTCTTCGGCGAGACCTGCCCGCAGTACCTGTTCCTGTCGACCGACAACCTCGCCGAGCCGGACTTCGAGGGCTCGAAGTACGTGTGCAGCACGCCCCTTCGCCCGAAGGAACACCAGGCCAAGCTCTGGCAGGGCCTGCGGACCAATGACCTCCAGGTGGTCTCCACCGACCACTGCCCCTTCTGCTTCGTGGGCCAGAAGGAGCTGGGGCGAGGCGACTTCTCCAAGATCCCCAACGGCCTGCCCGGCGTCGAGAACCGCATGGACCTGCTCCACCAGGCCGTCGTCGACGGGCACATCTCGCGCCGCCGCTGGATCGAGATCGCCTGCGCCGCCCCGGCCCGGATGTTCGGGATGTACCCGAAGAAGGGCACCATCACCCCGGGTGCCGACGCCGACGTCGTCATCTACGACCCGCACGCCGAGCAGGTCGTCTCCGCCGAGACCCACCACATGAACGTCGACTACTCGGCGTACGAGGGCAAACGGCTCACCGGCCGGGTCGAGACGGTCCTCTCGCGCGGCGAACTCGTCATCACCGAGCGGGAGTACACCGGACACGCCGGGCACGGCGTCTACACCCCGCGCTCCACCTGTCAGTACCTCAACTAGGAGTGGCGCCCATGGACTTCGGACTTGTCCTGCAGACCGACCCGCCGGCCTCCCGTGTCATCAGCCTGATGAAGCGGGCCGAACGCAACGGCTTCTCCTACGGCTGGACCTTCGACTCCGCCGTGCTCTGGCAGGAACCGTTCGTGATCTACAGCCAGATCCTCGCCAACACCACGAAACTGACGGTCGGGCCGATGGTCACCAACCCCGGCACCCGCACCTGGGAGGTCACCGCCTCCACCTTCGCCACCCTCAACGACATGTTCGGCAACCGCACGGTCTGCGGCATCGGCCGCGGCGACTCCGCGATGCGGGTGGCCGGGCGCAAGCCCAACACCCTCGCCCGGATCAGCGAGGCCATGAAGGTCATCCGGGCCCTGGGCCGGGGCGACGAGGCGGACCTGGGCGGCACGGTGATCCGCTTCCCGTGGATCAAGCCCGGTGCCGAACTCCCCGTCTGGATGGCCGCGTACGGCCCGAAGGCGCTCAAGATGACCGGTGAGGAGGCCGACGGCTTCATCCTCCAGCTCTCCGACCTCTACCTCACCGAGTACATGGTGAAGGCGGTGAAGGACGCGGCGGTGGCCGCCGGACGTGACCCGTCCGAGGTCAGGATCTGTGTCGCCGCCCCGGCGTACGTCACCGAGGACGACTCGCCCGAGGCCCTGGCGCACGCCCGCGAGCAGTGCCGCTGGTTCGGCGGGATGGTCGGCAACCACGTCGCCGACCTCGTCGCCAAGTATGGCGAGCACTCCGCCGCCGTACCCGACGAACTCACCGACTACATCAAGTCCCGCCAGGCCTACGACTACGCGCACCACGGGCGCAGCGGCAACCCCGACACCGAGTTCGTACCCGACGAGATCGTCGACCGGTTCTGCGTCATCGGACCGGCCGAGAAGCACATCGAGAAGCTGAACGCGCTGCGTGACCTGGGCGTCGACCAGTTCGCCGTCTACGACATGCACGACGCGCAGGAAGCCACCATCGACGCGTACGGGAGCAAGGTCATCCCGGCCGTCAACGGCTGATCCGCACCCACTGGTTGATCTCCCCCTTCCCGCCGTCCCGGGAAGGGGGTCCCCCACACCCCCGCCTCACCACCCCCCTCGACGCCACCCGCACGGCCTTTCTCCCGTCCCCTCTCCTCCCGATTGGCCTGCCCATGACCGACACCGCTCCCACGGCCATACCGCCGTCCGGCCAAGTCACCACCTCCGACGGGCGCGTCGAGCTCGCCCCGGGCTCCCCGCCGCCGACCGGTCCCTACGCCAACGAGGACCTGCTGCCGGTCCCCGTCGAAAAGCGCACGTGGACCACGTACAACTTCTCCGCGCTCTGGGTCGGCATGGCCCACAACACGGCCTCCTGGACCCTGGCCTCCGGGCTGATCGCGGTCGGCATGGACTGGAAACAGGCCGTGTTCACCATCGCCCTGGCCAACCTGATCGTCCTCGTCCCGATGCTGCTCACCGGGCACGCCGGACCGAAGTACGGCATCCCCTTCCCGGTCTTCGCCCGCGCCAGCTTCGGCGTACGCGGCGCCAACCTCCCCGCCGTCGTACGGGCGCTGGTGGCCTGCGGCTGGTTCGGCATCCAGACCTGGATCGGCGGCGAGGCCATCTACTTCCTCGCCGGCAAACTGATCGGCGACAGCTGGGCGAACGCCTCGCACGTCGGCGGCTACGCCTGGACCATGTGGCTGTCGTTCGCGCTCTTCTGGGTGCTCCAGGTCGCCATCATCTACCGGGGCATGGAGACCATCCGGCGCTTCGAGAACTGGGCCGCGCCCTTCGTGATCGTCGGCGCGATCGTGATGCTGGTCTGGATGAGCAACAAGGCCGGCGGTCTCGGCCCGCTCTTCGACCAGCCCTCCAAGCTCGGCTGGGGCGGCGACTTCTGGAAGCTGTTCTGGCCGTCGCTGATGGGCATGATCGGCTTCTGGTCCACCCTGAGCCTGAACATCCCGGACTTCACCCGGTACGGCAAGAGCCAGAAGGCGCAGACCTGGGGCCAGGCCCTCGGCCTTCCGACCACGATGACCCTGTTCGCGTTCCTGTCGGTCCTGGTGACCTCCGGTTCGCAGGCCGTGTACGGAGCGCCGATCTGGGACCCGGTCCAGCTGGCCGCCAAGACGGACAACGTGGTCGGGCTGCTCTACGCCCTGGTCACCGTCCTCGTCGCGACCCTGTCCGTGAACATCGCGGCCAACCTGGTGTCGCCGTCGTTCGACTTCTCCAACATCGCGCCCCGGAAGATCAGTTTCCGCACCGGCGCCCTGATCACCTGCGTGCTCGGTGTGGTGATCTTCCCGTGGAAGCTGTACTCCGACCCGCAGGGCTACATCTTCACCTGGCTCGGCCTGGTCGGCGGTCTGCTCGGCACGGTCGCCGGCATCCTCATCGCCGACTACTGGCTGCTGCGCCGCACCCGCCTCGACCTGACCGACCTGTACCGCACGGGCGGCCGTTACTGGTACGACGGCGGCTGGAACTGGCGGGCGGTCGTGGCCTTCCTCGTCGGCGGTGTCCTCGCCGTCGGCGGCGCCAGCTTCAAGCCGCTGTTCGACGGCCGCCCGATCCCGGCCCTGTCCTCGCTCGCCGACTACGGCTGGGCGGTCGGCCTCGGCACGTCCCTGGTGCTGTACGTGGGGCTGACCCTGCTGACCGGGCGCACCACCGAAGAGGCGTGAGCGCGAAGGGCGGCCAGTACGGTCACTGGCTGCCCTTCAGCGCGGTCACCGCGCTCTTCGCCGCCTTGATGGCGCCCTTGTTGATCACGTCGGTGTCCGGCGCCTTCTTGCTCTCGAAGTCGCTGCCGTTGTAGGTGACGACCACCAGCGCGTTGGAGACCTGGGCCATCACCACGCCCTCACGGGTCTGCTGCTTGTCCTCGGTGGTGAGGTTGACCACCGAGTAGCCGCTGTCGCCGAGCCCCGGCACGGCCCCGCCGCCGCTCTTCTCCGCGACCCGCTGCTTGTACTCCTTCACCGCCGCCGCGTCCGTGTCCATGATCTCGAAGGAGACGTCGAGCCAGCGGTAGTCGTACCCCTTGAGCGCGTTCCAGGAGCAGGTGCGGCGCAGCTTGGTGTCCGTGGAGGGGATCTCCTTGCCGGCCGTCTTCGCGCCCGGCACCAGCGACTTGATGGTGGCCACGGGGATGCTGCCGCAGGGCGCGGGCGCGGCGGCGTACGTCTTGGTGGCCGCCGTCGACGTCGTGGACGAGGACGGGCCGTCGCTCACCGACTGGCCGGCCGTCTGCTGGGTCGAGGTGTCACCGGAGGCGGTGGTGGACGTCTTGTCCGGACCCGACGCCATCGCCCAGCCCGCACAGGCGAGCACGGCGACCGGCGTCAGGCGCGCGGTGAGGGCGAGTGGCAGTGGTAGAGAACGCAAGTCGCACTTCTCGTGGGGGACGGTGTGCCGAGGTGTCCACGCTGCGGACGGGACGCCAGTGTCACACGAGTCCCTGTGGGGTGGAAGTGGAATCGGCGTCTTGCCTGCGCGGCAGGCACTTACGCCCTGTTGACAAGGTCCGCGGGCCCGTCCCCGTACATCCGGAATGTCGTGTGGCCACGGTCCCCGTACTTCCGGAATGTCGTGACTGGGCCCGCCTCTGGAAGGTGACCGGAGTCACCGCCGCGCGCGGTCGCGCGAGTTGCCGAACAACAGCCGGTAGCCGACGAGGAGGACCAGGGAGCCGGCTATCGCGGCGCCCCAGGTGTAGAGGTCGAAGAACTGCTTCTCCACCGGGCGGTCGAGGAAGCGGGCCGAGAGCCAGCCGCCCACGAAGGCGCCCGCGATGCCGATCAGGGTGGTGCCGATCAGGCCGCCCGGGTCACGGCCGGGCAGCAGGACCTTGGCGATGGCTCCGGCGAGGAGGCCGAGGATGATCCAGCTGATGATGCCCACGTTCGTTGTCCTCCCGGTACGGGGTGATGCCTTGCTCAGTTGCCTTGTTGCGCAAGCTTATGAACGGGGGAGACCACCCGGGGTGCCTGACGCCGAGCCGTCGATGATCTGTCACCCGCTCATGACAATGCGGAGAACACGTGGAGGACATTGCGGGGAGGCCCTGCGGGGGGCAGTGATCGAACGCCTACACTGAGTGCACTTCTGTGCGACGACTGTGAGGGAGGGAGCGGGCTGTGGGGGACGACATCGGTGGAGCCACGGACCCCTCCGGCGGGGTGCTGACGGAGGCGGCCGCGGTGTTCGGGCTGCTCGCCTCGCCGGCCCGGCTGCACCTCATGTGGGCGCTGTCCCAGGGCGAGAGCGACGTGACCTGCCTCGCCGACCGGGTCGGCGGCGCCCTGCCCGCGGTCAGTCAGCACCTGGCCAAGCTCAAGCTCGCCGGTCTGGTGCGGTCCCGCCGGGAGGGGCGCCGGCAGATCTACTATGTGGACGATCCGGACATCGTGACCGTGGTGCGGGTGACCGTCGGCCAGCTCACCGCCCGCTCGCACCAAGTTCCTGCGCCGGTGCGCCGGTTGCGCGAGGCCGGGGTCTGAGCGCGCCGGAGCGGACCTGACGGCACGGGCACTCCTGCGGTTCCACGGGGGTGCCCGGGCGTTTCCATGAGATCACTCACCTGTGAAATCGAGCGGGGTCCGTGCTGCTCGGGCTGTGGGTTTGTTAGATTGCGCAATCACGCAACCCAAGTGGGCCCATCTCACGCCTGCCCGTACACCGCCGCGTACGGGACGACCGTACTGTCCCTGGGCCCGACCCGTTCATGGGAGTGGAAGATGACCGACCCGTGGGACGGCCCGGGGGGGCAGGCCACGCGGAGCCGCACCGACCGGGTGCCCGGACAGCGTGGCCCCCTGCCCGACGGGGCGCGCCCGACCGGTGGCCGCGCCGCGGCCCGGCAGGCGGCCAGATCCCGCGGCGGCAGAGGGTCCCGACGGGCCAAGCCGCCGGGCCGCGGCAGGCGGGCGCTGAAGATCGTCGGCCTGGTCACCGCCGTCCTGGTCCTGGTCACGGCGGGCGCGGGCTGGTGGTTCTACCAGCACCTGAACGGCAACATCAACAGCGTCTCCCTCGACGGCAAGGGCGGCACCGAGAAGGCCGACGCGTTCGGCCGGACCCCGATCAACATCCTGGTGATCGGCTCGGACGGCCGTACCAGCACCGCGGACTGCAAGCTCGGCGGCGGCTGCAAGGAGACCGGCGTACAGACCGGCAACGGCAACGCGGACGTGGAGATGGTCGTCCACATATCCGCCGACCGCTCCAACGCCACGGTCATGAGCATCCCCCGCGACACCATGGTCAACGTGCCGGCCTGCAAGGACAGCGCGAGCGGCCAGTCCACGGCCGGCTACTACGGCCAGGTCAACAGCGCCCTCGAGTACGGGCCCGCCTGCCAGGTCGACACCATCCACCAGCTCACCGGCATCACCATCGACCACTTCGTCAAACTGGACTTCTCAGGCGTGGTCAAGATGTCCGACGCGGTCGGCGGTGTCTCCGTCTGCGTCAACTCCAACGTGTACGACACCTACTCGCACCTCAAGCTGTCCAAGGGCGCCCACACCCTCAAGGGCGAGGCCGCGCTGGAGTTCGTCCGCTCCCGGCACGGCTTCGGCGACGGCAGCGACCTCGGCCGTACCGTCTCCCAGCACATCTTCCTCAGCGCGATGATCCGCAAGTTCAAGAGCGCGGGCACCCTCACCGACCCCACCGCGGTCTACAAGCTCGCCGACGCCGCCACCAAGGCGCTCACCGTGGACGACGAACTCGGCAGCGTCAACAAGCTGATATCGCTGGCGGCGGACGTCAACAAGGTCCCCACCAAGCGGATGACCTTCACCACCATGCAGACCGCCCCGGACCCGGCCAACAGCAACCGCGTGGTGGTGGGCGACGGCGCCAAGGACCTGTTCGCCACCATGGCCAACGACCAGTCGCTGACCACCAGTTCCGGCAAGAAGTCGTCGGCCGCCGCGGCCACCGCGAAGCCGAAGGCCACCACCTCGACCGTGCCCGCCGCCCAGATCGCCGTGACCGTCGAGAACGGCACCGACATCACGGGCCGCGCCTCCGCGATCGCGAACTCGCTGATCTCGCAGGGCTTCAGCAGCGGTACGAGCACGGCCAACGCGCCCAGCTCCGCGACCACGACCACCGTGACCTACGGGAGCGGTGACAAGGCCGAGGCGCAGACCGTCGCCAAGGCCCTGGACGTGCCCAGCTCGCACATCAAGCAGGGCACCGGCACCGGCGTGACCCTCGTCATCGGCAGCGACTGGACGACCGGCACCAGCTACCCGGCCAGCTCCGGCGACACCAAGGCCGCCGTCTCCAACGCCAACGCCTCGACCGCCGACGACTCCAAGACCTGCGCCAAGGTCAGCCCCTACAAGACCGTCAGCCTCAACGGGGTCGCGATGACACCGGCCCAGGCGTACGCGGCGGCGAGCGGCAAGCCCGACTCGGACGAGGGATAGGGCAACAGGGACAGGACAAGGGGAGGGACGCGGTTCACCACCCGTCCCGCTCTCCGGGGCACCGCTGCTTCCCGCGCGGGGAAGGTCCCGGGAACTGAACGGCGCCCGCATCCGACTCGTAAGGAGAAGGCAGGTTGACCAGGTAGGACGCGGGCGGTGGTGACATGCGGGCGCAGGGCGGGAGGTCCTCGGACCGCGTGGCGGCATCGGCGGGCATGAGCGTGTCCCTCCCGGTGCGGAGCCTGCGCGCGGCGGTGTTCGCCGTGCTGTGCGTACTGCTCGCCGTCGGAGCCCATGTGCTGGCCATGGGCGCGGCACCGCCGGTGTGGACGCAGGTCGCCGGCGGTGTGCCGGTCTTCGTGACCGGCTGTCTGCTGGGCGGCCGGGAGCGGTCGCTGGCCGGCATCGGAGGCGGGACGCTGGCCGCGCAGGGCGGGCTGCACCTCGTGTTCGACGCGGTACGGCCGCACCTCGGGACGACCATGCACGGCATGCAGGGCATGCGTATGGCGCCGTACGCCCATACCCACGTCCATGCCCACGCCCACGCGCTCACCCCGCACTCGACCGCCGCTCACCTCGGAGCGGCCCTGCTGCTGACCTGGTGGCTGCGGCGCGGGGAGGCCGCGCTGTGGTCGCTGCTGCGGCGTGCGGTCGTCTTCGTGCCGGGGCTCGTCGCCTGGTGGCAGGGGGAACGCGGGCTGTGGGGCGGACAGCCGGCTCCGGTTCCGGTGACGGTCCGGGCCGCCCCCGACAGGACGCGGCCGACGCGGCTGCGGTACGCCGTGCACCGGCGCGGGCCGCCGACGGGGATGTCGTACGCCGTCCGACCCCGACATCCCTTCCTCAGCACGGAGATCACTCACTCATGTCCACGACACGCACCACCCTGCGCCGTGCCGGCGCCGTCACCGCCCTGACCGCCGCCGGGTTCCTTGCCGCCGCCGGTGTCGCCTCCGCGCATGTCACCGTCCATCCCGAGAGCTATGCCAAGGGGGCCACGGACGGTGTGCTGACCTTCCGGGTGCCCAACGAGGAGGATGCGGCCTCCACCACGAAGGTGCAGGTGTTCCTGCCCACCGACCATCCGGTTCTGGGTGTTCTGGTGTCCCCGCGGGACGGCTGGACCGCCAAGGTGACCACGACCAAGCTGAAGACGCCGGTGAAGACGGACGACGGGACCATCACCGAGGCCGCCTCCGAGATCACCTGGACGGGCGGGAAGATCGGGGCGGGTCAGTTCGAGGACTTCGACGTCGCCTTCGGGCAGCTTCCCGAGGACGCCGGTGAGCTGACGTTCAAGACGCTGCAGACGTACTCCGACGGCAAGGTCGTGCGCTGGATCGAGGAGGCCGGGAGCGGGGGCGAGGAGCCGGAGAACCCGGCCCCGACGATCAAGCTCACCGCGAAGGGCGCCGACGACGACAGCGCCACGGCCGCCGCGGCCGCGGCCCCGAAGACCACCGGCACCTCCACCCCGACCGCGGCCGGCAGTGACTCGACGGCCCGGAGCCTCGGCAGCGCCGGGCTGATCGTGGGCGTGCTGGGACTGGCCGCGGGGGGATACGCCGTCGTGCGCGGCCGGCCGGGCGCCGGGCCCCGCGGGGAGTGAGCGTCCACCCTGCCGGCGGGGGTTCCGGCCGGCAGGGCGACGCCCGCCCCGTCGACACGGCCCGGCACCCATGGGGTGCCCGTCACCCGCTTGCCCCGGAACCCGGGCGCCGTCCGCTCCGACTACTGAGGCGGCACGGCCCGATCCGGCCGGGCCGTACGACGCGATCTGGAGACCCGTGATGGACGAGTCCCTGCCTTCCTCCGCCGGCGCGGGCACGCCGGCACCGCGCACGCCGGCCCCGCCGCCCGCGCTCTGTGGCTTCCTTCTGTTGCTGGCCCTGATCTGCACGGTGTCGTACGCCGTCGGAGCCGCCACCGGGCCCGTCGCCCCCGGCATACACGGCACCGATGCCGACCCGGGCACGAACTCGGTCGGGGGCGGGTCGGGCGGTATGAGCGATATGGGTGACATGGGAAACCTGCACGGGGGTGGCAACTGATGGGCACCGACCCGGTGGTGGCCCTCGTGACCACCGACCTGACCGTCGAGGGCATGACCTGTGCGGCCTGCGTGACCCGCGTCGAGAAGCGACTCGGCAAGCTGGACGGGGTCACGGCGAGCGTCAATCTGGCCACCGGGCGGGCCCGGGTGAGCCATCCGTCGCACATCGGCCCCGGCGAACTCGTCGCCACCGTCGAGAAGGCCGGGTACACGGCCGCCCTCCCCGAGCCGCCGCAGGAGAACGAGCGGCGCGGGGAGGCGGCGCACGAGGAACCCGGGGCCGCCCGGCAGGAGCGTGAGCGGCTGGTGTTCACCGCCCTGCTCGCGCTGCCCGTCCTCGTCCTGTCGATGGTGCCCGCGCTGCAGTTCCGCGACTGGCAGTGGCTGTGCTTCGTGCTCGCGGCGCCGGTCGCCGCGTGGAGTGCCTGGCCGTTCCACACCAGGGCCGTACGGGGCCTCAGGCACTCCGCGGCCACCATGGACACGCTGGTCTCGCTGGGCGTGGTCGCGTCCTTCTCCTGGTCGGCGTACGCGCTCTTCCTCGGCGGCGCCGGTGATCCCGGGATGCGGATGCCGTTCGGCCCGGTGCCCTCCGCTTCGGACGGCGTGGCCCACATCTACCTCGAAGCGGCGGTCGGCGTACCGCTGTTCGTGCTCGCCGGACGGTACCTGGAGGGGCGCGCCCGGCGGGGGACCGGGGCGGCGCTGCGGTCGCTCGCCCGGCTCGCGGCCAAGGAGGTCGCCGTGCGGGACGGGGACGACGAACGGCTGGTCCCCATCGAGTACTTGACCACAGGACAGATCTTCGTCGTACGGCCCGGCGAGCGGATCGCCACCGACGGCGAGGTGGCACAGGGGAGTTCGGCGGTGGACCTGTCCCTGGTCACCGGGGAGACCGAACCCGTCGAGGTGGGGCCCGGCTCGGCGGTGGTCGGCGGGGCCGTCAACGCCGGTGGGCTGCTGCTCGTACGCGCCACCGCGGTGGGCGCGGAGACCCGGCTCGCCCGGATCACCCGCCTGGTGACCGAGGCGCAGGCCGGCAAGGCGACAGCGCAGCGGCTGGCCGACTCGGTCGCCGGCGTCTTCGTGCCCGTCGTCCTGGCGCTGGCCGTCACGGTGCTCGGGTTCTGGCTCGGCGCCGGGGCCGATCCGCAGGCGGCGGTCACCGCGTGCGTCGCCGTCCTGGTCGTGGCCTGCCCCTGCGCGCTGGGCCTCGCCACCCCGACCGCGCTGATGGCCGCCACCGGGCGCGGCGCCCAACTGGGCGTTCTCGTCACCGGTCCGCAGGCCCTGGAGGGGCTCCAGCACCTCGACGTCGTCGTCCTGGACAAGACCGGCACCCTCACCACGGGCCAGATGAGCGTCGCCCGGATCACCGTCGTACCGGACGGACTCGGCCGGGCGGCGGCGCTGCGGCTGGCGGGGGCCGTCGAGCAGGGTTCGGAGCATCCGCTGGGCCGTGCCGTCGCCGCGTACGCCCGGCGGGAACTGGGCGAACCGCTCCCCGGGGTGGCGGAGTTCCGCGCGCTGCCGGGACGGGGCGTGCGCGGCCGGGTCGAGGGCCGGCTGGTCGAAGTCCTGGCCCCGGAGGACGAGTTGCCCACCGGTCTGACGGTGGACGAGGCCGCCGCGCACACGCCGGTGCTGGTGTGGGTGGACGGGGTGGCCGAGGCCCTGGTCGAGGTCGGAGACGCCGTACGGCCCGGCGGCTACCGGGCCGTCGACCGGCTGCGGCGGCTCGGTGTCCGGCCCGTGCTCGCCACCGGCGACCGGGAGGCACCCGCCCGGGCCGTCGCGAAATCCCTCGGCATCGACGAGGCGCACGCCCGCTGCACCCCCGAGGACAAGGCCGGCCTCGTACGAGACCTCCAGGAGCAGGGCTACCGGGTCGCGTTCGTCGGCGACGGCGTGAACGACGCCGCCGCACTCGCCTCCGCCGACCTCGGCATCGCCATGGGCAGCGGCACCGACGTGGCCATCGGCGCCGCCGACGTGACCCTCGTCCGCGGTGACATCGAGGCCCTCGCGGACGCGGTACGGCTGGCCCGGCGCACCCTGGGCACGATCCGCGCCAACCTCGTCTGGGCCTTCGGCTACAACGTCGTCACCGTGCCGCTCGCCATGGTCGGCCTGCTCAACCCGATGGTGGCGGCCGCCGCGATGTCGGGCAGCTCGCTGCTGGTCGTCACCAACAGCCTGCGGCTGCGCGGCCGGCCGTCCTCGCCCGCTCCCGTCGCCCGGAGGCGTCCGCGATGACCACACCGCCCGCACCACCCCCACCGTCCCTCTGGCGGCCGACCCGCCGCCGGCTCGCCGACACCCTGTCGGCCGCCATCGCGCCGGTAGCCGCGGTCGGCCTCGCCCTCGGGGGCCTGACGGCATGGGTCACGGCCGGGAAGGCGGGCAGCCCGCCCCGGATCGCCGTGTCGAACGGGCGGGTCTTCCTGCCGTACGGGAACAACAGGAACACCGCCGCGTTCTTCGACGTCACCAATGGCGGCGGGGCCGACGACCGGCTGGTGAAGGCGACTTCCTCCGCCGCGAGCGGGGAACTCGCCCTCGGCCGCCCCCGCATGGTCGGCGGCTCCGCCGCTTCCAGGGCCGACGTGCCCTCGACGACCGTCCCCGCGGGCGGCACACTGGCCATGTCTCCCGGCGGCCTCGATGTCACGCTCACGGCCAAGGACCCCCTGCGGGCGGGCGACCTGGTGTCGTTCACACTGCACTTCGAGCACAGCGGAGCGGTCAGGACCCTCGCGGTGGTGGTCCGGCCGACGTCGTGACCGGCCGGGTCCGGGCGCCGACGTGGTCCAGATCACACTCCGTGGGGTGAGTGGGGTCCCCGTCGGACATCCGTACCCCCACATGACGACCCGAGGCCGGATGCGAGGATGAGGCGCCATGACAGCAGGGTGGTGTTCTCGCACGCTACGGACCGCGGTTTTCGCGGCCGTGTGCGTGCTGCTCGCCGCCCTGGGCCACGTCCTGATGTCCGGCAGCCACGTGCCCGCCTGGGCGCTGGCCGCCGGCCTGGCCGGAACGGGTGCCGCCGGCTGGTGTCTGGCGGGCCGGGAACGCGGGTCGCCCCTGATCGTGACGGTCGTGGTCGTCGCCCAGGCCGTACTGCACGAGGCGTTCTCCCTCGCACAGGCGTCATCGGGCGGGACCGCGTCCAAGGGCATGGCGTCCATGGGCATGGCGTCCGTGGGCATGGGCTCCATGGGCATGGGGTCGATGCGGATGGACGCCATGGACGGCATGGGCCACATGAGCATGAGCCGCATGGTGCACATGGATCACATGGGGCACATGGGGCCTTCGACGGGTGGCGCAGGCTCGTCGTACGGCATGCTCGCTGCCCACCTGCTCGCCGCGCTCCTGACCGGTCTGTGGCTCGCGTACGGCGAGAAGGCCGCCTTCCGCATCCTGCGGGCCGTGGCCGGACGGCTGGCCGCGCCGCTACGGCTGCTGCTGGCGCTGCCTCCCGCGCCCGACCGGCGGCGGGTCCGCCCGCGCCGCCCTCGCTCGGACCGGACGCCGAGCCTTCGTCCTCTCGTCCACGCGATCACCTCCCGGGGGCCTCCGGCGGGGACGGCTGTCGTCTAGAGACAGCTGGATTCCCGAGGCCGCACCAGTGCGCCTCGGGCCCCGGCCGTACGCCCGCGCAGGCGTCGTAGCGGCATCATCCACGCCGTAGCGCCGACGCGCCGTAGGGCCGCCTCCCCCTCACCGGACCGCTCGCGCCGTCGCGCGCGCCGGTCCGGATCACGGATCCCGAGAAGGACACCAGGTGATCACCTCTGCCCTGCTTGATGCGCACCGCGATACGGACGGACCGGCATCCGCCGACGAGTCGACAACCGCCTGTGCGCTGGCCGCCCGAGGCGGTGACCCCGGCGCCGTCGAGGACTTCGTCAGCGCTCTGCATCGCGATGTCCTGCGGTACGTCGCCCACTTGTGCGGCGACCCCCAGGCCGTCGAGGACCTCGCCCAGGACACCTTCCTGCGCGCGCTCGGCAGCCTGCATCGTTTCGAGGGCCGTTCCTCGGCACGGGCATGGCTGCTGTCCATCGCCCGCCGGGCGGTTGTCGACAGCTACCGTCACGCGGCCGCCCGGCCCCGGCCGTCCGGCGAACCGGACTGGCAACTGGCCGTCGAACGGGCCCAGCCCCGTGGCCTGCCCGGCTTCGACGACGGCATCGCGCTGCAGGATCTGCTCGCCGCGCTGCCCGACGAGCGCCGGGAGGCGTTCGTCCTCACCCAGTTGCTCGGCCTCCCGTA
Organism: Streptomyces sp. NPDC031497; assembly: GCF_055580905.1. Classification (NCBI taxonomy): domain Bacteria; kingdom Bacillati; phylum Actinomycetota; class Actinomycetes; order Kitasatosporales; family Streptomycetaceae; genus Streptomyces; species Streptomyces sp. NPDC031497. Next base: position 22,411 of record NZ_JBVIKO010000012.1, read on the forward strand.
CGCCGAGGCGGCCGAGGTCAGCGGCTGCCCGGTCGGTACGGTCCGCTCCCGCGTGGCCCGCGCCCGGGCGACCCTGACGGACCTGCTGGAGGAGGCCGAGGGAGCCGCGGTGCCGACGGCGGCCTGAGCCCCGTTTCGCCCCGGCCCCCGACCAGGGGGTTGGGGCGACCAGGAGCCATGACATCCCGGGGCCCGTGCGTGGAGTCGCGTCACGGGCCGGTGAGGCAACGGCCGTAGGGCACGTGCCCGAAGTGGCCTACGGCCGCGGACCGGTGGCTCTCGGGGCGGGAGCGGGACGTTCCGCCGGCCGCGGTGCGGTCATGTCGAGCAGGAGCAGGGCGTCGTGGTCGGGGCTGCCGGGTTCGGCGGTGTAGACGCCGATGCGCTGACCGGGGGTGCCTTCGACGTGCAGGGACTGCGTGGTCAGGGTGACCGCCCCGACCTGGGGGTGCAGGAACGTCTTGTGCGCGGGCTTGCGTCCGGCCACCTCGTAGCGTTCCCACAGGCCCGCGAAGTCGGGGCTCTTGAGGAGGAGTTCGCCGACGAGGTGGGTGAGGTCGGGGGCGTCCGGGGCGGTGCCGGCGATGGCGCGCAGGCGGCCGACGCAGGCCGTGATCCGCCGGTCCCAGTCGGGGAGGAGGCCGCGGGCCGCCGGGTGCAGAAACAGGTAGCGGGCCAGGTTGCGCTGGGTGGCGGGCCAGTCGTCCAGGCCCGCGTAGAGGGCGAGGCCGCCGGGGTTCCAGGCGAGTATGTCCATGCTGCGACTGATGACGTAGGCCGGGTTCGGGCGCAGGGATTCGAGCAGCAGCCTGAGGTGGGGGCGCACGGTACGGCCGGGCGCGGGCGGCGGCTCCGGGGCGTAGCGGGCGGCGCGCGCGGCGAGTTCGCGCAGGTGCTGGTGTTCCTGGTCGTCCATGTGCAGGGCGCGGGCGAGCGAGTCGAGGACGGCGGGACTGGGCCGGGTCTCCTTGCCGCGTTCCAGGCGGACGTAGTAATCGATGCTGATGCCGGCGAGGGTGGCCAGCTCCTCGCGGCGCAGACCGGGGGTGCGGCGGATGCCGGCGCCGACGGTGAGGCCGACGTGTCCGGGGCTGGTCTGGGTGCGGCGGGCGCGCAGGTAGCGGCCCAGCTCGGCGCCTTCGCTGCGCGCGCTCTCGGATGGCATGCCCCCAGTCTCACCCGCTCAGCACCGGTCGCGCAGGGCAGGAGGGGGGCCCTGCCGTTACCCCTGAAGAGCCCGCCCTGCCACACCGGAGCGATCCGGGTGAAGCTGAAGGAGCAGGACGCCGGCACCCCGGAACACCGCCGGATCCGCCACAGGCATGACGTGGCCGGCCGGGCGGGAGCGAGGGTGCCTGGTGCGCCGTGGACGGGAATAGACGGGAATGGACGGGAGAGGACGAGATGCAGTACATCAAACTTCGTGACCTGGAGGTTTCCCGGATCGGCCTCGGCGCGATGGGGATGTCCCACGGCTACACCGGTTCCGGCACCGACGAGGCGGAGTCGATCAGGACCGTGCACCGGGCGCTGGAGCTGGGCGTCACGCTCGTCGACACCGCCGAGATCTACGGCCCCTACACCAATGAGGAGCTGCTGGGGCGGGCGCTGAAGGGGCGCCGGGACCAGGTGGTGCTGGCCACGAAGTTCGGCCTGGTCTCCCACGGTGGCGGCGGCGCCTGGAACCTGGATTCCGGCCCGGCCAACATCCGTGCCGCCGTGGAGGGGTCCCTGAAGCGGCTCGGCACCGATCACATCGACCTGTACTACCAGCACCGGGTGGATCCGGGCACGCCGATCGAGGAGACCGCCGGCGCCGTCCGCGAGCTGATCGCCGAGGGCAAGGTGCGGGCGTTCGGTCTCTCGGAGGCCGGCCCGGACACGATCCGGCGCGCCCATGCCATCCAGCCGGTCACCGCGGTCCAGTCGGAATACTCGCTGTGGACGCGCGGGATCGAGGAGCGCGTCCTGCCCGTCCTCCGGGAGCTGAACATCGGCCTGGTGCCGTTCTCGCCGCTCGGCCGTGGCTTCCTGACGGGCACCGTCCGCTCCACCGACCAGTTCGACGAGGGCGACTTCCGGCGCGACAACCCCCGCTTCACCGGCGAGAACTTCCAGCGCAACCTGGCGATCGCCGACGAGGTGCAGGGCGTCGCCGCGGAAGTCGGTGCCACGCCCGCGCAGGTGGCCCTGGCCTGGCTGCTCGCCCAGGGCGACGACATCACCCCGATTCCCGGCACCAAGCGGGTCAGCAGGGTCGAGGAGAACACCGCCGCCGACACGGTCACGCTGACCGGCCCGCAGCTCGACAAGCTCAGCAGCCTGCCGCCTGCCGCGGGTGACACGCACTCCGAGGCGCAGGCGCGGATGCTCGAACGCTGAATCCGCCCCGTCGTGACAGCCCACCTCCCCGTTTGGAGCAACACCCTTCATGCGTGCAGCAGTGATGTACGGAGCCGGCGACGTCCGTGTCGAGGACCGGCCCGACCCGAAGATCGTGCGGCCCACCGACGCCGTGGTCCGTACCGTCGCCTCGTGCGTGTGCGGCAGCGACCTGTGGCCCTACCGGTCGATGCCCGCCACCGGCACCGGCCGTCCCATGGGGCACGAGTTCCTGGGGGTCGTCGAGGAGACCGGCGTCGACGTGACCGGCCTGAAGGCGGGTGACCTGGTCGTCGCCCCGTTCACCTACAGCGACAACACCTGCGTCTACTGTGCCAGGGGTCTGCACATCTCGTGCCGCAACGGCGGCCGGTACGGCTTCGACGGCGTCGACGGCGGACAGGGCGAGGCCGTCCGCGTCCCGTACGCCGACGGCACGTTGGTGAAGCTGCCGGTGGCGGCCGACTCCGCGCTGCTCCCGTCCCTGCTGGCACTGTCGGACGTGATGACCACCGGTCACCACGGAGCGGTCACCGCCGGCGTGGCCCACGGGGACGCGGTGCTGGTCGTCGGTGACGGCGCGGTGGGCCTGTGCGCGGTGATCGCCGCGAAGCGGCTCGGTGCCGAGCGGATCGTCCTCGCGGGCCGCCATGAAGCGCGCACCGAACTGGGCCGGGAGTTCGGCGCCACCGACGTCGTCGCCGAGCGCGGTGCGGAGGGCATCGCCCGCATCCGCGAGCTGACCGGCGGCGTGTCCAAGGTGATCGAGGCGGTCGGAACCCGCCAGGCCCTCGACACCGCCCTGGGCGCGGTCCTCGACGGCGGCACCGTCAGCCGGCTCGGTGCACCGCAGTACGAGCAGGGGCCGATCGGGCCGGCTTCCTTCATGCGCAACATCACGTTGACCGGCGGCATCAGCCCCGCCCGCGCCTACATCGAGAAACTGCTGCCCGACGTCCTGGACGGCACGATCGCTCCCGGCCGCGTCTTCGACCGGACGTTCGCCCTCGACCGGACGCCGGACGCCTACCGGGCCATGGCCGACCGTCACGTCCTCAAGGCCCTCGTCACCCCCTGACAGGCGGGGCCCAGGGGCAGGATGCTCGGGCAGCTGTCGAGGCAGAACCTCGTGCGGAGCCGGTCAGGCGGTGGCGGGGGCGTGGAAGTAGTGGCCCTCGGCGAGGTCCTCGAGCAGGCCGGGGTGGGTGGGCTGCCAGTCGAGCAGTTCGCGGGTCAGGGTGTTCGACACCGGGACGTCGAGGCTCATGAAGGGGCTCAGCCAGGCGAAGTGCTCCTCCGCCGTTTCGGGGGCCACGGAGGTCACCGGTACGTCGAGGTGGCGGCCGATCGCCGTGGCGATGTCGCGGAGCGCCACGCCCTCCTCCGCGACGCCGTGCAGCGCCGATCCGGCGGGCGCCTTCTCGACGGCCAGGCGGAACAGCCGGGCGATGTCGAGACGGTGGACCGCCGGCCAGCGGTTGGCGCCGTCGCCGAGGTAGGCCGAGACGTTCTTGGCACGGGCGGTGGCGACCAGGTGCGGCACCCAGCCGTAGTCCCCCTCGCCGTGGACGGTCGGAGAGACCCGCACCGCCGATGAGCGGACGCCGCGCGAGGCGAACGCGAGCGCGGCCTGGGCGGTGGCCGACCGGATCACGTACGGCGAGCCGTCGACGGCGGGCGCGTCCTGCTCGGTCACCGTGCGCCCCGTCGGGAAGCCGATGAAGCCGGTGGCGAGGACAAGGGGGCGATCGGTGCCGGCGAGCGCATCGCCGAAGGTGTCGACGACGCGGCGATCGGCGTCGGCGGCGCCCTGGTAATCGCCGGTGAACGCGCGCTCGCCGTGGAAGGCGAGGTGGATCACCCCGTCCGACGCGGCGGCCGTGTCCCGCAGCACCTCAAGGTCGTCGAGGGTGCCGCGGACGACCTCCACGCCCGCGGTGGTGAGCGCGGCGGCGGAGGCGTCGGAGCGGGCGAGCCCGACGACCTGGTGCCCCGCGCCGATGAGCTCGGGAACGACAGCGGAGCCGATGAAACCGGACGCGCCGGTCACAAAGATGCGCATGGGAAACCCCAACCATTGATTTCAGTGACTGCAATCGACCTTAACACCCGATTGCAGTCACTGAAATCACGTAGGATCCGCCCATGGGTAGATGGCAGCCGAACGCACGCGGGCGCCTGGCGGCAGCGGCGCTGGAGCTCTACAGCGAGCGCGGCTACGAGCAGACCACCGTGGCGGAGATCGCCAGGCACGCCGGGCTCACGGAGCGGACCTTCTTCAACCACTACGCCGACAAGCGCGAGGTGCTGTTCGCCACCGCCGGCGAGTTCCAGGACCGGTTCGTGGGGGCGGTCTCCGGCGCCCTGGCGTCCATGGCCCCGATCGACGCCCTGGCCGTGGGTCTGGACGAGATCGCCGAGATGCTCGCCGGCCAACGCGACTTCGTCCGCACCCGGCAGGCTGTGATCATGTCGAACCCCGAGCTCCAGGAGCGCGACCTGATCAAGCTCGCCGCGACCTCGGCCGCGCTCGCCGACGCCCTGCGCCGGCACGGCGTCGCGGAACCGGACGCCAGCCTGGCCGCCGAAGCCGGGGTCGCCCTCTTCAAGGTCGGCTTCCACCGCTGGGTCGCGGCGGACGAGGAACACGAGCTGTCGCAGTTGATGCGGGAGGCACTGGACGCGCTCAAGGCCGTGACCGCGGGCGGTCAGCGCGCGGCCGGACCCCTCCAGCCGGCCGGAGCGTGGGAAGGAGCCCAGGACGATCGATAGTGTCCGGAGCGTAGATCCGACCGGCCGATGTGCGTAACAGCGAGGTGAGAGCCCACATGTTCACCACCCGACCCACCCTCCAGGGCACCTTCGGCATGGTGTCCTCCACGCACTGGCTGGCCTCCCAGTCGGCGATGGCGGTCCTGGAGAACGGCGGCAACGCCTACGACGCGGCCGTAGCGGGCGCGTTCGTCCTGCACGTGGTCGAGCCGCACCTCAACGGGCCCGCCGGCGAGGTACCGATCCTGCTCGCCCCGGCCGGTGGCGAGGTACGCGTGCTGTGCGGGCAGGGCGTGGCCCCGGCCGGCGCCACGGTCGCCCACTACCGGGGGCTCGGCCTGGATCTGGTCCCCGGCACCGGCCCGCTGGCCGCGGCCGTCCCCGGCGCCTTCGACGCCTGGCTGCTCCTGCTCCGCGACCACGGCACCAAGCCGCTGGAGGAGATCCTGGCGTACGCCATCGGGTACGCCGAGCACGGGCACCCGCCCGTGGAGAACGTCGGCGCGACGGTGGCGAGCGTACGGGAGCTGTTCGAGACCGAGTGGACCTCGTCGGCGGAGCTCTACCTGCCCGGCGGCCGTCCGCCCCGGCCCGGCGAGTTGTTCCGCAACCCCGCCCTCGCCGCCACCTGGAAGCGGCTGCTCGCCGAGACCGCGGGCGCCGGGGACCGGGAGGCGCGGATCGACGCGGCCCGCGAGGTGTGGCGCACCGGCTTCGTCGCCGAGGCCCTGGTCCGGCAGGCCGCCCGCCCCACCATGGACACCAGCGGCGAGCGGCACGCCGGCACCCTCACCGCCGCCGACCTGGCCGGCTGGTCCGCGAGCTACGAGACCCCGGTGTCCTACGACTGGAACGGCTGGACCGTGTGCAAGGCGGGTCCCTGGAGCCAGGGCCCTGCCCTCCTTCAGCAGCTCGCCCTGCTGCCGCCCGAGCTGTCCGATCTGCCCGGGTACGGCTCCGCCGACTACATGCACCTCCTGATCGAGGGCTGCAAGCTCGCCATGGCCGACCGCGAGGCCTGGTACGGGGACGCGACCGAGGTGCCACTGGCCGAACTGCTCTCGGACGCGTACAACGCCGGGCGGCGCGGCCTGGTGGGCGCGAAGGCCTCCGAGGAGCTGCGGCCCGGCAGCCCCGGCGGACGCGTGCCCCGGCTGCCCGGGCACGCGCGCGTGGAGGCCGCGCGGAGCGGCGCCTTCGACGCGCTGGGCGCGGGCGAGCCGACGGTCGCGCAGGTCGCCGCCGACGGCACCACCCGGGGCGACACCTGCCATCTGGACGTCGTCGACCGCTGGGGCAACATGATCGCGGCCACCCCCAGCGGCGGCTGGCTCCAGTCCAACCCCGTCGTCCCCGAGCTGGGCTTCCCGCTGGGCACCCGGCTCCAGATGGCCTGGCTGGAGGAGGGCCTGCCGAACTCCCTCACCCCCGGCCGCCGTCCCCGGACCACGCTCACCCCGTCGATCGCCCTGCGCGACGGCGTCCCGGTGCTGGCCTTCGGCACGCCCGGCGGCGACCAGCAGGACCAGTGGCAGCTGCACTTCTTCCTGGCCGTCGCGCTGCGCGGCGAGGTGCGCGGCGGTCTCGATCTCCAGGGCGCGATCGACGCCCCGAACTGGCACAACGACAGCTTCCCCAGCTCCTTCTACCCGCGCGGACGGCGCCCCGGAAGCGTGACCGTCGAGTCGCGGACGGACCCCGGGGCGGTGGCGGAGCTGCGGCGGCGCGGCCACGACGTGACGGTCGGACCGGGCTGGTCGGAGGGGCGGCTGTGCGCGGTGGCCCGGGACCCGAGGACCGGGGTGCTGTCGGCGGGGGCGAATCCGCGCGGGATGCAGGGGTACGCGGTGGGGCGTTGACGCCGGCGTCCTGTTGCCGGGGCGCTGACCTGGTACGTCCCTTGACCGCCCACTGATCGTCGGCACCGGTTGTTCGCCCGGATTCCATGCACCGTACATCTGAGCGGCGGGGATTGTCAGTGACGCGTGCTCTCATGGAGGCATGATCGAAGCAACGGAGACCATCGACGAGTTTCTCCTTCAGCATGCCGGTGACGTCGAGGACGCCATCCGCAAGGCCGCCCGGACCGAGATCCTGCCCCGCTGGCGCAGGCTCGCCGACCACGAGGTCGACCAGAAGAGCGGGCCGCACGACCTGGTGACGGACGCCGACCGGCTCGCCGAGAGGTACCTCACCGGGGCGCTGGGCGCCCTGCTGCCGGGTTCCGTCGTGGTCGGCGAAGAGGCGGTGCACGCGGACCCGGAGACGTACGAGGCGCTCCAGGGCGACGCGCCGGTGTGGATCGTCGACCCGGTCGACGGCACCCGCCAGTTCGTGCGCGGCGAGGACGGCTTCTGCACCCTGGTCGCGCTGGCCCACCGGGGAGCCCTGCTCGCCTCCTGGACCTTCGCCCCGGCCCGCGGCCAACTCGCCACGGCGGTACGGGGGAAGGGCGCCTTCCTGGACGGCGTACGGCTGCACGCCGGGCCGCCCGCGGAGGGCCGGGACCTGCGGATAGCCACCTCCCACCCGGACTACACGACCGACGCGCAGAAGCGCGCGCTGTTCGCCCTGTGGGTCGACGGCGTCGCCCCGCGCGCCTGCGGCTCTGCGGGCCTGGAGTATCTCGCCGTCGCCCGGGGGGAGTTGGACGCGACCGCGTTCTCCTGGGAGGCCGCCTGGGACCACGCGGCCGGGCTGCTGCTGGTCGAGGAGGCGGGCGGCGCCCACCTCACCCTGGCCGGCGAGCCGTTCCGGATCACGGGCGGCAACACCCTGCCGTTCACCGCGGCCCGCGACGCGGCCACCGCCCACCGGGTGGTGGACCTGCTGCAGAACCCCCACTGGTAACCCCGGACGAGGGCGGTGTCAGTCCTCCGGCATATCCTGAACCCGAGTGGCCAATCGGCTGACGAAGGGGTGCGAAGGTGCCGTCGATGCTCGATGCGGTCGTGGTGGGGGCGGGGCCGAACGGCCTGACGGCCGCCGTGGAGCTGGCCCGGCGCGGCTTCTCCGTCGCCGTCTTCGAGGCGCGCGACACCGTGGGCGGCGGCGCCCGCACCGAGGAGCTCACGCTGCCCGGCTTCCGGCACGACCCGTGCTCCGCGGCGCACCCGCTCGGCATCAACTCGCCCGCGTTCCGCGCCCTGCCCCTGGAGCGCTACGGCCTGGAGTGGCTGCACCCCGAGCTGCCGATGGCCCACCCCTTCCCGGACGGCCGGGCCGCCGTACTGGCCCGCTCGGTCGCCGAGACGGCGGCCTCCTTCGGACCGCGCGACGCGGGCACCTACCGCAGGCTGGTCGAGCCGTTCCTGCCCAAGTGGGACACCCTGGTACGGGACTTCATGTCCCTGCCGCTGACCGCGCTGCCCCGCGACCCGGTCACCCTCGCCCGCTTCGGCCTGGTCGGGCTGCCGCCCGCCGGCCTGCTCCTGCACCGCTTCCGCGAGGAGCGGGCCAGAACCCTCTTCGCCGGCCTCGTCGCCCATGTCATGGCCCCGCTCAGCGGCATCGCGACCGGCGCCGTCGGCCTGGTCTTCGCGCTCGCCGCACACGCCCGCGGCTGGCCGGTGGCCCGGGGCGGCTCGCAGGCCATCTCCGACGCGCTCGCCGCCTATCTCAAGGACCTCGGCGGCGCGATCCACACCGACTACGAGGTCAAGCGCCTCGACGACCTGCCGCCCGCCCGGTCGTACATCTTCGACACCTCGCCGACCGCGCTCGCCCGTATCGCCGGCCTCGGCAACTACTACGAGGACTACCGGTACGGCCCGGGCGTCTTCAAGATCGACTACGCGCTCGACGGGCCGGTTCCGTGGACGGCGCCGGAGGCCCGTCGGGCCGGGACCGTGCAGATCGGCGCGGACAGCGCGGAGATCGGCAGCGCCCTGCGCGCCGCCTCCCGCGAGGGCCGCGCCCCCGACCGGCCGTTCATGATCACCGTGCAGCCCGGGGTCGTGGACCCCTCCCGCGCCCCCGAGGGCAAGCAGGTCTTCTGGGCGTACGCCCATGTGCCCAGCGGCTGGACCGGTGACCTCACCGATGTGATGGAACGTCAACTGGAGCGCTTCGCCCCGGGATTCCGCGACCGCGTCCTGGCCCGCGCCACCGCCGGACCCGCCGAACTCGCCGCCCGCAACGCCAACTACGTCGGCGGCGACATCGGCACCGGTGCGGTCTCCGGCCTGCAGATCCTGCTGCGCCCCAAGCTCTCCCTGTTCCCGTACGGCACCCCGCATCCGGCCGTCTTCATCTGCTCGTCGGCCACCCCGCCCGGACCTGGGGTACACGGCATGTCGGGGCACAACGCGGCCAAGGCCGTGTGGAGGAGGCTGAGACAGTCATGACCCGCATCACGCTCGTCCAGGGCGACATCACGCAGCAGACCGCCGACGCGATCGTCAACGCGGCCAACTCCTCCCTGCTCGGCGGCGGAGGCGTCGACGGCGCCATCCACCGGCGCGGCGGCCCGGCGATCCTGGAGGACTGCCGCAAGCTCCGCGCCGGGCACTACGGCAAGGGCCTGCCCACCGGCCAGGCGGTCGCCACCACCGCCGGCGAGCTCGACGCCCAGTGGGTCATCCACACCGTCGGACCCGTCCACTCCCCGAGCGAGGACCGCTCCGAGCTGCTGGCCTCCTGCTACCGCGAGTCCCTGAAGCGCGCCGACGAACTCGGCGCCCGCACGGTCGCGTTCCCCGCCGTCTCCACCGGGATCTACGGCTGGCCGCTGGACGACGGCGCCCGGATCGCCGTGGCGACCGTCCGGGAGGCGGACACGGCCGTCGAGGAGGTCCGGTTCGTGCTCTTCGACGAGCGGGCCTACGAGGCGTTCGCCGCGCAGCTGACCTGAGCGCGGGTCCGTACACCGACTCCGGTGCTCAGGTCGGCTGCGTGGGTGTTGACGTCTGCTCCGGCGCTCAGGACGGCTGCGCGGGCGTTCACCGCAGCCGCCGCTCTCGGGACGGCTGCGGGGGAGCGCACGCGCACACCGTCTCCGGCGCCCCGGTCCGCTGCGCGGCTGCGCTCACACCGACTCCCGCACGATGATCCGCGCCGGGACCGGTACCAGGCCCGCCGAGTCCAGCCCCAGCGCGGTGCGCGCCGCGAGCCGGCCATGGGCCTCCGCGTCGATGTGCACGGTGGTCAGGGCGGGGGTGCTCAACTCGCCGTACTCGGTGTCGTCGTAGCCGATCACCGCGATGTCGCCGGGGACGGCCAGGCCCAGGTCGTGCAGGGCGGTCAGGGTGCGCAGGGCGAGGTCGTCGTCGAAGGCGGCGACCGCCGTGACGTCCGGGTGGGCCGCGCGCAGCCCGGCGACCGCGCCGGTGCCCGCCCGCCTCGGACGCGGCACCGTGACCGGGACCAGGGGCGGCAGGCCGAGGCTGTGCGCGGTGTGCTCGGCGAACCGGCGCCGGGCCCGGGCCGGCGCCGAGTCCTCCTCAGGGAGGGCCAGCGCGATCCGGGTGTGCCCGTGCTCGGCCAGATGCCGGATCTGCAGGGCCGCGTGCGCGGCGAGGCCGTCCTTCCAGCCGCCGCCCCGGTCCTCCAGGTCGTGACCGGTCAGATACGGCTCGGCGAACCGGATCATGGCACGCGGGGTGATCGCGTCGAGCACCTGCCGGGTCGCCTCCGCCGAGTGCCGACCGTGCCGCACCAGCAGGACATGTCCGTGGGCGGCGAGTTCATCGTCCAGGCCGCGCACATAGCTGCGCGAGTAGTTGCCCTCCAGCCCCCGGTCCAGGTCGAGGACGACCACCCGGGAACTGCCCTCGCGCAGCGCGCGGGCCACCCCGTGCGGGACATAGCCGAGGTCGCGCGCCGCCTGCCGTACCCGGTCGCGGGTGGCGGCCGAGATGGACTGGCGCGGGTCGTCGTTCAGGACGAAGCTGACCGTGGCACGCGAGACACCACTGGCGGCGGCCACGTCGTTCAGCGTGACCCTGCCCGACCCACTCATCACCCGGCCCCGATCCTCGGTTCCGGCCCTTCGGTCCAGGCAGGGTCGACCGGGACCAGATGGGCCTCGGCCGCGCGCCGGAACGCCGGCAGCAGGGGATGCCGGTCGCCGGCCCGGGTGGCCAGGACGACCTGGACGGGATCCGCGTCCACGACCGGTACGACGACGATGTCCGGCCGCAGGTTGCCCCGGAAGCCGGCCGGCGCCAGCGACACCACCTCACCGCTCGCCACCAGCTCCAGCTTGTCCTCCAGCGTGTCCACCAGGGCGCCCAGGTTGGTGTGACCGGCGGGATTCGCGCCGATCCGGTCGGCGCCGGTGAAACGGGGCAGCGGCTCGTCGGCGAAGTCGGCGAGCGTGACCGACTCCTTGCCCGCCAGCCGGTGGCCGAGCGGGACCAGCAGCACGCGCGGCTCGTCGTACAGCAGCGTGATGTCCAAGTCGTCCGCGGTGAACAGGAACCGGGTCACCACCACGTCGACCCGGTGGTCGAGCAGCGCGTCGCGCGGTTCGTTCCAGTCCACGTGCAGGGTGCGGACGTCGGCCTCCGGGTGGCGGTGGCGGAGGTCCCGGACGGCCGGGGTGACGATCTGGTGGGTGGTGTACCCGACCGTGAACGGGCCGTGCGCGGCGGCCGAGCGCGCGCTCGCGGCAGCCCGGGCGGCGCTGCGCAGCAGCTCCCTGGCCTGCGGCAGAAAGGTCTCGCCGGCCTCGGTGAGCCGGGTGCCGCGAGGGGTGCGGTCCAGCAGCCGGACGCCCAGCTCCCGCTCCAGACGCCGGATCTGCCGGCTCAGCGACGGCTGGGCCAGATGCAGCGCGTCGGCGGCCCGGCCGAAGTGCAACTCCTCGGCGACCACGGTGAAGTAGCGCACCAGGCGCAGCTCCAGGTCCACCTGCGGTACGAAGGAATCGGGCACGCCTCGACTCTACTCCGGCCGCCGTGAGCTGCGGTCATGACCGGACGGTCATCACCGGGTGCGGAACGGGTCTTGGACCCCGGCCCCAGGCCGGACGCAGGCTGGAGTCATCCCAGCACATTCACTCTCCGTGAGGTGATTTCTCATGCGTGTGTTCGTCACCGGCGCCACCGGGTTCATCGGCAGCGCGGTCGTCCGCGAACTGCTCGGCGCCGGGCACCAGGTGCTCGGCCTGGCCCGCTCGGACGTGGCCGAGGCGGCCCTGAAGGAGGCGGGTGCGGAGGTGCACCGGGGCGACCTCGACGACGTCGACGGGCTGCGGGTCGCGGCGAGGGCGGCGGACGGGGTGGTTCACACGGGCTTCAACCACGACTTCTCCGACCTGCCGGGCGCCCTGCGCACCGAACTCGCGGCCCTGGCGGCCTTCGGCGACGCCCTCGCCGACTCCGGCCGCCCCCTGGTCATCAGCTCCGTGACCGGCCTGCTCACCCCGGGCCGCCTCGGCACCGAGACGGACGGACCCGACCCCGCGGCGCCCGGCGCACACCGCGGGGAGTCGGAGCGGGCCGCCCTCGCCCTGGCCGGCCGCGGCGTACGGGTCTCCGCGATCCGGCTCTCGGCCTCCGTGCACGGCGCCGGCGACCACGCCTTCGTCCCGCACCTGATCGACCTCGCCCGGGACAAGGGCGTCGCCGGCTACCCGGGCGACGGCGCCAACCGCTGGCCGGCCGTGCACCGTCTGGACGCGGCCGTCCTCTTCCGCAAGGCCCTGGAGACCGCCCCGGCCGGTGCCGTGCTGCACGCGGCCGCGGAGGAGGGCGTACCGCTCCGCGACATCACGGCGGTCATCGGCCGCCGCCTGGGCCTGCCGGTGGTGTCCCTCGGGGCGGAGGAGGCGGCCGCCCACTTCGGGTGGATGATCCGTTTCGCCGGCAACGACAACCCGACGTCGAGCACCGTGACCCGGGAGCGTTACGACTGGCGGCCCGACCGGCCGGGACTCCTGGCCGACCTCGACCAGGACCACTACTTCGGCGGCTGAGCCCCGAACCCGCCCCACCCGAGGGCGCCGACGGCCCACTGGCCAACCGGCGCCCCCGGTCCCCCCCGTCCCCCACCGGGCCCCCGCCCTCGCGGCGCCCCGGTCAGCCGTTGGTCCCGGCGGTGCCGGCAGCTCCGGCGGTCTGGGCAGTCCCGGCAGTCCCGGCAGGGCGGGCAGTGTGGGCAGCTCCGGCAGTCCCGGCAGTCCCGGCAGTCCTGGCACTCCGGGCAGTCCCGGAGGCCCCCGCAGCCCCGGCTGTCCGGGGCGTCCCGGCGGCCCCGGCTTTGCGAACCCTCCCCGCGGCCTCCGGTGGTCGTGGTGCCAAGCTCCACGACACCCCCGCCAGCGCCGCCAACACCCCGGCGACCAGCAGGGGATGGCTGACCAGCCACGTCTGGAGGCTCTCGAACGGGTCGGCCGGGGTCAGTGCCGCCCGTTCCAGCATCCAGGACCCCGAGAACACCAGGCCGACCACGGCGATCCCGATCCGGAACGCCGGGTAGACGCTGGTGCGGGCCAGCACCAGCAGCGACGGCATCAGCAGGGCGACGACCAGCAGCTGGGTCAGCTCGATGCCCAGGTTGAAGCCGAGCAGCGTGGTCACCAGGGAACCCCGGTCGAGCCCCAGCTCGCCGATGAGGGAGGCGAACGCCAGCCCGTGCACCAGCCCGAATCCGCTCGCGATCAGCACCTCGCCGCGCGCCACCAGGGGTCGTACGGCATGCAGCGCGGACACCGCGATCGACAGGGCGATGAGCGTCTCGACCGGCCGGGACGGCACATGGACGACCCCGGTGGCGGCCAGCGCCAGCGTGAGGGAGTGACCCACCGCGAACGCCGACACCACGTGCACGACCCGCACCACACTGCGCCGCGCCGAAGGTGCGGCCGTGCGCCAGCTGCCCCCGGCGGCCAGCAGGGGGGCCGGAATGAGCAGCATCAGCAGGAACAGCAGGTGGTCGGCGCCCTCGCCGACGTGCTTGATGCCCAGCCCGGCGGCGCTCAGAAAGCCGCGCAGCCAGGACCGCCGGCCCGAGGGGACCTCCAGGGACTTGGTGTCCCAGTCGAAGACGCCCAGGGTGCGGGCGTCCGCGGACGTGGCGACGCCCTGCCGCAGGTCGTAGCCGACCGTGACGATGACCTGGTGGGTGAGGAGTTCCTCGACGATGACGTCGTAGCGCAGTCGGAAGCCGGTGACACGGGCGTCCGGCGGGCGGATCGTCAGGGGGTAGACGAGATGGAGGATTCCGTCGATCGTGCGGACCGTCCCCGCGCCGAGGGTGACCGTCCAGGCCCTCCCGTCGTCACCGGTGGCACCGATGTGCCGGGCGGCGTACCCGTGCAGGAACGCCCGGTCGGTCCCGAGGACGGCGGCCGGGGTGAGATCGCGGTGTACGGCCACCGAGAGCCGGTCGAGGGGCAGTTCGACCTCGCCGGTGACCCGGTCGTCGTGGACGTCCAGCAGGACGGCCGAGGTCGCCATGGGGTGGGCGCCGGCCGCCGGCACGGGACCGGCGACCAGCGCTACGGCGGCGACCAGCAGCGCGAGCAGCAGTCGGCGCACGCGTCACTCCCAGCCGTAGTCGGCGGTCTCGTCCCGGAAGATCGTGTGCTGGTGGACTCCCGAGGTGGACGCGCCCGGCTGGTTGGAGAACTCGACCCAGGCCGACGGACCGTCGATGCGCACGTAGGTCTGGTTGTTGTCGAGGGTGGTGCCCCCGCTCCAGCCGAGGTACGTCTCGTCGTACTCGGAGACGTACTTGGCCAGCAGCCGCCGGGCCGCCTTCTCGTTGAGGTCGTCCACCCAGGTGGCGAGCATCTTCGTCACCGCGCGCCGCTGCTTCCTTGACAGGTCGCTGACCCGTACGCCCTGGGGCGTGGGGAAGGGGCCGTCGTGGCCCGGACCGAGATACAGGTCGTCGAAGCTGCCGTCGATCTCGGCGGCGGCCAACTGGTCGGCGGTGAGCGACTGGACGGCGGCGATGCTCGCGGCCCGCTTGTCCGCGAGCGGGGCGTAGTGCACGCCGTCCTGGTCGAACTCCATCGGCTCGACACCGGTCAGCGTCGGGGACATCGTCACGTTCCGGCCGGCGTACGTGATGTTGTACGCCGCGTGGTGGCCGCCGTACTGGACCATGAACTCGCCCCTGGTGCTGGGCTTTCCGAAGAAGGAGATGTAGTACCACTCCGAGCCGAAGCTCGCGCCGCCACCACCGGGACGACCCGTCGGACCGCCCGTCGGTGTGCCGGTGGGGGGAGTGCCCGTGGGTGTACCCGTGGGACCGCCACCGCCACCGGGGCCGGTGTTCGGGAGTGAGGCGAGATAGTCGTCGGACGTGCGGATGTCGACGAGTTCCTGGTACCCCTGCTTGCTGAGCGCCGCCCTCATGACCTTGAGGGCGGCCGCCTGCTGTTCGTCGGTGAGGTCGCCCAGCTTGAGGCCGTTGCGCTGTACGACCGGAATCGGGAAGTTGGACCAGCCGGTCTTCTTGACCGGGTCGTCGAAGCTGTAGAGCGCGGCGTCGCGCTGCTCGTCGGAGAGGGTCGCCAGGAAGGCGTTGGCGGCCTTGACCACCTGCGCGGTGTTGGCGCCACCGGCCCCGAAGTGCCTCGCGGAGGCCGGGATCGCCTTGGTGGCGGCCAACTCCGCACCGGACGAAGCCGAGTTGAGCGCGGCGCAGCCGGTGACACCGAGGCTCAGGCAGGCGGTGACGGCCACGGCGGGGCGCACGAGTCTGACGGAGTTCATGGGACTCCCAGGTGTGGGGGGACAACGGCACTCATGGTGGGCGTCCGGTCTCAGAGGGTTGCGGGAGGGGATCGGGAGTCGGGTAAGAAATGAGTTCCGCGTTGCGTGAGAGCCCGGAGGGTTACCTGTGAACGGATTGCGAACTACGCCTGGATCGACTGGAGTTGGCCATGCGGCGGACCGGGTCCTGGTCGCCGACGACGATCGCGCGGTGCGTGAGTCCCTGGCGCGCGCCCTGGAGTTGGAGGGGTACGACGTCGTCACCGCGACGGACGGAGTGCAGGCCCTGGCCCGCACCCGCCGGGACGTCTTCAGCGCGCTGATCGTCGACGTGATGATGCCGCACGTCGACGGCGTCGCCGTGTGCCGCGTGCTGCGCGCGGACGACGACCGCACCCCGCTTCTCCTGCTCACCGCCAGAGCGGGCACTAGGGAGCGGGTGGCCGGCCTGGACGCAGGGGCCGACGACTACCTGTGCAAGCCGTTCGAGGTACCCGAACTGCTCGCCCGTTTACGCGCGTTGCTCAGGAGATCTCCGGTACCGGACCCCGCGCCCTGCTCCTCCGCGTTACGGGTCGCCGCCCTGCGGATCGCCCCCGCCGAACGCCGGGCCTGGTGGGCCGAGTGCGAACTTGCCCTGACCAGGACCGAGTTCGACCTGCTGGAACTGCTGGTACGCAACGAGGGCCTGGTCCTCGACCACGCCACCCTCTACCACCGGGTCTGGGGGGAGAGCGCCGGAGTCGACGCCAGGAACCTCGCCGGTTACGTCGGTTACCTGCGGCGCAAGCTCGCCGGTGCCGGGGCGCCCGAGCTGATCCACACCGTGCGCGGGGTGGGCTACGCGGTACGCCGCCCATGAGCCTGCGCGCACGCCTCGCCCTCTCCTTCGCCGCGGTCGGCGCCGTGGTGGCCGCCCTGGTCGGGCTGCTCAGCTACCGTGCCGCCTCCGACCGCGTCCTCGCGGAGACCGACCGCACCCTGAAATCCGCCACGGTGGCCGTGGTGCGGGACCGGGCGGGGGCACTCGCCGTCGCCGACGCGATGACCCGGGGCCCCGCGCTCTACCCCGGGCCGGACCTGCCGGGCCCCGGCGACGAGAAGGAACGGCAGCTCGTCGTGCGGTCCGTGGCGCCGGACGGCACGCCCAGCCACCTCGGGGGACCGCCCGTCGAGCTTCCGGTGTCCGGTGCCGTACGCGGCCTCGCCGCCTCCGGCGCGCCCGGCCGGACCGACACCGCCGAGTCCGCCGTGGGCGGCCACACCTACCGGGGCCTGACGACCGCCCTGGGCGGCGGCCGTGGCGCCCTCCAGGTCGCCGTGCGGATCGACCAGACGCACTATGTGCTCGGCGGCATGGCCCGGGAGATGGCCGGCGCGTCCCTCACCGTAACCCTCCTGGCGGCCGGTGCGGGCTGGCTGCTCGCCCGGCGCCTCGCGCGGCGCCTGGAACGGCTGGCCCGGACCGCCGAGCAGGTCAGCGCGGAGAGCCTGGGCGGCCTCGACGGGACGGGTCTCGCGGGGGAAGTCGACACCGCCGGCCCGGGAAGCGGGATCGCCGGTGCCGGCGGTCGGGACGAAGTGGGCCGGCTGTCGGCGTCGTTCGGCCGTATGCTCGCCCGGCTCACCGCCGCACGGGAGGCGCAGGAACGGCTCGTCGAGGATGCCGCCCACGAGCTCCGCACCCCCCTCACCAGCCTGCTCACCAACGCCACCGTGCTGCGCAGGGCGGCCGAACTCGCCCCGGACGCCCACGCCCGGCTCCTCGCCGACGTCGAGGGCGAGACCCGCGAACTCGGACTCCTCGTCGACGAACTCGTCCAACTGGCCCTCGCCCGGGGCCGGGACGAGCCCGATGAGCCCGTGGACCTGGCCGAGCTGGCCGGACGCGCGGCACGGCGTGTGTACCGTCGCACCGGACGGCTGGTGCACATCGACTCCGACGGTTCGGTGGTCCGGGGCCTGCGGTACGCCCTCGAACGGGCCGTCGGGAACCTCCTGGAGAACGCCGCCAAGTTCGATCCCGACGGCCGCGAGCCGATCGAGGTGCGCATCCGGGCGGGCGCGGTCGTCGTCTCCGACCGGGGGCCCGGGATCGACACCGCCGACCTCCCCCGTGTCTTCGACCGCTTCTACCGCGCCGACACGGCCCGGGGCCTGCCCGGTTCGGGGCTCGGCCTGGCCATCGTGCGGGAGGTGGCGCGGGTCCACGGGGGAACCGTGTCCGCGGCCCGGCGAGCCGGGGGCGGGGCGATGGTCGGATTCGTCGTGGCGGCGGAGCGGGTGCGGTCGGTGCGGGGCGCCGAGCGGGACAGGACGGAGTGAGCCCGGCCTGCGGCCGCGCCTTCGCCGAGGGGCGGCCACGCAGCCGCAGGCCCGCGCACCTACGTGTCGGATTTCCGCCAGCACCGGCCCCGCCCGGTGGCCGATGCTGGACCCATGCAGAAAGGGACGAACCTCGACCGAGAGCACTGTGTACGGGCCGTGCAGTCGAAGGACGCACGGTTCGACGGCTGGTTCTTCACGGCCGTCCTGACCACTCGCATCTACTGCCGGCCCAGCTGCCCGGTGGTTCCGCCCAAGCCCGAGAACATGACGTTCTATCCGAGCGCCGCCGCCTGCCAGCAGGCCGGATTCCGGGCCTGCAAGCGCTGCCGCCCCGACACCAGCCCCGGCTCCCCGGAGTGGAACCAGCGCGCCGACCTGGTCGCCCGCGCCATGCGGCTGATCGCCGACGGGGTCGTGGACCGCGAGGGCGTGCCCGGCCTCGCCGTCCGCCTCGGCTACAGCCCCCGGCAGGTCGAACGCCAGCTCCTCGCCGAGCTCGGCGCCGGCCCGCTGGCCCTCGCCCGGGCCCAGCGCGCCCAGACCGCGCGCCTGCTGATCGAGACGACCGCCCTGCCGATGGCGGAGATCGCCTTCGCGGCCGGCTTCTCCTCGATCCGCACCTTCAACGACACCGTCCGCGAGGTGTTCGCGCTGTCCCCGAGCGAGCTGCGCGTGAGGGTCCCGAAGAGCGCGTCGAGCGCCCCGGGAGCGCTGTCCCTCCGGCTGCCCTTCCGCGTCCCCCTCAACCCCGACAACCTCTTCGGCCACCTCGCGGCCACCGCCGTACCCGGCGTCGAGGAGTGGCGGGACGGCGCCTACCGGCGGACCCTGCGGCTGCCGTACGGCCATGGCATCGCGGCCCTCACCCCGAAGCCCGATCACATCGCCTGCCGGCTCACCCTCAGCGATCTGCGGGACCTGCCCGTCGCCATCAGCCGCTGCCGGCGGATGCTCGACCTGGACGCCGACCCGGTCGCGGTCGACGACCAGCTGCGCACCGACCCCGTCCTGGCTCCGCTGGTGGACAAGGCGCCCGGCCGCCGGGTGCCCCGCACGGTCGACGAGGCGGAGTTCGCGGTCCGGGCCGTACTGGGCCAGCAGGTGTCCACGGCCGCCGCCCGCACCCACGCGGCCCGCCTGGTGACCGCCCACGGCACCCCGGTCGACGACCCGGAGGGCGGCCTCACCCACCTCTTCCCGACCCCCGAGGCGCTGGCCGAACTGCCCCCCGAATCCCTGGCGATGCCCCGCACC
This sequence comes from Streptomyces sp. NPDC031497, assembly GCF_055580905.1. NCBI lineage: Bacteria > Bacillati > Actinomycetota > Actinomycetes > Kitasatosporales > Streptomycetaceae > Streptomyces > Streptomyces sp. NPDC031497. Next base: position 41,814 of record NZ_JBVIKO010000012.1, read on the forward strand.
CGCCGTACCACCTTCACCACCCTGGTCGGCCGACTCGCCGACGGCACCCTCCACCTGGGCGTGGAGAGCGACTGGGCGGAGGCCCGCGCCAAGCTCCTCGAACTCCCCGGCTTCGGCCCCTGGACCGTCGATGTCATCGCCATGCGCGCCCTCGGCGACCCCGACGCCTTCCTCCCCACCGACCTCGGAATCCGCCGCGCCGCCCAGGAACTGGGCCTGCCCGGCACCCCGGCCGCCCTCACCGGCCGCGCGGCCGCCTGGCGGCCCTGGCGGGCCTACGCGGTCCAGTACCTGTGGGCGACCGACAGCCACCCGATCAACTTCCTTCCCGTGTAAGGACCTTGCCGTGAAGAACCACACCGTCACCGACAGTCCCTACGGCCCCCTCACCCTGGTCGCCGAGGACGGCACCCTCTGCGGCCTCTACATGGAGGACCAACGCCACCGGCCGCCCGAGGAGACCTTCGGCGCCCGTGACGACGAGCTGTTCGCCGAGACCGAGGAACAGCTCACCGCCTACTTCGCGGGCGAGTTGAAGGAGTTCACCCTCGAACTGCGCCTGACCGGCACCCCGTTCCAGCGCAGCGTCTGGGACCAGCTGAGCAGGATCCCGTACGGCGAGACCCGCACCTACGGCGAACTCGCCGACGCCCTCGGCAATCCGCAGGCCTCCCGCGCGGTCGGCCTGGCCAACGGGAAGAACCCCGTCGGCATCATCGTCCCCTGCCACCGCGTGATCGGCGCGAACGGCGGCCTCACCGGCTACGGCGGCGGCCTGCCCCGCAAGCAGCGCCTGCTGGACTTCGAGCGGGGCGCGGGCCTCTTCTGAACTCCGGGTCCGGGTAGGGTCACGGACGGAACGGGTCTTCGACCACAGGGGTGAGATGGCGGCCAGCGACGTGCAGGTCTGGACCGGAATCGTCGGTACCTTCGCCACCGTCGGCGTCAGTGTGCTCGGAGTCGTCAACTTCCAGCGCAAACGCGATCGGTCGGCAGCGGTCGGCACGGCGTTCAGGGACGTCATGGAGGCCCTGGCGTCGGACAACTCGACCCAGCAGATGGCCGCGGCGATCCTGATGCGCCGGTTCTTCGACACCAACTCGGAACAGGGCGCCGGCCGCACGCCCTACGCCAACGAGGCGGTAGCCGTGATCACCGGACTGCTCAGAGAGTCCGAGACGGGCAACATCCAGAAGGTGCTCGCCGACGGTCTGTGGTACGCGCCCAGCCTCGCCCGGGCCGATCTGCAGGGCTGCAACCTGACGCGGGCCTACCTGGGCCGCAAGGAGGGGGACAGGAAGAAGGTCGACCTCACCCACGCCGACCTCTTCGAGGCCGACCTCACGGGCGCGTCGTTGAAAGGGGTCGTCGCCAGCGGGGCGGTCTTCTACCGGGCCACGCTGGTGGACGCCGTGCTGGCCGACGCCGTCCTGACCGGCGCGGACTTCAGACGAGCGCGTCTGACAGGCGCGAACTTCTCCCGGGCGCGGCTCGGCGGCGCGCAGTTCTCCGGGGCCGTCGACGTACCGGCGGACATAATGGGTCTATTGGACTCGAACGGCAGAGTAGTCAGCGAAGAACCCGTATGAACATCAGCGTCACCGACCGCCCTCGCGTCTTCCTGGGGGCGCCGTCCATCCTCACCCCGCAACAGCAGCCCGATCTGGAACGCTGGGTGGCCTGGCTGGAGCACCGGTCGTGCGAGGTCGTCCGCGTGACCCGGGACAGTTACGGCGCGGATCCCTGGCGTCTGCTGACCGGACTGTTCTCCCACAGCGACGGCGTGCTCCTCCTCGGCTTCAGGCAGCTCGACGCGCGGTCCGCCGTCTGGCGACCGGACACCAAGGAGGAAGCCCGGTCGGCCGATTGGTGGACGTCTCCCTGGCTGCAACTGGAGGCGGGCATGGCCGTGGCCCTGCGCGTGCCGGTCCTGGTCGCACCCGAGACCGAGGTGGAGGACGGAGTGTTCCACCCCGACGTCTGGGGCACCCATGTGCAGGGCACGGCACTGACCGACCCCGGCGCCACGGCTGATCACTGGCTGACCGCCGTCCGCGAGCACCGCGACCGCCGTACGTCCGCCGGACCGGGGTGACCGTTACGAGCCTGCCTCCCCGAGCCGCCGCAGCAGCGCGGGCAGCGCCGTCCCGATCGGTTCCCGGACGATCTCGTCGGCCCGGTCGTCGTACGGCGTCGGCTCGGCGTTGACGACGACCAGGCGGGCGCCGTGGTCGGCGGCCACCCCCGCGAGGCCGGCGGCGGGCTGCACCTGGAGGCTGCTGCCGACGGCGATGAACACGGTGCAGGCCCTGCTGATGGCGACGGCCTCACCCAGGACGACCGGGTCGAGCTCCTCACCGAACATGACCGTCGCCGACTTGAGGATGCCCCCGCACTCCAGGCACAGCGGATCCTCCTCACCGGCCTCGACCCGGGCGATCGCGTCCACCATCGGCCCCCGCGCACCGCACTTGGTGCACACCACACCGCGCGCCGAACCGTGCAGTTCGAGCACCTTGCGGGCGGGCATCCCGGCGAGCTGGTGCAGCCCGTCCACGTTCTGCGTGATGACCCGCACCGGGACCCCGGACCTGTCCAGCTCGGCGACGGCGAGATGGGCCGCGTTCGGCTCGGCCTTGAGCGTCCGGTTCGTGCGCCGCATCTGCCAGGACCGGCGCCGGATCTCCGGGTCGCCCATGTAGTAGTCGTAGGTCACGAGCTTCTCGGCCTCGGGATCCCGGCGCCACAGACCGTTGGGGCCGCGGTAGTCGGGGATTCCGGAGTCGGTCGAGATGCCGGCGCCGCTGAGGATGGCGACGAGGGGCTTGGTCATGCGTTCGAGGGTAGGGCGGGCCCGGTACGGGCGGCGAACGGTTATCGCCCGCCCCCGGGATCATCCCGCGCGGTGGCCGTTCTCCAGTTCCGCGGTGCCCGCACCCTCGTCCAGCACGTCCAGCGCGGTCAGGACGCGGCGGCCCAGGGAGCCCGCCAGATACGTGGTGAGTTCCGCGCGGGGGACCAGCCGCCAGGACAGCAGTTCCTCCTCCTGGAGGCGGATCGCCCCGAGGTCGGCGTCGGTGACGACACCGCCGTCGTAGAGGTAGGCGACGATCGGCGGCCGGTCCGTGCCGTGCACCCAGTCCACCGTGAGCAGCCGGCCCATCTCCCGGTCCAGGCCGATCTCCTCCAGGGTCTCCCGGCGGGCGCCCTGGCGCGGGGTCTCCCCGTCGTCGGACTCGACGGTCCCGCCGGGCAGCGCCCAGCCCTCCCGGTAGTTGGGCTCGACCAGCAGCACCCGTCCCTCGGCGTCCCGGAAGAGCGCGGCCGCCCCGGCGAGGATCCGGGGGAGGCTCGCGATGTACGCGGCGTAGTCGTCAGTCGTGGTCACCCAGGAAGGGTAACCAGCGCGGGCGAGGGGCCCGTCCGGGCGAGCCGCACGGTGCGCTCCGCCAGGTCGCTGATGCGGGCCCCGTCGAAGCCGAAGACCGCGCTGCGGACCGTGTCCTCCAGAGGGTCCTTCCACTGGTCCGGGATGGCCGCCGCGCCGGTCAGCACCCCGGCCACCGAGCCCGCCGTGGCACCGTTGGAGTCGGTGTCCAGGCCGCCGCGCACGGTGAGGGTGATGGTCCGGGTGAAGTCGCCGTCGCCGTAGAGCAGCCCGGCGGTGAGCACGGCCACGTTGGGGACGGTGTGGATCCAGCCGAGCCCCGCGGTCTCGGTGGAGACGGTGGTGAGGGTGTCCTCCCAGCTCATCCGGGTCTCGTGCAGGGAGACCACCCGGCGCACGGTCCGGGCCAGCCGGCAGCCCGCGGGTACGACGGTGAGCGCGCTGTCGATCGCCTGCCGTACGGTCGGCGCGGTGAACGCCGCCGAGATCAGCGCGGCGGCCCACATCGCGCCGTACACACCGTTGCCCGCATGGGAGAGCACCGCGTCCCGGCGGGCCAGGGCGGCGGCCCGGTGCGGGTCGGCCGGGCAGGTCCAGCCGTAGATGTCGGCGCGGATCAGGGCGCCGATCCACTCCTGGTAGGGGTTGTCGTAGGTGGCGGTGAGGGGCGGCCTCAGTCCGTTCGCGAGGTTGCGGTAGGCGGCCCGCTCCGCCGTGAACGTCTGGAGGTACGGCAGCCGCAGCAGCCACAGCTCGCCGACCTGCTCGGTGCTGAATCCGAAGCCGTGGGTCTCCAGGAGGTGCAGGCCGAGAATCGCGTAGTCGACGTCGTCGTCACGGCAGCTGCCGTGGATACGGCCGCGCACGCAACTCCGCCACTCCGGGCGCAGCTCGCCGCCGTCGCTCTCGTCGGCGGGCTCGGGGAGGTAGTCGGTGAGCGGCAGCGCGGCGGCCCGTCGCAGGTAGCGGTCGATGCGTGCCCTGGTCCACACGTCACCCCGCTCGACCGGCTTGCCGAGCATGTTGCCCGCGATCCGGCCGATCCAGCCGCCGAGCACCCGGTCGGCGAGGTCCGGGCCGGCGGTGCCGTCGTTGCCCATGGCTGTGGTCTACCCGATTTCCCAGGTGGCTCCCAGGCCTTTCCCAGGCTTCGGTCGGGGAATGACGGCGAGGGTGTCCTCCGGTTAAGGTCACAGCGGCGCGACTGGCCTTGACAAGTGCGAGGCCCGGAGAGCAAGGGGATACAGGTGACACAGCGCGTGCTCATCGCCGCGGACAAGTTCAAGGGCTCGCTGACCGCCGTGGAGGTCGCCGAACGGGTCACTGCGGGGCTCCGGCGGGTCGTGCCCGGCCTGGAGGTCGAGGCGTTGCCCGTCGCGGACGGCGGGGACGGCACCGTGGCCGCCGCGGTCGCCGCCGGCTTCGACCGGCACGAGCGGCTGGTCGCCGGGCCACTGGGGCAGGAGGTCACCGCCGCGTTCGCGCTGCGCGGTGACACCGCGGTCGTGGAGATGGCCGAGGCGAGCGGTCTCCAGCGGCTTCCGCGCGGTGTCTTCGCGCCCCTGACGGCCTCCACGTACGGGTCCGGGGAGCTGCTGCGGGCCGCGCTGGACGCGGGTGCGCGCACGATCGTCTTCGGTGTCGGGGGGAGCGCCACGACCGACGGCGGCGCCGGGATGCTGTCGGCGCTCGGGGCGCGGTTCCTGGACGAGGACGGCGAACCGGTACCGCCGGGCGGCGGCGGTCTCGCCGACCTGGCCCGCGTGGACCTGTCCGGGCTGGACCCGCGCTTCTCCTCGGTCGACCTGATCCTTGCCAGCGACGTCGACAACCCGCTGACCGGCCCCAAGGGCGCACCGGCCGTCTACGGCCCGCAGAAGGGCGCCTCGCCGGACGACGTGGAGGTCCTGGACGCCGCCCTCGCCCACTTCGCGAAGGTCCTGGAGGCCGAGGTCGGCTCGCGTGCGGTGGAGTACGCCGTGGCGCCGGGCGCCGGGGCCGCCGGGGGCATCGGATACGGCGCCCTGCTGCTCGGCGCCCGCTTCCGGCCCGGTATCGAGGTCATGCTCGACGTCCTGGGCTTCGCGCCCGCGCTGGAGCGGGCCTCGCTGGTGATCACGGGCGAGGGGTCGCTGGACGAGCAGACCCTGCACGGGAAGGCGCCGGCCGGAGTGGCGGCCGCGGCGCGCGCCGCCGACAAGGAGGTCGTGGCGGTGTGCGGCCGCCTCGCCCTGCCGCCGGCGGCGCTCGGCCGGGCCGGCATCCGCCGTGCCTACCCGCTGACCGAGGTGGAGCCGGACGTGGTCAGGTGCATCGCGGACGCCGGGCCGATTCTGGAGCGGGTGGCGGAGCAGATCGCGCGTGACTTTCTCTGCTGAGCGCGGCTTAGATCGGCGTCAGGACGCCCGTCGAGTCACGGTAGTAGCTGCCACTCGTGAGGCCCCACACCTTGTGCTTGTTGTGGAGCCACTGGAACGCGATGTCGTGCACGATCTCGGCGGGGCGCTCCCAGACCACGGAGTGTCCCGCACCCTCCAGCTCGAACATCAGCTTCTCGGGCCCGCCGATGGCCTTGTACAGGGCCGGCACGGAGAAGCGCAGGGGCGGGGGAACCGGGACGTTCGGCTGGGTGTTGGCCGTCTTGTCCAGTTCTCCGTAGACGATGGCGACCGGAACCCGGTCACCGAGGATGTAGTTACCCAACGCGTCCTGGTAGGGCACCGTCTCGTTGGTCCAGCCCCAGGAGTAGAGGTTCCGGAACCGGTGGATGCCCTCGTACACGCCGGGTGACAGCTCCCGGCCCCATGTGCTGCCGACGGGGTCGTTCGCCATCATGGCGGCCCATGCCGCGTCCTCCATGCCGGGTTCCCGTTGGGGTGGGTCGCCCTGTTCCTTGGCCCATGCGGCCCCGAAGCCCTTCTTGTCGCTGACGAACATGGGGAAGCCGTACAGCGTGGGCGGGTCGGAGACCGGCAGCGAGGTGCCCGCCGGAAGGGCGAAGGGGTCCGCGGGGTCGCCCGACCACCGTCCCGCAGGCGGGAAGATGGGGGCGAGCAGGAACAGGCTCTTGACCATCTCGGGGTGCTGGAGGGTGTACGGCCCCATGGACGGCGCCGCGGCGGACCAGCCGATGAAGTCCATCGGCTTGTTCCTGCCGGGCAGCGACCTGATGAAGTCGACCACGGTGGCCAGCTCCGCACATTCGCTGTCGGTGTTGCTCAGCTGGTGCGGGTACAGCGGCGGCCCGGTGTACGGGGGCGACAGCGGATTGGGAGACAGGATGCCGCGCTGCGTCGGGTTGGCGTTGCGGGGCTCGTCCATCTTCGGGCGTGGCGACCGTCCGTTGCCCTGCAGGTCCATCATGAAGACGTCGAAGTGGTGCTTGGCCAGGTCCTGTGCCCAGTTGTAGTCGATGGCCGACCCGGGGACCGTCAGGTCGTACCCGGCGAGGACCGGCACGCTCCTGCCGTGGAGCATCAGCACCGGTTCGCGGGGCTGGTTGCCCTGGGTGCCGTCGTACTCCCGGACGAAGAGGTTCACGGTGTCGCCCTCGTTCGCCGGAAGCTTCGAGACGTGCGGGACCGAGTAGTCCTTGTGCGTGAACGCGGCCATGGCTGTCCTCCGATCCGTAGGAGGGGAGTAATCCCCATCCCCGAATAGGGACAAATCCCCGTAAAGTTCAGTCCAATTCCACCGTCCTCCCCTGTCTCGTCCTGCGCAACTCGGCCCCGGCCAGGGGTGGTTGACCGGTCAAAGGCCAACGCCGTGTGCCCTTGAACCCGAAACGGGTGTGGCCCGAGCCTCGCAGGCTCGGGCCACACCCGTTTCGCGTCGTCACAAGGCTCAGGGCAGCTGCGCCGCCCGTGCCTCGCGCCTGTTGTCGCGGATGTTGTTCACCCGGCGGGCCGTGGCGAACAGGGGGATCACCGCGCCCATCACCAGCTGCAGCGCACAGCCGGTCTGGAGGAGGAGCTGGCCGCCGGGGGCGTCGAAGGCCCAGGCCGCCAGGAGCCCCATCGACAGGACGATCCAGGCCAGCATCGCCCCGGCGAGGCGGCCGCGCGGCTTCGGGTACTCGACCCGGCTCACCATCAGCCAGGCCGTACCGAGGATCGCGAGGAGCGTCGCGAAGAAGGGCAGCTCAAGCAGCACGATCGAGACGACCGTGAGCGCACCGAACGGCGACGGCATGCCTTGGAACATGCCGTTCGGCGGCGTCACGCAACTGAAGCGCGCCAGCCGCAGCACCACCGCGAGCAGCACGACCACCGCTCCGACCGCGGCCACCTTCTGGTACGCGTCGTCGGCGACCATGCCGTAGACGAGCACGAAGTACGCGGGGGCCAGACCGAAGCTGATCAGGTCCGAGAGGTTGTCCAGCTCGGCGCCCATGGGGGAGGAGCGCAGCTTGCGCGCGACGAGGCCGTCGAACAGGTCGAAGACCGCCGCGCAGAGCATGAGGATGACCGCGGTGGCGGCGCTGTGCCGCGCCATGCCCGCCGACTGGTCGTCCCCGGTGAGGTGCGGGATCAGGATGCCGGTGGTGGTGAAGTACACCGCCATGAAGCCGCACGTGGCGTTGCCCAGCGTGAGTGTGTCCGCTATCGAGAGGCGGAGAGAGAGCGGCATTTCCTCCTCGTCGTCGCCGACGTCGTCGGCCTCGGGCACCCAGCCCGCCTGGGTCTCCGGATCAATCACGGTCAATGCGAGTCACCCCAGCCACGGTCTTCTGCCCGACCTCGACCGCGACCTCCACGCCCTCGGGCAGGTAGATGTCGACGCGCGAGCCGAAGCGGATCAGACCGATGCGGTCGCCCTGCTCGACCTTCGTGCCCTGCGGGACGTAGGGCACGATGCGACGGGCCACCGCGCCGGCGATCTGGATCATCTCGATGTCGCCGAGTTCGGTGTCGAAATGCCAGACTACGCGCTCGTTGTTCTCGCTCTCCTTGTTGAAGGCGGGAACGAAGCCACCGGGGATGTGCTCCACCGACGTCACCTCACCGGACAGCGGCGCCCGGTTGACGTGGACGTTGAGCGGGCTCATGAAGATCGCGACGCGGGTGCGGCCGTCCTTCCACGGCATGATGCTCTGCACCACACCGTCGGCGGGGGAGATGACACGGCCCTGGGCGATCTCACGCTCGGGGTCGCGGAAGAACCACAGCATGCCCGCCGCGAGCGCGGTGGCGGGCAGGGCGACGGCCTTCGCGGCGCCGGAGCGACGGGCGCGGAGGAGGCTGACGGCTGCGGTGGCGACGGTCGGGAGAAGCCACGGCGATGCTCCGCGCGCGAGGCGTACGCCGGCCAGGCTGTCTCGATGTGCAGAGGTTTGGCTGTGGGGCATGGATGACCTTCGTAGCGGATGATGCCGCGCGGGAAATGGGGACGGCGGCTTTCCGGGATCGTACCGGTCGGGGGCTGCAACTGGGCAAGCCAGGAAGCCGAGTCGGCGGCCGAAGACCGCTGACGGGGTGTGATCTTCTTCTCGAAGAAAACACCCCGTACCCGGACAATCAGCCCTGGAATCGATACTCTTCGAGCAACCTTCGCCCGATGATCATTTTCTGGATCTCGGCGGTACCTTCGCCGATCAGCAACATCGGCGCCTCACGGTAGAGACGTTCGATCTCGTACTCCTTGGAGAAGCCGTAGCCGCCGTGGATCCGGAAGGAGTCCTCCACGACCTCCTTGCAGTACTCGGAGGCGAGGTACTTCGCCATCCCGGCCTCAAGGTCGTTTCGTTCCCCGGAGTCCTTTTTGCGTGCAGCGTTGACCATCATGGCATGCGCGGCCTCGACCTTGGTGGCCATCTCGGCGAGCTTGAACTGGATGGCCTGGTGCTGGGCGATCGGCTTGCCGAAAGTGTGACGCTGCTGGGCGTACCGGACGCCCAGTTCGAACGCACGCTGCGCGACACCGCAGCCACGGGCCGCCACGTTGACGCGGCCGACCTCGACTCCGTCCATCATTTGGTAAAAACCTCGGCCGGTGACCCCGCCGAGCACCCGATTGGCCGGAATTCTGAGCCCGTCCATGATCAGCTCGGTGGTGTCGACGCCCTTGTAGCCCATCTTGTCGATCTTGCCCGGGATGGTGAGGCCGGCGCGGACCTCTCCGAAGCCGGGCTCCTTCTCGACGAGGAACGTCGTCATCGACTTGTGGGGGGCCGTGCCCTCGGGGTGGCCTTCGTCACTCCGGACGAGGACGGCGACGAGGGACGACGTGCCGCCGTTCGTCAGCCACATCTTCTGGCCGTTCAGGACGTACTCCTCGCCGTCCTTCACCGCCTTCGAGGTGATCGCCGACACGTCCGAGCCCAGGCCCGGCTCCGACATCGAGAACGCGCCCCGGATGTCGCCGGCCGCCATGCGCGGCAGGAAGTGGTCCTTCTGCTCCTGCGTGCCGTGCTGCTTCAGCATGTACGCCACGATGAAGTGCGTGTTGATGATCCCGGACACGGACATCCAGCCCCGGGCGATCTCCTCGACGCAGAGCGCGTACGTCAGGAGGGACTCGCCCAGGCCGCCGTACTCCTCGGGGATCATCAGGCCGAACAGGCCGAGCTCCTTGAGGCCGTCGACGATCGCTTGCGGGTACTCGTCGCGGTGCTCCAGCTCGGTGGCGACCGGGAGGATCTCCTTGTCCACGAAGTCGCGGACGGTGGAGAGGATCTCCTGCTGGACGTCGGTCAGACCGGCGGTCTGGGCGAGACGGGCCATCGCTTACTTCCCCTGTTCCTTGAGCTCGGGGCGGCCCGGCTGCTCGCCGCCGCGCTCCTTGATGTACGTCTCGGTCGGCACCATCACCTTGCGGCGGAAGACGCACACCAGCGTGCCGTCCTGCTTGTAGCCCTTGGTCTCGACGTAGACGATCCCGCGGTCGTTCTTCGACTTCGAGGGCCACTTGTCGAGCACAGTCGTCTGGCCGTAGATCGTGTCGCCGTGGAAGGTCGGCGCGACGTGCTTGAGCGACTCGATCTCCAGGTTGGCGATCGCCTTGCCGGAGATGTCCGGCACGCTCATGCCGAGCAGCAGCGAGTAGATGTAGTTCCCGACCACCACGTTCCTGCCGAAGTCCGTCGTCTTCTCGGCGTAGTTCGTGTCCATGTGGAGCGGGTGGTGGTTCATGGTGAGGAGACAGAACAGGTGGTCGTCGTACTCCGTGACCGTCTTTCCCGGCCAGTGCTTGTACGTCGCCCCGACCTCGAACTCCTCGTACGTGCGTCCGAACTGCATCGCCTAGGCCTCCGGGATCTCGAACTTCGACGTGCGCTGCATGCCGGCGGCCCGGCCCTTGCCGGAGATGACCAGGGCCATCTTGCGGCTGGCCTCGTCGATCATCTCGTCGCCGAGCATCGCGGAGCCCTTCTTGCCGCCCGCCTCGGACGTGTAGTAGTCGTACGCGTCCAGGATCAGCTCGGCGTGGTCGTAGTCCTCCTGGGACGGCGAGAAGATCTCGTTGGACGCCTCGACCTGGCCCGGGTGCAGCACCCACTTGCCGTCGAAGCCGAGCGCGGCGGCGCGCTGGGCGACCTCGCGGTAGCCGTCGATGTTGCGGATCTGCAGGTAGGGGCCGTCGATCGCCTGGAGGTTGTTGGCGCGGGCGGCCATCAGGATCTTCATCAGGATGTAGTGGTAGGCGTCCGCCGGGTAGCCGGGCGGCTGCTCGCCCACCACCAGCGACTTCATGTTGATGGACGCCATGAAGTCGGCCGGGCCGAAGATGATGGTCTCGACACGCTGGGACGCGGTGGCGATCTCGTTGACGTTGTTGAGGCCCTGCGCGTTCTCGATCTGCGCCTCGATGCCGATCTTGCCGACCTCGAAGCCCATGGTCTTCTCGATCTGGGTCAGCAGCAGGTCCAGTGCGACGACCTGCTGGGCCGTCTGGACCTTCGGCAGCATGATGCAGTCGAGGTTCTGCCCGGCGCCCTCGACCACGGTCACGACGTCACGGTACGTCCACTCGGTCGTCCAGTCGTTGACCCGCACCACGCGCGTCTTGCCGGTCCAGTCGCCCTCGTTGAGGAACTTGACGATGGTGTGCCGCGCCCCGGGCTTGGCGAGCGGCGCGCACGCGTCCTCCAGGTCGAGGAAGACCTGGTCCGCCGGGAGACCCTGGGCCTTCTCCAGGAAGCGGGGGTTCGAGCCGGGCACGGCCAGGCAGGAGCGCCGCGGGCGGAGCCGGTTGACGGGCGTGGTCATGCGGGGACCTCCAGGGGGTCGAGCTTGTTCGCTTTCCGGATCTCGTCGACGATGCGGCCGATGATTCCGGTGATGTCGAAGTCCTTCGGGGTGAAGACCGCGGCCACTCCGGCTTCCCTGAGCTGCTCGGCGTCACCATTCGGGATGATGCCACCGGCGATGACGGGTATATCTGTGGCACCGGCCACACGGAGTCGTTCCAGGACGTCCGGGACCAGCTGGGCGTGCGAGCCGGACAGGATCGACAGGCCGACCGCGTGCACGTCCTCGGCGAGGGCCGCGTCCACGATCTGTTCGGGCGTCAGCCGGATGCCCTGGTACACCACTTCGAAGCCGGCGTCCCTGGCCCGTACGGCGATCTGCTCGGCGCCGTTGGAGTGCCCGTCGAGACCCGGCTTGCCCACGAGGAACCTCAGCTTGCCGCTGCCCAGGTCACGGGCGGTGGCGTCCACCTTCGCCCGCACCTCGGCCAGCGCCGAGCCCGCCTCGACGGGGACCGCGACGGGAGCCGAGGAGACCCCGGTCGGCGCCCGGAACTCGCCGAACACCTCCCGCAGCGCGCCCGCCCACTCGCCGGTCGTGACGCCGGCGCGGGCGCACTCCAGGGTGGCCTCCATGAGGTTGCCGGTGCCCTTGGCGGCCTCCTTCAGCCGGTCCAGCGCCTTGCAGGGCCGCGGGTGGTTGAACGGCGGCTGGTAGCGCGTGTCGCGCCAGCGGCCGATCGCCGCCACCACCCGGGCCTCGACCGCCGGATCGACCGTCTGGATCGCGGTGTCCAGGTCGGCGGTGAGCGGGTTGGGCTCGGTCGTCTCGAAGATGTTGACGCCGACGATCTTCTCCCGCCCGGACTCGATCCGGCCCCGGCGCTCCGCGTGCGAGGAGACCAGCTGGGACTTGAGATAGCCGGACTCGACGGCGGCCATCGCGCCGCCCATCTCCTGGATCCGGTCCATCTCGGCGAGGGACTCCTCGACCAGCTGCGCGACCTTCGCCTCGATGACGTGCGAGCCCTCGAAGATGTCCTCGTACTCCAGCAGGTCGCTCTCATGGGCGAGCACCTGCTGGATGCGCAGCGACCACTGCTGGTCCCAGGGCCGGGGCAGGCCGAGCGCCTCGTTCCAGGCGGGCAGCTGCACGGCACGCGCGCGGGCGTCCTTCGACAGCGTCACGGCGAGCATCTCGAGGACGATCCGCTGGACGTTGTTCTCCGGCTGCGCCTCGGTCAGGCCCAGCGAGTTGACCTGGACGCCGTACCGGAAGCGCCGCTGCTTGGGGTTCTCGATGCCGTACCGCTCGCGGGTGACCTTGTCCCAGATGCGGCCGAACGCCCGCATCTTGCACATCTCCTCGACGAACCGGACGCCCGCGTTCACGAAGAACGAGATGCGGGCGACGACATCGCCCATGCGCTCCTGCGGCACCTGGCCGGAGTCACGGACGGCGTCGAGGACGGCGACGGCCGTGGACATCGCGTACGCGATCTCCTGGACCGGGGTGGCGCCCGCCTCCTGCAGGTGGTAGCTGCAGATGTTGATCGGGTTCCACTTCGGCATGTGGGAGACCGTGTACGCGATCATGTCCGTCGTCAGCCGGAGCGAGGGTCCCGGCGGGAAGACATGCGTCCCCCGGGACAGGTACTCCTTGACGATGTCGTTCTGGGTCGTGCCCTGGAGCTGGGTGATGTCCGCGCCCTGCTCCTCGGCGACCACCTGGTAGAGCGCCAGCAGCCACATGGCGGTGGCGTTGATCGTCATCGAGGTGTTCATCTGCTCCAGGGGGATGTCCTGGAAGAGCCGGCGCATGTCACCGAGGTGCGAGACGGGTACGCCCACCCGACCGACCTCGCCGCGGGCGAGGATGTGGTCGGGGTCGTAGCCGGTCTGCGTCGGCAGGTCGAACGCCACCGACAGGCCGGTCTGGCCCTTGTCGAGGTTGCGCCGGTACAGCTCGTTGGACGCCTCGGCCGTGGAGTGCCCGGCGTACGTGCGCATGAGCCACGGCCGGTCCTTCTCCCTCGGCGCCTGCGGCACGGAATCCCGCCCGCCGTCGGCGATCTGACGCTCAGTCATCTATGACCTCGGGTGTCTCAGATGTTGCGGAAGCGGTTGATGGCGTCGAGGTGCTTGGCGCGCATCTCCTCGTCGCGCACGCCCAGGCCCTCCTCGGGGGCGAGGCAGAGGACGCCGACCTTGCCCTGGTGGAGGTTGCGGTGCACGTCGTAGGCGGCCTGGCCGGTCTCCTCCAGGGAGTAGACCTTCGACAGCGTGGGGTGGATCTTGCCCTTCGCGATCAGCCGGTTGGCCTCCCAGGCCTCGCGGTAGTTGGCGAAGTGCGAGCCGATGATCCGCTTCAGTGACATCCACAGGTAGCGGTTGTCGTATTCGTGGTTGTAGCCCGAGGTCGAGGCGCAGGTGACGATCGTGCCGCCCTTGCGGGTGACGTAGACGGAGGCGCCGAAGGTCTCGCGGCCCGGGTGCTCGAAGACGATGTCGACGTCCTCGCCACCGGTCAGCTCACGGATGCGCTTGCCGAAGCGCTTCCACTCCTTCGGGTCCTGCTCGTGCTCGTTCTTCCAGAACTTGTAGTCCTCGGCGTTGCGGTCGATGATCGCCTCGGCGCCCATGGACCGGCAGATCTCCGCCTTCTGGGGGCTGCTCACCACACAGATCGGGTTGGCCCCGCCGGCCAGCGCGAACTGGGTGGCGTAGGAGCCGAGTCCGCCACTCGCGCCCCAGATCAGCACGTTGTCGCCCTGCTTCATGCCGGCGCCGTTGCGGGAGACCAGCTGCCGGTAGGCGGTGGAGTTGACCAGCCCCGGGGCGGCGGCCTCCTCCCAGCTCAGGTGGTTCGGCTTCGGCATCAGCTGGTTGGACTTGACCAGGGCGATCTCGGCGAGGCCGCCGAAGTTGGTCTCGAAGCCCCAGATGCGCTGCTCGGGGTCGAGCATGGTGTCGTTGTGGCCGTCGGACGACTCCAGCTCCACGCTCAGGCAGTGCGCGACGACCTCGTCACCGGGCTTCCAGGCGTTGACGCCCGGGCCGGTGCGCAGGACCACGCCCGCGAGGTCGGAGCCGATGATGTGGTACGGCAGGTCGTGCCGCTTGGTCAGCTCGGAGAGCCTGCCGTAGCGCTCTAGGAACCCGAAGGTCGACAGCGGCTCGAAGATCGAGGTCCAGACCGAGTTGTAGTTGACGCTCGATGCCATGACGGCCACCAGGGCCTCGCCCGGGCCCAGCTCGGGCAGGGCCACCTCGTCGAGGTGGGTGGACTTGCGCGGGTCCTTGTCGCGGGTCTCCAGGCCCGCGAACATCTCCGTCTCGTCCTTGTGCACGGTGATCGCCCGGTACGACTCCGGGAGGGGCAGGGCGGCGAAGTCGGCCGGCGTCGAGTCCGGCGACTGGATCGCGTCGAGAATGGCCTGAGTGGTCACGGTGTTGCCTCCGGCGGTGTACGCCCCTGAGGGAAGGGGCGCTGAGGGGTACGTCGGGTGCTGCTGAGGGTTTTGGGAAGGTGCCGTCGGTTCGGCGTGGGTGGTGCTTCGGCAGCGCTTTGTGGCGCGGGAGGTTGCCTGTGACGCAGGCGTCCGGCGGGCGGGCTGGTGGGCTCGCCGGGACAGGCCGGACACCCATCAACGTATGACACCGCGTGTCAGGTGGCAAGGCACTGAGTGCCAGAACTTGCTCTCAGATGAAATCTTTACGTAACAAATGAGCGATGATCGATCAAAGCTACCGGCCGGTAGGGTACGGTGTCCCGACTTGCGGAGGTCGTCCGGATGTCAGAGCGGCTCGGCAGTCCGGTCCGAGCGGTGACCCGGCACGCAGTGCCATCGCGTGCGGCAGCCGGAACCGGCCCTCAGGGCCGATCGAGTGACGGGGAACGCCTCCCCGTGACGTGGCGGCGGGATTCTCACCGACCAGGCGTGGACGCGCCCAGAGAGGGGCGCGGGGCTGTGTCGATCCGCGGCTCCGCCGCGGCTACGGCGAGCCACGACGATGCCGCAGCCGCCGGTGGGGCGCGTCGTGGCACCCCCTCAGGCGCTCAACGCTCCTTCAGCGCCTGTTCGATGGTGCGCATCACCTCGTCGAGCGGGGCGTCGGTCCTGGCCACCGTCACCAGTACCTCTCCCTGCGAGGCCACGGTGGCCGGCGCGGCGGACCGGGGCGGGGTCTCCCGTCCCGCTCCGATCCCCGTCCCGAACGTCTTCCGTACGATCGAGAAGGCGTGGTCCAGCTGCGCCTCCACGTCGCCCTGCCCGCCGGCCCGCAGCCAGCGCCGCAGCACGTGGTTGTGGGCGGTGACCACCGCCGACGCGGCGACCTCGGCCAGCAGTGGGTCGTCGTTCGCGTCGTCCGCGTGCGCGTGCTCGTCGAAGTGGCCGAGGAGGTAGCGGGTGAAGAGGCGCTCGTAGCGGGCCACGGAGGCGATCTCGGCCTCGCGGAGGGTGGGCACCTCGCGGGTGAGCTTGTAGCGGGCGACCGAGATGTCCGGCCGGGCCGCGTACATCTTCATGACTTCCTTGATGCCACGGCACACCGTGTCGAGCGGGTGCTCGTGGGCCGGGGCCGCGTTGAGCACGGCCTCCGCGCGGATCAGCGTGTCGTCGTGGTCCGGGAAGATCGCCTCTTCCTTGGAGCGGAAGTGGCGGAAGAAGGTGCGGCGGGCGACCCCGGCCGCGGCCGCGATCTCGTCGACGGTGGTCGCCTCGTAGCCCTTGGTCGCGAACAGCTCCATCGCGGCGGCCGCCAGTTCTCGGCGCATCTTGAGCCGCTGGGCGGCCGCGCGACTGCCTGCGGCACTTTCCGGCGCGTCGGGCGTGGCTGGTGTACGTGAGGACCTGGCGGGCTGGGGCATGACCCGAACGTACTGCATGTGCGCAGCTTGATGGGCATGTCCGGGGTTTCCCCCGGCTGTGAGAGACGGGGGGCCGCCGGGCCGGGAGGGCGGGGGAGGGCTGTGCCGGGTGGGCGGGGGAGGGCTGTGCCGGGTGGGTGGGGGCGGGCCGCCCGGGTCGAGCAGCCCGCCCCACTCCCGCTCGTCCCGGAACCGGTCGCCGTGGCCCTCAGCGGCGGGCATATTCGCGGAAGCCACGGCCGGTCTTGCGGCCGAGGCAGCCCGCGGCCACCAGATGCTCAAGGAGTGGCGAGGGCGCGAGGCCGGGGTCGCGGAACTCCCGGTGCAGGACCTTTTCGATCGCGAGCGAGACGTCCAGACCGACCACGTCCAGCAGCTCGAACGGGCCCATCGGGTAGCCGCCGCCGAGCTTCATCGCCGCGTCGATGTCGTCCAGCGAGGCGTAGTGCTCCTCGACCATCTTGATCGCGTTGTTGAGGTACGGGAACAGCAGCGCGTTCACGATGAACCCGGCCCGGTCACCGCAGTCGACGGCGTGCTTCCGGATGTTCGCGCAGACCTCGCGGACGGTCGCGTGGACGTCCTCGGCAGTCAGCACGGTACGGACGACCTCGACCAGTTTCATGGCCGGCGCCGGGTTGAAGAAGTGCATGCCGATCACGTCCTGGGGACGCGAGGTGGCCCGGGCGCAGGCCACGACCGGCAGCGAGGAGGTCGTGGTGGCCAGGACCGCGCCGGGCTTGCAGACCTTGTCCAGCGTCGCGAACAGCTGCTGCTTGATCTCCAGGTCCTCGGCGACCGCCTCGACGGCCAGGTCGACGTCGGCGAAGGCGTCGTACGAACCCGCCGCGGTGATCAGGTCCAGAGTCCCCGCGGCGGCCTCGGCGGTCATCCGGCCCTTGCCGACGGAGCGGTCCAGGGACTTGCCGATCCTGGCCTTCGCCGCCTGGGCCTTGTCCTCGCTGCGGGCGGCGAGGACGACCTGGTAGCCGGCCTTGGCGAAGACCTCGGCGATACCGGAGGCCATCGTGCCGGAGCCGGCCACACCGACCGAGCGGACCGTGCGGCCCTGGGTGAGGGCGGCGCCGTCCAGCGGGGTCAGCGCGTCCCGGACGACCGTGGCGCTGCCCGGGGCCTCGTAGGTGTAGAAGCCGCGCCCGGACTTGCGGCCGGTCAGGCCCGCCTCGCTGAGCTGCTTGAGGACGGGGGCCGGGGCGTGCAGCCGGTCGCGGGACTCGGCGTACATGGCCTCCAGGACGGTACGCGCGGTGTCGATGCCGATCAGGTCGAGCAGGGCGAGCGGGCCCATCGGCAGGCCGCAGCCGAGCCGCATGGCCGCGTCGATGTCCTCGCGGGAGGCGTACTTCGCCTCGTACATCGCGGCGGCCTGGTTGAGGTAGCCGAACAGCAGCCCGTCCGCGACGAACCCGGGGCGGTCGCCGACCGCGACCGGCTCCTTGCCCAGTTCCAGCGCGAGGTCGGTGACCGCGGCGACCGCGCTCGGCGCGGTGAGCACCGAGGAGACGACCTCGACCAGCTTCATCGCCGGGGCCGGGTTGAAGAAGTGCAGGCCGAGGACGCGCTCGGGACGCGCCGAGTCGGCGGCCAGCCGGGTCACGGAGAGCGCGTTGGTACCGGTGGCCAGGATCGTCTCGTGGCGGACGATGCCGTCCAGCTCGCGGAAGATCTGGTGCTTGATGTCGTACGACTCCGGAACCACCTCGATGACGAGGTCGGCGTCGGCCGCGGCCGTGAGGTCGGTGCCGGTGCGGACCCGGGCGAGGACGTCGGCGCGCTCCTGCTCGGTCAGCCTGCCGCGGGCCACGGCACGGGCCGTGGAGGCCTCCAGGGCGGCGAGGGAGCCGGCGGCCTGGGCCTCGCTGACGTCGATGCCGATCACCTCGCGGCCGGCCTTGGCGAGAACCTCGGTGATACCGGTGCCCATGGTGCCGAGGCCGACGACGGCGACGGTCCTGAGCGGGGACAGGGAGGGGTCGGACTGGGGAGTGGCCATCGCGGGACTCCAGGAATGAGGGTGACGACTGGAAACGCCCCCGGGTGCGCCGAAGAGGCGCACCGGGTGCGGAAAGAGCTGCGTGAGAGCTGCGTGAATGCGGGTGTTGCCGGGCTGCTGGCGCACACGCCCGGTGCCGTCACCACAGGCGCGCACACGCCTGGGAGCGGCTGATCCCGACCGGCCCTGTCCCGGAGCCGAGTCGTGCGTACGGTACGAGGTACCGAACCTGATGCTCACGACGGCTGCGTCACCAAACCGGAATGAGCGTTGGTGCGAGTGGGTGACTCGCTCGATTGAGCTTAACCGGCGGGTAACGAGCGCGCCAGCCCCCCGACTTTGTGATGTACGTCCCTCGGCTCCCGCAACCCCTCTACGCTGGGCTTCGTGGACGAAGAGTTGCGATCACTCACGGAGCGTCTGCGCCAGGAGTCGCAGGGAACGGCCGCCTACGACCGGCTCCTGGCCACCGAGGACCACGAGGAGTTGGCGGAGGTGCTCACCGCCGCCGGACAGCCCCTGTGGGCCAGGGAGTTGGCGGCGTACCGCCTGGGGACGGCCGGCGACCGGCGCGCCTTCGAAACCCTGGTCCTCCTCCTGAACCACCGTGACCCACCCCGCTGCGCCTCCGCCGCGCACGCCCTCGCCCGCCTGCGGGACCCGCGCACCGCCCGTGCGGCCGCCGCCCTCGCCACCAACGAACTCCGGGTCGCCTACGCCCTGCACCCGGTCCGTCTCCTGGTCGTGCTCCGCGCCCCGGAGTCCGTGCCGGCCCTCATCACCACCCTGGAGCGCCGGCTGCGCCCCCACGACCCCTACCGCAAGGTGGCCCTCGCCTGTGTGGAGGGCCTCGGCACCCTGGGCGACACCCGCGCCCGTCGCGTCCTGAGCGAGGCGCTGGCCCACCCCACCCTCGCCGAGGCCGCGGTCCAGGCCCTGTCCCACATCCCTAGGCAGAGGTGAGGTCGCGGTCCCTGACGTACCGCACCTCGGGCACGGGCACCCCGTCGACCTCGTACGGCTCCTCGCTGCCGTCGGGCCGGAAGCCCGCCGTCTCGTAGAACCGCCGGGCGTGCGCGTTCCCCTTCAGTACCCACAGGTACACGCGCGTGTACCGGGCGCACTGCTTGAGCACCGTCTCCAGCAGCCGCCGCCCGGCCCCGGTGCCGACATGGGCCGGGTCGAGGTAGATCGCGTACAACTCGGCGTCCCCGGTGCGTACTTCCCCGTCCCGGTACGGCCCGTGCGCCGCCCAGCCGACTATCTCGCCGCCACGCTCGGCGACCAGGTCCGTCACCCCGTCCTCGCCGTCCCGGAAGCGGGCCCGCCGGCGCTCGGCGTCCCGTTCGACACTGAGCCCGTCCAGGAACGGCTGCGGCATGAGCCCCCGGTAGGCGTACTGCCAGCCCCGGACGCGTATCTCCGAGACACGGTCGCAGTCGTCGAGGGCCATCGGTCGGATGCGGAGGGAGTCGTCGGTCATGACGGCACCTTAGGAAGCGGACTGCTGCGGCCGCCCGGTATTTCGCTCAGCCGGACACCACCGCGAAGGCCTCGATCTCCATCAGGAACTGGGGCGCGACGAGTGCGGCGACCTGGATCGCGGACGACGCCGGGAGGCGGTCGTCGGGTATGTGGGCGGCGCGCGCTTCGCGGACGGCCGGCATGTGGGCCATGTCCGTGACGAAGTAGGTGAGCTTGACGACGTCCTCGAAGCCGGCGCCGGCCGCTGCCAGGCAGCGGCGCAGGTTCTCGAAGACCTGGCGGGCCTGGGCGGCCGGGTCACCCTCGCCGACGAGCCTGCCCTCCTCGTCCAGCGGCAGCTGGCCGGAGACGGCGACGAACCGGCCGGTGGCCGCCACCACATGGCTGTACTGGGTGGCCGGGGCGACGCCGTCGGGGGCGATGACGCGGGTCGGGTCAGTCATGCGTCCATGGTGGACCATGGGTCCGACAACGCCCCCGACGGCTCGTCAGGACCGGTTCAGCCGCGGAAGCCCAGCAGACCGTGCAGGGTCGAGCCGCGGGACGACGTCGACGCCGCCTTCGTGCTCAGGGGCTTCGGGTCCGGGGTCTTCCGGCAGACCGCGTCGGCGGTGCCGTCGCCGTGCGGGACCCTGCCGTCGGACAGATAGGCCGCGAGGTGGTCGTCCAGGCAGGTGTTGCCGCTCAGCGTGATGCCGTGGTTGCCGCCGCCCTGTTCGACGACCAGGCTGGAGCCGGCCAGCAGCCGGTGGGCCGTGACGCCGCCCTGGTAGGGCGTGGCCGCGTCGTCCGTGGCCTGGAAGAGAAGGGTCGGCGGGAGCTTGTCGTTGGCGATGGTCGGCGGCTTCAGCGCGGACGTCGGCCAGGAGGTGCACGCCGCGTTGTACCAGGCGTTGTTCCAGACCATGAACGGTGCCTTCTCGTAGGCCGCCCAGTTGTCCTTGCGCCACTGGTTCCAGTCCCGCGGCCAGGAGACGTCCCGGCACTGGACGGCCGCGTAGACGCTGTAACCGTTCTCGCCCGAGGCGTCGACGGCCGCGAAGTTCTGGTACGCCTCGACCAGCGCCGCCGTCTTCTTGCCGTTGACGTAGGCCGAGAACGCCTCCGCCAGGTAGGGCCAGTAGCCGTTGTAGTAGCCGCCCGGGATGAAGGTGTCCTCCAGTTCGGCGGCGCCCACCTTGCCGCCCGCCGGTTTCTTCGCCAGCGCCGCCCGCATGGCGTACCACCTGGCCTCGACCTGCTTCGGGTCGGTGCCGAGCCTGTAGGTGGAGTCGTACTTCGCGATCCACGCCATCAGGGCGCGGTGGCGGTCGTTGAACGCGTAGTCCTGGCTCAGGTTGTCGTCGTACCAGACACCCGTCGGGTCCACGATCGAGTCCAGGACCAGGCGGTGGATCCGCTCCGGGTGCAGCTTCGCGTACACGGCGCCCAGGTAGGTGCCGTACGAGTAGCCGAAGTAGCTGATGCGGTCGGCGCCGAGGGCCTGGCGGACGGAGTCCAGGTCCTGTGCGGCGCTGACCGTGTCGAGGTACGGCAGCAGGCTCGCGTACTTCTTGCCGCAGGCCGCCGCGAAGGACTGCACGCGCTTGAGGTTCGCCTGTTCCAGGGCGGGCGTGGCCGGTACCGAATCGGGGCGCACGGGGGCGAAGTAGTCCGGCGCGCAGTCGATCGCCGGGCTGCTCCTGCCCACGCCGCGCGGGTCGAAGCCGATGACGTCGTACTGGGCCGCCACCTTCTTCGGCAGCGTGGAGGCGACGAAGCCCGCGAGGTTCAGCCCGCTGCCGCCGGGGCCGCCGGGGTTGACCAGCAGTGGGCCCTGGTACGTGGACGCGGTGTGCGGGACGCGGGAGAGGGCGAGCGTGATCTGCTTCCCGCCCGGGTTCCGGTGGTCGAGGGGCGCCTTGACGGTGCCGCACTGCAGCGTCGGATAGTCGGTGGTGCCGCACTTCTTCCAGGTCACCGAGGGCGCCTGGACGGCGGTTCGGGCGGTGGCGCTCGCGGGCAGGGCGGTGAACGACCCGGCCACGACAGCGGCGGCGGCGCACAGCACGGCTGCGCGTGTTCGCATGGGGTCCTCCCAGGACGGAGGTGTCGCGGACCGCACGTGTCACGGTCCTCGCCGCATCGTCCCGGGAACAGCACCCGGAAGAACCTATTCTGACGATTATTGACCCAATTGGGCCGAGGGTTGCGCTCGAACGCTCCCGGTCGGGAACGCCTCGGTCGCGAACGCTCTCAGAGCAGCGTGAGTTGTGTCGGCTCCGGCGGCGCGGGCTCCTCCTCGGCCGTCGGCACCGGCATCCGGCGGGGGGTGCCGGCGCGGTTCGGCCCGATGCCGTACTCCTCGGCCAGCTCGTGCACCTGACGGGTGATCCGGCGCTGGTACCACTTGGGCGCGTAGGCGCCCTCCGCGTAGAGCCGCTCGTAGCGCCGGACGAGGTGCGGGTGGTGGGCCGCGAGCCAGCTCATGAACCACTCGCGGGCGCCGGGGCGCAGATGCAGCACCAGGGGGGTCACGGAGGTGGCCCCGGCGGCCGCGATCGCCCGTACGGTGGCCCGCAGTTGGGCCGGGTGGTCGCCCAGGAAGGGGATCACGGGCGCCATCAGGACCCCGCACCCGATACCGGCCTCGGCGAGGGCGCGCACGGCGTCCAGGCGGCGCTCGGGGGCCGGGGTGCCCGGCTCCACGGTGCGCCACAGCTCGGCGTCGACGAAGCCGACCGAGACCGAGATGCCGACGTCCGTGACGTCCGCCGCCCGGCGCAGCAGGTCGAGGTCGCGCAGGATCAGGGTGCCCTTGGTGAGGATCGAGAACGGGTTCGCGTGCTCGGTGAGGGCGGAGATGATCCCCGGCATCAGCCGGTAGCGGCCCTCCGCGCGCTGGTAGCAGTCGACGTTGGTGCCCATCGCGATGTGGTCGCCCAGCCAGCGCCGTGAGCCCAGCTGGCGGCGGAGCAGATCGGGGGCGTTCACCTTGACCACGATCTGGGTGTCGAAGCCGATCCCGGTGTCGAGGTCCAGATAGCTGTGGGTCTTGCGGGCGAAGCAGTAGACGCACGCGTGCGAGCAACCCCGGTACGGGTTCACCGTCCATTCGAACGGCATCCGCGAGGCGCCCGGCACCCGGTTGATGATCGACCGGGCCCGCACCTCGTGGAACGTGATTCCCCGGAACTCAGGCGTGTCGAACGTGCGGGTCGTGACCGCGTCCGCGCCGAACAGCGCGGTGCCGGCCCGGCCGTGTTCGGCCTCCTCGGTGAGGTTCTCCCAGCGCATGACGCCTCCTCGGTAGCACTGCCCCCAGAATAGAACATCTGTTCCCATGATCGTGCGAACGATATGTGGAGACCGCGCGGACACCGTTTCCGACCGCTTCCGGCACCCCGATTTGGGCGGCCGGGCGCCGGGGTGGTTGGCTTGCCACCAACCCCGAGAACTCAGGTGCTGGAGGAAGTCAATGGCGCAGGTCGAGGCCACTACGGAGCGGGTCGTCGCGGCGGACGCGGAGACGGTGTTCGACGCGCTCGCCGACTACAGCGGCACGCGCGCGAAGCTGCTGCCCCAGCACTTCAGCGAGTACGAGGTGCGCGAGGGCGGCGACGGCGAGGGCACCCTGGTCCACTGGAAGCTCCAGGCCACCAGCAAGCGCGTCCGCGACTGCCTCCTGGAGGTCAGCGAGCCCACCGACGGCGAACTGGTGGAGAAGGACCGCAACTCCTCCATGGTCACCACCTGGCGCGTCACCCCGGCCGGCGAGGGCGGCTCCAAGGTCGTGGTCCACACCACCTGGCAGGGGGCCGGCGGCATCGGCGGCTTCTTCGAGAAGACCTTCGCCCCCAAGGGCCTCGGCCGGATCTACGACGAGGTGCTCGACAAGCTCGCCACCGAGGTCGAGAAGTAGTCCCGGCCTACGGCGGTAGGTAACCGCCGGATGAACAGGGGGCGTTGACCCCCCTCACCGGTTCGAGTGGATCTCCGGGCCGGCCGGCCTCCTGCCGTAACTCGTCGTGCTTGCCCACAGTTGTCGCCCTACGGGACATAAGGCGGCAACTGTGCGCAGGTGCGACGAGGGGAGCGGTACGTGGGGACGACTCTGGTGCAGTACGAGGAGCCGGCCGCGGCGCCTGCCGACGCCCCCGTGCCCGGACCCGCCCCGGCCCCCGAACTCGGGCCGCGCCGCACCCGGTTGGTGTTCTGCGGGCTGATGCTCGCCCTGCTCCTGGCCGCCCTGGACCAGATGATCGTCGCCACCGCGCTCCCGAGGATCGTCGGCGAGCTGCACGGCCTGGACCGGATGTCCTGGGCGATCACCGCCTACCTGCTCACCTCCACCATCGGCCTCCCGGTCTACGGCAAGCTCGGCGACCTCATCGGCCGCAAGAGCGTCTTCCAGTTCGCGATCCTGATCTTCGTCGTCGGTTCCGCGCTGGCCGGACGGGCGCAGAGCATGGACCAGCTGATCGCCTTCCGCGCGGTGCAGGGCGTCGGCGCCGGCGGGCTGATGATCGGCGTCCAGGCCATCATCGCCGACATCGTGCCGCCCCGGCAGCGCGGCCGCTTCATGGGCCTGATCGGCGCCGCCTTCGGCCTCGCCTCCGTCGCCGGGCCGCTGCTCGGCGGATACTTCACCGACCACCTCTCCTGGCGCTGGTGCTTCTACGTCAACGTGCCCTTCGGCGTGGTCACGCTGGCCGTCGTCACCGCCGTGCTGAAGCTGCCGAAGCCCCGGGTCCGTGCCCGTTTCGACGTCCTGGGCACCCTGTTGCTGGCCGCCGTCTCCACCTGCCTCGTCCTGCTGACCAGTTGGGGCGGCACGGAGTACGAGTGGGGCTCGCGGGTCATCCTCGGGCTCGGGGCCGGTGCCGTGGCCGCCGGCGTGCTGTTCCTGTTCGCCGAGCACCGCGCGGCCGAACCCCTCATCCCGCTGCGGCTGTTCCGGGACTCCGTCTTCAACGTGACCGGACTCGTCGGACTGGTCGTCGGCGTCGCGCTGTTCGGCGCCGCCAGCTATCTGCCGACCTTCCTGCAGATGGTCGACGGCGCCTCGGCCACCGAGTCCGGGCTGCTGATGCTGCCCATGATGGGCGGGATCGTCGGCGCCTCGATCGTCGCCGGCCAGCTCATCAGCCACACCGGGCACTACCGGATCTACCCGGTGCTCGGCGGGGCGCTGTCCGTGCTCGGCATGTGGCTCCTTTCCCGGCTCGAAGTCGACACCCCGCGCTGGCAGTACAGCGTCTGGATGGCCGTGCTCGGCGCCGGCATCGGCATGGTGATGCCGGTGCTCATCCTCGCCGTGCAGAACTCCGTACCGCCCGCCGACCTCGGCACCGCCACCAGCGCCAACAACTACTTCCGGCAGATCGGCGGCAGCGTCGGCGCCGCCGTCTTCGGCACCCTGTTCGCCGACCGGCTCGCCGACGCCCTGCACCGACGTCTCCCCGCCCACGCCGGCGCCCGGCTGCCCGACCCCGAATCCCTCACCCCGCAGCTCGTCCACGCGCTGCCCCCGGCACTGCGCGACGCCTACATCCGCGCCTACGCCGACGCGATGCCACGGATCTTCCTCTACCTGGTCCCGCTGCTCGTCCTCGGTCTGCTCATCGCCTGCTTCCTCAAGGAGAAACCGCTGGTGTCCCACCACACCGCCGAAACCGAGTCCGCCCCCGTGCACACCCCGATCCCGCAGGCCCGTTCGCCATATACCGGCGCCGGGATCCCGGTCTGCGGCACGGTGCAGCACCCCGACGGGACCGTGGTGCCCCGCGCCGCACTCACCCTCATCGACGCCGTCGGCCGGCAGATCGGCCGGGGCGCCAGCGGCGACGACGGACGGTACGCCCTGTCCACGCCCGGCTCCGGGTCGTACGTCCTGATCGCCGCCGCCGGCGGCCACCAGCCGCAGGCGGTCACCGTGACCGTCGGCGAGCGGCCCGTCGAACTCGACGTCGTCCTCGGCGGCGCCGGACGCCTCGCGGGCACCGTCCGCACCGCCGACGGCACGCCCGTCCGCGACGCCACCGTCACGCTCACCAACGTGCAGGGGGAGGTCGTCGCCAGCACCCGCAGCGGACGCGAGGGCGGCTATGTCATCACCGAGCTGGTGGCCGGCGAGTACACCCTCGCCGGCAGCGCGCCCGCCTTCCGCCCGGCCGCCCTCCCGGTCACCGTCCAGGCCTCCCGGGAGACCCGGCAGGACGTCGAACTGGCCGGCGGCGCCGTACTGAAGGGCACCGTCCGGGCCGGGGGAGGACGGCCCGTCGAGGACGCGCGCGTGACCCTGCTCGACGCCGCCGGGAACGTCGTGGACACCCTCACCACCGGTCCCGACGGAACGTTCCGGTTCGTCGACCTGTCCTCCGGCGAGTACACCGTCATCGCCGCCGGTTACCCGCCGGTCGCCACCGTGCTCCAGGTCGCGGGCGGCGGCCGCACCGAACGCGATCTCCAACTGGGGCACGAGGACTGACCGGACAGGGGCGCGAGAACCGGCCGGGCCGGGCGCGAGGGCGCGGACCTGCGCTCCGGTGCGCTCCGGTGAAACCAATTCCAGGAATGCCACACATCGCAACCGGCGGCCACCGTACGGTAGTGGCGGGCGGCACAGATCTTTCGCGAAGCCGTGGGGAGAGAGGGCCTGGGCCATGGACCATGGCAGCGAGCGGGACACGCCTCCCGGCCTCGGTGCCGGGGAGGGCGCGGCAGGCCGGATCCCGCTGGCCGTGGTCGTCGTCGGCCGCGACGGGCAGGTCTCCCACTGGAGTTCCGGCGCGCGCCGGCTGTTCGGCGCCGCCAGGGAACAGGCGATCGGCCACCCCGTCCTCGACCTGCTGCCGGTCTCCGGGGCGCTTCCCGAGGACGACGAGATCACCCCGTACGGCGCCTACGCGGCCTACGACGGGCTCGGCCCCGACCTGGAGTCCTCCCTCGACGGGCGGCTGAACTTCCCCGCCGCGGGCCGCGCCCGGCTCACCGTGCCGGACCGCGACCGCGTCGACGTGCTGTGGTGGGCCTATCCGCTGGTCGGCCCGGGCGAGGAGCGGCTGCTGGTGCTCGCCGCCGACGCCGAGCGGCTCCGCCGGTCCGAGCGCGCCGAGGACGTGGCCTTCGAGCGCATCGCGCCCGGATTCGCCCTGCACACCGACTTCCCCGGCGCCGAGGAACTCGCCCGCAGGCTCCCCGAGATCCTGCCCAGCATGAGCGTCGACGAGAGCGCCCGGATCGTCGCCCAGGTACTCGAACTCGGCTACCCGATCCTGGAGTTCAGCCAGAACGACCGGGTTCCCGTCACCCCCGACTGGGGCGTCGCCCGGCGCACCGAGCGCAAGGCCCGCCGGCAGCGCGCCGCCCGGGCGGCCGCCGAGGGCCTGCCGGTGCCCGCCGACCTCACCGACGACGAGGGCGAGGACCTGGAGTACGCGGCCGTCCGCGAGCGCCTCGAGTTCCTCAACGAGGTCAGCGGGAAGATCGGCACCTCGCTCGACCTGTCCCGCACGATCGTCGAGGTCAGCAGAGCCGTCGTGCCCCGCTTCACCGATGTCGCCGGCACCTACCTGCGCGAACAGGTCGTCGCGGGCGAGGGGTTCCCGGACGGTGTGCCCGACACCACCACCATGTGGCACCGGGTCGCCCTGGAGCACACCGACGAACCCGGCCGCTGGGACGACGTCGTCCCGGTCGGCGAGGCCATGCCGTTCCCCGCGCACACGCCGTTCTTCCAGTGCATGACCAGCGGCGAGCCGGTCCTGGTGCCGCGCATCAGCGTGGAGATGGGCCACGCCATCGCCTCCCAGTTCGAGAAGCGGGACATCCGGCCCCTGATCACCGGCCGTTCGATGCTGGTCGTCCCCCTCAAGGCCCGCCACGTCGTGCTCGGATTCATGATCCTGCTGCGCCACCCCGAGCGCGAGATGTTCAACGACATGGACCGCGTCACCGGCGCCGAACTCGCCGCCCGCGCGGGCCTCGTGCTCGACAACGCGCGCATGTACACCTTCCAGGAGAGCGTCGCCGAGACCCTCCAGGACAGCATGCTGCCGCACATACCGCCGCGCATGGCGGGCTGCGACATCGCCACCCGGTATCTGCCGGGCACCCTGCTCGGACGCATCGGGGGCGACTGGTTCGACTCCGTGAAACTCCCCGGCGCCCGCACCGCCCTGGTCGTCGGCGACGTCATGGGCCACGGCCTCAACTCGGCCGCGATGATGGGTCAGTTGCGGACGGCCGTCCAGACCATGGCGGCCCTGGACCTGCCGCCCGCGCAACTCCTGCGCAACCTCGACGACCTGGCCCAGCGGCTCGGCGACGGCTACCTCGCCACCTGCCTGTACGCCGTCTACGACCCGATCGAGAGCGAACTCCACCTCGCCAACGCGGGCCACATCCCGCCCGTGCTGGTCCGTGCCGTCGACGGCCGCAGCGAACTCCTCGATCTGCCCACCGGGGCGCCCATCGGCGTCGGTGGGGTCGCCTTCGAGTCGCTGCGGGTACGCGTGGACCCCGGCGACCGGCTGGTGATGTGCACCGACGGACTCGTCGAGATGCGCGGTGAGGACATCGGTGTCGGCCTTGCCACCCTCTGCGAGTCCGCCGCCCACCCGGCCGCCTCCATGGACGACGCCTGCGACACCATCATCCGTGCCCTGGCCGCGACCTTCTCGAAGGCGGGCCACGGCGACCGCAAGGACGACGTCGCCCTGCTGATGGCCCGCCTCAACGGCATCGAACCGGACGACGTCGCCGAATGGCGGCTCGCCCTCGACCCCGCCGAGGTCCGCCGCGCCCGCGCCGCCGTCCGCGAACAGCTCCACGACTGGGGCCTGGCCCGGCTCGCCGACCCCGCCGAGCTGATGGTCAGCGAACTGGTCACCAACGCCCTACGGCACTCCCACAGCCGTCCGGTCCAGCTCCGGCTGATCCGCGGCGAGACCCTGCTGTGCGAGGTCGATGACGACGACCACGCCCTGCCGACCCTGCTCAGCGCGGAACCCGACGCCGCCGCCGGACGCGGACTGCGGGTGGTCAGCACGCTGGCCCGGGAGTGGGGCACCAGCCGTACGACCGCCGGAAAGACCGTCTGGTTCGAGCTGACCTCACGGCGCCGCTGACCGAGGGGCGCACGTTCGTCGAAAGTGGGGTGAAGGAACGCGCCGGGCGCTTGTGGCCGAAACCGGCGCAGGGTAAACCGTACTGGCCCGTCACATACGGCGGCCTTCTGCGGTCACACCCTGGGGAGTTGGGCATGAGCGTGACGAGTCGATACCGGGACGCCTGGGAGGGCTTCTGGCGCGAGGCGCCTGACGAGACGGGGGCGGTGTTCTGGGACGCGGAGCCGGGCGTGACCGCCTCCGTCCATGTCCCCCTCTTCGAGCCCCACCTCACCGACCCCGGTCTGCCGCTGGTCGACCTCGGCTGCGGCAACGGCACCCAGACCCGCTTCCTCGCCGGCCGCTTCCCGCGGGTGCTCGGCACCGACATCGCCGAGGCCGCCCTGGAGCACGCCCGGCACGCCGACCCGGCCGGACTGGCCCGCTACCGTCAGCTGGACGTGGCCGAGAAGAGCGAGGCCGAGGCCCTGCACGCCGAACTCGGTGACGCCAACGTCTATATGCGGGGCGTCCTGCACCAGTGCGAACCCGACGACCGGCAGCCGCTGATCGACTCCGTCGCCACGCTCGTCGGCGCTCGCGGCCTGGCCTTCCTCGTCGAGCTCTCCGAGACCGCCGGTCCCATCCTCGGCGGCCTCGCCCAGAGCCCGTCCGGGCCGCCGCCCAAGCTCGCCCCGGTCTTCCGGCATGGCATCGCCCCCGGCGAGGTCGCCGACGACGCGGTACCCGAGTACCTGCGCAACGCCGGCCTCACCGTCCTCGCGAGCGGCGAACTGCCCCTGGCGACAACGGAGGTCACCCCGGACGGCGAGCGGATCGTGCTGCCGTCGAAGTGGCTGGTGGCGGGGCGCGCGAACTGACCACCACGGACAGCGCGAGTCCGCCCCTCGGCATGGCGTGGCCGAGGGTCGGACCGCCGTGCCGGCCGGTCGGGTGCGCTCGCCGCCACGGCGGTGGGCCGCCCCCTGGGTATCGCGTTGGGCGAGGGGCGGAGGGCTGGGCTGGTTGGCTGCGGTCGCGGCCAGGCACGCATCCATCCCGAGGCGCGGCCGAGGTGCGGACGGCCGTGCCGAGTCGGTCAGGGTCGGTGCTGCCTCGCTCATGAAGACGGAGCCCGCTGCGTGCTCGGAGAACCCGAGCACGTTCGGGGATCGGGCGCGGAAACAGGCCAGGCGTGCCGCGACTGGAACATCCTTCTCCCGCTGCGGTACAAGACGCCGCGCTCGGGCACGACATGGCTGGGCTTCTCCAGGCTGCGCCGTGTCTCATGAGACACGGCGCAGTGCCGGCAGCGTCGCCGGGACGCTCAGCCGCTGGAGTACCCGCTGACGTACAGAAGCCGGAAGCCCTGGCCGACGAGGTCGTTGAAGGTCTGCTGGTACTGGCTCGACGTCAGGTCGTGGCGGGCCTGGAAGGCGGGTCCTGGGCGTTGTTCGAAGATGGCGGTGAACCGATCGCCACCACCCGCGCTCAGGTAGCCGTTGACGTCCACCGGGCGGAAGCCCTGGCCGACGAGGTCGTTGAAGGTCTGCTGGTACTGGCTCGACGTCAGGTTGTGGCGGGCCTGGAAGGCCGGTCCCTGGCGTTGTTCGAAGATCGCTGCGAACAGGTCGACGCCGCCGCTGGAGTATCCGCTGACGTGCACCGGGCGGAAGCCCTGGCCGACGAGGTCGTTGAAGGTCTGCTGGTACTGGCTCGACGTCAGGTCGTGGCGGGCCTGGAAGGCGGGTCCTGGGCGTTGTTCGAAGATGGCGGTGAACCGATCGCCACCACCCGCGCTCAGGTAGCCGTTGACGTCCACCGGGCGGAAGCCCTGGCCGACGAGGTCGTTGAAGGTCTGCTGGTACTGGCTCGACGTCAGGTTGTGGCGGGCCTGGAAGGCCGGTCCCTGGCGTTGTTCGAAGATCGCTGCGAACAGGTCGACGCCGCCGCTGGAGTACCCGCTGACGTGCACCGGCCGGAAGCCCTGGCCGACGAGGTCGTTGAACCTCTGCTGGTACTGCCCGGACGTCAGACCGTGCATTGCGTGGAACGTGGATCCCGGGGACTGCTCCCAGATCGCGGCAAAGCGTTGCGTGTCGATCGCCTCTAGCACACCCGCCACCATGGCGGCGCGTTCCTCTTCGCTGACTTCACGGAGGTCGTCGCGTACCTCGAATATCAGGTTCGAGGCGTCGCCGTCGTCCTGGATCTGCAGCACCGTGGAGCCGAGCTCGGTTTCCACCACGGCCGCGGGGGTGGCGCCCCCGTTCTGGGCGTCCGGACCGGCGGAGGAGTTGCCCCAGCGAACGCGTACTTCACCCGCGGGTGCACCGTCGGGGTCCTCCAGCCGGTAGATGACCTGCCCTCCGGCACCGGCCGCGAGTTCGTCGGTCTGGAACTCCCATTCCCCGCTGTCGCTGATGAGTTGGGGCGGACTCGTGGTCCACTCACCGCGATCGAGGTGCATCGCGGTACGCCTGAGCTTCAGGTTCTGGTGGGCTGATCCTCTTGTCAGCGTGGCGTGGTTGTTGAGCGTGACATGCGTTGATCTGGTGGTCATCGCACTCCCCTTCCACCGAATTATCTGAAAAATCCCACCATCTCCACGCTACGCGTGGGTGCCTGCCTGTGCGCGGTGGCGCCAGGCATGCATGCTCAAACACGCCGGGCAGCCATCGCCGAACCCTTCGGACGAGGCCGGCCACCGCCTGGCGGTCCGCACCGGCCACCATCGGTCCCGCATCCTGGCCACCGCCGCGGGACCGGTCGACGTCGCTGCCCCGTGGGTGAACGACAAGCGCGTCGATGCGGCAACCGGCGAGCGGATGCGGTTCTCCGCCAAGATCCTGCCGCCGTGGTGCCGCAATTCGCCCAAGGGCAGCGAGGTCCTTCGTCTGCTTTACCTGCACGGGTTGTCGTCCGGGGACTTCGTCCCGCCGCGGGAGCAGTTCCTCGGCTCGCCGGCAGCGACTTCGTCCATGTGCGGGCGTCGGCCGCGCGGGCGGAGCGGGACGCGACGAACCCGCCGGGCCACACCTGGTACAGGACACCGATCTACAACTCGCCGTCCGTCTCCCCACCGTCGGCCAACGAGCCGAGGACGGCGGTGACGTCGGGTGTCCGGCAGCCGTTCTTGACGTGCACCTGTTGGCCGGCCGTCCTACGCTGAGAAGGGGAGTCTTTACTGGAGGTCGGGATGACCAACGGGAAAGCCTTCGCGGGTTCAGAAAGCACGAGAGAGCCCAGAGGGAGCGTCGCTGTTTTCCTACTCCTGTGGATCGCTTCGCTCGTGCTCAGGCACACGCTGCCGCCCGATGAATCGAAGTGCGATCACCCCTGCGAGTCGACCCGGCGAAAGAGCGTGGCTCAGCTCCCCCGATTGCCCAAGGAGCTGTCCAGGACTCATAGAACAGCCTGGCGCGAGCGAGCTGCCGCACGCGTTCTCTTTCTGGAGCAGCAGGCAGCTCGTGAGAGGTGCCGAGCGGTAGAGGACCCAGCTGAGCAATGTCAGCGAGAAGAGACACTGGAGGGGATCGCACGGCAACTGGAGGAGGCGGGGAACGCCATCTCCGCGCGGCGCCGCCCCTTCTCCGGGGCCGCAGCGCTCGAGAGGACCTGGGCCAATGTGCGCGCGACCGACGTGATGCTGCTCATGCTGTGTGCGGAAGAGGACCTGCCCGGCCGAAGTGCCGACGTGCTGAGCCATGTTGAACAGCATCTTCGCCCGGTCGACCCGCTTCGGATAAAGGTGAGTGCGGTCGCGGAGCGCATGGGGACGAAAGGACCGCTGCCGGGGGACCGCGTGCTCCTCGCCCTCGCTCTGAGTGCCTCGTACGACGGGCTGGACGCCGAATTCAGTAGAGTTCGCAGTCTCAGCCTCATTCTGCGGGTGGCGACCTTCTTCGTTCTCCTCGGTGTGTGCGGGCTCGCAGCCTGGGGCTGGTACTGTCCCGATTCGCTCAACATGTGCTTCCTTCCTGAGGGGAAGAAGTTCGCGGCATGCCCTTCAGGGGAGGTTCCCCTGAACCCGAAAAGCGTTCCGAGTGACTACGCCCAGCGGGTCGACGTTCTCGTCACCGAGGCGGCAGGACTGGCTGGTGCGGCTCTCACGGTCATTGCGTCTCTACGCCGGATTCAGGGGACGAGTAGTCCTTATATGCTGCCGCTTTCGGCAGCCCTGTTGAAATTCCCCACCGGGGCTCTGACCGCGTTCATAGGAGTCCTGCTCATCAGGGGTGCGTTCGTTCCCGGTCTGAGCGATCTGGATTCCAGCCCGCAAATAGTGGCCTGGGCCGTCATTTTCGGCGCTGCCCAGCAGCTCGTGACCCGCTTCGTCGACGAACGGGCCCGCGAGACGCTGTCGGACGTGGGACGCCTGTCCCCTGACCCGGAAACGGACGGCCTGAAGCCCCCGAAGCCGTGAAGCCGCCTGCGCAGACTCAGTCGCCGAGGTGGCTGCCGATCGATCGGGCAACCTCGGGGTGGGCGAGGTACTCGACAATGCTGTGCGCCCGGTCGCGGGCGTTGACGACAGCGAGGTCGGACAGGCCGTCCGCCCAGTCGTCGGCCAGCGGGCATCCGATGGCCACCGCGTCGGTCGGGCACCATGCGTTGAGCCAGTCCGCCACGATGTCCGGACGCTTCGGCCCGCCCACGAGCAGCCTGCTGTACACGCTGTCCAGGCCGAGGGGACTGCCCGCCGTGGTCAGATGGACGAGGTCCACTCCGGGGGCCAGCCGTGTGGTGAGATCCAGGCCGACGACCGTGCCGAGGCTGTGGCTGACGAGCACCACTTCCCCGGCGTCCGGCATCGTCTCCGATACGCAGTCCAGGACCTCGTCCCGGATGCGCCGGTCGTCGAGGTACGCGGCCACGTCACGGAAGACCAGGGCGATGGCCCAGGCATCCAGGTCGCTCCTGGCCGCCAGCCAGGCCAGCCGCTTGTGCAGGCTCCCGACCACGTCGTCCAGGCCGATCCGTTCGGTGGCCAGCCGGCTCTCGTGCGGCATGTCCCACTTCGTGGCCGCCTCGCCGATGATCTCCTCGTACACCGCGCGGGCGGTGGGGGTGGCGGGTGCGACCGCCTCCGCCGCCCTGGCGGTCGGCGCCTCGGTGAGGTGGGGGACGGCTTCATGCGCGGTCAGGGCCTGGACCAACCGGTCGCCGTAGTAGGGGAACCAGACGTCCGCCGGGTCGACCGGAGCGAGCCCGGCGCGGACGAGCCCCTGGTTGAGTCCGGCCGCCCATTCGCGGCGTAGCTTCTCGGGGTCCTTGCCTTCCTGGGAGCGACCGTGGAGGAAGACCAGATGCCGTGTGCCGCCGAACGCGCCGTCCCGGGCGGGGACGCCCGCACGCGCGGTGGCTTTCTCGACGGCCGGACGCGACACCGCGACACCGCGAGCCGGAGCCGTCGCCGGGCCGGCGACGGGAGCAGCCGGGGCTGTCGCCGGCCCGGCGACGGCCTCCGCGAGACGCAGTCCCGACTCCGGGCCCATCTCGGCCAGCAGCTCCCGCTGCCGGGAGGAAAGGGGCAGGGCTGCCAGGTGTTTCAGGATGGAGCTGACGCGTACGCCCTCGTTGGAGACCCAGTCGATGGCGTCGTCGCCGTCGCCGGGCTGCCAGACCTGGCCGTCACGGCGCAGGACGCGGCCCTGTCCGTCGGTCTTGGGTACACCGCTGTGGTGGAGCGCGACGACCTCCCACTGGTCGTTGAAGACGGGCGAGCCCGAGTTGCCCGGTTCGGTGTCCGTCTTGTAGTGGAGGAAGTCGTCGAGGCGTACCTGGAGCATGTTGTCGCGGACGGCGATCTCCTTGAGACGTCCCATCGGATGGCCGATGACGTTGACCGGTTCGCCGATCACCAGCTTTCCCGGCTGTGCGCTGAGCCGGTTCCAGCCGAACGCCTCCCCCGCGGGCCGCTGGTCCGGGCCGGGGGCGACCAGCACCAGGGCGAAGTCGAGGCGTTGGTCGGTCAGGAAGAACCCGTCCGGATCGAGTTCCAGCCGCGTGGGCGGCTGGGCCGTGTTGTCGACGGTGACCTGGGCGTCGAACTCCACGAAGCACTGCCGGGCGGCCGCCGCGTCGGTGAGCACGTGATGGTTGGTCAGCAACAGGCTCGGCGACACCAGGAAGCCGGTGCCGAGCGGCAGCTCACGACCGTTCTCCCGCACCGAGATCCGGGCGACGGTGCGTGCCGCCCGGGCGCCGCGCGGCAGGAAACTCCAGGCCTGCAGGTCCTTGGACACCCCGAGGATGCGTTCGTATGCGGCGGTCGGGGCCAGCGGTTCCGCCCGGACGGCCTCCACCACCATGGCGGCGGGCACCGCCTGCCGGTCGAGCAGCCGGGCCGCGCGCGCCGCGAGTGCCTCCTCCGAATCCGGGAAGGCGACCCCGGCGTCCTGTTGCGCCTCGACCGCCCGCCGCTCGGCGCCGGTCTCGTCGTACCGCGCGGTGGCCGCCGTGACCTGGCGCTCCCGTTCCTCCCGGGACCTGTCCGTCGTTGCCATGTCAGGTCACCGTCCTTCCGGCGGTGTGCCACGGCACGAAGGCGTTCGTCAGCCCGGTGAGGGCCGTGCGCAGCTCCGGGTGGTGGCGCAGCAGCACCGTGATCATGCTGTTGTCGTCGATCCAGGCCATCCCGGCCTTGGAGTACACCTCGGGGGTGTAGTACTCGGTGAAGAAGCGGTCACTGTTCAGCCGGCGTGAGGCCATCAGGATGAAGATGCGGAACGCCGTGTCGCTGAAGGCGAATCCGGCCGGCAGCTTCTCCGCGTACAGCCCGACCGTGAGGTCGACCTTCTCGATGTCGCCGTCGTAGAGCCACTGGATCTGCTCGGCCCACGCCCTGTTCTCCGTCAGCTCCAGGAAGTTCGCCGCGGGCTTCAGCCGCAGCAGCCGCCGGAACTCGTTGTAACGGGGGACACCGAATTCCCGGGAGCGCAGGATGTCGGTGGCGGCGAGGTCCTGCAGTTGCCCGTCGGGGCGCTCGAACTCCTGCAGGAACCTGGGGAAGTTGTGCAGGGTGACCAGTCCGGGATGGAGCGTTCCGAAGCTGTAGAGCAGATCGGCCATCTCGGTGGTCTCCATGACCTTCAGCGCCCCGGGGCCCGCGATGTCGCGGAGGGTGCAGTGGCGCAGGCTCGTGTCGTCGGCGGCGGAGCGCAGATGCCACTCGTCGCGGATGAGCGGGTGCATGCGGTAGACGGCCACGAACTCCTCGGTGAGGGAGTACGGGACGCCGTAGTGGTCCGTTTCGCCGCCGGGGATGCCGCTGACGACCTCGCTGTCGCTGATCCGGCCGAAGAGGTCGTGGACACGCTCGCCCGCGATGCCCCACCAGTTGGCGCGCAGAGCCTTGACGGTGGTGGGGTGGCTGATCACGGCCGGTGTCCACTCCACGGTGTGGATCTTGGCGAGGAGCGCGGCGTTGACGAGCCGGGCGCGCTGGAAGAGTTCCTCGTCGTTCCAGGACGGGTACGCGCCGTGCAGGTGATCGCAGATCGCGTTGTGCTCTCGGGCGAACAGGTCGTGCATCATGGCGAGGCCCAGCCAGAAGCCGGGGACGTGCGAGGGGTCCTGGGAGGGGTCCGAGGGGACCGGGGACTGCTCGTCGTCCCACAGACGCAGCCTGCCCAGCTCACCGGCGCGCATCAGGCGCTGCTCGGTCTCGTTCTTCCCGTAGATCTGCGACGCGTCCCACCAGTGGGAGGACACGTTGACGCGGGTGTCGGGTGTTCCGGCTGGTGCCTGCGGGTCGCGGGTCGGGTCGTCCGGTGTCCGCATGATCCGCATGGGGTGTTCCGGCCACGGGTCGTCGTCCATGAGGGGTACTTCCCAGGGCCGTTCCGTGGGACTGGTCCCGTGGCTGAACCAGTCGCGGACCATGAACTGAAGCCAGGCGGCGACCAGGGAGTTGACCGATTCGGCGGGGATGAGCTCGTCGCGGGTGAGCACGGCGCGGCTGACCTCGCGCGGGTTCGGCGTGGACAGCACGTCCTCGGGTGCGGTCGGTGCGATCCGGTCCAGCGGGATGTTCCGGCCGAAGCGGGTGCCCGCCATGCCCATGCGCGGCTCGGCGAGGTCGTTGTGGCTGCCGTCGGCGGTCCGGTTGACCTTGTGGGTCTCGGAGGGGGGTGCGGGGTCGGGCAGATTCACCGAGGGCAGCCGGCCGGTGTCGTGGAGGTTCTTCTGCCGAAGCCTGACGCGCAGTCCGAGGAGCGTCACCAGGCCCGGGACGACGGGCAGTCTGTCCCAGCCGATGCGCCGGTCCACCGCTTGGGCGACGGCGGTGACGATCCGCCAGGGCAGTGACGTACGGTATCCGGCATCGGAACGGCTGGCGGCGCGGGGTTGCTTACTCATCGCGGTCCTCCTTGGCAGTTGCTCCTCGGGCGGTTGCGAGGATCACGTCGCTCGCCTTCTCGCTGATCATGTAGATGGGGGCGGCGACGAAGAATCCGGGAATGCGGGGAAAGACCGATGCGTCGACGATCCGCAGGCGGTCCACACCGCGCACCCGGAACTCGCTGTCGACGACGGCCGAGGGGTCGTCCGCCCGTCCCATCCGGCAGGTGCAGGACGCGTGGTGGCCCCAGGCCTCGTCCTGCACGAAACGGCGGATGCCCTCGCGTCCGGCGATCTCCTCGCCGGGCCACAGCTCCTCGGGGATCACGGAGCCGGCCCTGCGGTTCATCTCGCGCACGAACTCGACGGCACCGGCCATGGCGTCGAGATCCACGGCGTCCTTGTCCGTCCCCTCGCCGAAGTAGTGGAAGTTCACCAGCGGGGTGTCACGGGGGTCGGTGGAGCGCAGCCGCACCCGGCCCCCGGTGTTGTGGGTACGGCTCTTGAGGATGGCCCAGGTGAAGCGGTCCTTGTGGAGTGTCAGGTCGTGCGAGTAGCCGGGCCGGTAGCCCCGGAAGTCGAAGGGGCCGCCGAAGATGAACAGGTCGGGTGCGTCCAGCTCCGGACGGGACGCGCGGGTGACACCGACGACGGCGCCGTTGGTCGTGTAAAGACCTTCGCCGCGCTGCCAGGCCCGGTAGCAGCGGTCCGGTTCGGTCCCGGGCCGTGGCGTGTGGAAGTCGCAGTCCTTGAGGACCGGGAACTCGCGGTCCATCCGGCTGACCACGCCGACCTCGTACCGGTCCTGGAGATTCCCGCCCACGCCCTGAAGGTCGACCCTTACGGGGATGCCGTGCCGCCGCAGCTCCTCACGCGGTCCGATGCCCGAAATCATCAGCAGCTGGGGCGTGTTGAAGGCACCCGCGGCCAGGATCACCTCGTGGGACGCGAGGACCCTGCGCAGGATCGGTGGCCCGGTGTCCGGCCTGCTCGCGGGGTCGGCCCGGTAGGCGTGCGCCCCGTCCAGATAGTCGACGCCGGTCGCGGTCCCGTTCCCGTCCAGTACGATCCTGGCCGCCAGCGCGTTCGTACGGACCACCAGGTCGCCCGGATGGCTTCGCTGTACGCCCCGGACCCGCTCGCGTACGGCGCTGCGCCGTCCGTTCGCGGTGGAGAGGGGGATCTGCCACAGCCCCTGCAGGGCACGCGTCTGCGCCCGCCAGTCGTTGGGGTCGACGAAGGAGCCGAACCCCTCCAGCGGGGACAGCGGCCGGTCGAGGAAGTCGGCCAGCGCGTCCTCCGCGGCCGAGAGGATGACCTTCAGCAACTGCTCGTCCTGGACGGCCAGTTCGGGGTCGGCAAGGGTGGTCGGCAGCCAGCCGTCGAATCCGTGGCGTGCGTCGTTGCGGTACCGGGCACCCGTGACGGGCAGGATCTTCAGCAGCGCGGCCAGCAGCGGGTTGGCGGGCGGCTCCTTGGGCCTTGGCCGGTAGGTGCAGCGTTCCAGCCGCTCGAAGTACCCTCGCATGGCCGTGCTGTGCCATGTCACGTCGCCGGTCTCCTCCGCGATCGCGTCCCAGTCGCGGTTGTACGGATAGACGGTGATGAGCGCGTGGTGCGCGGTACAGCCGCCGACCGTCCCGGCACGCGGGTAGAGGATGCCCCGGTCGGGGACGAGTTTGCTGTCGCGCTGCTGTTGTTGCTCATCGGCATAGTGCCGGACGAAGTAGTTCCAGCACTGGACGGGGTCCTCGGAGGCGTCCGCGTGGAAGGCGGGCACCAGGTAGTTGTCGTTCTCCGGGGCGCCGCCCGCGTCGAGCAGCAGCGTGCGCATGCCCGCGGCGGCGAGGTTGGCCGCGAGCGGTCCGCCGCCCGCCCCGGCGCCGACGACGATGTAGTCGAAACCCGTCTCGGCCGGGGAATCGGCACCGGGTCCTCCCGTCACTTCCGCTTCCCCTTCCCCGAGTTGGCGAGCGAAGTGGCGGCCAGGAACGTGTTGGCGGCCGAGATGAGCGTGGTCAGGGCCGCGGTACGTGGGGGAAGCCGACCGCTCAGGCCCAGCGCGGCCGCCGTCGCGGTGTCACTGCCGTGGATCAGGACGCCGTCGCACAGGTCCTCCCGCAGCCGCTCGTCGCGGTTGGTCAGCAGATCGAGGCCGAGCAGGATCGTACGGATCCCGAACAGCCGGAAGGCGTACACGGCCGCCGGGCTGGGCGGCTCACGATCGGGGTCGAGGCGCCGGATGAGCAGGTCGGGTGCGAGCAGCCCGGTGACTCCGTTGAAGAGCCGGATGCCGGCGAGTGCGTAGACCGAGACAGCGCGGGGCCCGGCTATTTGGGTGGCCATCATGTCTCCTGACGGTGCTGTGAGTCTGGCGGTGACGGGAACCACCGCAGACCCTTCCGACGAGGGAGAAGACCACCTGTAAACGCTCCAATTATTACATTATGGGCATTGCGGCTTCCCTGCACCTTGAGTCCCAGGGCTTCCCAGGGCACGTGTCCGGGCCCGGAGAACCACCCGCCCAAGGACTGCTGCGTGGAGTGGGGCCCGAACGTCCACCGCGACCGGTGCGTCAACGGCCATGAGGTCGATCGCCGGGCCTGGCGGTCGGTGGCGACCCGAAACCGTGAGGAGCCGGCGTGTCTCACGCGCTGCAGCTTGACGAGACACGCCGGCGGGCCGCCCGGTCAGTCCCAGTGGATGTCGGCCAGGTCATCCAATGGCCTTCGCTCGGCCACCGCCTCCGGCACGAGCAGGTGGTCGCCCTTGTGGAGGGCGGTGGGGAAGCGGATGTGGGCTCGTTCCTCGATCTCGTCGAGGGTGACCTGGAAGACGCGGAACTCGTCGAGGTCCAGGACTTCGAGCTGGTCCAGGTTCTGCGTGAGCAAGAACGCCTTGGCCTTCAGCTCGCCTCGCTCGACGAAGGCGATGACCTTCCAGAACTCACGGGGGATCTTCACGTCCCGGTAGACCCGGTCGTCGTCCTGGAGGACCGGCCCACCGAAGACGCTCACCTTGAGGTCGTCGACGTCGACGTCGGCGAAGACGGCGTCCTCCAGCTCGCCCCACAGGCCGTTCTTGGCGCTCTGGTTGAAGTCGTCCATCTGCGGGGTGATGTTGGTGTAGAAGAACGAGTCGGTGTTCGCCTTCTGCGCCTCGGGCATGCTGCCCCAGATCAGGTCCGCACGGCGCGCTATGTGGCCGCGGTCGAGCCGGTTGGCCTCGTACAGCTCGTTCCCGACCTGCGTGTTCGAGGGCAGCCGCGGGTCCTTGACGAAGGGTATGCCGGACCGGCTGAGCTTCTTGAGGCTCCCGCCGTCGATGTTCCAGCCCACCCAGAAGGGGAAGTGCCGCTTCTTGCTGAGGGCCAGCGAGTAGTGCGTGTACGGGATGACCTCGGAGCCACCGAGGCGTACGGTGTCCCCGCTGATCTCCGCGGTCAGCTGAGGTATGTCGATCTGCTCGCCGAGGAAGTCCGGGTTGTAGCCCCGCAGGGGCTGCACCTCCTCGGGAGAGGGCTGCTGCAGGGCGATGTCGAGCTTCTCGAAGACGGAGCTGGAGAGGCAGGCCAGCGCGTGGTCGTCGGGGTCGCCGGCGCTTTCGCCGCCGAAGTGCAGTCCAGCGATGACCTTGCTCGGCCGGCCGTTCTGCTTGAACAGCCAGGCCGCGCCCGAGTCGCCGCCGCTGCTGATCTGCTGGTCTGTCGCCGGGTGTTCGTTGTCGGGCCCGATCTCGAAGCAGCCGATGGTTTTCTCGCCGACGTCGCCACCGTAGTCGATCTTGGCCAACGTGTGGATGCGGCGGACGATCCCGTGAGTGACGCCGGTGGTCCGTCCGCTCTTGATGACCTTGTCTCCCAGAGCTGCCTCACCCAACTCCTGGGGCGCCACGTCAAGTCCCAGGATCTTGGGATCGAAGGTCCGACCCTCTTCGATGGTGGTCACGGCGCAGTCGCCGGCCGGGCCGAGGTGGGACCGCCTCAGGACGCCGAGGTGGTTGCGGGAGATCTCGTTGTCGTCGAACCGGCCGGGCTGGACTACCTCCTCGCCCAGCTGACCGTCCGGGCCCTGCAGTACATGCCAGTTGCTGAGCACGTACGGGGTGCCGTCAGTCCTGTCGAACACGATGCAGCCGATGGTGCCGGCCGTGACCGTCACGCCACCGACACTGGCCCCCGGGAGGACGGGGTTGAGGCGGGTCTTTCGTTCGGGCTTCTCGGCCTCCGCGACCACGCGGAAGTGGGCCTGGTAGGTGCGCTGGATGATGTCGGTCGGCACCTCCACCCCGTCCACCGTGACGGTCTCCGGTATCCGGGTCGTGCCCAGCGCCTCCAGTGCTTCCGGCTCGGCCTTCTGCTTGACCGTGAACTGCAGCGCGATCTGTTTCCCCCGGGTGCCGTTCTTGAGCTTGTGACCGATCCCGACGGACGACACGTTGGGGTCTGCGAGCAGGTCCGGACCGCGCGTGCGGATGTACTGCTTCAAGGACTCGATCAGCTTGTCCTGGGAGGACGCCGATTTCCTCGGCGCCGACGCAGTGCGGTTCTTGTTGTTGGTGGGCATGAAAGGGAGACGTCCCTTCGCGGAGGAGGGGGAACGGCTCGCGCAATGCACCGCGGACCAGTCAGAGCGGGTGCGGTGTCGCTGCGAGCGTCCGCTGGCCACCACTTATCGAAACAGGGATACAAGGCATACGTCGCTATATAATCACCCAAAAGGGGCATGGCCTTGAGGCCTCTTGTAAGCAGGTCCTCGGGGATCGGGGTGAACAGCGGGGCGTTGTGGTTTCGAACCGCGTGCAACGAGTCAGGTGGGCGCCATGAGACCGCGCCTGCTCCACCTCTCATGTCGGGCGTCTGACCTGCGCTCTTGCTGTGTCTGGCGG
This sequence comes from Streptomyces sp. NPDC031497, assembly GCF_055580905.1. Taxonomy (NCBI): domain Bacteria; kingdom Bacillati; phylum Actinomycetota; class Actinomycetes; order Kitasatosporales; family Streptomycetaceae; genus Streptomyces; species Streptomyces sp. NPDC031497. The sequence continues at coordinate 84,084 of NZ_JBVIKO010000012.1, forward strand.
CGGGTTGGGTGTCTTGGGGACCGCATGTGGGCCCCAGGTCCGGGATCTCCGCGGTGCAGAGGTCCGGCAGTGGGCTCAACCTCCTCTCCGCCTTGTAGGAAGTTCCCTCGCCGACGCGTAACGTGAAGCAGCATGAAGATCCCCATCATCGATGCATGGTGTCGCAACCTCCTGTCACCAACTGCACGAGAAGCCTCTGACCTGCGAGGGGATGGGCGCGCATGAAGATCCTCATCAGCGCCGACATGGAGGGCGCCACCGGGGTGACCTGGCCCGGCGACGTACTGCCCGGAACGCCGCAGTGGGAGCGGTGCCGGTCGATGTTCACCTCGGACGTCAACGCCGCCGTCCTCGGCTTCCTCGACGGCGGTGCCGACGACGTCCTCATCAACGAGGCCCACTGGAGCATGCGCAACCTGCTCCTGGAGCAGCTCGACGAGCGCGCCGAGATGATCACCGGCCGCCACAAGACCCTCTCCATGGTCGAGGGCGTCCAGCACGGCGACGTCGACGGCATCGCCTTCGTCGGCTACCACACCGGCGCCGGCATGGAGGGCGTCCTCGCCCACACCTACCTCGCCAACTCCATCACCGGCGTCTGGCTCAACGACGTCCGCGCCAGCGAGGGCCTGCTCAACGCCCATGTCGTCGCCGAGTACGGCGTCCCGGTCGTCCTCGTCACCGGCGACGACCTGGCCTGCGAAGACGCCCTCGGCTACGCCCCCGAGGCGCTCAAGGTCGCCGTCAAGGACCATGTGTCGAGGTACGCGGCCGTCTGCCGCACCCCGGCCAGGACCGCCGCGGACATCCGCGCCGCCGCCAAGGACGCGGCCGGACTGGCCGTGCGGCACGAACCCGTGACCGGCGGGCCGTTCACCGTCGCCCTGGAGTTCGACGCCGAGCACCTCGCCCTCTCCGCCACCGTCGTCCCCGGCGTGGAGCGGACCGGCGAGCGGAAGGTGGCGTACACCGAGGGGACCATGTACGACGCCATCCGCACCTTCAAGGCGGTCACCACGATCGTCTCGGCAGCCGTGGAGGAGCAGTATGGCTGACGGGCAGGCGCTGGACGAGGTGGTCCGGTTCACCTCCGAGCTGATCCGGATCGACACCAGCAACTTCGGCGGCGGCGACTGCCGGGAGCGGCCCGCCGCCGAGTACGCGGCCGAACAGCTGGCGGGAGCCGGTCTGGAGCCGATCCTCCTGGAGCGGACCGAGGGCCGCACCAACGTCGTCGCCCGGATCGAGGGCACCGACCCGTCGGCCGACGCGCTGCTTGTCCACGGTCACCTGGACGTGGTGCCCGCGCAGGCCGCCGACTGGAGCGTCGCCCCGTTCTCCGGGGAGATCCGCGACGGGGTCGTGTGGGGCCGGGGCGCCGTCGACATGAAGAACATGGACGCGATGATCCTGGCCGTGGTGCGGGCCTGGGCCCGGGAGGGGGTACGGCCGCGCCGGGACATCGTCGTCGCGTTCACCGCCGACGAGGAGGCCAGCGCCGAGGACGGCTCCGGCTTCCTCGCCGACCACCACCCCGAACTGTTCGAGGGCTGCACCGAGGGCGTCAGCGAGTCCGGCGCCTTCACCTTCCACGACGGCACCGGACGGCAGCTCTACCCCATCGCCGCGGGCGAGCGCGGCACCGGCTGGCTGAAGCTCACCGCGCGCGGCCGGGCCGGACACGGCTCCAAGGTCAACAAGGAGAACGCGGTCACCCGGCTCGCCGCCGCCATCACCCGCATCGGCGAGCACACCTGGCCGCCCCGGCTCACCCCCACGGTCACCGCCGCCCTCACCGAACTCGCCGCCCTCTACGGCATCGAGCCCGACCTGGACGAGGTCGACCTGCTCCTCGACAAGCTCGGGCCGGCCGCCAAGCTGGTCGAGGCCACCGTCCGCAACAGCGCCAACCCGACCATGCTGAACGCCGGTTACAAGGTCAACGTCATCCCCGGCGAGGCCGCCGCCTTCGTCGACGGACGCCATCTGTACGGCACCGAGGACGAGTTCCGCGCCACCCTGGACCGGCTCACCGGGCCCGACGTCGACTGGGAGTTCCACCACCGCGAGGTCGCCCTCCAGGCGCCGCTCGACTCACCGACGTACGCCCGGATGCGCGCCGCCGTCGAGGAGTTCGCGCCCGAAGGGCATGTGGTGCCGTACTGCATGTCGGGCGGCACCGACGCCAAGCAGTTCTCCCGGCTCGGCATCACCGGCTACGGTTTCACACCGCTCCGGCTGCCGGAGGGCTACGACTACCAGGCCATGTTCCACGGCGTCGACGAACGCGTCCCCGTCGAGGCCCTGCACTTCGGCGTCCGGGTCCTGGACCGCTTCCTGCGCACGGCATAGGAGACATCGTGGAGACGAAGCCGTACGGCTCCTGGCCCTCGCCCATCGACGCGGCCCTGGCCGCCGCGCACGACGGCAGCCCCGACTGGGTGGGCTTCGTCGGCGACGAGACCTGGTGGACCGAACCCCGCCCGCGGGAGGGCGGGCGCCGGACCCTGGTGCGGGGCAGCACCCGGGAGTCCGTGCTGCCCGCGCCGTGGAACGTCCGCAGCCGGGTCATCGAGTACGGCGGACAGCCCTGGGCCGGTGCGGTGCCCACGGCCGGCGGCGAACCGCTGCTGGTCTTCGTCCACTTCGACGACCAGCGGCTGTACCGGTACGAGCCGGGCGCCGAGCCCCGCCCGCTGACCCCGCCCGGTCTCCGCTGGGCCGAACCGCGGTTGCTGCTCGACCGCGGCGAAGTCTGGTGCGTGCTTGAGGAGTTCACCGGGGACGGCCCCGGCGACGTGCGGCGGGTGCTCGCCGCCGTACCGCTGGACGGCTCGGCCGCCGAGGACCGGACCGCCGTACGCGAACTCACCGCCGAACGGCACCGGTTCGTGACCGGGCCGCGTCTCTCGCACGGCGGGCGGCGGGCCGCCTGGCTGGCCTGGGACCATCCGCGGATGCCGTGGGACGGCACGGAACTGCTGGTCGGCGAGGTCGGTGACGACGGTGTGCTGCACGAGGTCCGCACGGTCGCGGGCGGCCCCGAGGAGTCCATCGCCCAGGTCGAATGGTCGACGGACGACCGCCTCCTGTACGCGAGCGACCGCAGCGGCTGGTGGAACCTCTACCGCGACGGCACCCCCCTGTGCCCGCGCGAGGAGGAGTTCGCCGGGCCGCTCTGGAGGCTCGGCCAGCGCTGGTTCGCACCGCTGGACAACGGGCTGATCGCCGTCGTCCACGGCCGCGGGGCGACCGCGCTCGGGATACTCGACCCGGAGTCCGGTGAACTCGTCGACGCCGCCGGACACTGGACCGAGTTCGCCCCCACCCTCGCGGCGCACGGCACCCGCGTCGTCGCGGTCGGCGCCGGCCCGCGCACCGCGGGTGAGGTGATCGAACTCGACACCGCCGGCGGCCGCGCCCGGGTCGTCGGCGCCCCCCACCGCGACCCGGTCGACCCCGCCTACTACCCCGAGCCGCGGGTCCGCACCTTCACCGGCCCGGACGGCCGCGAGGTGCACGCCCACATCTACCCGCCCCACCACCCCGGCCACACCGCCCCCGACGGCGAGCTGCCACCGTACGTCGTGTGGGCACACGGCGGCCCCACCAGCCGGGCGCCCCTCGTCCTCGACCTGGCGATCGGCTACTTCACCTCCCGGGGCATCGGGGTCGCCGAGGTCAACTACGGCGGCTCCACCGGGTACGGGCGGGAGTACCGCAACCGGCTGCGCGAGCAGTGGGGCGTGGTCGACGTCGAGGACTGCGCGGCCGTCGCCCTCGCTCTCGCCGAGGAGGGCACCGCCGACCGCGCCCGGCTGGCGATCCGGGGCGGCAGCGCCGGCGGCTGGACCGCCGCCGCCTCGCTGACAGGCACCGACGTCTACGCCTGCGGCACCATCTCCTACCCCGTCCTCGACCTCACCAGCTGGGGCACGGGGGAGACCCACGACTTCGAGTCCCAGTACCTGGAGTCGCTGATCGGACCGCTGGCCGAGGTCCCCGAGCGGTACGCCGCACGCTCGCCCAGCGCGCACGCCGACCGGCTCACCGCGCCCTTCCTGCTGCTCCAGGGCCTGGACGACGTGATCTGCCCGCCCGCGCAGTGCGAACGCTTCCTCGCCAACCTCGACGGACGGCACGTGCCGCACGCCTACCTCACCTTCGCGGGCGAGGGCCACGGCTTCCGCCGCGCCGAGACCATGGTGCGCGCCCTGGAGGCCGAACTCGCCCTGTACGCACAGGTGTTCGGGCTGAACGTGCCCGGCATTCCCGAGTTGGAGCTGGTGAAGTGAGCACGCTGACAAGGCCGTCGAGGCTCGCCCTCGGAGACCGGATCGCCGTCGTGGCGCCGAGCGGGCCGGTGGTGGAGGAGCGGCTCCAGGCGGGCCTCGACGTCCTGCGCGGCTGGGATCTCGACCCCGTGGTGGCACCCCATGTGCTGGCCAGGGACGCGGAGCTGGGCTACCTCGCGGGCTCCGACGCCGACCGGGCCGCCGACCTCCAGCGGGCCTGGTGCGACCCGTCCGTGTCCGCCGTGCTCTGCGCGCGCGGCGGCTACGGCGCGCAGCGCCTGGTCGACCTGCTCGACTGGGAGGCGATGCGGGCCGCCGGGCCGAAGGCCTTCGTCGGCTTCAGCGACGCGACCGTACTGCACGAGGCGTTCGCGACCCGGCTCGGTCTCGCCACCCTGTACGGGCCGGTGGCCGCGGGCGCCGACTTCGTCAAGAGCAGCGAGGCACAGGAGCACCTGCGGGCCACCCTGTTCGCCCCGGAGACGGTCCGCACGATCAGCGGCCGGGGCAGCGCGCTGGTGCCCGGCCGGGCCCGGGGCGTCACGGTCGGCGGCTGCCTGCGCCTGCTCGCGACCGGCATCGGCACCCCGCACACCCACCCCGGCGCGCGCGGCGGGCTGCTCCTCCTCGAAGACGTGGGCGAGCAGCCGTACAGCCTCGACCGGAGCCTCACGCAACTGCTGCGGTCCGGCTGGCTCGACGGCGTCGCCGGCATCCTGCTCGGATCCTGGGACCGGTGCGGGCCGTACGAGGGCGTGCGGGCGGTGCTCGCCGACCGGCTCGGCGGGCTCGGGGTACCGGTGGTGGAGGAGTTCGGCTTCGGGCACTGCGAGTCGGCCCTGACGATCCCGCTCGGCGTCGCGGCGGAGCTGGACGCCGACGCGGGCACACTCACCCTGCCGGAACCGGCGCTGCGCTGAGACCGCACGGCCGGCCGCGCTCGCCGTGCGGGGTGTGGGCCGCGGGCGCAGCCCGGCCGTATGAGCTCGAAGACCTCGGAGCGCCGGGCCCTGACCGGCCGACGCGCCGTGGCCGGCTTTGCGTAGGGTGGGTGAATGCCGCACATCGCTTCCCGCTACCTCACCGAGGGCCCTCGCGTGGGCATCCGCCACTTCGGCTACGAGGACGGCGCCGAGTTCATCGCCCGGGCCCGGGAGAGCAAGGACCTCCACCAGCCCTGGCTGTTCCCGCCCACCACGGACGCGGCCTACGCCGGCTACGCGGGCCGGCTCATCGAGGACCGCAGCAAGGCCGGGTTCCTGGTCTGCGAGAAGGACGGCGGAGAGCACGGCGGGGCGATCGCCGGGTTCATCAACATCAACAACATCGTCGAGGGCGGCTTCCAGTGCGGAGCCCTCGGCTACGGGGTGTTCGCGCACGCGGCCGGGCGCGGGCTGATGCGGGAGGCGATGGGGCTGGTCGTGGATTACGCCTTCGGGCCGATGCGGCTGCACCGGCTGGAGATCAACGTCCAGCCCGGCAACGCCGCGTCCATCGCGCTCGCCCGTGGCGCCGGGTTCCGCCTGGAGGGCTTCTCGCCCAACATGATCTACATCGACGGGGCCTGGCGGGACCACGAGCGGTGGGCGATCACGGCCGAGATGCGCTGATCCGGAGCAGGGCACGCGCCGCCGGACGGGCCCCGGCGGCCCGGCCTTTGCGGAATCCTGACCGGCAGCTCCCCTGGTCAGCTCGTCCCGCGCCGGGTTCCATGGCGATCGTGACGAGGATCCGACGTGAGGTGCTGACCCTGCCCGCGGCGGAGTTGGGCCCGGACAACCCGCTGCCCCCGCTCCGCCCCCTCGACGATGGGGGCACCGCCCACGCCCTTCAGGCAGTGGCAGAGCACCGCGTCGAGGAGCGCGAACGGGACGAATTCCCCGCCGACATGGTCCGGCAGCTCGGCTACGAACCGCTCCGCAGCCTCCTCCCGGTGCGGATCCGCGACGGCTACGGCAGAACCCGCGCGCCCCGTGCCCTCGACGCGCTCGTGATCGAGAACGACCGGCTGCGCGCCACCGTCCTGCCCGGCCTCGGCGGTCGCGTCGCCTCCCTCGTCCACCTGCCCACCGGCCGTGAACTCCTCTACCGCAACCCGGTGTTCCAGCCCGCCAACTTCGCCCTCAACGGTGCCTGGTACGCCGGTGGCATCGAATGGAACATCGGTGCCACCGGCCACACCACCCTGTCCTGCGCCCCGCTGCACGCGGCCCGGGTCCCCGCCCCCGACGGCGGGGAGATGCTCCGGCTGTGGGAGTGGGAGCGGCTGCGCGACCTGCCCTTCCAGGTCGACCTGTGGCTGCCGGACGGCTCCGACTTCCTGTACGTCGGCGTCCGCGTCCGCAATCCGCACGAACGCCCGGTGCCGCTCTACTGGTGGTCCAACACGGCCGTACCCGAGGACCGCCGGGTCGTGGTGCCGGCCGCGGAAGCCTGGGAGTTCGGGCCCGAACGCCGGCTACGCCGGACGCCCGTCCCGTCGTACGACACCCAACACCCCTACGCCACCGACTACTTCTACGACCTACCGGACGGGCGGCGCCGCTGGATCGCCGCGCTGGACGCGGCCGGGCACGGGCTGGTGCAGACCTCGACCGACGGACTGCGCGGCCGGAAACTGTTCGTGTGGGGCTCGGGTCCCGGTGGCCGGCGCTGGCAGGAATGGCTCGGCGGACCCGGCACCGGCGGCTACCGCGAGATCCAGGCCGGGCTCGCCCGCACCCAGCTGGAGCACGTCCGGCTGGAGGCGGAGAGCGAGGTCTCCTGGCTGGAGGCGTACGGGCCGCTGTCAGTGTCGCCGGAGACGGAGACGGAGACGGAGCCCGCGGCGGTGGCGGAGCGGCTGGAGGAGGCCCTGCCCCGCACCGCGGTCGACGCCGCGTACGTGGCCTGGCAGCCCTGCGCCGACACCGCGCCCGGCGAGATGCTCGCCACCGGCTCCGGCTGGGGCGCCCTCGAAGTCCTGCGCACGGACTGGAAGCTGCCCGGCACGCCGTTCGCCGAGTCGACGCTGGGCGAGGAGCAGGCGCCCTGGGTGGAACTGCTGCACACCGGCACGCTGCCCGAACCCCGCCGGGTCCGCCCACCGGGACCCACCCTGGTCGCACCGGTCTGGCGGGACATGCTGGAGACGGCCCCCGCGACCCCGCACACCGAGTACCACCTCGGCGTCGCCCAGTGGCACGCCGGCGACCGCGCCCAGGCCGTCCGCAGCTGGGAGCGGGCCCTCCGGCTCGCGCCGTCCCTGTGGCCGCTGCTGCGCTGTCTCGCCGGCGCCGACCAGGAGTACGGGCACCACGAGCGGGCCGCCGAACGGTACGCCCACGCCTTCGACGACCTGTGCCGCGAGCTCCCCCACTGCCTGAACGGCGCGGGAGGTACCCCCACCGACGACGGTGCGCTCTGGACGGCGGCCGCCGCCGCGCTGGGCCGCGAGTCCCTCGAAGCGCTGCTGCGGGTACGGCGGGTCGCGGACGCCCGTGCGGTCTGGGAGGCGCTGCCGCCGGCCGTCCGGGAACGCGGCCGGTTCCGGCTCCTGGCGGCCGAGTTGCTGCTCGCAGAGGGGCGGCGGGATGCGGCCCGGGCCGTGTTCGAGGACGGGTTCGAGGTCGCCGACCTGCGGGAGGGGGACGATGCCGTCGACGGGTTGTGGGCGCGGCTCGGTGACGAGCCGCTGCCCGGTCGGTACGACTTCCGGATGCGGCCGCGGAACCCCTGATCAGGCCGGTTGCTGATCGACGTACTCGAACACCGAGCCGTCCGGGTGCATCGCGAGCAGATTGCGGCCGGCCGGGGTGGGCACCGGCCCCGCGAGGATGTGGGCGCCGAGGTCGTCCAGCAACCGGTGGGCCGCGTCGACGTCCTGCACCGCGATCGTCGCGGTCACCTTGCGCAGCACCTCCAGCTCCGCCTCCGGGCCGCTCATCAGAAGGAAGGAGCCGACCGCGGCGACCTGGACGCCCCCGCGTTCGAAACGGAGGGCTCTGCCGCCGGAGAGGCGTTCGTAGAACGGGATCGCGGTTTCGAGGTCGTCGACGCAGATGCGCAGGGAGGCGCCCAGAATCTCCATGGGACGAGCCTAGTTGGCCCCGGACGGGAAGAGGCCACCTCCGGTGATCTCCTGTTACGGCTTTTCGCGTCCGGGTACCCGGCCCGCATGGCACATCTGGATCATCTCGAACATCTGGACAGGGACCTCGTCGACGAACTGGCGCAGGTCGCGCGCGAGACCGTACGGGATGAGCTGCGCGAGCAGGGCCGGAAACGGCGACGGGCCGCCCTGCTGTACGGCGCCTCCGGTGCGGTCGCCCTGTACGCCGGGGCGGCGGTGGCGGCGGCCGTGGGCCTGGCGTTGGCGGTCGTGCTGCCGGGGTGGGCCGCGGCGCTGGCCACCGCGGTGATCCTGGGCGCGGTCGCCGGTCTGCTGCGGGAGGCCGGCCGGCCCAGGAGGCCGCACGTTCCCCACCCGGCCGTCGGCGGGCCGGCGCCGGCAGGGTCGCCCGGCGGGCCGGAGCCGGCATATCCGCCCATGCCGTCCAGGCCGCCGGTCCCGCCCATCACTCCGGTTACGCCCCTGACGCCCGACGCCGGCCAGGAGGCGCCGCACCATCGGGCGTGAGGCGGACACCCCGTGCCGTCGGCCGCTCGTGCGGGTGCGGCCGGTCGCGCGGTTCCGCGCTCCCCGGCCGGGACGTCTTCGGCGGGCGGCGTTTGACCGACCCGCCTACGGTTACGTGGGAAGCCTCGGAACCCAGACGCATTCCCGGAGGCGCACCGTGAGCCGTCGACCCCGGATCGTGACCGTCGGCGCCGGTTTCGCCGGGTGCCGCGCGGCACCCGGCCCGCGCGCGGCCGGCCCGGCACCGTGCCGCGGTCACTCCGCCCGACCCGCCCGACCACCTTCCGTGTCCGCCCTCGTCGAGCCTCGCACCGTCCTGGCCGGGGCCGCTGGACACGGACCCGCCGGCAGCTGCCTGAAGGCCCCCGGAACCGCTACGGACACTCCCTCCGAAGGAGTCTCATGAACACCGCCGAACTCGTCGAACTCGCCCAGCAGTTGCGCGTGGACAGCGTGCGGGCGGCGGCCGCGGCCGAGTCCGGGCATCCGACCTCGTCGATGTCCGCCGCCGATCTGATGGCCGTCCTGCTCGCCCGCCATCTGCGCTACGACTTCGACCGGCCCGCCCACCCCGGCAACGACCGTCTCATCCTCTCCAAGGGCCACGCCTCGCCCCTGCTGTACGCCGCCTACAAGGCGGCCGGCGCCATCGACGACGCCGAACTGCTCACCTTCCGCCAGCTCGGCTCCCATCTGGAGGGGCACCCCACCCCGCGCCGGCTGCCCTGGGTCGAGACCGCCACCGGCTCCCTCGGCCAGGGCCTGCCGGTCGGCGTCGGCATCGCGCTGTCCGGGAAGCGGCTGGAGCACAGCCGGTACCGGACCTGGGTGCTGTGCGGGGACAGCGAGCTGGCCGAGGGCTCCGTGTGGGAGGCCGCGGAACAGGCCGGGTACGAGCATCTCGACAACCTCACCGCGATCGTCGACGTCAACCGGCTCGGCCAGCGCGGCCCCACCCGGCACGGCCACGACCTGGACGCCTACGCCCGCCGCTTCCAGGCCTTCGGCTGGCACACCGTACAGATCGACGGCCATGACGTGGACGCCGTGGACCGGGCCTGCGCCGAGGCCGCGGCCACCGCGGGACAGCCCACCGTGATCCTCGCCCGCACCCGCAAGGGCCGGGGCGTCGCCGCCGTCGAGGACCGCGAGGGCATGCACGGCAAACCGCTGCCGGACCCCGAGGAGGCCGTCGCCGAACTGGGCGGCATCCGGGACGTCCGCGTCCATGTGAAGGAGCCTCCGGCGGCCCGTGCCCTGCACTCCGTGCCCACCGGCGCGCTCGAACTCCCGCGCTACGACAAGGGGGACGAGGTTCCCACCCGTGACGCCTTCGGCAAGGCGCTGGCCGCGCTCGGCACCGCCCGCGCCGACATCGTCGCGCTGGACGGCGAGGTCGGCGACTCCACCCGTACCGAGCTCTTCGGCAAGGAACACCCCGACCGCTACTTCGAGTTCTACATCGCGGAACAGCAACTCGTCGCGGGTGCCGTCGGGATGGCCACGCGCGGCTGGGTGCCGTACGCCGTCACCTTCGCCGCCTTCCTCAGCCGCGCCCACGACTTCGTCCGCATGGCCTCGGTCAGCGGCAGCGGGATCAACCTGGTCGGCTCGCACGCCGGTGTCGCGATCGGGCAGGACGGGCCCTCCCAGATGGGCCTGGAGGACCTGGCGATGTTCCGCTCCGTGTACGGCTCGACCGTGCTGTACCCCTGCGACGCCAACCAGACCGCCAAGCTCGTCGCGGCCATGGCCGGACTGGACGGCATCCGCTATCTGCGCACCTCGCGCGGTGCGAGCCCGGTGATCTACGGGCCGGACGAGGACTTCCCGGTGGGCGGCAGCAAGGTGCTGCGCTCCTCCGACGCGGACCGGCTGACCGTGGTCGCCGCCGGCGTCACCCTGCACGAGGCGCTGAAGGCCGCCGACGCGCTCGCCGAGGACGGCATCCGGATCCGGGTGGTCGACCTGTACTCCGTCAAGCCCGTGGACCGGGCGACCCTGCGCCGGGCCGCCGAGGAGACCGGCTGCCTGGTCACCGTCGAGGACCATCACGAGGAGGGCGGGCTCGGCGACGCGGTCGCCGAGGCGTTCGCCGACGGCCGGCCGGTACCGCGTCTGGTGCGGCTCGCCGTGCGGACCATGCCGGGCTCGGCCGCGCCCGACCAGCAGCTGCACGCGGCGGGCATCGACGCCGAGGCGATCGCGGCGGCCGGCCGCCTCCTGGTCGAGGAGGCGATCGTGCGATGAGCGGTGGCGACGGCGACCGGGCAGTCGTGCGATGAGCGGCGACGGGGTGCGGGAGCCGGTGGTGGCCCTGGCGGCCGGACGCGGACGGTGGCAAGAGGAGGATCCATGAGCGGACAAGCCGGACTGCGGTATGTGTACGCGGTCTGCCGCCCCTTCGCGGCGGCCCTGCAGTCCCAGCTGACCGGCGTGGCCGGCATGCCGCCCTGGCTGCTCAGGCACCACGGTCTGGTCGCCGTCGTCAGCACGGTCCCGGAGGGGGACTTCGCCGAGGCCCCCCTGCGGGATCATCTGAAGGACCTGGACTGGCTGGCCGCGACCGCCCGCGCCCATCAGGGTGTGGTCGACGCGCTCACCACGGTGACCACCCCGCTGCCGCTGGAGGTGGCCACGGTCTTCCGGGACGACAGCGGCGTCCGGACCATGATGGAGGCCCGCGAGGCCGACTTCCTGCACACCCTCGACCGGCTCGACGGCCGGGTCGAGTGGGGCGTGATGCTGTACGCCGATCCGCCGGAGAAGGAGCCGGCGCCCGCCGAGGAATTCGCCCGCACCCTGCACGAGCGGCTTTCCCGGTACGCCGAGGATTCCCGGCTGCACCCGCCACGGAAAGCGCCGCTCACCGGTGCGCCGGAACGGAATCTGTTCTGCGCCGCCTATCTGGTGGCGCGCGCGAATTGCGAGGAATTCGTGGAACTGGTGGACCGTACGAAGGACGAGGCGCCGGGAATACGGGTGGAGCTCGCCGGCCCATGGGCGGCCTACTCGTTCACCGACGACATCGCCCTGGAGGAGCATCCCGATCTGCTGGACCTCTGCACGCGGCCCGGGACCGCGACGGGCAGCGGCCCGAGGACCTGAATCGGACCTCGGGCCGCTGGGGCCGCTGTTGCCGCGTGCGTGAACCGGCCACCGGAGGTGGCTCTACCACCTGTACCAGCGGCCCCTGCCACCGGTACCGGTCGTGCCGCGTACCAGGAATCCGAGAATCTGACCTCCTGCGCTCGGGGTTTCCCGAATGGCGTGGATCAGGCTCGCTCACGGCAGAGAATTTCGCCGTGCAGGACGGCGAACCAGCCGTCGTCCTGTGCCGCCCATTCCCGCCAGGCCTCCGCGATCGCCCGCAGTTCAGTGGTGGTCGCGTGACCACCCTCCGTGGCCCGCTCGGCATATGACGAGGCGACCGTGCGGTCCGCCCACAGCCCGCCCCACCACTCCCGCTCCTCGGCCGTGCTGTACGTCCAGGTGCCGGAGGTGGCGGTGATGTCGGTCAGTCCCGCGGCCAGCGCCCAGGACTTCAGCCGCCGCCCGGCGTCCGGCTCGCCCCCGTTGGCCCGGGCCACCCGCCGGTACAGCTCCAGCCAGTCGTCCAGGCCCGGCACCGCCGGGTACCAGGTCATCGCCGCGTAGTCGGAGTCCCGTACGGCGATGAACCCGCCGGGCTTGGTGACCCGGCGCATCTCGCGCAGCGCCTGCACCGGGTCGCCCACGTGCTGGAGCACCTGGTGGGCGTGGACCACGCAGAAGGTGTCGTCCGGGTAGTCCAGCGCGTGCACGTCGGCGACCGTGAAGTCCACGTTCGTCAGCCCGCGTCCGGCGGCGGTCTCCCGGGCCTGCTCCAGGATGCCCGGCGCCTGGTCGGCGCCGGTGACCCGGCCGTCGGGGACCAGTTCCGCCAGGTCAGCGGTGATCGTGCCGGGGCCGCAGCCGATGTCCAGGATCCTCATGTGGGGCTTCAGCGAACCGAGCAGATAGGCCGCGGAGTTGGCGGCGGTGCGCCAGGTGTGGGAACGCAGCACCGACTCGTGGTGCCCGTGCGTGTAGACGGCGGTCTCCTGCGGTTTCGACATGGCTCAGCCCCTTCGCTTCACACCAGGCGGACGGGGCCGGACGACCCCGTCCCGCGGTGTCCGCAACGCTACGCTCGCATGCCGAATGATGAGACCCGCGTTTTACGATATGGACTGACGCTCCGTCAGTGAGGCCGGTAGACGGTCAGCGCAGCCGGCAGCTTGTCCACCGTCACCTCGCCCTTCACGTCGACGACTTCACCGTCGTACGCGAGCGGGGTACCGGTCTTGAGGCCGGTGAGACGCAGTCGGCTCACCCGCACCTCCGCGTGTGCGGGGGAGCGGGTCAGCGGACCCGTGAGGGCGGCGGTGAGCAGGCGCAGTGCGGGATGCCGGCCGCCGTGCACCACCCGTACGTCCAGCTGGCCGTCCGCCAGGTCGGTACGGCGGCCCGGTGTCAGGCCCATCCGGTGGTAGACGCAGTTGCCGACGAACAGCAGCCACAACGGGTGTGCCGAGCCGCCGAGTTCGACCTCCAGCGGATGCTGGTCGGTGCGCAGCACGCGCAGCGCCGCCAGCACCTCGGCGGGCCGGCCGCCGATGCGGTGCGCCCAGCGCTCCCGCTCGCGCACCAGCTCCGGGTAGACACCGAGGCTCAGCGTGTTGAGGAAGATGCCCTCCTGGTCGTCACAGGCGAAGCGGCCGACGTCCACCCGGACCGCCTCGCCGTCGCGCACCGCGCGGCCCAGGCCGCGGCCGCCCTCCACGGTCAGGTCGTAGGCGAAGTGGTTGAGGGTGCCGCCGGGCAGCACCGCGAGCGGCAGGCCGTGCCGCAGGGCGATCCGGGCGGCCGCGTTCACGGTGCCGTCGCCGCCGCACACCCCGAGCGCCCGCGCCCGCAGCGCCGCCTTCTCCAACTCGGCCCGCACCTCGTCCGGTTCGCACTCCACGAGTTCGGCCTTCGGCAGCTCGTCGCGCAGCGCCCGGACCCGGTCGGAGCTGCCCGAGGCCTGGTTGGCCACCACCACCAGGCCCTCCCCCTCGGGCAGCGCCGGAACCTCGGCGCGCGGCCGGGGCGGCGGACCGATCTGGCCCCGGGTCGGCACCAGCCGGCGGACGGCGAACGCGGCGCCCACGCCCAGAGCCGCGCCCGCCAGCACGTCGCTCGGGAAGTGCACGCCCGTGTAGACCCGGGACATCGCGACGGAGAACGCCACCGGCGCCACCACCGCACCCCACCCCGGCGACTCCAGGGCGACCCCGGCCGCGAACGCCGCCGCCGACGCGGCATGACCGGAGGGGAACGAGGTGGTGATCGGCTGCCGCTTCAGGTGCCGTGCCGCCGGCACCGGGTCCAGGACCGGCCGGGGCCGGCGCACCGAGCGCTTGCCGAGGGTGTTGATGGTCAGGGAGGCCAGGCTGAGCGAGGCAAGACCGCGGGCGGCGGCGCGGCGGGCCCGGGGCGTGCGGGACGCGGCCACCGCGGCGGCCGCCGCGAACCACAGCACGCCGTGGTTGGCGCTGCGGCTCAGCCGGGGCAGCACCGGCTCGGCGAACGGCCAGTTCCGCTCGGCCGCCACCTCGAACAGCCTCAGGTCGAGAGCGAGCAGCCGGTCGCGCAGCGCGTGCCGGCCGGGCTTCAGGACGGTCAGGTCAACATCTGGGCTCATGCGGGTCCGGTTACCCTGAAGTGGCTGTTTCGTGCCGGTACTCGGTGCGGACGAGTGAGAGGACCCTCTGGATGCGCCTGCTCCTCATACGTCATGGGCAGACCCCGACCAACGTCGACTTCCTGCTCGACACCGGCGTACCGGGCCCCGGTCTGACCGCGCTCGGCGAGCAGCAGGCGGCGGCCCTGCCCGAGGCCCTCGCCGACGAGGACATCGAGCTTCTCTACGTCTCCACGCTGACCCGCACCCAGCTCACCGCCGCACCGCTGGCCGCGGCCCGCGGCCTGGTTCCGGTCGTCCGCGACGGTATCCGCGAGGTCTCGGCCGGCGACCTGGAGCTGCTGCCCGGCCATTCCGAGCGGGGCCAGGAGTACATGCGGACCGTGTTCGCCTGGGCGGCCGGCGACACCGGGCTGCGCATCCCCGGCGGGGAGACCGGGGACGAGGCCCTGGCCCGCTACGACGCGGTGATCGCCGAGGCCGAGGCGAGCGGCGCCCGGACGGTCGCCGTGATCAGCCACGGCGCGGCGATCCGGCTGTGGACGGCCGCCCGCGCCGACAACGTCGACGTCTCCTTCGCCGCCGCCCGCCCCCTCGACAACACCGGCGTGGTCGTCCTGGAGGGCTCCCCGGCCGACGGCTGGAAGGCCGTGTCCTGGCAGGGGGCGGTGGTGGAGCCGGCGGGGGAGAGCGGGCCGACGGGGGAGCCGGTGGAGTCCGCCGCGGAGTGACTGCGTCGCGGGGGCCGACGTCTTCGGCCGCGGGCGCGTCGTGGTTGCTCGCGCAGTTCCCCGCGCCCCTGGAGGGGCGCGGGGCTGTATCGATATGCGGCTCCGCCGCGTGGGCGCGACCAGCCACCGGTCCCGCAGTCGAAGACGTCGGGCCGATAACGGTTTGCCCTATCTCAGCCGTGCCCCGCAGAATCCCTGACCATGGGACACCTGGAAGCCGCGCATCTCGAGTACTACCTCCCCGACGGGAGGGCCCTGCTCGGCGATGTGTCGTTCCGGGTCGGTGAGGGGGCCGCCGTCGCGCTGGTCGGCCCCAACGGCGCCGGCAAGACCACCCTGCTGCGGCTGATCTCCGGCGAGCTGAAGCCGCACGGCGGCACCGTGACCGTGAGCGGCGGCCTCGGCGTGATGCGCCAGTTCGTGGGCTCCGTACGGGACGAGACCACCGTGCGTGATCTGCTGGTGTCGGTGGCGCCGCCCGGGATCCGGGAGGCCGCGCAGGCCGTGGACCGGGCCGAGCACGGCATCATGACCGTCGACGACGAAGCCGCCCAGCTCCGCTACGCGCAGGCACTCGCCGACTGGGCCGAGGTGCGCGGCTACGAGCACGAGACGCTCTGGGACATGTGCACGATGGCCGCACTCGGCGTGCCCTACGACAAGGCCCAGTGGCGGCAGGTGCGCACCCTCTCCGGCGGCGAGCAGAAGCGGCTGGTGCTGGAGGCCCTGTTCCGCGGCACCGACGAGGTGCTGCTGCTCGACGAGCCGGACAACTACCTCGACGTCCCCGGCAAGCGCTGGCTGGAGGCGCAGCTGGGGGAGACCCGCAAGACGGTCCTGTTCGTCTCCCACGACCGGGAGCTCCTCGCCCGCGCCGCCGAGAAGATCGTCTCCGTGGAACCCTCGCCGACCGGCGCCGACGCCTGGGTGCACGGCGGCGGCTTCGCCACCTACCACGACGCCCGGCGCGAACGCTTCGCCCGCTTCGAGGAACTGCGCCGCCGCTGGGACGAGAAGCACGCCCAGCTGAAGAAGCTGGTGCTGAACCTCCGCCAGGCCGCCGCCGTCTCCCACGAGATGGCCTCCCGGTACGCGGCCGCGCAGACCCGGCTGCGCAAGTTCGAGGAGGCCGGACCGCCCCCGGAGCCGCCGCGCGACCAGGACATCAGGATGCGGCTGCGCGGCGGCCGGACCGGCGTGCGCGCCGTCACCTGCGCGGGACTCGAACTCACCGGCCTGATGAAACCCTTCGACCTGGAGGTCTTCTACGGCGAACGGGTCGCCGTCCTCGGCTCCAACGGCTCCGGCAAGTCGCACTTCCTGCGGCTGCTGGCCGGCGAGGAGGTGGCGCACACGGGACAGTGGAAGCTGGGCGCACGGGTGGTGCCCGGGCACTTCGCCCAGACCCACGCCCACCCCGAGCTCCAGGGCCGTACCCTCCTGGACATCCTGTGGACGGAACACTCCCAGGACCGGGGCGCCGCGATGTCCCGGCTGCGCCGCTACGAGCTGACCCACCAGGCCGAACAGACCTTCGAACGGCTCTCCGGCGGCCAGCAGGCCCGGTTCCAGATCCTCTTGCTGGAGCTACAGGGTGTAACGGCGCTGCTGCTCGACGAGCCGACCGACAACCTCGACCTGGAGTCCGCCGAAGCCCTCCAGGAGGGTCTGGAGGCCTTCGACGGCACGGTGCTCGCCGTCACCCACGACCGCTGGTTCGCCCGTGCCTTCGACCGCTACCTGGTCTTCGGCACCGACGGCCGGGTCCGCGAGACCCCGGAGCCGGTGTGGGACGAGCGCCGGGTGGAGCGCGCCCGCTAGACAGGCCCGGCGGCCCGGACCTTCGTACAGTGGATGCAGGGATCCGGACCGCCGGGACGGACATGACGAGCGGGGTACCACCATGACCGGAGTCGACCCCAGCCGGCTGGACGAGCAGCAGCTCATGAAGGAGCTGGAGACCATCCACCGGACACGCCACGACACCCTGCTGTACGGCTCCAACGACGCGCTGCGCGCCCACAACGAGCGCATGGCCCAGCTGGAGGGCGAGTACCTGCGCCGCAACCCGCGCCGCATCGTCGCCGCCGGCCGCACCCGGGAGGGCGCCCGGGAGCGCAGCTGCGCGGAGACGGCCACACCGCGCGGCTCCGCGAGCTGAGCACCGGCGCCCTTCTCGGGCTCAGGCCTCGTGGAGCGCGTCGAGGAAGGCCTCGCAGAAGGCCTTGAGGTCGTCCGGCTTACGGCTGGTGACCAGTGTGTTGGGACCGGCCCCGCAGACCTGGACCTGCTCGTCGACCCAGGTGCCGCCGGCGTTGCGGATGTCGGTCCGCAGACTCGGCCAGGACGTCAGGGTCCGGCCCCGCACGACGTCGGCCTCGACCAGCGTCCAGGGCGCGTGACAGATCGCCGCGACCGGCCGGCCCGCCTCGAAGAAACCCTTCACGAACGCCACGGCCCGCTCATCCGTCCGCAGAATGTCCGGATTGGCCACCCCGCCGGGCAGCACCAGCGCCCCGAACGAGTCCACCGAGGCGTCGCCGACCACCTCGTCCACGCGGAACGTGTCCGCCTTGTCGAGGTGGTCGAAGCCCTGGACCCTCCCGGGCTCCGTCGACACCAGCACCGGCTCGTGCCCGGCGTCCAGGACCGCCTGCCACGGCTCGGTCAGTTCCACCTGCTCCACGCCCTCGGGCGCGGTCAGAAACGCGATACGCATGATGTTCACTCCTTGCTTCTCGACTTCCTCGGCCGCATCGCCGGCGCCCGGCTCATTCCCCGCCGACCACCGCCTCTGCCAGCCCCAGCAGGTTGCGGTAGCGCGTCGAACGCGGCAACCGGGACACCCGCTGGACGAGTGCGTCGGAGGCGTGGCCACGGCGCAGCAGCCGTACCAGTTCGCTCGGCCCCGCCGGGAAGTCGTGCCGGGTCAGGGACCGGGCCAGCTCCAGCCGTACGGTCGCCGGTGACGGCCGGTCACTGGTCCACGGCTGCATCGGGGAGCGGTACACCTCCGGGTCGTCCTCGGCGGGCGGCTCCGGGTCGTTCCAGTCCTCGGTCCGTGTCGGATGCCCGGACCTGAGCAGTCCCTGCAGCTCGTGCTTCATCTCCTCGTCCCGGTGAACACTCAGCCGGTCACTGCCTCGCTGCATATCTCCCTCCAGGTGGTTCGGGGGTGCGGGACGCGTACCCGGTGACCAGGGGCCGACACGCCGGAAACCGGCCCGGGACGTCACCCGAAAGGCCGGGCGTGTCCCGCGAATGGGGGTCGGCCGCGCGCGGCACGGCGTGGGGCGGGCTGTGATGGCTGCGGGGGCACCAGCCGCGTGTCGCCGGAGTCGTACGTTCCGAGGAGTCACCCCATGCGCCGTACCGCTCGCGCCCTGTCCGTCGCCGTACTGACGGGTGCCGCGTTCGGCGCCGCCGGTACGGCCGCCGTGGCCGGCCCCGCCGCCGCGCGGCCCGGCAACACCGCCTCTGTGACCTGCGTGACGACCGACAGGACCTGCCCGGCGGCGGGCGGAGTGCAGGGGCCGCCCCGGAGCACCCCCTTCACGGCCGCCAGGAGTGACGGGAATGAGGGGAGTGAGGGGAGCGCCGTCGGAAGTGAGGGGACCGCCGTTCCCCCGGCCGACGGTGGCGCGGTGCCGGGTGGGGACGGTGGGGTTCTGCGCGGGGACGGTGGCGCGGTGCCGGGTGGGGACGGTGGGGTTCTGCGCGGGGACGGTGGCGCGGTGGTGGGTGGGGACGGTGGGGTTCCGCACGGGGACGGTGGCGCGGTGCCCGGCGGGGACGGTGGGGTCTCGCGCGGGGATGACGGCACGGTCTCTCGGGGGGACGACGGCGCGGTGTCGCCCGGCGACGGTGGCACGGCTCCGTGGGGTGACAGCGGCACGGGAGCGCGGGGCGACAGCGGCACGGGTGCGCGGGGTGACGACGGCGGTGGCACGGCTGGGCGGGGTGACGTGGGCACGGGCGGTCGGGGTGACGTCGGCGGTGGCACGGCTGGGCGGGGTGACGTGGGCACGGGCGGTCGGGGTGACGTCGGGGGCGGCACGGTGACCGGAGGCGAGGGCGAGCGGCCCTGTTCCGCCGGGCAGAAGTCCTGCGGCGAGGGCGGGCACGACTGCGCCTCCTCCGGGTCCTCCCATTCCTTCGGCTCCTCCGGTTCCGGCGGAGCCGGCTTCTCCGGCTCGTCCGGCTCCTGTGCCGACGCCGACGACCACGCCTGCGACGAGTCGCGCGGCGGTGACACGTCCTGCGCTCCGCCGACCGTCGAGCACGGCGTGGAGGCCGGGGCGGGCGGCGCCTTCACGGACTCGGTTCCCGCACTGGTCGCGGGCGGCATGCTGATCGCGGCCGCGTGCGGCGGCGCGGTGTACCGGCTGGCCGGCGGGAGGTCCCGCGCGGACGGATGAGACGGCCGCCACCGGGAAACCCGAGGGGCGACCACCCCGGCACCGTACGCATCACCACCCGACGAAGCGCACGGCCCGGACCGGACGGCACACGGCACCACGGACTGCGCGGAGGCGGACATGCGGCGGACGGATCCCGAGGGTCAGGGGCCGCCCCGGGACACGCCCGCGCGGGGCCACGGACCCGTCCGGTACGGGCCGGCGCTGCCCGACGACGGGCTGCCCGTCCTGCCCGAACTCTCCACCGCGCTGGCCGCCGCCGCGAGCCGGGGCGGGGAGGAGCCCGTCGGCGGTGGTCCGGCGCTGCTCGACGCGGCGCGCGGCTACTGGGAGCGCCGCGGGCTGGCCGCCACGTCCGCCCGGGTGACCGCGGGCCCCGGCGCCCCCGCCCTCCTGGTGGCGCTCACCGCCGCGCTCGGCGGCGACGTCCTGGTGCCGCGCCCCTGCGCCGCCTGGTGGGCGCCGTACGCCCGACTCCTCGGCCGGCCCGTCTTCCACGTGGCCACCCCCGCCGAGTCCGGGGGCGTACCCGACCCCTACGCGCTGCTGGAGACCGTGCGCCGGGTCCGGGACGAGGGCGGCGACCCCCGGCTGCTGGTGCTCTCCGTCGCCGACGATCCGACCGCCACCGTCGCCCCGCCCGAACTGCTGCACGCGACCGTCGAGGCGGCCGCCGGCGAGGGACTCCACCTGGTCAGCGACGAGACCTGGCGCGACACCCTGCACGCGCCGCACGCCACCGTGCTGCTCAGCCCCGCCGAGATGCTTCCGGACCGGGTCACCGTCGTCAGTGACCTGGCCGGCGCCCTGCTGCCGGCCGGCTGGCCCGCCGCCGTCGCCCGGTTCCCCGAGGGCGACACCGCTTCGGCCCTGCACGCGCGCGTGCTCGACGTCCTCACCGCGCTCGGCGCCCGCCTCGCCGGGCCGGTCGCGGTCGCCGCCGCCCACGCGCTCGACGAGCCCGAGCCCGTCACCACCCGCCGGGAGGCCGTCGTACGCCTGCACGCGCGCATGGCCGCCGCCGTGCACGCAGCGGTGGTCGCCGGCGGCGGCGTGGCCCGGCCCCCGCAGGCCGGCCGCCACCTGTACGCCGACCTGGAACCGCTGCGCGCCGCGCTCAGTGCTCAGGGGGTCGGCGACGCACAGGAGTTGGAGGACTTCCTCACCGCCCGGCTCGGCATGCCCGCGCCCGGCGGCCACCGCTTCGGCGACGACCTCCAGGCGCTGCGCGTCCGGCTCGCCACCGGGCCACTGCTGGGCGGGACCGACGAGGAACGGCTGGAATGCCTCACGTCCCCCGCGCCGTTGGAACTGCCACACGTGCAACGCGCGTTGATGTCCTTGAGGTCGGTACTCGACGATCTCCGCGACGACGCTCAGCGATGGGAGCCTCCTCGATGACGCAGCAGACGCATGAGTCAGGGTCCACCACGACGACTGCCCCCGCGACGACTGCCGACCCGACTGCCACGACGACCCGGGACGCCGCCACCCCCGGCACCCCTACCGCCCCGACTCCCTACACGCCTCCGTTCCCGCCGCTCGCCGAACCCCGCCCGCTGGGTGAACTCCGGGTCTGGCCGCGGACCTTCCACGACCGTCTGACCGCACCCCTGCCCGGCCTCAAGGCCATGGCCCGCTTCGCCCGCGAGGGCTCCGTCCGCCCCGGGCGTGAGGGTCTCGCCGACATCCCCCGGCTGCCCTACGAGCCGGGCCCGCTGCCCCGTGTCGACACCGGCACGGTCGCCGTCACCTGGGCGGGGCACGCCAGTTGGGTCGTCCGGATCGGCGGCCTGACCGTCCTCACCGACCCCGTCTGGTCCCGCCGCATCATCGGCACCCCGGCCCGGGTCACCCCGGTCGGCGTCGACTGGGAGACGCTGCCGCGCGTCGACGCGGTCGTCATCAGCCACAACCACTACGACCACCTGGACGCCCCCACCCTGCGCCGCCTCCCGCGCGACACCCCGGTGTTCGCACCGGCCGGTCTCGGCCGCTGGTTCCGGCGCCGCCGCTTCACCACCGTCACCGAGCTGGACTGGTGGGAGGCGGCGGAACTGCCCGGCGTCCGTTTCGACTTCGTCCCCGCCCACCACTGGTCCAAGCGCACCCTCACCGACACCTGTCACAGCCTCTGGGGCGGCTGGGTCCTCACCGCCGCCGACGGGCAGCGCGTCTACTTCGCCGGCGACACGGGCTACGGCCACTGGTTCTCCCGCATCGGCGGCCGCTATCCCGGTATCGACCTCGCCCTGATGCCCATCGGCGCCTACGACCCCCGCTGGTGGCTGAGCGACGTCCACCTGGATCCGGAGGAGGCGGTCCGGGCGACGGAGGACCTGGGGGCGAGGCGGATGGCCCCCATGCACTGGGGGACCTTCATCCTCTCGGCAGAGCCGGTCCTGGAGCCGCTGCGGCGGGTACGGGCGGCTTGGGAGAAGGCGGGGCTGGACCGGGAAGATCTGTGGGACCTGTCCGTGGGAGGGTCGAGGGTGCTTGAGCGGACTTCGTTCGAAAGCGCCACTGACTAGAGCGCCCCTCCAGGGGCGCGGGGCCGCATCGACATGCGGCTGCCGTAGCGTGGACCCGGCCGGCCACCGCGCACCCGCGCCCCGCAACGCACCGTCACACGGCAGCTCGAACCCGTCGCCACAGGCTCGGTGCCACACTGATGATCACGGTCAGCGCGACCGCCAGCACAACGCCCTCCCACGGCTCCGGGAACAACGACCCGCCCAGGATCCCGATCAACTGATAGGTCGCGGCCCACGCCACACAGGCCGGCGCGTTGCCCCGCGCGAACCGCCGCAGCGGCCACTCCGCCAGCAGACAGGCCAGCATCACCGGTATCCGCCCGGCCGGCACCAGGCGCGACAGCACCAGCACCATCACCCCGTGCTCGGCCAACTTCGCCTGCGCCTGCTCCAGCCGGTCCTCCGGCGCCCGTGCCCGGATCGCCGCCAGCCACCGCGACCCGTTCTTCGACCTCATCCCGCGCCGCCCCAGCCAGTACAGCGCCGCGTCCCCCAGGAAGGCGGCCAGCGACGCCGTCACCAGCACCAGCGCCAGCGCGAACGGCGCCGTCTGGTGAAGGGCCACCACCGCCGCCGAACTCACCAGCGCCCCCGTCGGCACCACCGGCACCAGCGCTCCGACCAGCACCAGCAGGAACAGCGTCGGATAGCCGATCGCCTGCTGCGCGGACTCGGTCGACGACGGCGACGAGGTGGCTGCCGTGGCGCCGGCGGCCGCCATCACCACCAGCAGTCTCACCGTGCGACCTCCAGCCGCACGCTCTCCCCGTGACCGAGCTTGTGCACCGCCACCCGCGGCGCGTACTCCGCCGCCAGGCGCACGAACTCGTCGCCCGGCGCATGGAACTCGTGCGGGCGCACCCCGTCCATGCCGATCGGCCAGTACGTCCCGTAGTGCACCGGCACCGCGCTGCGCGGCGCCAGCCGGGCCAGCGCCCGCGCCGCCCGCCCGGCGTCGAGATGCCCCTCTCCGAGGTGGGGCCCCCACCCGCCGACCGGCAGCAGGGCCACGTCCACCTGCCCGACCGCCTCGGCCATCTCGTCGAACAGCCCGGTGTCCCCGGCGAAGTACGTCCGTGCCGCACCCTCGACGACATATCCGAGGGCGGGGGAGCGGTGCGGGCCGACCGGCAGCCGGCGCCCGTCGTGATGTGCGGGCACGACGCGTACGACGAGCGGGCCGACGGATATCTCGTCCCCGACACCGACCTCGGTGATCCGCAGCTGCCGGAGCCGACGGAGCGTGGGCACCGCCCGTGGTGCGCCCCGGGGCACAAGCAGGCGCGTGCCCGGGGCGAGCCCGGCCAGCGAGGGGACGTGCAGATGGTCGGCGTGCAGGTGGGAGACGAGCGCGAGGTCCGCCCGACGGGCCTCGGGCGGCGGCGGGGCACCCCGGCGGCGGCGCAGGTGCGCGAGCCGGCGCGCGAACAGAGGATCGGTCAGCACTCGTACGCCCGAATCCTCGATCGTGCAGGTGGCGTGACCCCACCAGGTGATCTCCACCGGCACCTCTTTGCCTCCTTCGCGCGACTCCCCGAAGCCTACGTGCAGGAGTAGGGTCGGCGGCGAAACCCGGAGGTGAGGGGGGACGCCATGGGACAGGTGCGGGGTGCCTACCGCGGGCTCGCGCCGGTGCGGGTGACCGCCATCGCGAGTCTGACGCCCCTGGAGGAACTGGAGATCGACCCCTTCCTGGTCGACTCCCGCAGCCAGCACGCGATGTGCGCGCGCTGGGCACTGGAGCACGGGTACGTCATCGCCCGGGAACTCCTGGTCCGCGGGCTGCGCCACGACCACAGCGCCCTGTGGGCGGGTGTCCGACCCGGCCTCGACATCTTCGTCGCACCGAGCAGACGGGTGCTGGAGAGCGCGCTGTCGTCGGTCGAGGACTTCACGGCGGAGTGCGCGAGACGCGGGGTGCGGGTGGAGATGGTGGGGCGGGCCGAGCCCTGCTACGACGCCCAGATGAAGGCGCAGGTCCACCGGAGGCTGTCGATGCCGACAGCGGGGTACGACGGCAGGTGAGCCCGCTCCCGCCCGAGGCCGTGTGACAGGGTGGGCGGCAGCAGACCCGCGGCGGACGCGGGTCGCGGACGTGAGGTCGGTGGGGCGTGCGGTGGCGGCGGGTCGTCAGTCAGATCGGGCGGAGCGTCGTGGTGTGGGCGGTGTCCACCGTGACCATGCTGGTCCTCGCCGGGATCCTGCCCGACTTCCAGCTCCAGTCCGCCGACGGTGACAGCGCCACCCGTATCGCCGTGACCGCGGCCCTCGGCGCCGGCGCCTTCGGTGTCCTGTCGGCCGTCGTATGGCCCCTGCTCGTACGACTGCTGCTGCTGGTGCCCGCGCTCGTCCTCGGCCTGCTGGTCTTCTTCCTCAACGGCTCCCTCCTCCTCGTCGCCCTGCGCATCAACCCCTCCGGACAGAGCGAGGCCGCCCCGGAGACCGCCGTGATCGTGGCCGCCGTGATGTCCGCCGTCGCCTCCGCCACCGGCGGTGCCCTCGCCGTCCGCGACGACGACGCCTACCGGAGCCGGCTCTCCCGCCTCGCCACCCGCCGCCGCAGTTCCCGGCCGCCCTGCCCGGCCACCCCCGGCACCGTCTTCCTCCAGCTCGACGGTGTCGGCCACGACGTCCTCACCGCCGCCGTCGCCAAGGGCCTGATGCCGACGGTCGCCGCCTGGCTGGACGACACCCACCGGCTCACCCCCTGGCGCACCGACTGGTCCAGTCAGACCGGCGCCAGCCAGCTGGGCATCCTGCACGGCTCCACCTTCGACGTCCCGGCCTTCCGCTGGTACGAGAAGGACAGCCGGGAGGTGATGGTCTGCAACCGGCCGACCAGCGCCGCCGAACTCCAGCGCCGTGCCATCGAGTACACCGCCGACGGGGGACTGCTCACCCTGGACGGAGCCAGCCGCGGCAACCTCTTCAGCGGCGGCGCCGACGAACAGGCCCTCGTGCTGTCCATAGCCACCCGGCGCCGAGGCCGGGAGAACCGTTCCCGCGCCGGCTACTTCGCCTACTTCTCCGACCCGGCCAACGCCGTCCGCACCGCGCTCTCCTTCTTCGCCGAGGTCGGCCGCGAGATCGGCCAGTCGACGGCGGCCCGGATGCGCAAGCAGCGGCCCCGCGTGGGGCGCGGCGGCCTCTATCCCCTCGTCCGCGCCTTCGCCACCGTCGTCGAACGGGACGTCGTCGTCGCCGCGGTCATGGGCGACCTGCTCGCCGGCCGCACCGCCGTCTACGCCGACCTCGTCGCCTACGACGAGGTCGCCCACCACTCGGGCCCGCACAGCCGCGACGCCGAGAAGGTGCTGCAACGCCTGGACCGGGCCCTCGCGCTGATCGAGAAGGTCGCCGAGCACGCGCCGCGGCAGTACCGGATCGTCGTCCTCTCCGACCACGGGCAGAGCCCCGGCGAGACCTTCCACTCCCGGTACGGCCTCACCCTCGGCGACCTGGTCCGGGCCGGCTGCGGGCTGCACGTGCCGCGTCGCGCCGAGCGCACCCACAGCGGCGCCGAAGCACGGGCCGCCGTCCGCGCGGCCCTGCGCAGGCCGGTCGAGGAGCGCGGCGAGAAGCACCGGCCCACCCGGCACTCGGAACCTGTCGTGCTCGCCTCCGGCAACCTCGGCCTGGTCTCCTTCCCGGATGTGCCGCACCGCATGACCAAGGAGGAGATCGACGCCCGGTACCCCGCCCTGCTCACCACCCTCGCCAACCACCCCGGCGTCGGGTTCCTGCTGGCGCGCAGCGAGGAGCACGGCGGGGTGGTGCTCGGGGCGTACGGCGCGGAGATACCGCTCGACCGGCTCGACGGGCACCCGGGGCCGCTGGCCGCTTTCGGGGCGGGCGCGGCGGACGCCGTCCGGCGCACGCACTCGTTCCCGCACACCGCCGACATCATGGTGAACTCGTCGTACGACCCGGAGGGCGGCGACGTCCTCGCGTTCGAGGAGCAGATCGGATCGCACGGGGGGCTGGGGGGCGCACAGGGGAGGCCGTTCCTGTTGTCGCCGGTCTGCGTCTCCGCGCCGGTGGCGGAGGGCGACGAGCTGGTGGGGGCGGAGGCCGTGCACGGGGTGTTGCGGCGGTGGCTTCGGGAGGCGGACGGGCCGCAGGTGCCGGTGCCTGCCGGCGAGGAGACGGCCGCGTAGTTCGTTCACCGCGGGCCGGTGGGGGTGTTCGCGCCCGCGCGGCGGAGCCGCACATTGACACAGCCCCGCGCCCCTGAGGGGGCGCTTCAGCTCAGCCGGGGATAAATCAGCTGCGTTCCTCTTGCTCCCGACACACACTGTTCGAGTCGCAAGTCCCTCGAACCCTCCTCAGGAGCCATCCCTTTGCAGGCTGCCGTCACCGTCACCCCCGCCCGTCTCCCCGAGCTTCTTCTCGGTCTTGCCACCGTGCGGCCCGTGTTCATCTGGGGGGCGCCCGGGATCGGGAAGTCCTCGCTGGTGCGGGCGTTCGCCGAGTCGCTGGGGCTGGAGTGTGTGAGTCTGCTCGGCACGCAGCTCGCGCCCGAGGACCTGATCGGCGTTCCGCAGATCCGTGACGGGCGGTCGGTGTTCTGCCCGCCCGAGGCGATCGCCCGGGACGAGCCGTACTGCCTCTTCCTCGACGAGCTGAACGCGGCCACCCCGGATGTGCAAAAGGCGTTCTACTCGCTGATCCTCGACCGCCGGATCGGCAACTACGAGCTGCCCAAGGGGTCGATCGTCATCGGCGCCGGCAACCGGGCCACCGACAACGCCCTCGCCCGGCCCATCGCCTCCGCGCTCGTCAACCGGCTGGCCCACGTCCACCTGGCCGCCTCCGCGCACGACTGGCTCGCCTGGGCCGCCGACAACGGCATCCACCCGTGGATCCTGGACCACCTCACCGACCGGCCCGACCATCTGTGGTCCAAGCCGCCGAAGACCGAGGAGCCGTTCTCCACCCCGCGCTCCTGGCACATGCTCTCCGACGCCCTGCACTCCTTCGGGCGCGACCTCGACGAGGAGACCCTCAAGGTCCTCGCGCACGGCACGCTCACCCCGGCCCACGCGACCGCCTTCTGCGGATACGCCAAGATCGTGCGCAGCCGGTTCGGCATCGAGGCGATCCTCAAGGGCGACGCCGGCTGGCCGCACCGTATCGAGGACCGCGACCTGCTGTACTACCTCGCGGAGTCGTTCCGCGGGCGGCTGGTCAAGGAGCTGCCCGTCGACAAGGAGCACATGTCGGCGAACGGCCGGCAGACCGCGTACCGCGCCAAGTCGCTGCTCGTGCAGCTCGCCGAGATCTCCGTCGAGGTCGCCCAGACCGTCATCGCCTCCGACGCCGACGGCAACCCGGTGCTGCCCGCCTGGTTCCTGATCGAGGCCGCCCGGGACATGCCCCGGCTCGTGGAAGCCCGACGATGAGCCCCAGCGGCCGCAAGGACCAGAAGAAGGAACAGAAGAAGGACCCCGCCGCGGAGAACTTCGCGGCCGGGGTCGAGCTGCTGCGCGCCAACCCGGCCCTGCGGGCGGTCGAGTTCACCCTCTGCCGGCACGAGAAGTGCGAACTGGCGCCCCACGAAGGGCTGGTGCGGGCCGACTCCGACGGCGTCCTGCACGCCCACGCCACCCGGCGCGCCGAACCGGCCGAATGGGCCTGGGCGTTGGCCCACTGCACCATCCATCTCGGCTTCGGCCACCTGCCGGCCGCCACCGGGCAGCGCACCCAGCCCGACCGCTACGACCTCGCCGCCCGCTGCACCGTCGTCAACCGTTTCCTGGCGACCTTCCAGGTCGGCGAGGCCCCGGACCACCTGCCCGCGTCCTACCCGGAGGGTGACGAGGACCGGCTCGCCGCCGGCTGGCGCCGCGTCGGCAGCGTCCCGGCCGCCTACGAGCGCGGCGGCACCAGCGGCGGCGAACCCGACCAGCTGCTCCTCTCCTGGGACAAGTGGGCCGGCCAGGTCCCCGACTGGCAGGTCGCGTTCGCGCACGCGCTGACCCGGACCATGTCCCGGGCGATGGACCTGGCCGGCGGCCGCCGCACCTCCATGACCGGGCCGCCGACCCCGCTGCGCCCCTGGGAACAGGCGCTGAGCTGGTTCGTCTCCTCCTATCCGCTGCTCGGCGGGATCGCGGCCGGCATCAAGCTGGTCGCCGACGCCGAACTGGCCCGCGCCCACGACATCGCGATCGCCGCCGTCAACCCCGAGGCCGGCGAGATCTACGTCAACCCGCTGCGGACCCTGGACGCCGAGGAGTGGCGGTTCGTCCTCGCCCACGAGATGCTGCACGCCGCCCTGCGCCACGGCGACCGCCTCGGCGGCCGCGACCCCTACCTCTTCAACGTCGCCTGCGACTACGTGATCAACGGCTGGCTGGTCGAGATGCGCGTCGGCACCATGCCCGAAGGGCTGCTGCACGACCCGGAGCTGAAGGACCTGTCGGCGGAGGAGGTGTACGACCGGATCGCCGTCGACCTGCGCCGGATGCGGCGCCTGGCCACCCTGCGCGGCAAGGGGCGCGGCGATGTCCTGGGCGCGCCGCTCGGGCCGCCCGGCGCCTGTGTCGACCTCGACGAGTTCTACCGCCGTGGCCTCGGCCAGGGACTCGACCTGCACCAGACGCAGGACCGCGGGTTCCTGCCCGGCGGCCTGGTCGAGGAGATCCGCGCGCTCAGCCATCCGCCGCTGCCCTGGGACGCCCAGCTCGCCCGCTGGTTCGACGAGTTCGTACCCCGGCCGGAAGCCGTCCGGTCGTACGCCCGGCCCTCCCGCCGGCAGTCGTCCACCCCGGACATCCCGCGGGCCGGCCGGTACTTCCCGCCCGAGGAGGTGGCCCGCTGCACCTTCGGCGTGGTCCTGGACACCTCCGGCTCCATGGACCGCACCCTGCTCGGCAAGGCCCTCGGCGCGATCGCCTCCTACGCCGAGGCCCGGGACGTACCGGCGGCCCGCGTGGTGTTCTGCGACGCCGCCCCGCACGACGCCGGGTACCTGCCGACGACCGAGATCGCCGGGCGGGTCCGGGTGCACGGCCGCGGCGGTACCGTCCTCCAGCCGGGGATCGACCTGTTGCAGCGCGCGGACGACTTCCCGCCGACCGCACCGGTCCTGGTGATCACCGACGGCTGGTGCGACGTCCTGCGGGTGCGCCGTGAGCACGCCTACCTCGTCCCCGACGGCCGTCGCCTGCCGTTCACCCCCCGTGGGCCGGTCTTCCGCGTGCGGTGAGCCGGGATGTGATCGGATGGAGGCAGCGAAACCGGTTCTTTCGCCTTCACACGCTGAAAGGAACAACCATGGCCGTCACGCGCATCGCGCACACCGTCTGGGAGGGCAACCTCCTTGAGGGCAACGGTGTCATCACCTTCGACTCGTCCGGTATCGGCGACCAGCCGGTCACGTGGGCCTCACGGTCCCAGGAGTCGAACGGCAAGACCAGCCCCGAGGAGCTGATCGCGGCCGCCCACTCCGGCTGCTTCTCCATGGCTCTCTCGCACGCCCTGGCCGGGGCCGGCACCCCGCCCACCAGGCTGGTGACCAACGCCGACGTGAAGTTCCAGCCGGGTGAGGGCATCACCGGGATCCACCTGACCGTCGAGGGCACGGTGCCCGGCCTGGACGAGGCCGGCTTCGCCGCCGCCGCCGAGGACGCCAAGAAGAACTGCCCGGTCAGCCAGGCCCTGGCCGGCACCACCATCACCCTGGACGCGAAGCTCGCCTGACCGTCGTACCCCTTCGGATGCCGCGTCCCCGTCCTGGGGCGCGGCATCGTCGTTTACGGGGTCCCCGGCATTGACAACGGCCCGCTCAAGTTTTGTGCTGGAGTCGGGGAAGTGCCCCGGGCGGAAGGGGACGGACATGACACGTGCGGTCGGGATCGACCTCGGTACGACGAACTCGGTGGTGGCCGTCCTGGAGGGAGGTGAGCCCACCGTCGTCACCAACGCCGAGGGGGCGCGCACCACCCCGTCGGTGGTGGCCTTCGCGAAGAACGGCGATGTGCTGGTCGGTGAGGTCGCCAAGCGGCAGGCGGTGACCAACGTGGACCGCACCGCGCGCTCGGTGAAGCGGCACATGGGCGACGGTGCCTGGCGGTTCCCGGAGAGCGGGAGCGTCGACGGAGCGCGGTACCGGGCCCAGGAGCTGTCGGCGCGGGTGCTGCAGAAGCTGAAGCGGGACGCCGAGGCGTACCTCGGCGAGGACGTCACGGACGCGGTGATCACCGTGCCCGCGTATTTCGACGACTCGCAGCGGCAGGCCACCAAGGAGGCCGGGGAGATCGCGGGCCTGAAGGTGCTGCGGATCATCAACGAGCCGACCGCCGCGGCGCTCGCCTACGGCCTCGACCGGGGCGAGGAGCAGACGGTCCTCGTCTTCGACCTCGGGGGCGGCACCTTCGACGTCTCCCTCCTTGAGATCGGCGACGGCGTGATCGAGGTCAAGGCCACCAACGGCGACACGCACCTCGGCGGCGACGACTGGGACCAGCGGGTCGTCGAGCACCTGGTCAAACGCTTCAAGGGGCAGTACGGCATCGATCTGGGCAACGACAAGATGGCGCTGCAACGGCTGCGCGAGGGCGCCGAGAAGGCGAAGATCGAGCTGTCCTCGTCCACCGAGACGTCGGTCAACCTGCCGTACATCACGGCCTCCGCCGAGGGGCCGCTGCATCTGGAGGAGAAGCTGACGCGTGCTCAGTTCCAGGAACTGACCGCGGACCTGCTGGACCGCTGCAAGAAGCCGTTCCACCAGGCCGTCAAGGACGCGGGCGTGGAGCTGTCCGCGATCGACCATGTGATCCTGGTCGGCGGCTCGACCCGGATGCCCGCCGTCACCGACCTGGTCAGGGAACTCACCGGCAAGGACCCGCACAAGGGCGTCAACCCGGACGAGGTGGTGGCGGTCGGCGCCGCCCTCCAGGCGGGCGTCATCCGCGGCGACGTCAAGGACGTCCTGCTGCTGGACGTCACCCCGCTGTCCCTGGGCATCGAGACCAAGGGCGGCATCATGACGAAGCTGATCGAGCGCAACACCACGATCCCGACCCGGCGTTCGGAGATCTTCACCACCGCCGCCGACAACCAGCCCTCGGTGGGCATCCAAGTCTACCAGGGCGAACGGGAGATCGCCGCCTACAACAAGAAGCTCGGCGTCTTCGACCTCACCGGCCTGCCGCCGGCGCCGCGCGGGGTACCGCAGATCGAGGTCGCCTTCGACATCGACGCGAACGGGATCATGCACGTCTCGGCGAAGGACCTGGCGACCGGGCGTGAGCAGAAGATGACCGTGACCGGCGGCTCCGCCCTCCCCAAGGACGACATCGACCGCATGATGCGGGAGGCCGAGCAGTACGCCGAGGAGGACCACCGCCGCCGCGAGGCCGCCGAGACCCGCAACCAGGCTGAACAACTCGTCTACCAGACCGAGAAGTTCGTCCGCGACAACGAGGACCGCGTGCCGGCCGACACGAGGACCGACGTGGAATCGGCGATCACCGAGCTCAAGACCCTGCTGGACCACGACGCCGACACCGCGGAGCTGCGCCAGGGCGTGGAGAAACTGGCGACCGTCAGCCAGCGCATGGGCCAGGCCATGTACGCGGGTGCGGGTGCCGCCGGCGGCTCGGCCGAAGAGCAGAGGGCGCCCGAGGCCGACGAAGAGGGCGTGGTGGACGCGGAGATCGTGGACGACGAGAGGGGTACGGCTGGGTGAGGCACCGCCGTAGTCCGCCGTCGTGGCTGGTCGCCGCTGCGGCGGAGAGAGAGGGAGGGGCTGGGAGTCAGTGGTGGGTGGTCTCCCAGCCTCGGCGTTCCGGGCGGGGGCCCAACTGGTGGGGGTCTCGGGTGCGGTAGATCACGTAGGGGCGGAAGAGGTACTGGAGAGGGGCGCTGAACATGTGGACCAGGCGGGTGTAGGGGACCAGGGCGATCAGTGTCATGCCGATGACCGCGTGGATCTGGTGGAGGACCGGGACGCCGGCCATGAGGGCCGTCTCCGGCTGGAGGGTGAAGAGGCTGCGGGCCCAGGGGGCGATCGTCTCGCGGTAGGGGTAGCCGTCGCCGGAGGTGCTGCTCAGCTTGGCGGTCATGCCCATCAGGAGCGCGGCCACCAGGAACAGGTACATCACCTTGTCGTTGGCCGTCGTGGCGCGGAAGACCGGTGCCCGGCTGCGGCGGCGGTAGATCAGCAGGGCCAGGCCGGCCACCGCGAGGATGCCCGCCACCGTGCCGCCGTACAGGGAGAACAGGTGGAAGGTGTGCTCGCGCACGCCGATCGCGTGTGTCCAGGACATCGGGACGAACAGGCCGACGAGATGGCCGGCCAGGACGAACAGGATGCCGTAGTGGAAGACGGGCGAGGCGATGTCGAGGAGCTTCGACTCGTAGACCTGGGAGGAACGGGCCGTCCAGCCGTACTTGTCGTAGCGGTACCGCCAGACCAGGCCGGCGACGAGCAGCGCGCATGCGACGTAGGGCAGGGCGCCCCACAGGAGGATGCTCATCGGCGGGCTCCGGCGCGTGCGGTCGGCAGGGCCGCACAGACCGCGTCCAGCACGCACGCGTACGGAGTGCCGAAGTCGGCGAGGCTGCGCCGGAGTTCCGACAGGCAGTCTCGGTGCTCGGTGAGCAGGTCCGTGTTGCCGGTGCGCGCCGTGAACTCCAGGACCGCGGGCAGGAAGTCAGGCAGCTCCTCGCCGGTGAACTCCATGCCGTACGCCTTGTAGACGTCCTTGAAGCGGACCAGGGACATGCCCCGGCGGCTGGTGTCGCCGTCGTGCCACCAACTCAGATAGAGGCTGTGCCGGTTCTTGAAGTCGAAGACCTGCACATAGTGCGCGGCCAGCTCCTGCGGCGGGGTCACCGCCGCATGGTCGGTGAACTCCCGCAGTTGCGGGGCAGCTTCGCGCAGCAGCGGCAGCCGGGCGACGAAGTCGTCGTCCGGGTAGGTGAGGCAGAGCGCCGCCGCCTGGTAGAACACCGCGTCCGTGGACATCAGGCCTCCTTAGCCTCGTCCGGGGTGTCGGCGGTCTGCCGTCTGCGCAGCAGGTGGAAGTTCTCCACCGACACCAGGGGGAGCAGTTTCCGGCCCGAGTCCTGGCCGAGGGGTCCGTCGCCGCCCATGCCCGGGCCGCCGTCGTGGTCGAGGCTGCACCCGTCCGGGAGCGCGGACTCCTCCAGCCGGCGTGCGTCGCCGACCGCCGCGGTCGGGATCACATACCGGTCCTCGTACTTGGCGATCGCCAGCAGCCGGTACATCGACTCGATCTCCGCCGCGGTCATCCCCACCTCGGCGCAGATCCGCGCGTCCGGTTCCTCGCCGAGGTTGAGCGCCCGCATGTGGGAGCGCATGGCGGCCAGCTTCTCCAGGGACGCCCGCACCGGCGCGGTGTCGCCCGCCGTGAACAGCTCGGCCAGGTAGGCGAGGGGGATCCGCAGGGTGTCGATCGCGGCGAAGAGGTTCTGGGCGTCCTCGCCGTCGTGGCCCGTCTCGGACAGGGCCTCCACGACGGGGGACAGCGGCGGGATGTACCAGACCATCGGCATCGTGCGGTACTCCGGGTGCAGGGGCAGGGCCACCCGGTAGGTGTGGATCAGCCGGTACACGGGAGAACGGCGGGCCGCCTCCAGCCAGTCGTCCGGGATGCCCGCCGCCTCGCAGGCCTGCCGCACCGCCGGATCCTCCGGGTCCAGGAAGACGCCCAACTGTGCCTCGTACAGCGCCTTCTCGTCCTTGGTCTCGGCCGCCGCGGTCACCCGGTCGGCGTCGTAGAGGATCACCCCGAGATAGCGCAGCCGGCCCACGCAGGTCTCCGAGCAGACCGTCGGCAGCCCCACCTCCAGGCGCGGATAGCACAGGGTGCACTTCTCGGCCTTGCCGGTGGCGTGGTTGAAGTAGACCTTCTTGTACGGGCATCCGGTCACGCACATCCGCCAGCCCCGGCACCGGTCCTGGTCGACGAGGACGATGCCGTCCT
Source organism: Streptomyces sp. NPDC031497 (assembly GCF_055580905.1). Classification (NCBI taxonomy): domain Bacteria; kingdom Bacillati; phylum Actinomycetota; class Actinomycetes; order Kitasatosporales; family Streptomycetaceae; genus Streptomyces; species Streptomyces sp. NPDC031497. The sequence continues at coordinate 118,344 of NZ_JBVIKO010000012.1, forward strand.
CGGCCCGCTTGTACATCGCCCCGGACGGGCAGGAGGCCACGCACGACGGGTTGAGGCAGTGCTCGCAGATGCGTGGCAGATAGAACATGAAGGACTGCTCGAACTCGAACCGCACCTTGTCCGAGGCCTGTTGCCGGGTCCGCTCGAGCATCGGGTCCAGGTCGCCGTGGGCGGGGGCGCCGGCCAGGTTGTCGTCCCAGTTCGACGACCACTCGATCTTCATCGGCTTGCCGTCGAGCTGGGAGACCGGCCGGGCGACCGGGTAGTCGTCGCCGAGCGGGGCGTCGGTGAGGTTCTTGTAGTCGTACGTCCAGGGCTCGTAGTAGTCCTTGATCTCCGGGAGCCTGGGGTTGGCGAAGATCCCGGCGAGCTTGTGCAGCCGGCCGCCCGCCTTGAGCTTCAGCGCGCCGCGCCGGTTCAGCTCCCAGCCGCCGCGCCAGGTCTCCTGGTCCTCGTAACGACGTGGATAGCCCTGGCCGGGCCGGGTCTCGACGTTGTTGAACCAGGCGTACTCCATGCCCCGCCGGTTGGTCCACGCCTGCTTGCAGGTGACCGAACAGGTTTGGCAGCCGATGCACTTGTCGAGGTTCATGACCATCGCGATCTGGGCCATGGGACGCATCAGTACTCGACCTCCTGGCCGCGTCGGCGGATCACCGTCACCTCGTCGCGCTGGTTGCCCGTCGGGCCCAGGTAGTTGAAGGCCCACGAGAGCTGCGCGTAACCGCCGATCAGATGGGACGGCTTGAGGATCAGCCGGGTGAGCGTGTTGTGGACGCCACCGCGCGTGCCGGTGGTCTCCGTCCTGGGGACGGCCACCGGGCGTTCCTGCGCGTGGTGCGTGTAGACCGTGCCGGGCGGCATCCGGTGCGAGACGACCGCCCTGGCCACGACCACGCCGTGGCGGTTGACCGCCTCGATCCAGTCGTTGTCCGACACCCCGATCGCGTCCGCGTCCTGAGGGGACATCCAGATGTTCTGGCCGCCCCGGGAGAGCGCGAGCATGAACAGGTTGTCCTGGTACTCGGAGTGGATCGACCACTTGTTGTGCGGGGTGAGGTAACGGACCGTCACTTCCGGCTGTCCGTCCGGGCCGAGGCGCGGCTCGCCGAGGAGCCGGTTCGTGTCCAGCGGTGGCCGGTAGACCGGGAGCGCCTCGCCCAGTTCGTGGATCCAGTCGTGGTCGAGGAAGAAGTGCTGGCGGCCGGTGAGCGTGTGCCAGGGCTTGAGATGCTCGGTGTTGAGGGTGAACGCCGTGTAGCGGCGGCCGCCGGACTCGCTTCCCGACCACTCCGGAGAGGTGATCACCGGGACCGGCGCCGCCTGGGTGTCGGCGTACGTGACCCGCTTGCGCTCGTGCTCGGCGGCGAGGTGGGCCATCTCCTGCCCGGTGCGCTGCTCCAGGGTGCGGAAACCCTGGGTGGCGAGCCGGCCGTTGGTGGTGCCGGACAGTGCCAGGATGGTGTTCGCCGCCTTGACCGCCGTGCCGAGGGAGGGGCGGCCTTCGAAGCCGGTGCCGTTCAACTCCCGAAGATACGCGACCTCTTGGTCCGGCCTGAGGGCGATGCCCTTGGCGGGCAGACCCAGTTGCTCCACCAGGGGGCCCAGTGCCGCGAATTTACCGCCGATCGCCGTGTAGTCCCGTTCGACCACGACCAGGTTCGGCATGGTCTCCCCGGGCACCGGTTCGCACTCCCCGCGCTTCCAGTCCCGCACCACCCCGCCGGGCTGGGCGATCTCGCCCGGGGTGTCGTGCTGGAGCGGCGCGGCCACCAGGTCCCTGCGTACCCCTAGATGGCGCACGGCCAGCTCGCTCAGCCGCTCGGCCAGCGCCTTGAAGATGTCGAAGTCGGTGCGCGCCTGCCAAGGCGGGTCCACGGCCGGGGTGAACGAGTGCACGTAGGGGTGCATGTCGGTGGACGACAGGTCGTGCTTCTCGTACCAGGTCGCGGCCGGCAGGACGACGTCCGACAGCAGGGTGGAGGAGGTCTGCCGGAAGTCCAGCGAGAGCAGCAGGTCCAGCTTGCCCTCGGGTGCCTCCTCCCGCCAGGTCACGTCACGGGGCCGCTCGCCCGGGGCCGCCTCCTCGGCGCGCGGCGAGGAGTGCGTGCCCAGCAGGTGCTTGGTGAAGTACTCGGCGCCCTTTGCCGACGAGCCCAGCAGGTTCGCCCGCCACAGCGTCAGGACCCGCGGCCAGTTCTCCGGGGCGTCCGGGTCCTCGCACGCGAACTTCAGCGTCCCCGCCCGGAGTTCGGCCACCGCCTTGGCCACCGGGTCGCCGAACACACCGCCCAGTTCCAGGGGGTTGCGGTCGAAGGTCGGGTACGACGGCATCCAGCCCGAACGGGCCGACAGCGCCAGGCAGTCCGCGCCCGTCATCCCGGCGAACCTGCCCTCGCCGAGCGGCGAGGCCAGGACGTCGGCGCCGAAACGGTCGTAGCGCCACTGGTCGGTGTTGAGGAACCAGTAGGCCGTGCCGATCATCTGGCGCGGCGGCCGGGACCAGTCGTCGGCGGATGCCAGAGTGGCCCAGCCGGTGACCGGGCGGCACTTCTCCTGGCCGACGTAGTGCGCCCAGCCGCCGCCGTTGCGGCCCTGGCAGCCGGTCAGCTGGAGCAGGGCCAGGAAGGTGCGGTAGATGGTCTCCGAGTGGAACCAGTGATTGGTGCCCGCGCCCATCAGGATCATGCAGCGGCCCTTGGAACGCTCCGCCGTCCGCGCGAACTCCCGCGCGATCTTCACGCACTTGGCGGCCGGGACCGAGGTGTGCCGCTCCTGCCAGGCGGGGGTGCCCGGGGTACCCGCGTCCTCGTAGCTCGCCGGCCAGACGCCCGGCAGGCCGTGCCGCCACACCCCGTACTGCGCCACCAGCAGGTCGAACACCGTCGTCACGAGCGGGCCGTCCGCGCCGCCCAGCCGGGTCGCCGGCACCCCGCGCCGCAGCACCTCCCCGTTGCCCTGCCCGTGTTCGCCGCCGTCCGTGTCGAAGCGCGGGAGCAGTACCTCGACCGGGCTCGCGACCTCGGTGCCGTACAGGCTCAACCGGGGCTCGATGGCGCCGAGTTCGAGGTTCCAGCGGCCCTTGCCGGTGTCGGTCCAACGGAAGCCCAGGGAGCCGTTCGGGACGACCGCGCGGCCGGACGCCGTGTCCAGGACGACCGTCTTCCACTCGGCACCCTCGCCCCGCTGCCCGAGATCGGTGGCGCGCAGGAACTTGCCCGGCACGTACGCGCCGTCCCGTTCGGTGAGGGTGACCAGGAAGGGCAGGTCGGTGAACCTCCGTACGTAGTCCGCGAAGAACGGGGTCTCCCGGTCGACGAAGAACTCCTTCAGGACGACGTGTCCCATCGCCAGTGCCAGTGCGCCGTCCGTCCCCGGGTGCGGGTGCAGCCACTCGTCGGCGAACTTGGCGTTGTCCGCGTGGTCGGGGGCGACGACCACCACCTTCTGACCGCGGTAACGGGCCTCCGCGATCCAGTGTGCGTCCGGGGTGCGGGTCGCCGGGACGTTCGAACCCCACATCATCAGATAGGCCGCGTCCCACCAGTCGCCCGACTCCGGGACGTCGGTCTGGTCGCCGAAGACCTGTGGTGAGGCCACCGGGAGGTCGGCGTACCAGTCGTAGAACGACAGCATCGGGGCGCCGATGAGGGAGTGGTAGCGGGCGCCGGCCGCGTGGGACACCATCGACATCGCAGGGGTGGGTGAGAAGCCGGCGATCCGGTCCGGCCCGTAGGCCGCGATGGTGTGCACCTGGGCGGCGGCGACGATCTCCACCGCCTCGTCCCAAGTGGCCCGCACCAGACCGCCCTTGCCACGCGCCCGCTGGTAACGGCGGCGCCGCTCGGGGTCGTTCTGGATGTCCGCCCAGGCGGCCACCGGATCCCGCAGCCGGCGCTTCGCCTCCCGGTACATCTCCAGCAGCACGCCCCGGACGTACGGGTACCGCACCCGGGTCGGCGAGTACGTGTACCAGGAGAACGCGGCACCGCGCGGGCAGCCGTGCGGCTCGTACTCGGGGCGGTCGGGGCCGGCCGACGGGTAGTCCGTCTCCTGGGTCTCCCAGGTGATGATCCCGTCCTTGACGTACACCTTCCACCGGCAGGAGCCCGTGCAGTTCACGCCGTGCGTGGAGTGCACGACCTTGTCGTGGCTCCGGCGGTCCCGGTAGAAGGCGTCCGCCTCCCGGCCGCCGGTCAGGGCCACACTGCGCAGATCGGGCGAGGGCGTGCCGGGGCGGAAGAACCGGGCGGCACCGAGCAGCGCCGCACCGGGCTCCCTGGGAGGTGTCTGCGTGTCGGTCACCTGCGCTCCCTTGCTCACCCGTCGCTTCGACGCTAGGGGCGGGCACGGGAACGCACCTGTCCAGACGATCCGAACGGGTCACCCGGCCGAGCCGTACGAGCGGGTCGTCGGTCCGGGGCGACCGAACGGCTCAGGCCTTGCGGGCCACAGCTCCGTACACCGGCACGATGCCCTCCTGCTGGAGGGCCACGTCCTCGGGGTCCGGGCGCCAGCCGGAGACCGGGATCACGCCGGGGCCGAGCAGCTCCAGTCCGTCGAAGAAGCGGTGGAAGGCGGTCAGCGGACGCGGGTGGAAGGGCGTCCCGCTGCGCCGGAAGTGCGCGGCCGCCTGCGCCACGGCCTCGGGGCTGAGATCCGGGGTGACCTGGGACAGGATCAGATGGCTGCCCGGCGCGAGCGCGTCGACGTACCTCTTCAGCAGGCCGTGGACGTCGTCGCCGTCCGGGTCGTCGTCGAGGTAGTGGGTCAGCGCCACCAGCGACAGGGCGATCGGCTCCGCGAAGTCCAGGGTCTCGGCGGCGCGGGCCAGCAGGGTGCCGGGGTCGCGGACGTCGGCGTGGACGTAGGCGGTGCTGCCCTCGGGCGTGCCGCGCAGCAGGGCTTCCGCGTGCCGCAGCACGATCGGGTCGTTGTCCGCGTACACCACCCTCGACTCCGCCGCGACGCCCTGCGCCACCTGGTGCAGGTTCGGTTCCGTGGGGATGCCGGTGCCGATGTCCAGGAACTGGCGGGTCCCGGACTCGGCGACGGCGCGTACCGCCCGCTGCATGAACCGGCGGTTGGCGCGCGCCCCGCGCAGCACCGTGCCGTCCACGGCGAGGATCCTCCGGGCGAGCTCCTCGTCCACCGGGTAGTTGTCCTTGCCGCCCAGCCACCAGTCGTACACCCGCGCCGGATGCGGCCGGCTGGTGTCGACGGCGGTGGGCGCGGGCTCGGATGCGGTCACGGTCTCTGCTCCTCAGAGGTTGTCACGGTACTCCCGCAGCAGTTCCTCGGTCCGCTGCGCCGACGCGGCACGGGCCGTCATGTGGTCCAGCACCTCCAGATGGGCGCCGACCTCGTCGCGGGAGTCCAGGTACAGGGCGCCGGTCAGATACTCGGTGAAGACCATGTCGGGCAGCTCGGGTTCGGCGAACCGGAACAGCGTGAACGGCGCGTACGTCCCCGGGTGCGGGCCGCTCGCGAACTCGGCGATCTGGAGCGTGATCCGGTCCCGTTCGACGAAGGCGAGGAGCTTGTCGACCTGCTCGCGCATCATCCCGCAGTCGGTGCTGACCGGGCGCCGCAGCACCGTCTCGTCCATGATCACCCACAGGTGCGGCGGATCGTCCTGCTCCAGCAGCCGCTGCCGGGTCAGGCGCAGCGACACATGCCGTTCCACGGCCGTGGGGTCGCTGTGGCCTATCGTCCCGGCCTCCAGCACGGCCCGCGCATACGCCTCGGTCTGCAACAGGCCGGGCAGGAAGTGCGGTTCGTAGGAGCGGATGACCCGGGCCGCGCCCTCCAGGCTCACGTACAGGCTGAACCAGTCCGGCAGCACGTCGTGGAACCGCTGCCACCAGCCCGGCTGGTTGGCCTCCTCGGCCAGCCGCACGAACGCGGCGTGCTCCTCCTCGGGCACCCCGTACGTCTCCAGCAGCACCTGGACGTACGGGATCTTCAGCGCGACCTCGGCCATCTCCATCCGCCGTACGGTCGCCTGCGCCACCCGCAACACCCGCGCCGCCTCGTCCCGGCCGAGGCCCGAGGCCTCCCGCAGTTCCTGCAACCGCTTGCCGAGCACGACCTGCCCTACGGTGGGCGCAGCACGCCGTTCACTCACGCCACGCCTCCCCTACGTGCACAAGTACGGGGAGCAGTGTGCCACGCGATGCCGCCTCGCACACCTGGTCGAGACAACGTCTTGCGTCAACTTGCCAGGGAGTGCAGGTACTTGCTCGTCGCGGGGTCCGCCGGCAGGAACGTCTCGATGGCCAGCTCGGCGACCGTCACGTCCATCGGGGTGTTGAACGTCGAGATCGACGACACGAACGACAGCACCCGCCCCTGGTGCTCGATCCGCATCGGCAGCGCGAACCAGGCGACGGGTTCGGCGGGTTGGCCGTCGTCCACGCCCGCCGGGGCCGGATAGCCGGCGACCTCCTCGTACAACTCCCGCAGCGCGTCCGAGCGGTGCAGCGCGATCTGCCGTTCCATCTGCTCCAGCAGATGCCCGCGCCACTCGCGCAGGTTGCGGATGCGCGGTGCCAGGCCCTCCGGATGCAGGGTCAGCCGCATCGCGTTGGGCGCGGGCGTGAGCAGCGACTCCGGCACGCCCTCCAGCAGCATCGCGATGCCCCGGTTGGCGGCGACCACGGTGTACGTGGCGTCCACCACCAGCGCCGGATACGGCTCGTAGCCCTGGATCAGCCGCTCCATGCCGTCGCGCAGCGCGTCCAGCGCCGGGTCGTCCAGCGGGGTCTCCGGGTAGTGCGGAGCGTAACCGGCCGCCAGCAGCAGCGCGTTGCGCTCCCGCACCGGCACCTCCAGGTGCTCGGCCAGCCGCAGCACCATCTCCTCGCTGGGCCGCGAGCGGCCGGTCTCGACGAAGCTGATGTGCCGGGCCGAGGAGTCGGCGCGCAGGGCCAGCTCCAGCTGGCTGACCCGCCGCCGCTCCCGCCAGGCACGCAGCAGCGGGCCGACGCCCTTCCCGTCGGGGGCGGGCGGGGAGGCGGCGGGGCCGGCGGCGACAGTGGTCATACGGACGACCGTAGCCGAGGGCCCCCGGGTGACGGCGGCCGAGAAGGGGGCGGGTGGCCGTATCCGAGGAGGGGCGGCCGACCGGGGCGAGCCGGCGGCTCCCGTCGAGGGCGTCGGCCGCGAGGCGACGCGCACCGCGGTGCGCACGCGCCCGGAGGGCCCGGTCGTGGCAGGCTGAACCCACGTACGCCTCCGGGCATCTCAGGGAAGGAAGCCGCACCATGGCCGTCGCACCGCTGGCGCAGCAGGAGATCGAGGACCGGTTGGCCGAGCTGCCGGGCTGGTCGGTGGACGGCGACCGGCTCGTCCGCGTCTACCGTCTCGACTCGCACTTCGCCGCCGCCGCACTCGTCGTGCACATCGCCCGGATCCAGGACGAGCTCGACCACCACTCCGACCTCACCCTCGGCTACCACACGGTCACCCTCGCCGTGAACACCCACAGCGTGGGCGGCGCCGTCACCGGCCTGGACTTCGAACTCGCCCGCAGAGTGGAGGACATCGCCCCAGGCCACGGCGCACACTGAGCCATGTGCTCGACTACGACAAGGAAGCCGGGGCCTACGACGCGACGCGCGGTGGCGAAGCGCGCGCCGAGGCGGCCGCCGGCGCCGTCCTCGGGCTGATCCCCGACCGCCCCGGGCGTCTCCTCGACCTCGCCTGCGGCACCGGCATCGTCACCCGCCGCCTCGCCGCCGCCCGTCCCGCGCTCCAGGTGACCGGGGCGGACCGCGCCCAGGGCATGGCGCGGCTGGCCGCGGCCCGGCTGCCGGGGTCGGTCCTGCTGGCCGACAGCCGCCGACTCCCCTTCCCGGACGCCACGTTCGACGCGGTGACCACCATCTGGCTGCTCCACCTCATAGCGGACACCGCCGAGGTCCGCGCCGTCGTCGCCGAGTGCGCACGGGTGCTGCGGCCCGGCGGGGTGTACGTCACCACCGTCGACAAGGCCGCCGCGCACGACGTCGGCAGCGACATCGACGCGATCCTCGCAGCGCGCCCGCGCCGCCCGGCCCCGGACGCGGCCGCTGTCGTCACGGCACACGCCGCGGACAGCGGACTGTCTCCCGCCGGACAGGCCGCCTTCCTCGGCCACGGCCAGGGCCGCACCCCCCGCTCCACCATCGCCGACCTGCGGCGCGGCTGGTTCACGGTGATACGGCCCGGCGACCCCCGCGCCGAGGAGTTCGCCGGGCGACTGGCGGCCCTGCCCGACCAGGACCGCCGCCGCCCCGACCCCCGCTTCGGCGTCCGGGCGTTCGGGAAACCGGCCCACGGCTGAAGCCCATCGCCCTCGAACTGGCCGAAAGACACGGCAACTCCCGGACGGACGGCGCCGACTGACGGAGGACCCCGTCCGTCTCCCGGAAGGCATGTCCCGTGCAGCAGCACCCGCATCGCAGACGCCGCTCAGCCGTCCTGGCAGCGCTCGCCACCGCGGCCGCCCTGGTCGGCGCCAGTCTGACCGTCCTCTCCGCGGGCCCGGCCGAGGCGGCCACGGCCCGCCAGGTCGAGGCCCTCGACCGGGGCGTGGTCAGCGTCCACACCGACGCCGGCAACCTGGTCAGCTGGCGCTGGCTGGGCACCGACCCGGACAACGTCTCCTTCAACGTCTACCGCGCCGGTACGAAGGTCAACTCCACTCCCGTCACCGGCTCCACCGACTACTTCCACGCCGGCGCCCCGGCCCAGGCCGACTACACGGTCCGCGCGATCGTGAACGGCGTCGAACAGGCGGACTCGGTCCACGCGATCCAGTTCCGCACCGGGTACAAGGACGTCCCGATCACCCCGCCCGCGGGCGGCACCACACCCGACGGGGTGTCGTACACCTACGAGGCGAACGACGCCTCCGTCGGCGACCTGGACGGCGACGGCCAACTGGACTTCGTCCTCAAATGGCAGCCGACCGACGCCAAGGACAACTCCCAGTCCGGCTACACCGGCGACACGATCCTCGACGGCGTCAGACTCGACGGCACCCGCCTGTGGCGCATCGACCTCGGCCGCAACATCCGCTCCGGCGCCCACTACACCCAGTTCCAGGTGTACGACTACGACGGCGACGGCAAGGCCGAGATCGCCACGAAGACGGCGGACGGCACGGTCGACGGCACCGGCACCGTGATCGGCAGCGCGTCCGCCGACTACCGCAACTCCAGCGGTTACGTCCTCTCCGGCCCCGAGTACCTGACCATGTTCAACGGGCAGACCGGCAAGGCGATGGGCACGGTCGACTACGTCCCGGCCCGCGGCACGGTGTCGTCGTGGGGCGACTCCTACGGCAACCGTGTCGACCGCTTCCTCGCCGGCACCGCCTACCTGGACGGCTCCCGACCGTCCCTGATCATGGCGCGCGGCTACTACACCCGGACGGTGATCGCCGCCTGGGACTGGCGGAACGGCGCCTTCACCCGCCGCTGGACCTTCGACACCAACTCCTCCACCAACACCGGCAAGGGCTACGACGGCCAGGGCAACCACCAGTTGTCCGTCGCGGACGTCGACGCGGACGGCAGGGACGAGATCGTCTACGGCTCGATGGCCGTCGACGACAACGGCAACGGCCTGTGGACGACGAAGAACGGCCACGGCGACGCCATGCACGTCGGCGACCTCGACCCGTCCCGCCCCGGCCTGGAGGAGTTCAAGGTCGACGAGGACAGCTCCAAGCCCTCCTCCTGGATGGCCGACGCGAAGACCGGCCAGGTCCTCTGGTCCACCGCCCCCAACGGCGACAACGGCCGGGGGGCCTCCGGCGACATCTGGGCGGGCAGCCCGGGCGCCGAGTCCTGGTCGTCACGCGCGGACGGGGTGCGCGACCCGAAGGGCACGGTGGTCGCGAGCCGCAAGCCCTCCAGCATCAACTTCCTCTCCTGGTGGGACGGCGACCCGGTCCGCGAACTCCTGGACGACACCCACATCGACAAGTACGGCACGACCGCCGACACCCGCCTCCTGACCGCCTCCGACGTCCACTCCGACAACAGCACCAAGGCGACCCCGTCCCTGTCCGGGGACATCCTCGGCGACTGGCGTGAGGAAGTGGTCTGGCCGACGACGGACAACACGGCCCTGCGCATCTACTCCACCCCGTACGAGACCAGTACGAAGATCACCACCCTTCTCCACGACACCCAGTACCGCACGGCCCTGGCCTGGCAGAACACCGCCTACAACCAACCTCCGCACCCGAGCTTCTTCATCGGCGACGGGATGGGCACGGCACCTCGCCCGACGGTCTACACACCCTGAGCGGCGGCGGGCGCGTGCCGGCGGTGGCACGCGCCCGCGCCCGGTGACGCGCACGGTGCTGCATCGCACCGGTTGCGGCCGGTCGCTCGGCGCGCGCTCCGTCGCGTGCACCGGACGGAATGCTTGACTGGCCGGAGGAATTGGACATTCGGCAACCACTCCACATCAAGGTGCTAAATCGTGCAGACGATCATGACGGAATCCCCGAACCTCCGATCCGACGCGTTCGACGCGTTGATCCGCGAGCTCGTCGGACCGCTCGCCGACGAGGTGGACCGGAGCGGCCGCTTCCCACGGGAGGGGATCCGGGCGCTGGGCGAGGCCGGGCTGCTGGGGCTGCTCAGCGCGCGGGAGCACGGTGGAGCGGGCGCGGGACTGCGTGAGGCCGCCCAGGTGATCGAACGGCTCGCGGGTGCGTGCGGGTCGACGGCCATGGTGCTGCTCATGCACTACTCGGCCGTCACCGTCCTCGACCGGCACGCTCCCGAGGACGTCCGGCGCGAGATCGCCGCCGGCCGCCATCTGACCACCCTGGCGTTCTCCGAGCGCGGCTCCCGCAGCCACTTCTGGGCCCCGGTGAGCACCGCCGAGCCCCAGGGCGCCGACGCGGTGCGCCTGGACGCGCAGAAGTCCTGGGTCACCGCGGCCGGCGAGGCCGACAGCTACGTCTGGTCCAGCAGGCCGCTGCGGGCGGAAGGACCGATGTCGCTGTGGCTGGTGCCCGCAGGCAGCGCCGGACTCGAAGTACAGGGCGACTACGACGGGTTCGGGCTGCGCGGCAACGCGTCCAGCCCCGTGTCGGCGACGGCCGTCGCCGTGCCCCGGTCCGCGCTGCTGGCCGCCGACGGGGAGGGGCTGAGCACCGCTCTCGAAGTGGTGCTGCCGTGCTTCCTCGTACTGAGCGCGGCCTTCTCGCTCGGCGTGACCGAAGCACTGCTCGGCCTCACCGCCGCGCACCTTCGCCACACCCGCCTGGTGCACCTGGACCAGACGCTGGCCCAGCAGCCGATGACCCGCAACCAGTTCGCGGGGCTGCGACTGCGGGCCGACGCGCTGCGCGCCCTGCTGGAGGAGACGCTCACCGCGACGGAGACCGGACGCCCCGAGGCGACGCTGCGGGTCCTGCAGATCAAGGCCCTCGCCGCGGAGACCGCCGCCGAGGTGGCGGACGGCGCGATGCGCCTGTGCGGCGGCGCCGCCTTCCGCCGCGAGACGGGCGTGGAGCGACGGTTCCGGGACGCCCTCGCGGCCCGTGTGATGGCACCCACCACCGAGGCGCTGCACGACTTCTGCGGCCGCGTGGAACTGGGCCTGCCGCTCTTCGAGGAGGCCTGATGCCAGAGCTGGTCCTCGGCGCCGTCGCCTACGACCCGAAGGTCGTGACCATCTGGTCGGGCTTCCGGTCCTGGCTCCTCGCGCAGGGTCTGGCCTTCGACTTCGTGCTCTACGCCCACTACGAGCGGCAGGCGCAGGACCTGGTCGACGGGCGGATCGACGCGGCCTGGCACTCACCGCTGGCCTGGCTGCGCACCCGCCGGCTGGCCGCCGCCGCGGGCGCGGAGGTGACGCCGCTCGTGATGCGGGACACCGACCGCGACCTGACCTCCGTGGTGGTGGTCCGGGCGGACGGCGAGATCCGCTCGACGGCCGATCTGAAAGGCCGGACGGTCGCCGTCGGCGCGGTCGACTCGCCCCAGTCGACCCTGATCCCCCTGCACCACCTGGCCGATCTCGGCCTGGTCGCGGGCACCGACTTCGAGGTACGCCGCCATGACACCGGGGTGGGCCTGCACGGCGACCACATCGGCGGCGAACGGGACGCGGCCCGCGCACTGATGGCGGGGGAGGCGGACGCCGCCTGCATGATCGACGCCGGCCACCTGCTGTTCGGGCAGGAGGGCACCCTGCCGCCCGGTGGCACCCGGCTGCTGTCGCGCACCGAGCCCTACGACCACTGCGTACTGGCGGCCGGACCGTCCCTGGACAAGGAGCTCGGCGACCGGTTCTCGGCGCTGCTGCTCTCCATGTCGTACAGCGATCCCGAGGTGCGCCGGCTCCTGGACCTGGAAGGGCTCACCCGGTGGCTGCCCGGCCGGGAGACCGGCTTCGGCCAGTTGACCGCGGCCGTCGACGCCACCGGCTTCTACGACGCGAGCGGCCGGATCACCGCGGCCGGCTACCGGCCGTGACCGCCGCCGGCGCGGTCTCGGCCGACCTCGGCACACTCGGCTTCGAGCAGGGTGCGCGGCTGCTGCTGAGCCGCGCCCTGCGGCAGGCACCGCCCGGAACCCGGGTCGACGTGCTCGGGACGGACCCGGCGCTCCTGCCCCATCTGGCCGTCTGGTGCCGCCACGAGGGGCACGAGCTGGAGGCCGCGGACCCGCGGGAAGCGCCGGTGGTCGCGCGGCTGCGGGCGGGTCCTGTCGCCGGCGCCCGCCTGCACGGGGCGGAACGCGCCGGTGGCGTGTCGGCCGGGGGGATCGCGGACCGGGCACCCCTGCACTGGGGCCTCGCCGCGCGCGGAGCGCTGGTGGAGGCGGGCGGACCGGACGTGCCCTTCGCCGTCGTCGACAGGGACGTCGCGTGGACCGACCTCGCGCCCCGTCTGTACCGGCAGGCGGTCACCTCGCAGTGGGACCCCTACCGCGCGGTGGACTGGGACGAGGACTTCACCCTGCCCGACGAGATCGAGACCGCCGTCGTCCAGGTCATGACCTACCTGGTGGAGAACGAGCAGGCCGCCCTGGTGGTCCCCGGGCGGCTGCTGGTCCAGGTCCATCCGCACTTCCGCGAGGTGCTCCAGCTGCTCGCGGTGCAGGCGGCCGACGAGGCCAGGCACGTGGAGGTCTTCACCCGGCGGGCGCTGCTGCGCGGCGGCGAGATGGGCACCTCCTCGGTGGGCGGCCGGGCGTCCCTGGCGACCCTGCTGACCGAACCGGACTTCTCCATCGCGTCCTTCCTGCTGTCCGTGCTCGGGGAGGGCAGCTTCCTCAACCTCCTGTCCCTCCTGGAGCGGCACGCCCCTGACCCGGTCACCCGCCGCATCAGCCATCTGGTCCGCCAGGACGAGGCACGGCACGTGGCGTTCGGTGTCGGGCATCTGGAACACCGGGCCTCCGTCGACCCCCTGCTGCACGGCCGGCTGCGTGCCGCGGTGGAGCGGCGGCACGACGCGCTGACCGGCACCGCGGGACTCAACCAGGACGTCTTCGACTCCCTGGTGCTGCTCGCCGCGGGCTCCTGGGCGCCGCGGGACATCGCCCGCGGCTGGCAGGCGGTGCGGCACCTGCAGAAGGAGATGGACGAAGGACGCCGCCACCGCCTGGCCCGCCTGGGCTTCCCCGACGACGAGGCGGCGGAACTGTCCGCACTGCACACCCGCAACTTCATGTGACAGCCTCGGGCGTCACAGTCGTAGCCGTCGCCGTAGCCGCACCCAGAACCCGGCTCCGTCCGCGACGGCATCGGCCGACGTGGACCGGGCGGCCGGGATGCCGGCCGACGCCGCACGCTCGCTCGCCACCGCAGGTCAGGCCGGGTCCCGGCCCGAGGCGCCCTGAACTTGCCGCGGGCCGCCCCGCGGGTAGCGTGGAGACGAGGTCGGGGGCCCTGACGCGAAGGAGCGGGCGGATGGGCGTGAAACGGTGGGCGGACCTGTGGCCGGTGTACCGGCAGATCACCGGAGCCGACCGGCTGGGCCGGGGCAGGGCGGTCGAGTCGAAGCGGTCGAGGACCCTCACGCCCCATACCGAGGACGCCGACCGGGTCGTGCAATCGGTCTGCCCCTACTGTGCCGTCGGCTGCGCCCAGAACGTCTACGTCCAGGACGAGCGGGTCACCCAGATCGAGGGGAACCCGGACAGCCCGGTCTCACGCGGCCGCCTGTGCCCCAAGGGTTCCTCCAGCAAGCAGCTGGTCACCGGACCGCAGCGCGAGGACAAGGTGCGCTACCGGGCCCCGTACGCCACCGAATGGCAGGACCTGGACATGGAGACGGCCCTCGACATGGTGGCCGACCGGGTCCTCGACGCCCGCCGCCGGGGCTGGCAGGACACCGACGAGCAGGGCAACCCGCTCCGCCGCACCATGGGCTTCGCCAGCCTGGGCGGAGCGGCGCTGGACAACGAGGAGAACTACCTCATCAAGAAGCTGTTCACCGCCCTGGGCGCCCTGCAGATCGAGAACCAGGCGCGCATTTGACACTCCGCCACGGTTCCCGGTCTGGGAACCTCGCTCGGCCGTGGCGGTGCCACGGACACCCCGGAGAGCCTGACGGACGCCGACTGCATCATCATCATGGGCTCCAACATGGCCGAGGCCCATCCGGTCGCCTTCCAGTGGGTCATCGAGGCCAGGAAGCTCGGTGCCCGGGTGGTCCACATCGACCCCCGGTTCACCCGCACCAGCGCGCACGCGGACCAGCACGTGCGGATCAGGGCGGGCAGTGACATCGCCTTCCTCGGCGGTGTCGTCAACCACATCCTCTCCAACGACCTGCACTTCGAGGAGTACGTGCGGGCCTACACCAACGCCACGTTCCTGGTGCGCGAGGACTTCCAGGACACCGAGGACCTGGACGGCCTGTTCAGCGGCTACAACCCGGAGACCGGCAAGTACGACAGCAGCAGCTGGGCGTACGAGTGCGTCGGCGGCGAGGGCGACGGCAGGCAGGGCAGCACCCTCATCTCCGCCACCCCCGCGCAGTCGGCCGGAGGCCACGAGGCGCTGCCCGGCACCGCCGGCCGGATCGCGACGGACCCCACGATGCGGCACCCGCGCTGTGTCCTCCAGATCCTCAAGCGGCACTTCTCCCGGTACACCCCGGAGATGGTGGAGCGGGTCTGCGGCATCACCCGGCGGCAGTTCCTCGACGTGTGCCGCGCCTGGACCGAGAACTCCGGCCGGGAGCGGACCACTTCGCTCGTCTACAGCGTGGGCTGGACACAGCACTCCGTCGGCGCCCAGTACATCCGGGCCGGCGCCATCGTCCAGCTCCTCCTGGGCAACATGGGGCGGCCCGGCGGGAGCATCCTGGCGCTGCGCGGCCACGCCAGCATCCAGGGCTCCACGGACATCCCGACCCTGTACAACCTGCTGCCCGGCTACCTGCCGATGCCCAACGTCACCCACACCAGCCTCACCAAGTTCGTGGACGACGTACGCCATGTGATGCGCAAGGGGTACTTCGCGAACGCCAGGACGTACATGGTCTCCATGCTCAAGGAGTACTGGGGTGACGCGGCCACCCCGGAGAACGACTTCCGCTACGACTGGCTGCCACGGATCAACGGCGACCACGGTACCTACCGCACCGCGATGGACATGATCGCCGGCACGGTGTACGGCTTCTTCCTGGTCGGGCAGAACCCGGCGGTGGGGTCGGCCCACGGACGGCTCCAGCGGCTCGGCATCGCCAACCTGGAGTGGCTGGTCGTACGCGACCTCGCGATGATCGAGAGCGCCACGGTCTGGAAGGACGCCCCCGAGATCGAGACGGGCGAGATCTCCACCAAGACCTGCAAGACCGAGGTGTTCTTCTTCCCGGCCGCCTCGCATGTCGAGAAGTCCGGTACGTTCACCCAGACCCAGCGCATGATCCAGTGGCGCGACCAGGCGCTCGAACCGATCGGCGACCGCCGCTCCGACCTGTGGTTCTTCTACCACCTCGGGCGGATCGTCCGGGAGAAGCTGGCGGGCTCGCAGGACGAACGCGACCGGCCGGTCCTCGATCTGGCCTGGGACTACGCGCTGGAGCACGGGGACGAACCGTCCGCCGAGGACGTCCTGCGCCACATCAACGGCATCGACCTCACCACCGGACGCACCGTCAACTCCTACGAGGAGCTCAGGGACGACGGGACCACCGCGTGCGGCTGCTGGATCTACAGCGGCGTCTTCGCGAACGAGACGAACCAGGCCCGGCGCCGTACCTCGCGGTTCGAGCACCCGATCACGGACAACCAGTGGGGGTTCGTGTGGCCGCTCAACCGCAGGGTCCTCTACAACCGGGCGTCCGCGGACCCCGACGGCCGGCCGTGGAGCGCGCGCAAGGCTCTCGTCTGGTGGGACGGCGACCGCGGTGAGTGGACCGGCCACGACATCCCCGACTTCCAGCGGCGCAAGCCGCCGCACCACCAGCCGCCGCCGGAGGCGACCGGTACGGACGCGCTGGCCGGGGACGACGCGTTCATCATGATGGGCGACGGGAAGGCGGCGCTGTTCGCACCGACCGGCCTGGTCGACGGGCCGCTGCCCACCCACTACGAACCCGAAGAGTCCCCGGTGCGCAACCCGCTCTACACGCAGCAGTCCAACCCGACCCGGCTGACCTACGCCCGCACCGACAACCCGTACAACCCCTCGCCTCCCGAGCCCCACACCGAGGTGTTCCCGTACGTGTTCACCGCCTCCCGGTACACCGAGCACCACACGGCAGGCGCGATGAGCCGTCAGCTCCCCTACCTCTCGGAGCTCCAGCCCGGACTGACGGTGGAGGTCTCCCCGGAACTCGCCGCCGAGCGCGGACTGCACCACATGGACTGGGCACACGTGATCACCAGCCGGACCGCGGTGGAGGCCAAGGTGGTCGTCACCGACCGGCTGGCCCCGCTGCGGCTCGACGGCCACACGGTCCACCAGATCTGGATGCCGTACCACTGGGGCAGCCGCGGCCTCACCACCGGCGACGTCGTCAACGACCTGATCGGCGTGGTGGCCGACGCCAACGTGCTGATCCAGGAGAGCAAGGTGCTCACCTGCGACATCCGGCCCGGGCGGCGCCCGCGCGGCCCCGCACTCCTCGCGTACGTCGAGGACTACCGGCGCCGCGCGGGGATCACCACGAGGACCGGCACCAGCGAGGTGACGGCCCACGGCCACCGGACGGACGAGCCCCCTGACGACGGCCGCCCGGCCACCACCGAAGGGCCGGAGGAACCCTGATGAGCGAGCACGAGAACAGCTTCTTCGGCCCGCTGGCGGACCCGGCCGGGGACGCCGGCCACCCCGAGGACCACCCGCCCCGGGTCGGTTTCTTCACCGACACCTCCGTCTGCATCGGCTGCAAGGCCTGCGAGGTGGCCTGCAAGGAGTGGAACGGCGTCCCGGCGGACGGCTTCGACCTGCTCGGCATGTCCTACGACAACACCGGCGCGCTCGGCGCGAGCACCTGGCGGCACGTCGCCTTCATCGAGCAGGACCTGCGGCTCGGCGACCAGGACTCCGGTCTGGTCGGCCTGCCCACCGGGCCGTCCGGGACGGAGACCACCCGCGAGGTGGTCGAGGAAGCCCTGCACGACGCGGGCCACCGGGCCGGCGCCGAACTCGGCACGGAACCCGTCGACCTGGGCTTCCCCAGCTTCGACCTGCCCGGCGCCGGGAGCGGCGCGGAGACCCGCACGGACTTCCGCTGGCTGATGTCGTCGGACGTGTGCAAGCACTGCACCCACGCCGCATGCCTGGACGTCTGCCCCACCGGGGCGCTCTTCCGCACCGAGTTCGGCACCGTCGTCGTCCAGCCCGACATCTGCAACGGCTGCGGCTACTGCGTCTCCGCCTGCCCCTACGGCGTCATCGACCGCCGCCCCGACGACGGCCGGGCCTGGAAGTGCACCATGTGCTACGACCGGCTCAAGGGCGGCCTGGAACCGGCCTGCGCCAAGGCCTGCCCGACCGACTCCATCCAGTTCGGCGTGCTCGACGAACTGCGCGAACGCGCCGACGCCCGCCTGGAACAGCTCCACGAGGCGGGCGTGCCCGAGGCCCGGCTGTACGGCCGCGACCCCGACGACGGAGTCGGCGGCGACGGAGCCTTCTTCCTGCTCCTCGACGAGCCGGAGGTCTACGGGCTGCCACCGGACCCGGTCGTCACCACCCGTGACCTGGGATCCATGTGGAAGCACGCGGCCGTGGCCGCCGGGATGATGGTGGCCGCGGCCGCCGCGGTCTTCGTCAGGGGAGGCCGTCGGTGACCGGGCACGGCGGGGGCGGGAAGCACCGCGGGGGAGGTGGTGGCGAGGACACGATGGTCCCGCGCGCGGAATTCCGGTCCTACTACGGACGCCCGGTGCTGAAGCCGCCGGTCTGGGAGTGGAAGGTCCCCGCCTACCTCCTCACCGGCGGACTCTCGGCGGGCGCCGCCCTGCTGGCCGTCGGCGCCGACCTGACCGGACGGCCCGAGATGCGCAGGTCCTGCCGCGTCGGCAGCTTCGGGGCACTGCTCGCCAGCAGCTACCTCCTCATCGGCGACCTCGGCCGGCCGCTGCGCTTCCACCACATGATGCGGGTGGCGAAGCCGAGTTCCCCGATGTCGATGGGCACCTGGATCCTGATGTCCTACGGCCCTGGCTGCTCCCTGGCCGGCATCGCCGAACTCGTGCCGAAGACCTGGCTGGACCGGGCCGGGCTCACCACCGCCGTGAAGTGGGCCGCCCGGCTCGGCGGCGTCTCCGCGGCCGTGATCGCCCCCGCGCTGGCCTCGTACACGGCCGTTCTGCTCTCCCAGACGGCGGTGCCGGCCTGGCACGAGGCCCACAAGGAGCTGCCGTTCGTGTTCACGGGGTCCGCCGCGGCGAGCGGCGCCGGTCTGGCGATGATCTGCGCCCCGCCGGCGGAGGCGGCGCCCGCCCGCCGGCTGGCTCTCCTCGGGGCCGCGATGGAGATCGTGGCGGCCCGCCTCATCGACCGCAAGCCGCAGTTCGAGACCTCGACGTTCACCCACGGCGCCGCCCACCGGATGCGCAGGGCATCGGAGTACCTGACCATCGGCGGGGCCTGCGCCGCCCTCACCTTCGCCCGCCGCAGCCGGGTCGCCGCCGCGCTCGGCGGCCTCGCGCTCCTGGCGGGCAGCGGATTCCAGCGGTTCGGGACCTTTGAGGCGGGCGTCGCGTCCACGAAGGACCCGGCATACGTGGTGAAGCCGCAACGCGAACGCCTCGACGCCCGCCGCGAGGCCGAGGGCGGCACGTGACCTCGTCCGTGCCAGGAGCCGTGCTGGTGCGGGGCATGAGCCGTAGAGCCGTACCGGTCCGGGCCGGACCGTGCACGGTGCGGCGCGGGCTCCGGGAGCTGCCGTCGACCTAGCCTGGCCGGGTTGCCGTCGGCAGGGCCGGAGCGAAGGTGGACGAGATGGCGCGCGACCACGCCGGCGCGGCGGACGCAGGACCGCCCGCCGACGAGCGGCGGCGGCTGCCGCGCACCGATGTGCTGCTGGCCGATCCCCGGCTGACCGCGGCGGCGCGGCGGCTCGGGCGGGAGCTGGTCAAGGACGTGGTCGCGGGAGTGCAGTCCCGGGCCCGGGCGGGCGAGGTACCCGTCGACGAGATCGCCGACCGTGCCGTGGCCACCCTCCCCGCCACCGCCTGCGCCCTGCGCCCGGTCGTCAACGCCACCGGCGTACTGCTCCACACCAACCTGGGCCGGGCCGCCCTCTCACCGGCCGCCCGGGACGCCGTGCTGGCCGCGTCCGGCACCACGGACGTCGAACTCGACCTCGCCACCGGGACCCGGTCCCGGCGGGGGCGGGCCGCGCTCGACGCCCTGCTGCGCGCCGTGCCGGCCGCCGAGGCCGCCCATGTGGTCAACAACGGCGCGGCGGCGCTCGTCCTGGCCGCGACCGCGCTCGCCCAGGGGCGGGAGATCGTCGTCAGCCGGGGCGAGATGGTGGAGATCGGGGACGGCTTCCGCCTGCCCGACCTGCTGGTCTCCACCGGCGCCCGGTTGCGCGAGGTCGGCACCACCAACCGCACCACCCCCGCCGACTACGCCGCGGCTGTCGGCCCGGACACCGGCTTCGTCCTGAAGGTCCACCCCTCCAACTTCCGCGTCACCGGCTTCACCCGGGAGGCGTCCGTCGCCGAACTGGCCCCGCTGGGCGTGCCCGTGGTGGCCGACATCGGCTCGGGCCTGCTCACCCCGGAGCCCGCACTGCCCGGGGAGCCCGACGCGGCGACCTGGCTGCGGGCCGGGGCGTCCCTGGTCACCGCCAGCGGCGACAAGCTCCTCGGCGGACCGCAGTGCGGGCTTGTGCTGGGCGACGCGGAACTGGTGCGGCGGCTGGCCCGGCACCCGCTGGCCCGTGCCCTGCGCGTGGACAAGCTCACCCTGGCCGCCCTGGAGGCGACCGTGCGCGGCCCCGTCCCGCCGACGGTCACCGCGCTGCGCGCCGACCCCGTACGGCTGCGGGAACGCGCCCGGGACCTTGCCGCGGACCTGCGCGCGGACGGGTTCGACAGCCGGGCCGTCGACACCGAGGCGGTGGTCGGCGGCGGCGGCGCGCCGGGCGTGACGCTGCCGAGCGCCGCCGTCTCGCTGCCCGCCACCTACGCGGCCCCGCTGCGCGCGACCGACCCCGCCGTCATGGGCCGGGTGGAGGACGGCCGCTGCCTGCTGGACCTGCGGGCGCTGCCGCCGGAGGCCGACGCACTGCTGGCCCGGGCGGTGCGCCTGGCCGAGGTCCCGCCCGGTGCGGCCGGGCCGGGAACAGGGAGCTGACCTGTGCACGTCGTCGCCACCGCGGGACACGTCGACCACGGCAAGTCCGCGCTGCTGCGCGCCCTGACGGGGATGGAGCCCGACCGCTGGGCGGAGGAACGGCGCCGGGGCATGACGCTGGACCTGGGTTTCGTGTGGACGCGGCTGCCCGGCGCGGGCGACGTGGCCTTCGTGGACGTACCGGGGCACGAACGCCTCGTGGGCAACATGCTGGCCGGGGTCGGCCCGGTCCCCGCCGTCCTCTTCGTCGTCGCCGCCGACCAGGGCTGGCAGCCGCAGTCCGAGGAGCACCTGTCCGTCCTGGACGCGCTCGGGGTACGGCACGGCGTCCTCGCCGTCACCCGCTGCGACCTGGCCGGACCGGACGCGGCCCGCGCCGAGGCGCTCGCCCGGATCGCCCGGTCGTCCCTGGGCGACGTACCGGGCGTGGCCGTCAGCGCGGTGACCGGTACCGGCCTCGACGCGCTGCGCGCCGCCCTGGTCCGGATGACCGGCGACCTGCCCGCCCCGGACCTCGCCGCGGACGTACGGCTGTGGGTGGACCGGGCGTTCACGGTGCGCGGCCACGGCACGGTCGTCACCGGCACCCTCGGCGCGGGGACCGTGCGCGTCGGCGACCGGCTCCAGCGCGCGCACGACGGGCGGACGCTCCGGGTACGCGGGCTGGAGTGCCTCAAGGAGCCGTGCCGGGAGGCCGGGGCGGTCGCGCGGGTGGCGGTCAACGTGACCGGACCGGGCGCCGGGGAGCTGCGCCGCGGGGACGCGCTGCTCACCCCGGACCGCTGGCTGACCACCGACCTCGTGGACGTACGGCTGCGCGGCGACGCGGCCCGCGATCTGCCGCGCGACCTCACCCTGCACGCGGGCTCCGCGGCGGTGCCGGTGACGGTCCGCCCGCTCGGCGCGGACACCGCGCGCCTGCGACTGGCCGCACCGCTGCCGCTGCGCGTCGGCGACGGCGCGCTGCTGCGCGACCCCGGACTGCACCGCGTCCCGGCGGGGATCACCGTGCTCGACGTCCGCCCGCCGCGGCTGACCCGGCGCGGTGCGGCGGCGGACCGGGCCCGGGAACTGGCGGCGGCGCCGGAACGCGCCGACGGAGCCGGGGAACTGCGCCGACGCGGCCTGATCCGCCGCTCGGAGCTGCTCGCCATGGGCGTGGCACCGCCGGTGGAGGCGGTCGCGGGGGAGTGGCTGGCGGACCCGGCCCACTGGGCCGCACTGCGGGAGCGCCTGGCCGAGGCGGTCGAGGAGTACGCCGCCCGCCACCCCCTCGAACCCGGCATGCCCCTGGAGGCGGCCCGCCAGACGCTCGGACTGCCGGAGCGCGGCCTCGTCGACGCCCTCCGGGCACAGTCGCCCGGCCTGCGGTACAGCGACGGCCGGCTCTACGGCAGCCACGGCGGCCCCACGCTGCCGCCCGCGATCGAGGCCGCCGTGGCCGCCGTACGCGCGGACCTCGCCCGTGCGCCGTTCCACGCCCCGGACGCCGAGCGGCTGCACGAACTCGGTCTCACTCCCAAGCTGCTGGCGGCCGCCGAGGCCGCGGGAACGCTGCTGCGGATCGGCCAGGGGATCGTGCTGCTGCCGGACGCGGACGTACAAGCCGCGGCCGTCCTCGCCCGGCTGGAGCAGCCGTTCACCACCAGCCAGGCCCGCCAGGCGCTGGACACCACGCGCCGGGTCGCCGTCCCGCTGCTGGAATACCTGGACCGGCACGGCCACACCGTACGGGTGGACGCCGCGCTGCGCCGCTGCCCCGCCACAGCCCTGGACGGCCGGTGACGCGGCCGGCACGCGCTGACCGGCGGAGACGGACGGGAATCGAACCCGCCTGCCCGAGTTGCTCGGACACCTCGGTTTTGAAGACCGGGAGGGCCACCAGGCACCCTTACGCCTCCCCGCAGCGCCATCGAACCGTCGCATTCCCGGGCAAGTCAACGCGCCACACTGCGCTCCCCTTCACCCGCAAGGATTGATGCAGCATGACCGGCACACGAACCGGCGTCCACGAGCCACCACAGCAGGGGACCGTACGGCTCACGCAGTACGCCCACGGCGGCGGCTGCGCCTGCAAGATTCCCCCCGGTGAACTCGAGGAGATCGTCGCCGGACTGACGGCCCCGCGGACGCCCGGCGTCACCACGGGCGACCTGCTCGTGGGCCTCGAAGCCGGCGACGACGCGGCGGTCATCCGGCTGCCGGGCGACGCCGGCGCGACGGCCGCCGTCGCCACGGCGGACTTCTTCACACCGGTGGTCGACGACCCCTACGACTGGGGCCGCATCGCCGCCGCCAACGCGCTCTCCGACGTCTACGCCATGGGCGGCACCCCGCTCGTGGCGGTCAACCTGCTGTGCTGGCCCCGCGACGTGCTGCCGTTCGATCTGGCGAGAGAAGTACTGCGCGGCGGGATGGACATCGCCGCGGCGGCGGGCTGCGTCGTGGCGGGCGGCCACAGCGTGGACGACCCGGAACCCAAGTACGGCATGGCGGTGACCGGCACCGTCGACCCGGACCACCTCCTGCGCAACGACGCGGGACGGCCGGGGACGCCACTGTCCCTGACCAAGCCGCTGGGCCTGGGAGTCCTCAACAACCTGCACAAGACGACCGGCGAGGTCTTCCCGCAGGCGATCGAGACGATGGTGGCGCTCAACCGCGACGCGGCGCGCGCCGCGGTGGCCGCGGGGGCGGTCTGCGCCACCGACGTCACCGGCTTCGGCCTGCTGGGCCACCTGTACAAGCTCGCCCGTGCGTCGGACGTGACCGCCGTCGTCGACTCCGCCGCGGTGCCGTTCCTCGACGGCGCCCTGGAGGCCGCCCGCACCGGGCACATCAGCGGCGGCACCCGCCGCAACCTCGCATGGGTCACCCCGCACACGGACTTCGGCGACGCCGGCGAACTGACCCGGCTCCTCCTCGCCGACGCCCAGACCTCCGGCGGCCTCCTCGTCGCCGGCGAGGTCCCGGGCGCCCCGGTCATCGGCGAACTGGTCCCGGCGGGACCGCACCGACTGGTCGTGCGCTGACCGGACCCGCCGAGCGGTCGAGAGGGCGCGTGCCCGGTGCGGCACGCGCCCTCGGTCCCTCAGGCGACCGTGCAGGTCTGGTCGCCCAGCCTGAAGGACGACGGTTCGGCGTTCGTCCCCGTCCAGGTGCCCGTGAAGCCGAAGGACACCGAGGAGCCGGCCGCGACCGTGCCGTTCCAGCCGACGTTCTTCGCTGTCACGGTCGCGCCGGACTGGGTCCAGTCGGCGTTCCAGAGCTGGCCGACGGTCTGGCCGTTCGGGAAGGACCAGGCCAGGGACCAGCCGGTCCAGGACGCAGAGCCGGTGTTGGTGAGCCGGACGTCCGCCTGGAAGCCGCCCGTCCACTGGTTGGTGATGCCGTAGGCGACCGTGCAGGCGCCGGCCGGGGTGGGATCCGTGCCGCCTCCGCCGTCGTCGCCGCCTCCGGCCGTGTCGCCGTAGATCACGCCCCGGCCGTTCGTGGAGACGTACACCCGGCCGTACACCCGCGGATCGCCCGTGATCGCCGCGCCCGTCCAACCCCACTGGTGGGCACCGTCGTTGATACGCGTCCAGGTCGCGCCCTTGTCCGTGGAACGGAAGATGCCGCGTACCCCGCCGATCTTCGCGCTGGTGTAGAGGGTCTGGTACGAGGCGCCGGTCGCGGCCTTGCCGAAGCCGATCGTGTCGGCCTGGTCGACGTTCGAGAGCTTGCTGAAGCTCGCCCCGCCGTCCGTCGAGTGCCACAGGCCGTACGCGCCGTCCGTGGCGCCGCCGGCCAGCCACACATCGCCCTTCGTGCCGGGCAGCGCCTTGAAACGCACGCTGTCGCCGCTGGGGAGGCCGCTCGCGGCGGACGCCGTGAAGGTGGCGCCGCCGTCCGTGCTCACGTAGAACTTCCCGGACTTGAAGCCGTAGAAGGTCTTCGGGTCGACGCGGTCCGACTCGACGGCCGCCCCGGCCGGGATCCCGCTCGATGCCGACCAGGACGAGCCGAAGCCCGTCGTGTACTGGACGCCGGTGCCCGCCGGGCTCCAGACGAACCGGCTGCCGTCGGCGGCCGCGGCGACCGTACCGCCGCCGCTCACCCCCGAAGGATCCGTCCCCGCGAACCAGTTGGCGCCGTTGTCCGTCGAGAACGCGACGTGCGGACCGGAGTCGAGATTGCCGACCCTCACCACCGTGTTGGGATTCGTCTCCGCGAAGTCCAGGCTCGTCGTGGTCGTGAAGGTGGGGGACGTGTACATCAGCGAGGGGACCTTGGTGAGGTCCGTGTGACGGAAGCCGCCGATGTCACCGAGCGCGCTGAAGAGCTGGGCTCCGCCGGACGGGGGCGCGGCCAGGTCCTCGACCGCCGTCTCCTCCAGGCCCTGCACCATCGGCTTGATCGTGAACTGGCCGCCGGAATCCCAGTCGCCCAGGTTCTCGGTGCCGTAGAGCGTCGCTCCCGTGCCGTACATCATCCGGTTCGAGTTGAACGGGTCGATCTCCAGCGCCTCTGTCATCCAGCCCAGTTTCGGGGTCTGTTCGGGCGGTGACGGGTTCGCGCCGAAGGTGAGCCACGGGCTGGACGAGACGTCCATCGTGTAGCGGTTCGAGCGGTTGGGGTACGACGTGTAGTCCCACGCCTTCGTCCAGGTCGCGCCGCTGTCCGTGGAGCGGAACAGCTGGGTGTCCGGCCACCAGGAGCTGTACGCCGTCGCCATCACCGTGCCGGGGTGCTGACGGTCGACCGTCAGTCCCGAGAAGCCGTAGTACGTGTCGGCCTCCGCCACCGGGCTGATGTCCGTCCAGGTGCCGGTCGCGGTCGCGTACCGCCACAGCCGGCCCTTGCCGCCGTCGTACGGGCCGCCCTTGTCGCTGTAGGAGAGATACAGGTAGCCGTTGACGGCGTCCAGTACGCCCTTGTGCGCGAGGTATCCCGTCGGCTGGCCGGCGAGCCGGGTCCAGGTGGCGCCCGCGTCCGTCGAGCGGTACACCGAGTTCTGCAGGTCGGCGACCCCGACGTAGACCGTCTTCGTCGCCGTACCGGCCGTACCGGTCGACTCGTCGAAGGTGACCCAGGTGATGCCCTGGTTGTCGGAGGCGTAGCCGCTGGAGTCGGCCGGATCCTGCACGTAATCACCGACGTTGGGGAAGTCGGTCACCTGCGCCCAGGTCACCCCGGAGTCCGTCGACCGCCACAGCCCCTTGCCGCTGGGCGCGCCCAGATAGAGCACGCTGTCCTTGTTCGGGTCGACCGCCAGCCGCTCGCCCATGCCCCGGCCGGGCATGTTGCCGCCCAACTTGAAGGGCAGATCGGTCTTCTGCCAGCTGGCGCCCCGGTCGGCGGAGCGCAGCACGGCCCCGTTCGTCGGGTCCCAGCTGTTGGTGTACGTCCCGACGGCCGCGTACACCTTGCTCGGATCGACCGAGTCCGAGGCCAGGCTGACCACGCCCGTATGCCCCCACTCGTCCCAGCCGACCGAGTCCAGCAACGGCGCCCAGGTCTTCGTCGACTCCTGCCAGCGGTAGGCGCCGCCGATGTCGGTACGGGCATAGACGAGGTTCCTCTCGCCGCGGTTGAAGACGATCCCGGGGACGAACCCGCCCCCGTCGATCCGGGCGTTCTTCCAGGTGTAGCTGTCGGCGGCAAGCGTGACTTTCGCGCTCTCGTGGGCGGCGAGCGCGGGCGGGGTGCCCGCGAGCAACCCGGCGGCGAGGGCCAGGACGGCGGTGAGGATGCGGGTTCTTCGCACGGGAAGTCCCTTCCGCGAGAGACGGGTAAGCGCTTTCCGAACAGGGTGAGAGTTGCCGGG
This sequence comes from Streptomyces sp. NPDC031497, assembly GCF_055580905.1. Lineage (NCBI taxonomy): Bacteria > Bacillati > Actinomycetota > Actinomycetes > Kitasatosporales > Streptomycetaceae > Streptomyces > Streptomyces sp. NPDC031497. The sequence continues at coordinate 144,943 of NZ_JBVIKO010000012.1, forward strand.
CCGCCCCCAGTGCGGGTGAGGACGGCCCGGCTGCAGCGCCCCGAAGGGGCGCGGGGAACTGCGCGACCAGCCACGACGAAACCCGCAGCCGACCACCGCAATCACCGGGACTACTCAAGAAGCTCCGCGTACGACCCCATCGCCAGCGCGATGTCCGCCTGTGCCCAGAACCGGTGATACGTGAACGACGGCGCGGCCCCGCCCGCCAGGTAGCTCTCGATCTTCGACCACGCCGGGTCGTCCTGGTAGAAGGACCGCAGCGAGGCGAACGTCGACGACGAGTTGACCGCGTCGCCGTTCGGCATCTTCCCGGACCACCCGCTCGGCACGTACACGCTGTCGTCGAAGCGGTTGTAGTCGGCCCGCGTCTCCGGCACCGCGATCCCCAGGCTGTCCTGGTAGTTGGCCCACATGCCGTCGAGCAGCGCCTTGGCCGTGGACTTCGCCGTCGCGTTGCCGGACTTGGCGGCGTAGTACGTCAATGTCTTGGCGTACGCGGCCGCCACGCCCACGTCGTTCGTGTAGTCGGCGACGGTGACGTGAAGTCCGCTGTTGGGGCCGGGACTTGAGGCGTTCCAGGTGTCGGGCTGGCCCGACCACTGGAGCGTCGAGGGGATCTGGTAGCTGCCGTCCGGGTTGATCGTGGTCTTGGACAGCGCCCACGCCACCCACTTGTCGAGGACCGCCTTGGCCGTGGCGTTCCCGGTCTGCTGGTAGTACTCGGCGACCCGCTCCATCGACCAGGCCTGGAAGCCGAACCACTGGTTGGACGGCGGGTCGTGGTAGACCGGCTCCCAGTCGTAGTACATGCCGTAGAACGTCGACGTACCGGCCGGCGGACTCGCGTACCTGCCCTGCCAGCTGTTCGTCGCACCGCCCGCGATGGCGCCCTCGGAGGACTGCAGCCAGCGGTAGAACTCCAGCTGCCGGGTGAGGGACGTGCCCCAGTCCGCCGCTCCCGTCGCCGACTTGGGCTTCAGGTCGGCGTACGAACTCAACGCATAGGCGGCCAAGGGATTCTGATAGCCCCCGTGCACATGGCTGGACCCGATCCGCCACGCCCAGCCCGCACTCGTATCGGTCGCCCCGCCCCACGCGTAGTACCAGGACAGCAGATAGTCAGAGGCGTCCTTGCCGGTGCCGGCCGGGCAGGTGGACGGTCCGACGCAGTTGCCGATCTTCTTGAAGTACTTGTCGTACATGGCGTAGCGCAGGTAGTCGCCCATCTTCGCCGCCTTGCCGACGGTGGCGGAGACATCGGCGCCCTTGCCCTGCGCCTTCGCCCACACGTCCGCCCAGTACGCGGCCTGCACCGCACGCGCGTCGGCGTCCGGGGCGTCCGTGTACTTCCACTGCTTGGCGTAGGACGAGTCGCCGGTGAACAGGTCCAGGTACCCGTTCGTGCCGCCGTACTTGAAGGCGTCGCAGGTCGGCTGCGGGACCGTCTCCCACACCGACTCCTGCGCGCCGCGCTGGAAGGTGTTGATGTACGACGGCCCGTCGGCCGTCGGGCCCGCCTCACAGCCGCCGCCCGGCGTGTCGCCGTAGCCGTAGACGTTGTCGACGTCCTCCAGCCAGTGCATGCCGTAGACGTCGTCCGTGCCGTACGCGGTCTTCAGTTCGGCCGCGATCGGGTCCGAGCCCACCGGCACCGTGCTGTCCAGCTTCGCCGGGTACTCGTTCGGGGTGTCCAGCTCCGGGGCGTAGGTGGCCGGCTTGGACGCGTTGTAGAAGGAGTTGGTCGGCTGGTCGGCGTGGGTCGGGATCATGTACTTCTCCATGAGGGCCCACGCGCCGTTGAACTTGGACCAGTCGCCGGTGACCTTGCCGTACATGGCCTGTAGCCAGAGAAGGTAGCTGTAGGCCTCCGACGTGGTCTCATGACCCTGGTCCGGGGCCTCGACGATCAGTGTCTCGACCGAGTGGTACGGGATGCCCTCGGGGGAGAAGTAGCCGTTCGCCGGGTTGGTGATCTTCCCGTAGAGGTCCAGGAAGCGCGCGTCGTACGTCTTCGACGCGGCCAGCTCCGTCACGGTGACCGCGGCGCTCGTGTAGCCGGTCGCGGACGAGGTGAAGGTCGCGGTGCCGGTGCCGGCGGAGTCCGCGGCGACGGTCACCTTCTGCGCGGTGCTCCAGTTCGACGGGGTGAAGGTCAGCGACGATCCGGCGCTCACCGACAGCCCGGTGTTCCCGGCCGTCCTGGCCACCGACACCGTCACGTTCGCGGTCGGCTGCTTCGACAGGCTCACCCCGAAGGTGCCGGTCGCGCCCTGCTGGACGCCCAGCTGGGTGGGCGAGGCGACCACGGCGGGACCGGAGGCGACCGTGATGCCGACCGGGGTCGAGGACGCGGACGCGCCCAGGCTGTCGTACGCCTTCGCCACCAGCGAATGGCCGCCCACGGTCAGACCGGTGGCTGAGAGCGAGTACGGCGACGAGGTGTCCGTCCCCAGCAGCGTGGTGTCGTCGTAGAACTCCACCTTGCTGATCGTCGCGCCGTCCGCCGCCGCCGCGGTCGCCGCCAGCGGCACCGCGTCGCCCTGCGTGTAGACCGCGCCCGCGCTCGGGCTGGTCAGCACGGTGACCGGCGGCTGGTGCGCGCCGGCGCAGGTCGTGCCGTTGACCGCGAAGCCGGTAGGCGCCGCGTTGCTGCCGGTGTACGAGAACTGGGCACCCGTCGAGACCGCCGCGCCCGCCGCGATCGTGCCGTTGTACGACGCGTTCTGCACGGTGACCGAGGTGCCGGACTGGGACCAGGTGCCGTTCCAGCCGTTCGTCAGCTTCTGGTTGCCCGTGTACGCGTACGTCAGCGTCCAGCCGTTGATCGCGTCGGTACCGCGGTTGGTGAGGGTCAGGTCGGCGGTGAAGCCGGTGCCCCAGTCGTTGGTCTTGTAGTCGACGCTGCACTGGACCGTCGCCGCGTGGGCGGGGGTCGTGCCGGTGGCGAGCATCGACAGGGGCAGGGCCAGGGCGGCGATGACGGCCGTCCACAACCGTCGTACGGCTCTGCGTCTCCGCCCGGGGTGCGGGGGGTGTGCGGGATGCATGTGCTGGTTCCTCCTTGCGCTTGCGGCTCGGGAAGAAGTCAAGGCTTGAACCAGTGGGAGCGCTCCCATAGTGGAGACGTGGCATGGTGCGGTCAAGGCCGTTGAAGAGTCGAAAAGATTCGACGGACGCGCTGAGGAAAAGTCAAGCAACTCCCCTGTTCTTTGCTGTCACTTGGCGCTACCTTCCTTCGCACCAGTGGGAGCGATTCCGTTCAGTCGACGCGTCCGTCAGGACGCGCCCGAGCTGCAAGGAGTCGCTCATGCGACACCCTCCGCGTTCAGTTCTCTTAGCCGTCGCCGGTGCGGTCGCCCTCGTCGGGTCCGCGCTGGTGCCGGTGGTGTCGGCGTCCGGAGCAACGCCGGCGTGCACGGTGCGGTACACGGTCACCGGCCAGTGGGACACCGGCTTCCAGGCCTCCGTGACCCTCACCAACAACATGGCCGCCATGAGCGGTTGGAGCCTCGGCTTCGGCTTCGCCAACGGCCAGAAGATCACCCAGGGCTGGAACGCCAAGTGGTCCCAGTCCGGTACGACGGTCACCGCCACGAACGAGAGCTGGAACGGTTCGCTGGCCACCGGCGCCAGTGTCAGCGCCGGGTTCCTCGGCTCCTGGTCGGGGAGCAACGCCGTGCCGACGGCGTTCAAGCTCAACGGCACGACCTGCAAAGTCGATTCCGAACCCACTCCCACTCCGACCCCGACCGAGCCGCCCGGCACCGGCGCGGCGCCCGCCCTGCATGTCTCCGGCACCAAGCTCGTGGACGCCGGCGGCACGGCCCACCGTCTCCTCGGCGTGAACCGTTCCGGCGGCGAGTTCATGTGCGTGCAGGGATACGGGATCTGGGACGGCCCGGTGGACGACGCGGCGATCAAGGCGATCGCCGGCTGGAAGGCGAACGCGGTCCGCATCCCGCTCAACGAGGAGTGCTGGCTGGGCCTGTCCAACGTCAAGCCCGAGTACGGCGGCGCGAATTACATCAACGCGGTCAAGGACCTGGTGGCCCGCGTCGAGTCGTTCGGCATGACGCCGATCCTCGATCTGCACTGGTCCTACGGCCAGTACACCGGCAACTCCGCCGGCTGCTCCGACGTGCACGCCACCTGCCAGAAGCCGATGCCGGACGCGCAGTACAGCCCGTCCTTCTGGTCCTCGGTGGCCGGCACCTTCAAGGACGACCCGGCGGCCGTCTTCGACCTGTTCAACGAGCCGTACCCGGACCGGGCGACCTCCACCACCACCCAGGCCTGGCAGTGCTGGCGGGACGGCGGCACCTGCCCGGGTATCGGCTACGAGGTCGCCGGCATGCAGGATCTGGTGGACGCCGTCCGGTCGGCGGGCGCCAAGAACGTCATCATGATCGGCGGGCTGGCGTACTCCAACGACCTCGGCCAGTGGCCGGCGTACAAGCCCACCGACCCGGCCGGCAATCTCGTCGCCGCCTACCACGTCTACAACTTCAACACCTGTGCCAGTGAGAGCTGCTGGAACTCCACCCTCGCCCCGGTCGCGGCCCAGGTGCCGCTGGTCGCCGGGGAGATCGGCGAGAACACCTGCTCGCACGGGTTCGTGGACCAGGTCATGAAGTGGTTCGACGACCGTGGCCTGTCCTATCTGGGCTGGACCTGGAACACGTGGGACTGCTCCTCCGGCCCGTCCCTGATCTCCGACTACAGCGGTACGCCGACGGCGTACGGCGCCGGGCTGCGTGACCACCTCCAGGCCGTCAACTCCTAGCCCATCCACCGAAGAAGAAGGAACCCGCACTCATGAGTCGTACCAGAACAGCGGTACTCGCCGCCCTGGCGCTCGTCGCCGGGGCGTCCGGGCCGGCGTTCGCCGTGACCCCCTCCTCGGCGGCGGCGGTCGCCGCGATCCCCTGCACCGTCGACTACAAGATCCAGAACGACTGGGGCGCCGGCTTCACCGCCGCCGTCACCGTCACCAACAACTCGGCGGCGAAGTCGAGTTGGGCGGTGAAGTGGTCGTACGCCGGGAACCAGAAGGTGACCAGCTTCTGGAACAGCAAGATCACCCAGAGCGGCACGTCCGTCACCGCGGCCAACGAGACCTACAACGGCACGCTGGCCACCGGCGGTTCGGTCAGCTTCGGCTTCAACGGGTCCTACAGCGGCACCAACGCGCTCCCGACCGCCTTCACCCTCGACGGCGTCACCTGCAACGTCGACGACGGCAGCGGCGGGGGCGGCGGGGACAACGGGGGCGGTGGCAGCGGCACCCGCGTCGACAATCCGTACTCCGGTGCCAAGGTCTACGTGAACCCCGAGTGGTCCGCGAAGGCCGCCGCCGAGACGGGCGGCAGCCGGATCTCCAACCAGCCCACCGGCGTCTGGCTGGACCGCATCGCCGCCATCGCGGGCGTGAACGGAGGCATGGGTCTGCGCGCCCACCTGGACGCCGCCCTCGCCCAGAAGGGCAGCGGCGAAGAGGTCGTCCAGCTGGTCGTCTACGACCTGCCCGGACGGGACTGCGCGGCCCTCGCCTCCAACGGCGAACTCGGGCCGACGGAGATCGACAAGTACAAGACGCAGTTCATCGACCCGATCGCGACGATCCTCGCCGACCCCAAGTACGCCTCGCTGCGAATCGTCACCACCATCGAGATCGACTCGCTGCCCAACCTGGTCACCAACACCGGCAGCCGCGCCACCGCCACCGCCAACTGCGACACCATGCTCGCCAACGGCAACTACGTGAAGGGCGTCGGCTACGCGCTCGCCAAACTCGGCGCGATCCCGAACGTCTACAACTACCTCGACGCCGGCCACCACGGCTGGATCGGCTGGGACGACAACTTCGCCCCGTCGGCCACCCTGTTCAAGCAGGCGGCCACCAGCGAGGGCGCGACCGTCGACGACGTGGCCGGGTTCATCACCAACACGGCCAACTACAGCGCCCTGAAGGAGAACAACTTCACCATCAACGACACGGTGAACGGCACCTCCGTCCGCCAGTCCAAGTGGGTCGACTGGAACCGGTACGTCGACGAGCTGTCCTTCGCCCAGGCCTTCCGCACCCAGCTGGTCTCGGTCGGTTTCAACTCCGGCATCGGCATGCTGATCGACACCTCCCGCAACGGCTGGGGCGGCAGCGCCCGCCCGACCGGACCCGGCGCGACGACCAGCGTGGACACCTACGTCGACGGCGGCCGCTACGACCGCCGGATCCACATCGGCAACTGGTGCAACCAGTCCGGCGCCGGCCTCGGCGAGCGCCCGCAGGCCGGCCCGGCCACCGGGATCGACGCCTACGTCTGGATGAAGCCCCCGGGCGAGTCCGACGGCTCCAGCACCGCCATCGCCAACGACGAGGGCAAGGGCTTCGACCGGATGTGCGACCCGACATACACGGGCAACGCCCGCAACGGCAACAGCATGTCCGGTGCCCTGCCGAACGCGCCGCTGTCCGGGCACTGGTTCTCCGCCCAGTTCCAGCAGCTGATGGCGAACGCCTACCCGCCGCTGTAGGCGCCGCCGGCTGAGCCGCATGGTGAAACAGCCCCGCGCCCCTTTGGGGCGCGGTGTCCGCCGGGGTCAGTCCGTGAGGGCCAGGCCCCGGCGGACCGCGCGTTCGACCGGCGAGTGGTTCCCGTCGGGGCGGTCCAGCACGAGGGGCGCGTTCAGGTACAGGGGCGGCTGGGCCAGGAAGCGCGGACGGGTGCCGTGGTTCGGCTGGGCGGCATGGACCAGGAACGGGTGGCACAGGTAGACGTCGCCCGGCCGGCCGGTGGCGAGGGCGACCGGGCGGTGCGCGGAGGCCGCCGCCACCTGCGGGCCGAGCTCGCCCAGCGTGGCACCCTCCGCGCCGTACGGCTCCAGGATCCGGGGCACGTCCAGGTGCGAGCCGACCCGGATGCGGGTCGGGGCGTCCGCCTCGGTCACCTCGCTGAACAGGAACAGCATCAGCAGGGCGCGCTCCCTTGACCACACGTTGGCGTACCAGTCGGTGGCACCCTCCGGCATGAAGCTCGTGTCGATGTGCCAGCCCGCGTCGTCCGGCTCCTCCCGGTGCGGGAACCGCAGCGGGAAGGCACCCAGCGAATAGCGCGGGTCCCAGCGCCGCTCACCGACCAGCAGGTCGAACGCCCGGTGCAGCGCAGGGGAGTTGGGGGCGGCGGCGAAGGGGCCGTCGGCCAGGCCTGCCACCCAGACCACCGGGTCCTGCCAGGTGCCCGGGTCCTCGGGGTCGTACCCCGTCTCCTGCCACAGCCGCCGGGCGCAGCCCTCGGCGACCCGGGGTGCGACGGCCCCCTCGATCTTCACGAAACCGTCGGTCAGGAAACGCTCCACCAACTCGTCGTCCATTCGCCCATCGTGGCCCGCCGGTCTTGCCGTCCGCATCCTCTTTTTTGCCGCACCGGCAACAGGGCTGGCCTCCGGGCGGTGCGTCGGCGCACCCTGGCGGCACCCGGACGAGAGGCTGCTCCCATGGCGCACGATCACCACCACCAGCACACCGACACCCACGCCCACACGCACACCCACACCGACATCGACTGGGCCGAGATGGCCCCGCACCTGGAGTCGCAGGCGGAGCTGTTCGCCCCGCTCTACGAGAACGCCCTGGGCTGGCTCGGCAAGGAGGTCACCGAGCCGGGGCTGATCGTCGACGTGGGCAGCGGGCCGGGCGTGGTGTCGTGTCTGTTCGCCGAGGTCTTCCCGGGTGCGCGGGTGCTGGCCGTGGACGGCAGCGAACCGCTCCTCGACCGGGCCACGGCCCGCGCCGAGCGGCTGGGCGTGGGGGACCGGTTCGGTGTCCTCGCCGGTGAACTGCCGGGCGTCCTGGACAAGCTGGACTACCCGGCGGATCTCCTGTGGGCCGGGCACAGCCTGCACCACCTCGGCGACCAGCGGGCCGCGCTCACCGCCTTCGGCGAGCGGCTGGCCCCCGGCGGCACCCTGGCCATCCTCGAAGGCGGCCTGCCCAGCCGCTTCCTGCCCCGTGACATCGGCATCGGCCGGGCCGGACTACAGGCACGGCTGGACGCGCTGCAGGAGGAGTGGTTCGCGCGGATGCGCACCGACCTGCCCGGAGCGGTCGCCGAGGCCGAGGACTGGCCCGCGCTGCTCGGCTCCGCAGGGCTCAGGTACGCCCGCAGCCGCAGCTTCCTCATCGACCTGCCCGCCCCGGCCTCCGACCGGGCCCGCGCCTACGTGACCGAGATCCTCTCCCGGCTGCGCGACACCGTCGGCGAGGGTCTGGACGCCGACGACCGTGCCACCCTGGACCGCCTCCTCGATCCGGCCGACCCGGCGAGCGTCCACCGCAGGTCCGACGTGTTCGTCCTCGGCGCCCGGACGGTGCACACCGCCGTACGGCCCGTCTAGCAGCGGCGCGCGTACACGCTCACCCGCGCTCCCCGCACCGCCCGTGTCCCGCACTCCTCGAACCGCTCGGCGAGCGTCCTGCGCTTCATGACCTCACCTGGCGCGGTGTCCGGCGGCTGTCCCACCGGATCCCGCAGTACGACGACCCGGTGCGCGGTGAGCAGCCGGGCCCGGATCACGGACGGGCCGGCCTCCGTGCCGTACAGCGTTCCGGAGGCCGCGGGGGCGCGGGCCAGAGCGAGGTCGCGCAGTCCCCGCACGGTGCCCGGGTCGGCGAGCGACCAGACCCGGCGGCGGGCGGGCAGATAGAGGATCCCGTCGGCGCCCGCGCCCGCCGTACGCACGGCCGCGCCGATGGCGGTGACATCGTCCAGGCGGCTGCCGGGGGTGCGCAGATACGTGGTGACGGGCAGCAGCGCGGCGACGGCCACGCCGACGCCGAGCAGCGCGGCCGCCCGGCGCGGACCGCCGGCCCGGATCAGCCGGTCCAGGGCGGCACCGGCCAGCAGCGCGGTGCCCGCCTGGCCGTAGAGGACGTACCGGTCGACGTACAACGGCTTGGCCGGCGACACCAGCATCAGCAGCCCGGCGGGCAGCACGGTGAGCGGCAGGGCCAGCCGGACCAGCGGCCTCGGCAGCACCGCCGCGCAGGCGCAGCTGAGCAGCGCGACCCCGCCGAAGCCCAGCAGCGCCCCGGCCCCGAGCCTGCCGATCCACGCCACCTGCGCCGACTGCCGCACGCTCAGGACGGCGAGGGGCGCCAGCGCGGCGACGACCGCGCCGGCCGCCCTCAGCCATGCACGCCGGGCCTCGCGGGGTACGGCCACGGCGTGCGCGGCGAGTGCCAGTACCGCGAACTCGTGCAGCAGACAGGCGGTCAGCAGCACCGCGCCGTAGCCGGCCCAGGCCCGGGCGGTGCCGGCGTCCACCGCCCGTACCAGCAGACATGTCGCCCAGACGACGAGGGCGCAGACCAGCGCGTACGACCTGCCCTCCTGCGCATAGCGCTGGACCGGCGGCAGCACCGCGAACACCAGCCCGGCGAGCAGCCCCGCGCGCGGGCCCGCGTACCGGGCGCCGAGCAGGGCGAGCAGTCCGGCCGTGACGGCGACGGCCAGCACGGAGGGCAGCCGCAGCACGAGCAGCGGGTCGGCACCGGGGAAGAGCCGGAACAGGGCGTGGACGAGGAGGTAGTAGAGGCCGTGCACGGCGTCGGCTCGCTCCAACGTGCGCGCCAGATCCGGGAGCGCGCGTCGGGACAGGTCGTAGCTGACCACCTCGTCCCGCCACAGGGCGCCGTCGCGTCTGATCCCCCACAGACCGAGGGCGAGGGAGAGGAAGACCGGGGCGAGAGCGGGTACGGGTCGGTGCCGCGCCCGGGCCGGAACGGGCGGGGGCGCGGTGCGGTCGGCGTGCAGGGTGGCGATGGCGGGCTCCGGTGCAGGTCGGGGGCTTGTGCACCGGCGAGTTCAGCGGCCGGGGACTTGATGGGCAGCCCCGAACCGGCTCTCCTGTCAATCCCGGTTAGGTTGGGGAGAGTTGCTGTCGACGGGGGAGACGTGGATGGGGCGCCGGGAGAAACCGCTTGATCCCGCGGCGGGGGCGGTGGAGCGGTTCGCTTTCGAGCTGCGCAAGCTGCGGGACGAGGCGGGTACGCCGACCTACCGGGCGATGGGGCTGCGGGCCGGTTACTCGGGGCCCACGCTCTCGGCGGCGGCCGCCGGGGCGCGGCTGCCCACACTCCCCGTGGTCACGGCCTACGTCGTCGCGTGCGGCGGCGACCCCGAGGAGTGGGAGCGGCGCTGGCGGACGGCCGCCGCCGAGGCCGCCGGCACCCGGCTCGCCGAGGACGACGAGCCCTGTCCCTATCCCGGCCTCGCCCGGTTCGAGGCCGGTGACCGGGACCACTTCCACGGTCGCGACGAACTGATCGCCGAACTGGTCGCGCACACCCGCCGCAGCCGTGTCGGGGCGGTGGTCGGCGCCTCGGGCAGCGGCAAGTCGTCCCTCCTGCGGGCCGGGCTCGTCCCCGCCTTGCGGGAGGCCGGGGACCCGGAGCGGCGCCCCGCCGTCATCCGGATCCTCACCCCGGGCGCCCACCCCGCCCGCACCCACCCGGCACTCCTCACCCCGCACGACGCCCCCGGCGACACCCTGCTCGTCGTCGACCAGTTCGAGGAGGTCTTCGCGCTCTGCGCCGACCCGGCCGAACGCGAGCTGTTCATCGGCCGGTTGCTGCGGCCGGACCCCCGGCTGCGCGTACTGCTCGCCGTGCGCGCCGACTTCTACCGGCACTGCGCCGAACATCCCCTGCTCGCCGAGGCGTTGCGGGACTCCACCCTGCTCGTCGGCCCGTTGGCGCCGCAGCGGCTCCGGGAGGTGGTGGTCCGGCCCGCGGCAGCCCGGCAGCACATCGTCGAACGCGCCCTGACCGCCCGGATCGTCGCCGACGTCGCCGGTCAACCCGGCGGACTGCCGCTCATGGCCCACGCCCTGCGCGAGGTCTGGCGACGGCGCTCCGCCAAGACCCTGACCCTCGCCGCCTACGAGGCGGTCGGCGGCGTCCGGGGCGCCGTCGCCCACACCGCCGAGGAACTCCACGCCCGCTGCACCCCCGCCGAGGCGGCGGCCGTCCGCGCCCTGCTGCTGCGCATGGTCACCCCGGGCGACGGCACCGGAGACACCCGGCGCCCGGCACAGCGCGCCGAACTCGGCACCGACCCCACCACCGCCCATGTCCTCGAACGCCTGGTCATGGCACGCCTGTTGACCGTCGACGGCGACACGGTCGACCTCGCCCACGAGGCCCTGCTCGGTGCCTGGCCCCGGCTGCGCGGCTGGATCGACGCCGACCGCGAACGCCTGCGTGCCCACCGCCGGCTCACCGAGGCGGCGGCCGCCTGGGCCGGGCTGGAGCGGGACGCGGGGGCGCTGTACCGGGGGGCCCGCCTGACCGAGGCGCGGGAGGCCTTCGCCGAAGCGGGTTCCTACCAGGGGGAGTTGAGCCTGCTTGAGCGGGAGTTCCTGACGGCGAGCGTCGAGTCGTACGAACGCGGGCAGCGGGCCTCCGTGCGGGCCGGGCGCCGGCTGCGGGCGCTGACCGGTGCGCTCGCCGTCCTGCTGTGTCTGGCCCTGGCCGCGGGTGCCGTCGCCTGGCGGCAGAGCGGGATCAGCGCGCGGCAGCGGGACCAGGCCGAGGCCCGCCGGGTGGCCGCCCTCGCCGACGGCCTGCGTACCGCCGAACCGCGCACCGCGATGCGCCTCGCCCTGGCCGCCTGGCGTACCGCCGACCTGCCGGAGACCCGGCAGGCGCTGCGGACGGCGGCCGCGCAGAGCGAACAGGACCTGTTCGTCCAGCCCGAGGAGGGCGGCCGGGCCCTGAACGCACCCGTGTGGCTCAGCACGGACGGGCGGATCCTGACGGCGGTGGCGCACGACCGGGCCGTGCAGTGGGACGTCCGCTCCCACCGGCGCATCCACTCCCTCAGCCGACCCGGCCTGTCCGACGGGGTGATCGCGGTCAGCGACGACGGCCGGCTGATCGCCTCCCGGGCGCCCGGCGGCACCGGCACGGTGATCCGCTCGCTCGCCGACGGCCGCACCCGGCGGCTGGCGACCGGTCCCTGGCGGGACGCCGACGGGATGTTCGGGCCGAACGGACACACTTTCCTGGTGCGACGCCTCGCCCACGACCGGGGAAGCGACCGGGCGACCCTGGACCTGTGGGACGCGGACGCCGCCACGGACGCCGACGACGCGCACCGGCGACACCCGCTCCACCGTTACGCCCACGGCGAGGACGACGGCCCGCTGCCCCTGCCGAGCCCGGACGAGCGGTACCTCGCCTGGTGCGGTCAGGACGGCACCAGGCTGCGTGTCCTCGACCTCGTGGCGGGGCGCCTGCTCTCCGCCCGCCCGCCCCGGTCCACCGAGAAGCTGCTCTGCCAGGGGCAGGAGGTCGTCTTCACCCCGGACGGTCACGCCGTCGCGGCCGCCACCCGAGTGGGCGTGGTGACCTGGGACTTCCGCACCGGCCGGGAACGCCCCCGGCTGCCGTTCGCCGGCGGCGCGAACACCGTCGTCTTCCACGGCGCCTACGCCCTGACCTGGACCCCGGGCTCCCTCGCCCTGTGGCGCACGGACCTCCCGGACCCCGCCGACGGCGGCCCGCGCACGCCCCTGCTCACCTATCCGGTGGCCGGCTCGGCCGTCGGCGGGCTCCGGCTGGACCCGTCGGCGGGCGTCCTGCGCTATCTGCAGGACGGCAGGACCAGCGCCGTGCACACCCTCTCGCTGCACGGGCTGACGGGCTCGGCCTGGCGGCGGAAGGCGGCGGTCCGGGCGGCGTTCGACACGCGCGGCAGGCCCGTGGCGGCCGCCGGACCGCCGGTCGTGAACCGGGAGCACACCGTCGGCGCCGACCCCACCGGCCGCACCGCGCTGACCTACGAGGGCGGGCTCGTGGACGTCACGACCGGCAGGCGGCGAACGGGTGGAGTGACGGGGGAGGACCTGCTGCGCACCGCCGCGTTCAGCCCCGACGCCCGCTATCTGGCCGCCGAGGATCTGGTCGGCAGGGTCACCCTGTGGGACGCGCACACCTGGCGCAGGCTCGCGGTGCTCAGAGCGGCCGGTGCCACCGTGGTCCCGTCGGCCCTGGCGTTCTCCGCCGACGGGACACTGCTCGCGGCGAGCACCGCCGACGGTTCGGCACAGGTGTGGGAGACGGCCCGCACCCGGCTGGACCCGGCGACCGTGCCGGCCGGTGACGGACCGGTCCTCGCCCTCGGATTCACCCCGGACGCGCGGGAGTTGCACATCATCACGCCTCATCTCGCCGTCCGGAGCGTTCCGTTGCGGCCCGAGGAGAGTGCGAGCGAGCTGTGCGCCCGGGCGGACGGGGGTCCGACGCGGGCGCAGTGGCGGCGGTACCTGCCCTCCGTGCCGTACCGCGCGACCTGCGGTGGTTGACATCGAGAGCGCTCGAAGTGATGGACTCCGGCCGATCGCCAACCACAGGGGGAAAGCCATGAACGACTCTCCGGTCGCGCTCATCACCGGCGGCGGCAGCGGTATCGGCGCCGCCGTCGGGCGTCAACTGCTGGACGCGGGGCACCGGGTGGCCGTCACCGGGCTGGGGCGAGCAGCGGCTGCGCGACTTCGCCAGTGAACTCGGCGACCCGGAGGGCCTGTTGACCATCGTGGGTGACAGCGCCGAGTACGCCGACGTGCAGGCGGCGGTCGACAGCACGCTCAAGGCGTACGGCCGGCTCGACACCGTCGTCGCCAACGCCGGTTTCGCCACCCACGACACCGTCGCCGACGGTGACCCGGCGGGCTGAGCCGAGATGGTCCTCACCAACGTCCTCGGCCCCGCCCTGCTGATCCGGGCCTCCGTCGACGCCCTGAAGGCGAGCCGCGGGCGGATCGTCCTGGTCGGCAGCGTCGCCGGGTTCGTGAACACGCCCGGCAATCTGTACGGCGTGACCATGGGGGTCCCCCCCGCTCGAGTGAATTCGAGAGTGGGGGAGGGCGGTCACCGGGCTCGCGGAGAACACCCGTCGCCAGGTCACCGAGTTCGGCATCGGCGTCACGCTGGTCGCGCCGGGCCGGGTGGAGACCCCGTTCTGGGACGCCAACGGCAGCCTGCCGCCCGCCCTCCCCGGGTCAGTTGCTGGCCAGGAACTGCTTCGCCAGTTGGTCGCCGAGGGACACCGCCGCGCTGTGGCTCTCGATGGGGGAGACCTTGGAGTTCTTGAACAGGATGTAGGTGACGCCGGAGTCGGCACCGCCGGTCGCCGGGTCGGGGTCGATGCCGAGCGCCTTGGCGGTGGCGTACGACGCCTCGCCGATGATCTTCGTGGGGCCGGTGTCGCCGACCACCGCGTACTCGACCTTGTTGTTGTAGATGACGGCGACCACGCCGCCGCCCTTTATGCCGGCACTGGAGTAGTTCCAGATGCTGCTGGAGCTGGGCACCACGACGTACGGCAGCGACTCGGCCTTGAGCGGCTTGCCGTCGGACTGGTGGAACGCGGTGTCGTCCTGGTACCAGGGGTCGCGGTCCTCGTTGCAGTTGGTGGTGCGCTGGCCGTCGCAGTCGATGTCCATGTCGGACTTCCAGAACACCGCGCCGTTCTTGCCGCACACGGGAATGGTGGCCGAGGTCTCGTCGTCGGTCTTGTACTTGCCGCTGGAGATCTGGGAGCAGGAGGTCACCTTGGAGAGCAGGTCGGCCGCGCTGACCGAGCCCTCCTGGGCGGACTTCGGGACGGTGCTGCCGGACGCGCTCGCGGGAAGCACTCCGGCGGCCAGCAGTGCGGCCCCGGAGGCCGCGGCGAGGGTCAGTGTTCGGATGCGCACTGTGGGGGGTGCCCTTCTGTTAGGAAAGTTTCCTGACCGGGTGCCGTACAAGGTGGCCCCGGCTGCATGTCCGCGTCAACCCCTGGGTGTGAACTAGAGAAATTGTCATGCATTGCGACGATATGAAGCCCGGGGAACACTGGTGGGGCAGGACATTCCGAACATTTATGCAGGAGCCGTGCGAGGGTTGAGCGGTGGCTCCGGTGGCTCCGGTGGCTCCTGGGAGGCGAGGGGTCATGTTCGTACGCACGGTGTACGCCACCGGCGATCCGGCGCAGATCGAGTCCGCCATCCGGGCGCTGAACAGCGAAGGGCGCAGTCTGCTGGAGGAACGCCCCGAGTACCGGGGCTCGGGCGTCTTCGTCGACCGGGATCTGGGCAAACTGCTCGCGGTGAGCTGGTGGGGCTCAGAGGAGGCCCGGCGCAACAGCGACCAGGTGATGCGCGAGCGGCGCGGGCCGATGCTGGAGCCGTTCGCGGGCACCGTCGCCGTCGAGAACTACGAGGTGGCCGTCTTCCACACGGTGCAGCTGCCGAGGGTGGGCGGCGGAGTGCGGATGACCAGGGTGGAGTTCGACCCGGCCGACGCGGATCTGTTCGTCGAGACGTTCCGGTCGTCGGCGATACCCCGCTTGGAGACCCTGCCCGGTTTCGCGCGGTGTGCCCTGTTCGTCGACCGGCGGCTGGGCCGGGGCACGGTCGGTGTGCTCTTCGTCGACCGCGCCTCGATGGTCGCGTCCCGCGGTGGCCAGGCGGCGGCCCGGCGCCAGGACGTCGCCAAGGCGCATGTGACCGTGGTCGCCCTGGAGGAGTTCGAGGTCGTCCACGCGGACGTGCACTCCGACTGACGCGCTCCGCACCGGAGTCGCGGAACGAGCAGGGGAACGCGAGCGGCCGTCCCGCCGAGAACACGGCGGGACGGCCGGTGTGCACCCGGGCTGCCGCTCAGCCCATGTCGAAGGTGGCCGGGTCCGGGCCGATGCGGCGGTCCTCGTTGAGCGCGCTGATCGCGGCGAGGTCCTCGGTGTCCAGGCTGAAGTCGAACACCTCGATGTTCTCCTTGATCCGGGACGGTGTGACGGACTTCGGGATCACCACGTTGCCCAGCTGGATGTGCCAGCGCAGCACGACCTGGGCCGGGGTGCGGTTGTGCTTCTGTGCGATGGCGACGATCGCCGGCACCTCCAGCAGGCCCTTGCCCTGGCCGAGCGGGGACCAGGCCTCGGTGGCGATGCCCTGCTCGGCGTGGAACTCCCGAGCCGCGTGCTGCTGCAGGTGCGGGTGCAGTTCGATCTGGTTGACCGCCGGGATGACCGACGTCTCCTCGATCAGCCGCTCCAGGTGCTCCGGGAGGAAGTTGGAGACGCCGATCGCCTTGACGAGGCCGTCGGTCAGCAGCTGCTCGAACGCCTTGTAGGAGTCGATGTACTTGCCCCGGGCAGGCAGCGGCCAGTGGATGAGGTACAGGTCCAGGTAGTCCAGACCCAGCTTCGCCAGCGACGCGTCGAAGGCGCGCAGCGTGGCGTCGTACCCCTGGTCGGCGTTCCAGAGCTTGGTGGTGACGAACAAGTCCTCGCGGGGGACGGCGGAGGCGGCGATGGCCTTGCCGGTGCCCTCTTCGTTGCCGTAGATCGCCGCTGTGTCGATGCTGCGGTACCCGGCCTCCAGTGCCGTGGCGACGGCCCGCTCGGCCTCGTCGTCCGGCACCTGCCACACACCGAAGCCCAGCTGGGGCATCTCGACGCCGTTGTTGAGGATTTTCGGGGGGACCTTGCTGCTCACGAGCTCTCGATCCTTAGGTTGTCGACAGGTGGAACTCCCATCGTCAACGATCACCGGCCGTGATGCATTCCTGAGCCCGGAATCCGCCGGAACCGAGCGGTGAGTCAGCCTCCCGGGACGGAGATTGGCCGGAAATGCATCCGACCTTATGGGTCCGGACCATTGACCGCGGCCCGTTTCTGTCGAGACTCTGGTTCGCATCGTCGGACGTATCGCTGAACCCAGTACAGGGATGTGAACCATCCTGTGGGTTTTCCAGCGGATCCCTGTGACCGCGACCCCCTGTGTGCGCTCTGAGACCCCCCGACCTCAGGAAAGCAGGTGTGCACCATGAACGAGACGGCATCCGAAGACCACCAGGCGGAACCCACCCTTCTGCAGACATCCGATGAAAAGGTCTGGCGAAGCCCTGGTTGTCAGGTTGTGGAGGCTGCCCTGGACGTGACCGGCCACGCCCTCGGCGACCGCTGACCCGCACCATGACCGTCACGAGCGCCCAGGCCGGGTCGACCGCCGGCCCCTGGCCGGTCGGGGAGTCCTCCGAACGGCTGCGGGCCGTCACCGCCGACCGCGACGGTACCGCCGACGGCGAGGGCGGCATCGGACGCCGGCCGCGCCACGGCGAGGTGGCGGCCGGCTCACCCGCGACCCGTTGCGGGACAGCTCCCCGATGCGGCCCGGGGTAGGCCTCGCGGCCCAGGGGTCGGTGGCTGAAATGCCCACGGCACGCCCGGCCGGGCTCACTCATGCCTGTCCGTTGCGCCGCGGGTGTTGCTCCAACCTGGTCCGACTGATTGGTCGGTCAGCTGAGCCGGCGGCCGGGCAGTGGGTGGAGATGTTCCGGGAGGCCGATGGGCTGGGCGTGGTGCGGACCCGTCTGGCAGGCGGTGAGCCTCGCCCTGCGCCCCACCGACTCCGGCGGCTGCCGCCGCCAGGCGTACGCGCTCACCGCAGACGATCGCAACACCGACCCGGCCTGCCGTCAGGCACCAGGCCACCGTGCCGTAACCCTCCGGCGGACCACCGTGGCCGCCGCCTACCGAGCAGGAGGACCATGAAACGCCTACGAGCCGCCCTCGCGGCCGTCGCGCTCACCACCGCCACCGTGGCCACGCTCCCCGCCGCGGTATCCCCACCCGCCGCCGCAGCAGCCACCACGGCCCCCGCGACCAGGCCGGCCGCCGTCACCGACTGGTCCACCGCGGTCGTCGAATCCACCATGGCCCGCTCCACACCGAGCACCATCGGCGGCTGGTCCTACCCGGTCGGCCTCTACCTCTACGGCCAGTACCTGACCTACAAGCGCACCCACGACCCCCGCTACCTCGCCTACCTCAAGAACTACGTCGACCGGTTCGTGAAGAGCGACGGCTCGATCGACCAGTCCTTCAACAGCCTGGACAGCATGCAGGCGGGCCGGCTGCTGGTGATCCTGCACCACGAGACCGGCCAGGACCGCTACCGCAAGGCCGCCAGGAAGATCCGCGACCGCCTGAACACCTACCCCCGGACGAGCGAGGGCGGCTTCTGGCACGCGGACACCGCCAGCCGCGCGCACCAGCTGTGGGCGGACGGCGTCTACATGGTGAACCCGTTCCTCGTCGAGTACGGCAAGGAGTTCGGCGACAGCGCGTACACCGACGACGAGGCGGCGAAGCAGCTCGCCGTCTACGGCGGCCACCTCCAGGTCGCGAACGGGCTGCTCAGGCACGCCTACGACGAGTCGAGGAGCGCGAGTTGGTCGGATCCGGGGACCGGTCTCGCGCCCGAGCACTGGTGCCGTGCCGTCGGCTGGTACGCGATGGCGATCGTCAACGTGCTCGACGCCGTCCCGGCGAACCAGTCCCGCCGACCTCAACTGCTCGACATCTTCCGGAAGCTGGTGGCGGGGCTGGAGAAGTACCAGGACCCGGCGACCGGACGCTGGTTCCAGGTGATGGACAAGGGCGGGCGTAGCGACAACTGGACCGAGACGTCCTGCTCCAGCATGTTCACCTACGCCCTCTCCCGCGGCGCCCAGCAGCACTACCTCGACCCGCACTACGCGGACGTCGCCCGCCGCGGCTACCAGGGCGTGCTCGCCGAGCTGTCGGTCGGCCCGGACGGCCGCACCGACCTCGCCGACATCTCCATCGGCACGAACGTCGGCGACTACGCGTACTACGTCGCCCGCACCCGGGCCACGAACGACTTCCACGGCCTCGGGGCCTTCCTGATCATGAACGAGCAACTGCGAGGTTCAGTGTCATGAGCACAACATCCGAACTTTGTGGCCACCAGCTGGTGTGAGGAACCGTCACCATGAAACCCCCCACCGTCGCGCGGCACCGGGCTGCCGCGATCGTCCTCTCCGTCCTCGCCGTCGTCCTCGGGCTCTCCCGGCCCGCGGCCCTGGCATCCCCGCACACCGCGCCCCACGCGGCCACCGTCTACGACGTGCGTGACTACGGCGCCAAGGGTGACGGCTCCACCAACGACACCCCGGCCATCGACAAGGCCGTCGACGCGGCGAGTTCGGCGGGCGGCGGCACCGTCCGCTTCACCGCCGGCACCTACAAGTCCAAGAACACCATCCACCTGAAGAGCCATGTGACGCTCCAGCTCGACAAGGGCGCGACCCTCCAGGGCTCCAGTGCCGACACCTACGACAAGGCCGAGTCCAACCCGAACGACGACTACCAGGACTACGGCCACAGCCACTTCCGCGACGCGATGATCTACGGCGACCAGCTCACCGACATCGGCTTCGTCGGCCAGGGCGTCATCGACGGCGCCGGCGACCTGATCACCGGCAACCCGAAGTCCGGCGAGGCCGACAAGATCATCTCGCTGACCCGGTGCGACGGACTCAGGATCGGCGACGGTCTCACCCTGCGCCGCGGCGGCCACTTCGCGGCCCTGATCAACGGCTGCACGAACGTGACGTCCGACCGCCTGACCATCGACACCGCGAGCGACCGCGACGGCTGGAACATCATCTCCACCACGAACGTCACGGTCACCAACGCGGACATCAAGGCCAACGACGACGCCCTGGTCTTCAAGAGCGACTACGCCCTGGGCGCGAAACTCCCCAACGGGCATGTCCGGGTGAGCGATTCCCACTTGTCGGCCAGGTGCTGCAATGCCCTGATGTTCGGCTCCGAGACCTGCGGCGACTTCTCCGACTACCAGTTCGACAACATCCGTATCGAGGGCGCCGACAAGTCCGGCCTCGGCATGGTCTCCATGGACGGCGCGAAGATCTCCGACGTCCACTACAAGGACATCACGATGACCGGAGTGCACTCCCCGATCATGGAGAAGATCGGCACCCGCAAGCGCTGCGGAAACAGCCCGGGCATCGGCTCGATCAGTGATGTGACGTACGAGAACGTCACCGCCACCGGCACCACCCCGTCCTTCAGCCCGACCCTGTGGGGCGAGAGCGGCCACCGGATCCACGGGATCACCTTCACCCATGTCGACATCACCGTGCCCGGCGGCAACGGCACCATGTCGACCGCCGTACCGGGCAACGACCCCAAGGACTACAACCCCAAGGCCATCGGCACCCGGCCGGCCTACGGCTGGTACCTGCACAACGCCGACGACGTCCGGTTCACCGACAGCTCCGTGAAGTTCGCGGTCGACGACGGACGGCCGGCGGTCATCGCCAACGCGGCGAGCGGCATCCGCCTCACCCGCTTCACGGCGCAGAAGGGCGGGGACTCCCCGTACGACATCGGCCTCCAGGACGTCACGGGCGCCTGCCTGACGGACAGTCACAACACCTCCGGCGGCGCCCTCCGCGTCTCGGGCGGCCAGGACTGCGGTACGGCTGCGAAGCCGCGCGACCTGGAGAACCCCCGTCAGGACTTCCTCCGGGGCTCCGTCGGCGGCCTCTTCCTGCACTGGGGCCTGCGCACCGCCCCCGCCCACACCAGCTGCACCGCCTGGGAGAACGACGTCACCAGCGGCGGCTGGACCCCCGACTACTGGGTGAAGGAGGCACAGAAACTGCACACCCAGTACCTGGTCCTGGCCACCTTCCACAGCCGCCTCGGCTACGCCCGCCCCTGGCCCTCGAAGATCCCCGGCTCCTGCGCCACCAGGCGGGACTTCCTCGGCGAGCTGATCACCGCCGCCAAGGCCAAGGGCATGAAGGTCATCCTCTACATGACCGACGACCCCCAGTGGCACGACGAGGGCGGCCACGAATGGCTCGACTCGGCCGCCTACTCCGCCTACAAGGGCAAGGACGTCGACCTCACCACCCGGGACGGCTTCGGCCAGTTCGGCTACGACAACTTCTTCGAGGTCATGGACCGCTATCCCGACCTCGGCGGCTTCTGGATCGACAACGACAACGCGTACTGGGAGAGCCACGACCTCTACGCCCAGATCCAGCAGAAGCGCCCCGACTACACACTGAGCAACAACAACGAAGACACGCCGATCATGGACATGATCAGCAATGAGCAGAAGACCGGGATGACCCCGGCCTACGACTACCCGCAGGCGGTCTACACGGCCCAACCCCGCCTGACCGAGGCCGACTTCAAGCTGCCCTCGACCGGTGCCTGGTGGTACGACGGCTCGGACCCGGCCGTCGACCGCAGACTCACCCTGGGTCGGCTGGTCACCAACGCCGGCTCCTCGGTGAAGGCCCTGATGGCCGAGACCGCCCAGGTCAACGGCAGGTTCCCGGCCAACCAGGCCGCCTTCAACACCTTCGCCGACTCCTATCTCGACCCCATCTGGGAGTCCCTGCACGGCACCGAGGGCGGCGGCTACCTGTACGGCGGCCTCAAGCCCGGCTTCTGGAACGACGGGGCGCACGGCGTCACCACCGTCGCCAGGACCGACCCGAACCGTCAGTACGTCCACGTCCTGACCCCGCCGTCGACCAGCACCCTGCGGATCCGCGACAACGGCTACCGCATCGCCTCCGTCACCGACCTCCGCACGGGCAAGGCGGTTTCCTGGTCCCAGTCCGGCGGGGTACTCACCCTCACCGGCCTCGGCTCCTGGGACCCGTACGACACCGTCTTCAAGGTCATGACCGCCGGCCGCCAGGGCATCCTCTCCGGAGCCAAGGTCACCGCGAGCGCCTCGGCGAGCGGTCACGCGGGTTCCGCCGCCGGTGACGGCGACTACCTCACCTACTGGGACAGCGACAGGACGCTGCCGGTGAACCTGACCTTCGACCTCGGCTCGGTCGAGAAGGTCCAGTACATCGGTCTCAACCAGCGCGAGGACTCGGTCGCCTACGCCCGTTCCGACACCGAGCAGTCGGCGCGCATCAAGGCGTACAAGGTGTTCCTCAGCAACGACGGCAGGAACTGGGGCAGCGCCGTCAAGTCCGGGGAGCTGCCCAGCCGGCGGGGCATCCAGGGCATCGATCTGGCCGCCGCCACCGCCCGCTATGTCCGCCTGGAGGTGGACTCCACCTGGGCCGCCGCCACCGACACCACACGCTACAAACGGCTGCGCGTCGACGAGGCCTGGATCGGCACGGCCTACGCGACGCCCGTGAACGGAGGACGCCCGTGATTTGGACAAGAGCACTGACGACGGCGGTCGCCGGAGTGCTGGTCGCCGCGGCGGTACCGCTCGTGGGCACCGCCCACCCGGCCGCCGCCTCCGACAACGGCCAGGCCGTCCGGCCCGCCATGGGCTGGAGCAGCTGGAGCTATGTGCGCCGCCGGCCGACCGAGGCCAAGATCAAGGCCCAGGCCGACGCGCTGGTCGCGAGCGGGCTGAAGGACCACGGCTTCGTCCACGTCAACCTCGACGACTTCTGGCAGAAGTGCGACTCGAACGGCTTCACCGTCGACTCGTACGGCCGCTGGGCCGTCGACACCGCCAAGTTCCCCGGCGGCATCAAGGCCGTCGCCGACTACGTCCACTCCAAGGGCCTGAAGTTCGGCTTCTACGTCACCCCGGGCATCGCCAAGAACGCCGTCACCAGGAACACCCCGATCGAGGGCACCTCGTATCACGCGAAGGACATCGCGGACACCTCGAAGACCGAGAAGAACTACAACTGCAAGAACATGTACTACATCGACTACTCCAGGCCGGGCGCGCAGGAGTTCGTGAACTCCTGGGCGGACCAGTTCGCCTCCTGGGGCGTCGACTACCTGAAGATCGACGGGGTGGGCAGCCAGGACGTCCCGGACGTACGGGCCTGGTCCCAGGCGCTGCGCGACACCGGACGGCCCATCACCTTCGGGCTCTCCAACAACCTCCCGATCGCCGACGCCCCGACCTGGCGGCAGCTCGCGAACAGCTGGCGCACCCAGGGTGACGTCGAGTGCTACTGCGGTCCCGGAGACAACGGCAGCGGCTATCCGCTCACCGACTGGTCGCATGTCTCCGCCCGTTTCAACACGGCCGCGAGCTGGCAGCCGTACGCCGGGCCGGGCGGCTGGAACGACCTGGACTCCCTGGAGATCGGCAACGGCGACCAGGTCGGCCTCACCGCCGACCAGCGGCGCTCCCACCTCACCCTGTGGGCGATGGCCGCCGCGCCCCTGCTCCTCGGCACCGACCTGACCGGTCTCGACACCGTCGACAAGGCCATGCTCACCAACGACCGGCTCATCGGCGTCGACCAGGACGGGGTCGCCGCGAAGCGGATCGTGAACAGCGGGGTCGAACAGGTGTGGAGCAAGAAGGAGAGCGACGGCCAGTACGTCGTCGCCCTCTTCAACACCGGCACCTCCGGCAGTTCCACGGTCTCGGTGAACTGGTCCCAGGTGGGCTTCTCCGGCTCCGGCGACGTCACCGACCTGTGGTCCGGCTCCCACAAGGGCGTGACGGCCGACTCCTACAGCGCCACCCTGAGGCCGGGCGAGACCCGTCTGATCCGCGTCGAACCGGTCGACTCGCCCAAAGCGGCAGCGGCTTCACTCCGGTACACGGGCTGAGAGGGAGCAACCTCCATGAACGTCAGGAGAGTTCTGCCTTACGGGCTGGCCGCGGTGCTCGCGCTGCCGCTGGCCGGGCTGAGCCAGGGCACCGCCCTCGCGGCCACCGAATACCAGGCCGAGAGCGCGACAATCTCCCAGGGCACGGTCGCCACCAACCACACCGGCTACACGGGCACCGGCTTCGTCGACTACACCAACATCAAGGGCTCCTACGTGGAGTTCACGGTGAGCGCGACCGTCGCGGGCACCTCGGCGCTCACCCTCCGCTTCGCCAACGGCACCGCCGTCGACCGGCCGATGGACATCTCCGTCAACGGCACGGTCGTCGCGTCCGGAGTCTCCTTCCCGGCCACCGCCGACTGGAACACCTGGACCACCAAGACCCTCGACGTCCCGCTGACCGCGGGCTCCAACAAGATCCGTGCCACCGCGACCACCGCCAACGGCGGCCCCAACCTCGACAAGGCCGGCCTCGACACGGCCGCCGACACCCAGGCCCCCACCAGGCCCGGCCGGCCGTCCTGCTCCGACATCGGCGAAAACGGCCTCACCCTCGGCTGGGGCGCGGCCACCGACAACGTGGGCGTGACGGCGTACGACCTCTACGAACACGGCAACAAGATCGGTGAGGCGCCCGGTGGTTCGACGTCGAGGGCGCTGACCGGGCTCACCCCGAACACCACCTACGACCTCACCGTCATCGCCCGCGACGCGGCAGGGAACACCTCGCCGGCCAGCCCGGTGGTCGACTGCACGACGAAGCCGAGTTCCGACACCACCCCGCCCACCCGACCCGGCACCCTGTCCGCGGCCGGCATCACGGCGAACACCGTCGACCTCACCTGGGGTGCGTCCACCGACGACCGGGCGGTGACCGCGTACGACATCCGCAGCGGGGTGACGGTCTACCAGACGGTCACCGGCGCCACGGCCAGCACCCTCACCGGCCTCGCCTGCGACAGCCCCTACACCCTGGACGTCGTCGCCCGGGACGCCGCCGGCAACATCTCCGAGCCGAGCAACAGCGTCGCCTTCACCACCAAGGCTTGCGCCACCGACGGCGGTGTCCCCTCCTCCGTCGCCACGCTCTCCTCCGGCTGGACGATCCCCTGGGGCACCTACTGGATGCCCGACGGCAAGACCGCCCTGGTCACCGAGCGGGACGACTTCCGGGTCTGGAAGGTGACCAAGGACGGTACGAAGACCCAGGTGGGGACCGTCCCGAACGCCGTCACCACCAACGGCGAGGGCGGACTGCTCGGCGTCGCGGTCGACCCCGGGTGGGAGACGAACCACTACGTCTACTTCATGCACACCGCGTCCGAGGGCAACCGGGTCGTGCGCATGACGTACGACGGCACCAAGCTCAGCGACTACAAGATCCTGCTCCAGGGCATCAAGAAGAACCGATACCACAACGGCGGACGGCTCCTCTTCGGCCCCGACGGCTATCTCTACGTCTCCACCGGCGAGGCCCAGACACCCGATCTCGCCCAGGACAGGAACTCCCTGAACGGCAAGATCCTGCGGATGACGACGGACGGGAAGGCGGCCCCGGGCAACCCGTTCGGGAACTACGTCTACAGCCTCGGCCACCGCAACCCGCAGGGTCTCGCCTTCGACCGCAACGGGCGGCTGTGGGAGGCCGAGTTCGGCAACAGCTCCAAGGACGAGCTGAACCTGATCAAGCCGGGTGCCAACTACGGCTGGCCGACCTGCGAGGGCACCTGCTCGGTCGCGGGGATGACCAACCCGAAGGCCACCTGGAACGTGTCGGACGCCTCGCCGAGCGGGATCGCCATCGTCCGCAACGTCGTCTACATGGCGTCACTGCGCGGCGAACGGCTGTGGCGCATCCCGATCAACGGCGACGGCGAGAGCGTCGGCACACCGACGGCGTACTACGTGGGCACGTACGGTCGCCTGCGGACCGTGACCAAGGTGCCGGGCGCCGACCAGCTGTGGCTGTCCACCACCAACTGCGACAACAACGGCAACGAGCCCGACGGATCCGACAAGATCTTCCGGATCGACATCAAGTGACCGGCTGACGGCCCGTCAGGCCCGGTAGAGAGCCTCGACCTCGTTGGCGTAGGCGTTCTCGATCGCCTTGCGCTTCAGCTTCAACGACGGGGTCAGCAAGCCGTGTTCCTCGGTGAACGGCTGGGCGAGGATACGGAAGGTACGGATCGACTCGGCCTGGGAGACCAGGGTGTTGGCGGCCACCACCGCGCGCCGCACCTCGGTCTCCAGGTCGGCGTCGCGCACCAGCTGGGCCTCGGGCATCCGCGGCTTGCCGCGCATCTGCAGCCAGTGCTCGACGGACTCGGTGTCCAGGGTGACCAGGGCCGCGATGTAGGGGCGGTCGTTGCCGACGACGATGCACTGGTTGACCAGCGGATGGTCGCGCACCCGCTCCTCCAGGACACCGGGGGAGACGCTCTTGCCGCCGGAGGTCACCAGGATCTCCTTCTTGCGGCCGGTGATGGTGAGATAGCCGTCCTCGTCCAGGGAGCCGAGGTCGCCGGTGGCGAGCCAGCCGTCGTGCAGGGAGGCGTCGGTGGCCTTCTGGTTGTTGAGGTAGCCCTGGAAGACATGGCCGCCGTGCAGCCAGACCTCGCCGTCGTCCGCGATGTGCACGGTGGTGCCCGGGACGGCCTGGCCGACCGTGCCGTAGCGGGTGCGCTCGGGCGGGTTGGCGGTGGCGGCCGCCGTCGACTCGGTCAGGCCGTAGCCCTCGTAGATCTGCACGCCCGCGCCGGCGAAGAACAGGCCGAGCCTGCGGTCCATGGCCGAGCCGCCGGACATGGCGTTGCGGATCCGGCCGCCCATCGCCGCCCGCACCTTGGAGTAGACGAGCTTGTCGAAGAGCTGGTGCTGCATGCGCAGTGACGCCGACGGGCCGGGGCCGGTGCCCCACGCCTTCGCCTCGACGGCGTCCGCGTACTTCACCGCGATCTCCACCGCCTTCTCGAACGGGCCGCCCTTGCCCTCCTTCTCCGCCTTCCGCCGGGCCGCGTTGAACACCTTCTCGAAGATGTACGGCACGGCCAGGATGAACGTCGGCCGGAACGCGGCCAGATCGGGCAGCAGCGCGGCCGCGTTCAGCTGCGGCTGGTGGCCGAAGCGCACGCCGTGCCGGATCGCGGCGACCTCCACCATGCGGCCGAAGACATGCGCGAGCGGCAGGAAGAGCAGGGTGGAGACCTCCTCGCCCTTCTTCGCGCGGAACACCGACTCCCAGCGGCCGACGACCGTGTCCGCCTCGAACATGAAGTTGCCGTGCGAGAGCACACAGCCCTTCGGACGGCCGGTGGTGCCCGAGGTGTAGATGATCGTGGCGACCGAGTCCGGGGTGACCGCCTGCCGGTGCCGGTGCACGACCTCGTCCTCCAGGTGCGCGCCCGCGTCGTACAGCTCCTGCACCGCGCCGGAGTCCAGCTGCCACAGCTGGCGCAGCTGGGGCAGCCGGTCGATGACGGTGGCGATCGTCATCGCGTGGTCCTCGTGCTCCACGATCGCGGCCGTGCACTCGGCGTCGTACAGCATCCAGAAGCACTGTTCGGCCGACGACGTGGGGTAGACCGGCACCACCTGGGCACCGATCGTCCACAGGGCGAAGTCGAACAGGGTCCACTCGTAGCGGGTGCGGGACATGATCGCGACCCGGTCACCGAACCGGATGCCGCGTGCCAGCAGGCCCTTGGCGAGGGCCAGGACCTCGTCGCGGAACTCGGCGGAGGTCACCTCACGCCACTGGCCGAGGTCGTCCTTGCGGCCCAGGGCGATGTGCAGCGGGTCCGCCAGGGCATGCTCGAACACACAGTCGGCCAGGCCGCCGACCGGCGGTGCCGACGCCAACGGCGGGTTGGTGAACTCGCGCAAACCCCGCTCCCGCTTCTCGCTCCCCAGTCACGCTCCGCACAGCGCCGTGAAAGCTACCCCACCGGCAGACCGTTCGGGAGGGGGTGCGAAAGCGAGCATTGCTCTCGTATGCCATCGCCTGTGCCTGGAAAATACACTCACATGGGGAAGGGCCGGACAGAATCCTTACGGTTGAGTAAGTTCCGCCTCCGTAATCTCCACTGAATCTGTACGACCCGATTACCGCCCCCGGCCGGTTACCGGCCGGTCAGGCCCGCGGCAGCGCCGGGCCCTGTGACGACTGCGCCGCGGGGGCCGATTTCGTCACTGCGCCGTCCGCGCGCGGGGCCCGCACCAGCACCAGGACCAGCGCGCCCGCCACCACCGAGGCACCCCCCATCACCACCAGGGCACCGTTCAGCCCGGAGGCGAAGGCGGTGCGCAGGGTGTGCTCGGCGAAGGTGTCCCGCAGTGCTCCGGCGCCGCCGCCCGCCAGCGTGTGCGCCGCGTCGTGCGGGAGGGCGCCGGTCATCCTGGAGGTCACCACGGTCCCGGAGACGGCGACCCCGAGCGCGTACCCCAGCTGCCGGACCGTGTTCACCGCACCGCCCGCCATCCCGGCCCGCTCCGCCGGCACCGCCGCGAGCGCCGCGCCCGCGACCGTCGGCGACACGAACCCGGTGCCGACACCCACCAGCACGAACCCGGGTATCAGCGTGGTCCAGGAGGAGCCCGCGCCCAGCACGGCCTGGCAGAGGTCGCCCGCGCCGATCAGCAACAGTCCGCCGCCGACCGTCAGCCGGGCCGGCGCCCCGTGCAGCAGCCGCCCCACCAGCACCGCGACCACCATCGCCGCCACTGTCATCGGCAGCAGCGTCAGCCCGGCCCGCACCGGGGCCATCCCGAGCAGGGTCTGCATCCAGATCGACACGTACGGCAGCGCACCGAACGCCACCCCGCTGAACGCGAACGCCCCCACCATCACGCCGGTGAACGACCGGCCGCGCAGCAGCGACAGCTCAAGGAGCGGATGCGCGGCCCGCCGTTCCACCAGCACGAACACCAGCAGCCCGAGGGCCGCCGCGGCGAACGCGCCGAGCGCCGCCGACGCCGTCCAGCCGTCCTCCCCGGCCCGTACGACCCCGTAGGTCACACCCCCGGCGAACAGTGCGAACGCGACCGTGCCCGCCCAGTCCACCCGCATCCCGCGCGGTCCCCGGGACTCCGGTACGACCCGCAGTGTCAGCCACACCGCGACCACACTGACCGGCAGGTTCACCAGGAAGATCCACCGCCAGCCCGGACCCGCCGTCAGCAGCCCGCCGACCACAGGACCGACCGCCGCGGCCCCGCCGCTCACCGCGCCCCACACGCCGAGCGCCGCCGACCGCTGCCGCCCCTGGTAGACCGAGCCGAGCAGCGGCAGCGTGGTCGCGAACATCGCGGCCGCGCCCACTCCCTGCACGGCCCGTGCCGCCACCAGCGTCCCCGGCCCCGGCGCCAGCCCGCACAGCAGGCTCGCGGCGGCGAACAGCACGACACCGGCCACATGCACCCGGCGCCGGCCGAGAATGTCGGCCGCGGCTCCCGCCCCCAGCAGCAGCGCGGCGAGTGCGAGAGCGTACCCGTCCACCACCCACTGCAGGTCGCTCAGGGACGCGTGCAGTGCCGCCGCCATGTCCGGCAGCGCCACCACCACGATCGTCACGTCGAGCAACAACATGAACGTTCCCAGACACACCGCGGTCAGCGGCCCCCACCTGCGCATCTCTTCACTCCTTGGTAGAACGGCTCGATGTCACTCCGTACCATGGGGCCAGTCCGGCCGATCAGGATGGTGGAACCGGGGTGATCGGCGGAATCCGATGGGAGGGGCCGTGCTGGCGCTGGAATCCGACACGTTCGACGAACTGGACCTGCGGCTGCTCAGTGCGCTGGAGGTCGACGGCCGGGCCTCCTTCAGCCGGATCGGGGCGGTCCTCGGCGTCTCCGACCAGACGATCGCCCGCCGCTACCGCAGACTGTGCGCCGACGCCGGACTGCGGGTGGTCGCGGTCCGGGACGCCGAACGGCTCGGCCAGGACCAGTGGATGCTCCGGCTGCGCTGCGCGCCCGACGGTGCCACCGTCATTGCCGAGGCCCTCGCCAAACGCCCCGACACCGCCTGGATCGGGCTGGCCTCCGGCGGCACCGAGATCGCCTGTATGACCCGGCCGCGCCACCCCGGCGACCACGACGACCTGCTGCTCGGCAAGCTGCCACGCACCCCCAGCGTGGTGGAGATCCGCGCCCAGCAGCTCCTGCACCGCTTCTACGGCGGGCCGTCCGGATGGATGCGGAAGTTCCGGGCGCTGACGGACGACCAGGTCGCCGCCCTGCGGCCGCCGGTGACCGGGGGCGACGGGCCGGCGCGCCTGGACCCCGAGGACGCGCCGCTGCTCGCCGCGCTGGAACGGGACGGCCGGGCGACCTACCCGGAGCTGCAGCGGGCGACCGGGCGGTCCGAGTCGGCGGTGAAGCGCCGGCTGGCCGCACTGATCGCCTCCGGGGCGGTGTACATCGACATCGAGTACCGCTGCGAGGTCCTCGGGTACGGCACGGCCGCGGTGCTGTGGATCACCACCGCGCCGTCCGCGATGCACTCCGTCGGGGAGACCCTCGCCGGGCACGACGAGGTGGCGTTCGCGGCGGCCACCGCCGGGCCCTCGCACATCGTCGTCACCGCGGTGGTGCGGAACACGGCCGGTCTCTACGCCTACCTGAGCGGGCCGCTCGGACGGCTGGAGGGGGTGCAGCACGTGGAGGCCATGCCGTTTCTGCGCAGTGTGAAGCAGCTGACGTATCAGGAGGTGTGGTGAGGCACGCGTCGCCGAGGGGACGCTGTGAAGGTCAGCTCCTTCGGTGCAGGCGCTCGCCGCCCCTGAGGATCGCCGCCGCGAGCGCGTCCGCCGCCGACTGTGCCGGTGAACGCCGGTGGCCGTGCACCAGTACGAAGTCGATCTTGCCCAGTTCCGGGAGGCCCGCCCGGTCCGGGACGCGGAACAGTCCCGGCGGGACCAGGCCCTTGGAGTGGGCCATCACGCCCAGACCCGCCCGGGCCGCCGCGATCAGGCCGTTGAGGCTGCCGCTGGTGCAGACGATGCGCCACTCGCGGCCCTGGCGTTCCAGCGCCTCCAGGGCCAGGGCGCGGGTGATGCCCGGCGGGGGGTAGACGATCAGCGGGACCGGGCGGTCGGGGTCCAGGCGGAGCCGCTCCGCACCGATCCACACCAGGTCGTCGTGCCAGACCAGCTCGCCCAGCGGATCCTCCGCGCGCCGCTTCGCCAGCACCAGGTCCAGCTTCCCGGCGGCCAGCTGCTCGTGCAGGGTGCCCGACAGCTCCACCGTGAGCTCCAGGTCGACCTCGGGGTGGTCGGAGCGGAAGCCCTCCAGGATCTCCGGCAGCCGGGTGAGGACGAAGTCCTCCGACGCGCCGAACCGGAGCCGGCCGCGCACCCTGGTTCCCGTGAAGAAGGCAGCCGCCTGCTCGTGCACCTCCAGGATCCGGCGGGCGAAGCCGAGCATCGCCTCGCCGTCCTCGGTCAGTTCCACCGAGTGGGTGTCCCGGGAGAACAGCTGGCGGCCGGCCGCGTCCTCCAGACGGCGTACGTGCTGGCTGACCGTCGACTGGCGCAGTCCCAGGCGGCGGGCTGCCTGGGTGAAGCTGAGTGTCTGGGCCACCGCGAGGAAGGTCCGCAACTGCGAAGGGTCGTACACTCGAACATGTTATCGCGGAACGCGATGGCAGTCAGAGTGGTATGCCGGATTCCCGATCACCTGCCTGAGGAGGACGATGGAGAGGGGCCTTCCGGCCACCGCCGAGAGCCCGGCGTACGCGCCGGCCCGACACTATTGACCGACCGCAAGTGGAGCACCGTGAAACGCCTGAGCTGGCCCCGTTGGATGCCGATCGACCCCTACGTCCTGCTGCTGCTCGGGACGGTAGGCATCGCCGCGCTCCTCCCGGCCCGGGACACCGCCGCCGACGTGGCCTCCGGCGCCTCCACGGCCGCGATCGCCTTTCTCTTCTTCCTCTACGGGGCCCGGCTCTCCACCCGCGAGGCCGTCGACGGACTGCGGCACTGGCGGCTCCATGTCACGGTCCTGGTCTGCACCTTCGTGATCTTCCCGGTGCTCGGCCTGGCCGCCCGCGGCCTGGTGCCCGTGCTGCTCACCCATCCGCTCTACCAGGGGTTCCTCTTCCTCACCCTGGTGCCCTCGACCATCCAGTCGTCGATCGCCTTCACCTCGATCGCCCGGGGCAACGTGCCCGCCGCGATCTGCGCCGGCTCCTTCTCCTCGCTGATCGGCATCGTCCTCACCCCGCTGCTCGCCGCCGCACTGCTCGGCAGCAACGGAGGCGGCTTCTCCGCCGACTCGATCGTCAAGATCGTCCTCCAGCTGCTGGTGCCGTTCGTCGCCGGACAGCTGCTGCGCCGGTGGATCGGCGAGTTCATCGCCCGGCACAAGAAGATCCTCGGCCTGGTCGACCGCGGCTCGATCCTGCTGGTCGTCTACACCGCGTTCAGCGAGGGCATGGTCCGGGGCATCTGGCACCAGGTCAGCGCCGTCCGGCTGGCCGGGCTCCTCGCCGTCGAGGCGGTGCTGCTCGCCGTGATGCTCGTCCTGACCTGGTACGGCGCCAAGGCGCTGGGCTTCGGCCGCGGTGACCGCATCGCCATCCAGTTCGCCGGGTCGAAGAAGTCCCTCGCCTCCGGACTGCCCATGGCCAGCGTCCTGTTCGGCGCCCATGCCTCGCTGGCCGTGCTGCCGCTGATGCTCTTCCATCAGATGCAGCTCATGGTGTGCGCGGTCATCGCCAAGCGCCGCGCCCACGACCCGGAGGCGCAGGAGGAGGATGCCGTGCCCCCGCCCGCCCCCGCGGCGGAGTCACGGTCGGCCGTCGGCACCGGGACCTCCGGCCGCTGAGCGGCCGGCGAGGGGCGCGGCCTCTCCGAGACCGGCCCGGGACCCGGCCACCGGTGTCGTCGGCTGCCGAACGCGACCAGTTCACGGGCCTGTTGATCCGGATTTCCGGTACGGACGGCTGATGACGGCTAACGTTCCGTCATGACCGCACCCCTGGCGCTCGACCCGGCGCGCACCGCCCTCGTCCTCGTCGACCTGATGGACCGCATCGTCGCGCTGCCCCTGGAGCCCCGCAAGGGCACCGAAGTCCTGCACAGCGCCGAGGAGCTGGCCCACTCCTTCCGCGCGGCCGGCGCACCCGTGGTGCTCCTCCGCGTCGAACGGCCCGCGCTCGCCGAGCAGCCGCCGGGCAGCGGGCTGGTGGCCGGACTCCGCAGAGAAGGGGACCTGGAGATCGTCAAGCGCACGATCGGCGGCTTCCAGGGCACGGAACTCGACGCCCGGCTGCGCCGGCTCGGCGTCACCCGCCTGGTGTTCGGCGGCATCGCCACCAACCTCGGCGTCGAGTCCACCGCCCGCGCCGCCGCCGACCTCGGCTACGACCTCGTCTTCGTGGCGGACGCCATGGCCGCCTTCACCGCCGCCGAGCACGAGGCGTCCGTCCGGCTCGACTTCCCGCGCCTCGGCACGGTCGTCACCGCCGCCGACGTCCGCTTCGCCCCCGCCTGACCGTCCGATCGCTCAGACCAGCGACCCGCCCCCGTCCACGACCACCACGGACCCGGTGCTGTACCCCCCACGCATCAGGTACAGGTACGCCTCCGCCACATCCGCCGGCTCGCCGACCCGCCCCACCGGCAGCGACTCGGCGGACGACCGGAACAGACCGTCCCGGTCCGCCTCCGGCAGCTCCCGCCACAGCTCGGTCCGCACCACTCCCGGCGACACCACGTTGACCCGCACCGGCGCCAGCTCCACGGCCAGCGCCCGGGTCAGCGCCTCCATCGCCCCGCACAGCGCCGACGCGACGCTCGAACCCGGCATCGGCCGCTGCCCCGCCGTGCCCGTGGTCAGCACCACCGACCCACCGGGGCGGATCGATCCGGCGCCGTACTTGACCGCCGTGTACGCACCGAACAGCCGGGTGTCCAGGAAACGCCGGGCCGCCCCGATGCTCGTCTCGGCCACGGTCTCCAGCAGCAGCGACTCACCCGCCGTGAACACCAGGTGGTCGTATCCGCCGATCCGCGCGAAGAAGCCGCGCACCGCGTCCTCGTCCGTGGCGTCCAGCACCTGGCCCTCGGCGTCCTCGGGCAGCACCTTCAGCGCCGCGTCCACGCTCTCCTGCCGGCGCGAGGCGACGACCACCCGCGCGCCCTCCCGCGCCGCGCCCTCGGCGACCGCGAGCCCGATGCCCGACGTACCTCCGATGACGACGACACGCTGTCCCTGCAGACCCATGGCCGGCTCCTCTCCTGGCTGCTGTTCCGTCCCGTTCGGACGCTTCCAGCCTGCCGCCCGGCGGCATCCGCCGTCCAAGACCTCTTCCGGCGGTGGCGATACCCTGAAGGCATCGCCGTCACCGGCCAGGAGGTGTGGGCATGGACCTGGATCTGCGCAAGATCCGATACTTCACGGCGGTCGCCGAGCTCCTCCACTTCGGCCGGGCGGCCGAGCAGCTGCACATCGCCCAGCCGGCGCTCAGCCGTCAGATCCGCGCGCTGGAGAAGGACTTGGGCGCCGAACTGTTCGTCCGGGACAGTCACGGCGTCACCTTGACCGACGCCGGACGTCAACTCCTCGACGACGCACGCCAGTTGCTGGCCACCGCCGACGGCACCCGGCGCCGCGTCCTGCAGGCCGCACGCGGCCGGCGGCGGCTCGTCGTCGGCTTCCGCGCCGGTGTCGTCGTCACCCCCGCGCTGCGCGCCTTCGCCGCGACCCACCCGGACGTCGAGGCGGGCGCCCGCCGGGTCGAGTGGGACGACCAGGAACGGCTCGTCCTCGACGGCACGGTCGACATCGCCTACGTACGGCTGCCCGTCCGGGAGGACGGACTGGAACTGCGCCCCCTGTACAGCGAGCCCCGCGTGGCCATGCTCCCCGCCGAGCACCGGCTCG
The DNA here is from genome assembly GCF_055580905.1 of Streptomyces sp. NPDC031497. Classification (NCBI taxonomy): domain Bacteria; kingdom Bacillati; phylum Actinomycetota; class Actinomycetes; order Kitasatosporales; family Streptomycetaceae; genus Streptomyces; species Streptomyces sp. NPDC031497. The sequence goes on from NZ_JBVIKO010000012.1 coordinate 179,292, forward strand.
CCGGGAAACCGGAGATCTCGCTCACCGACCTCGACGGCGAGCGACGGCTGCGCTACAACGATCCCCTCCCCGGCGACCTGCCGCTGCGCACCATCGAGGAGAAGTTCGAGCGCGTGGCCGCCGGCACCGGCATCACCCTGGTGCCGCACTCCGTCGCCGAGCAGTACTCCCGCCCGGACATCGCCTACGTCCCGGTCTCCGACGCCGATCCCGACCGGGTGCTGCTGGCCTGGGCGGCCGGCCGCCGCTCCCCCCTGATCGCCGCCTTCGCCGAGGCCGCGGCGGGCGTCGGGGCTCCGGGTTCCGGCTGAGGCGGGGCCCCTGCGGCGCAGGGGGCGCTCCCCGCCGGTCGGGGCCCCGCCGCCGTGCCGCGGGGAACCGGGTCAGCCCTGGGCGGCCGCGGCCCGCAGGGCGATACGGTCCTCGCCCGCGTACACGTTCATGTTGCTGCCGCGCAGGAAACCGACCAGCGTCAGCCCGGTCTCCGCCGCCAGGTCCACCGCCAGCGAGGACGGCGCCGAGACCGCCGCGAGCATCGGGATGCCCGCCATCACGGCCTTCTGCGCCAGCTCGAAGGAGGCCCGCCCGGAGACCAGCAGGATCGCCCGGGACAGCGGCAGCTGCCCGTTCTGCAGGGCCCGCCCGACCAGTTTGTCGACCGCGTTGTGCCGGCCCACATCTTCCCGGATGTCCAGCAGCTCCCCGTCCTCGGAGAACAGGGCCGCCGCGTGCAGCCCCCCGGTCCGGTCGAACACCTGCTGCGACGCGCGGAGCCGGTCGGGGAGGCTCGCGAGCAGCTCGGGTCCGACCCGGACCGGGGGAGTGTCGGCGATCGGCCAGCGAGCCGTCGTACGCACCGCGTCGAGGCTGGCCTTGCCGCACAGCCCGCAGGACGAGGACGTGTAGACGTTCCGCTCCAGGGTGAAGTCGGGGAGCTTGACGCCCGGCGTGGTCCGCACGTCGACCACGTTGTAGGTGTTCGAGCCGTCCACCGTCGCCCCGGCGCAGTAGACGATGTTCTGCAGGTCGTCGGCGGTCGCCAGGACGCCTTCGCTCACCAGGAACCCGGCCGCCAGCGCGAAGTCGTCGCCGGGCGTGCGCATCGTGATGGCCAGGGGTTTCCCGTTGAGTCTGATCTCCAGCGGTTCCTCGGCGACGAGTGTGTCCGGCCGGGCGGAGACCGCTCCGTCGCGGATGCGGATGACCTTGCGTCGTTCCGTGACTCGTCCCATGGTCTGATCAGCCCCGGTTCTGTACGTGCTGGTAGCCGAAACGGCCCTTGATGCAGAGGTTGCCGTGGGTCACCGGGTTGTCGTGCGGCGAGGTGACCTTGACTATCTCATTGTCCTGCACGTGGAGCGTGAGGTTGCAGCCCACACCGCAGTACGCGCACACCGTGGTCGTCTCCGTCTGCCGGGACTCGTCCCAGGTGCCCGCCGCCCGCATGTCGAACTCCGACTTGAACGACAGCGCCCCGGTGGGGCACACCTCCACACAGTTCCCGCAGTAGACACAGGCCGAGTCGGTCAGCGGGGCGTCGTGCTCCACGGCGATCCGGGCGTCGAAGCCCCGCCCGGCGACCGAGATCGCGAAGCTGTTCTGCCACTGGTCGCCGCAGGCGTCCACACACTTGTAGCAGAGGATGCACTTGTCGTAGTCGCGCACATACAGCTCGTTGTCGACCCTGGGCTCCTCGTCCAGGCGGGCCGCGCCGGGGCCGAAACGGTCCGGTTTCGCCTCGTACTCCTTGATCCACTCGGCGACCCGCGGGGTCGTCGACAGGTCCACCGAGGAGGCCAGCAGCTCCAGGACGATCCTGCGGCTGTGCCGGACGCGCTCGGTGCCGGTGCGCACCACCATCCCCGGCTCGGCCTTCCGGGAGCAGGCCGGCACCAGGGTCCGGGACCCCTCCACCTCGACCACGCACACCCGGCAGGCGTTCTTCGGGCGCAGGGTGTCGCCCTCGCACAGCGTCGGGACGTCCTCCCCGGCCGCCCGGCAGGCATCCAGGATCGTCGAGCCCTCCGGGACCCGGGCCTCCCGGTCGTCGAGCGTGAACTCCAGCAGCCGGCGCGGGATCCCCAGCGGTGTGACGGTCATGCGTACGCCCCCAGACGGTCGATGGCGGATTCCACGGCGTTCCAGGCGGTCTGGCCCAGACCGCAGATCGAGGCGTCCCGCATCGCCCGTCCGACCTCGCGCAGCAGCGCGATGTCATCGGCCGCGCCGGCGCCGGTGCGTTCGGCGATCCGGTGCAGCGCCTCCTCCTGCCGGACCGTCCCCACCCGGCACGGCACACACTGCCCGCAGGACTCGTCCCGGAAGAACTGAGCTATCCGGAGCAGGAGTCGAGGCAGCGGCACGGTGCCGTCGAAGGCCATGACCACACCCGAGCCGAGCGTGGTGCCCGCCTCCCGGGTGCCCTCGAAGGTGAGCGGGATGGCGAGTTCGTCCGGCCGTACGAAGCCGCCGGCGGCCCCGCCGAGCAGCACGGCCCGCAAGTCGTCCTGTGCTCCGGCGAGTTGGAGCAGTTCGCCGAGGGTGGCACCGAAGGGGAGCTCGTAGACACCTGGGCGGGCCACGCTCCCCGACACGCAGAAGAGCTTCGGGCCGGTGGACTTCGCCGTCCCGATCGCCGCGTACGCCGGGGCGCCCATGGTCAGGATCGGCAGGACGTTGACCAGCGTCTCCACGTTGTTCTCGACGGTCGGCTTCCCGAACAACCCCTTCTCCACGGGGAACGGCGGCTTCGAGCGCGGCTCGCCCCGGTACCCCTCGATGGAGTTGAACAGGGCCGTCTCCTCACCGCAGATGTACGCCCCCGCCCCGCGCCGGACCTCGATGTCGAAGGCGAAGCCCTGACCGAGGATGTCGTCGCCCAGGAAACCCCGGGCGCGGGCCTGGTCGATCGCGTGCTGGACATGGCGGGTCGCCCGCGGGTACTCGCCGCGAAGATAGACGAAGCCCCGGTGCGCGCCGATCGCGTACGCCGCGACGGTCATCGCCTCCACCAGCGCGTACGGGTCACCCTCCATGAGCACGCGGTCCTTGAAGGTGCCCGGCTCGGATTCGTCGGCGTTGCAGACGAGATAGTGCGGGCGGTCCGGCTGGGACGCCGTGGCCTGCCATTTGCGGCCGGTGGGGAAGGCGGCGCCACCGCGCCCGACCAGGCCCGAGTCGGTGACCTCGCGGATGACCCCGGCGGGACCGAGGGCGAAGGCCTGGCGCAGGGCGGTGTAGCCGCCGTGGGCGCGGTAGTCGTCGAGCGAGGACGGGTCGACCACGCCCACCCGCTTCAACAGGGTCAGACCTTCCTGTCCCGCCTGCGGTACGGCTGCCGCGGCCGGCGGCTCCTCGGGTGCCGAGTCGGGTGCGGTGGCCGCGAGGACGGCCGTCCTGACCGTCGCCGGGGCCGCCACCGCCGTACGTACCGGATCCCCGGCCCGGATCGCGAGGGCGGCCGGGGCCCGCTCGCACAGGCCCAGACAGGGGCTGCGCTCGACGTGCACCCCGGGACCGAGGCCCTCCTCCACCCCGGCGCACAGTGCGGACGCCCCGGCCGCCGTGCACGCCAGGTCCGTGCAGAGGTGCAGGACGGTCGCCGGGCGGGGTCCGACGGAGAACATCGCGTAGAAGGTGGCGACCCCGTAGGCCTCGGCCGGCGGGACCGTCAGGCGGCGGCACAGATACCCGAGGGCACCCTCGCTGATCCAGCCGACCCGGTCGTTGATCGCGTGCAGCCCCGGCAGCAGCAGGTCGCGGCGGTCCCGGGCGGGGCGTCCGCCGCGCGCCCACCGCAGGTCCGCGTCGGAACGGTCGGCGCCCTCCCAGGAGGACTCCGGAGGGCCGAGCAGGGCGTCGACGGCGGCCCGTTCGTCGTCCGTCGGTTTGCTGTCGCCGAAGTGCAGGTCCACTTGGGTCACCTCACGATGGTCGCGACCGGAAGCTTCTCGATACGGATCGCCGACGCCTTGAACTCCGCCGTCCCCGCGATCGGGCAGTTGGCCTCGATCGTCAGCTGGTTGGTGTCCACCTCGTCGGGAAAGTGCATGGTCATGAAGGCGAGACCGGGGCGCAGGGCGGTGTCGATCCAGACGGGGGCCACGACCGAGCCCCGCCGCGAGGACACCTGGACCTCCTCGCCGACCACGACCCCGTACCGCTCGGCGTCCTCCGGGCACAGCTCGATGTACTCGCCGCGCCGCAGCGGGGAGGCGTAACCACCGCTCTGCACCCCGGTGTTGTAGGAGTCGAGCCGCCGCCCGGTGGTGAGCCGGACGGGGTACTCCTCGTCGGTGAGGTCGACCGGCGGATCGTGCCGGACCAGCCCGAAGGGGGCCGGGGTGCCGCGCAGCGCCGGGTCCTTCTCCCACAGCCTGCCGTGCAGATAGGCCGGTTCGAGCCGCTCGGTGCTCGGGCACGGCCACTGGATGCCCTGGTGCTCGACGAGCCGGTCGTACGTCATCCCGTAGTGGTCCGGGGAGACCGACCTCAGCTCGTTCCAGACGGCCTGGGAGTCGGCGTACTTCCAGTCGTGGCCGAGGCGGCCGGCGAGGTCGCAGAGGATGTCGATGTCCTCGCGGGCCTCGCCGGGCGGGGTCACGGCCCGGCGTACCCGCTGCACCCGCCGTTCGCTGTTGGTGGTGGTGCCCTCGGTCTCCGCCCAGCCGGCGGTCGCGGGCAGTACGACGTCCGCCAGCTCGGCCGTCTTCGTGAGGAAGATGTCCTGGACGACCAGGAAGTCGAGGGCGCTCAGCCGGCGGATCGCCTGCTCGCTGTCGGCCTCCGACTGGGCCGGGTTCTCGCCGATGCAGTAGACCGCCTTGAGCGTGCCCTCCTCCATCGCCTCGAACATCTCGGTGAGGTTCAGCCCGTAGTGCGGCTCGATGACCGTGTCCCAGGCCGACTCGAACTTCAGCCGGGCCTCCGGGTCGAGGATGTCCTGGAAGCCGGGGAGGCGGTTGGGGATCGCGCCCATGTCGCCGCCGCCCTGCACGTTGTTCTGGCCGCGCAGCGGCTGCAACCCGGCGCCGTAGCGGCCCACTTGACCGGTCAGCAGGGAGAGGTTGATCAGGGCGCGGACGTTGTCGGTGCCGTTGTGGTGCTCCGTGATGCCGAGGGTCCAGCACAGCTGGGCGCGCTCGGCGCGGGCGTAGGCGTGCGCCAGCTCCCGGATCGCGGCGGCCGGTACGCCGGTCACCTTCTCCGCCAGCGACAGCGTCCACGGTTCGACGAGCGCCCGGTACTCCTCGAAACCGGTCGTCGCCCGCTCGATGAACGCCTCGTTGGCCAGCCCCGCGTGGATGATCTCCCGGCCGATCGCGTGCGCCATCGGGATGTCCGTCCCGACGTTCAGCCCGAGCCAGCTCTCCGCCCACTCGGCGGTGGAGGTGCGGCGCGGGTCGACGGCGTACATCCGGGCGCCGTTCCTGATGCCCTTCAGCACGTGCTGGAAGAAGATCGGGTGCGCGAAGCGGGCGTTGGAGCCCCACATCACGATGACGTCGGTGTGCTCGATCTCCTCGTACGAGGACGTGCCGCCGCCGGAGCCGAAGGCGGCGCTCAGGCCGGCCACGCTCGGGGCGTGACAGGTGCGGTTGCAGGAGTCGACGTTGTTGGTGCCCATCACCACCCGGGCGAACTTCTGCGCCACGTAGTTCATCTCGTTGGTGGCGCGGGCGCAGGAGAACAGCCCGAACGCGCCGCGGTTGCGGTCCAGGCCGCGGGCCGCGCGGTCCAGGGCCTCCTGCCAGCTCGCCCGCCGGAACGGCTCGTCACGGGAGTCCCGCACCAGGGGGTGGGTGAGCCGGGTGTAAGTCTTCTGCTGCCGTTTCCTCATGCGGCGCTCCTCAGCGCGAGCAGGTCCGAGATGGCGTGCACGGTGCGCAGGGTGGGCACCTGCACGCCGGTGATCTCCGCCAGCTCGACGACGGCCGCGAGGAGCACGTCGAGTTCCAGCGGCTTGCCGCGCTCCAGGTCCTGGAGCGTGGAGGTGCGGTGGTCGCCGACCTTCTCGGCGCCCGCGAGCCGGCGTTCGATGGAGACCCCGACCTCGCAGCCGAGGGCCTCGGCGACCGAGAGCGTCTCGCGCATCATGGTCTCGATGACCCGGCGGGTGCCGCCGTGCAGACACATCTGCCGCATGGTGGCCCGGGCCAGCGCGCTGATCGGGTTGAAGGAGATGTTGCCGAGCAGCTTGAGCCAGATGTCGTTGCGCAGCTCCGGCTCCACCGGGCACTTCAGCCCGCCGGTCTGCATCGCCTCGCTGAAGCGCAGACAGCGCTCGGACACGCTGCGGTCGGGCTCGCCGATCGAGAACCGGGTGCCTTCCAGGTGCCGTACCACGCCCGGGGCTTCGAGCTCGGTGGCCGCGTAGACCACACAGCCGACGGCGCGTTCGGGGGCGAGTACGGCACTGACCGCGCCGCCCGGGTCGACGCTCTCGACGCGGTGGCCGTCGTAGGGGCCGCCGTGCCGGTGGAAGTACCACCAGGGGATGCCGTTCTGGGCGGCGACCACCGCCGTGCGCTCGTGCAGCAGCGGCTCGATCAGCGGCCCGCACGCCGCGTACGAGTTGGCCTTCAGCCCGAGGAAGACGTAGTCGACCGGGCCGACCTCGGCCGGGTCGTCGGTGGCGTGGGCATGCGCGGTGAAGTCGCCGCGCGGGCTGAGCACCCGTACTCCGTACTGCCTCATGGCCGCCAGATGGGGTCCACGGGCGACGAGATGCACGTCGGCGCCCGCGCGGTGGAGCGCGGCACCGACATAGGCGCCGATCGCACCGGCGCCGAGAACTGCGACTTTCACGGAACACTCCGTTCGGTTTGAGGGATACCGCGGAGGTGGCCTCGGGGAGACCGGCTGGTGTGAAGCGTCGGCCGAATCATGTCGACGAAATATTGTCTACAGTATGGAGTCGAGGGCGACAAGGGTTCGGACAGCGACCGTTCGGCGCATTCTGGATACCGCTCATCGCATACGATCGAGCCGTTGGGTTCTCAACCACCCTGCCCCGGCCCTACCGTTCGGGACTCATGAGCAGCCCCCCTGTAGCACCGCCGGGCTGGAGCCGCTGGCTCGTCCCGCCCGCCGCCCTCTCCGTCCACCTCTCCATCGGCCAGGCCTACGCCTGGAGCGTCTTCAAGCCGCCGCTCGAATCCGCGCTGAACCTCAGCGGCACCGAGAGCGCGCTGCCCTTCCAGCTCGCGATCGTGATGCTCGGCCTGTCGGCCGCGTTCGGCGGCACCCTCGTCGAACGCAACGGACCGCGCTGGGCCATGACGGTCGCCCTGGTCTGCTTCTCCACCGGCTTCCTGATCTCCGCGCTGGGCGCCGAGACCAAGCAGTACTGGCTGATCGTCCTCGGCTACGGCTTCGTCGGCGGCATCGGCCTCGGCATCGGCTACATCTCGCCGGTCTCCACCCTGATCAAGTGGTTCCCGGACCGGCCCGGCATGGCCACCGGCATCGCCATCATGGGCTTCGGCGGCGGCGCGCTGATCGCCTCGCCCTGGTCCGCGCAGATGCTCTCGTCCTTCGGCAGTGACAACGATGGCATCGCCCTCGCCTTCCTGGTGCACGGGCTGGCGTACGCGGTCTTCATGACCCTCGGCGTGCTGCTGATCCGGGTGCCGCGCAGCGAGAAGCCGGTCGCGGACGCACCGAGCGCCTTCGAGGGCGTGCAGGTCTCGGCGAACAACGCGATCCGCACCCCGCAGTTCTGGTGCCTGTGGGTCGTGCTCTGCATGAACGTGACCGCGGGCATCGGCATCCTGGAGAAGGCCGCCCCGATGATCACGGACTTCTTCGCCGACAGCTCCACCGCGGTGACGGTGTCCGCGGCGGCCGGGTTCGTCGCCCTGCTGTCCGCCGCCAACATGGCGGGCCGCATCGGCTGGTCGTCCACCTCCGACCTGATCGGCCGCAAGAACATCTACCGCGTCTACCTCGGCGTCGGCGCGCTGATGTACCTGCTCATCACGTTGTTCGGGGACTCCTCCAAGCCGCTGTTCATCCTCTGCGCGCTGGTGATCCTGTCCTTCTACGGCGGCGGCTTCGCCACCGTCCCCGCGTATCTGAAGGACCTCTTCGGCACCTACCAGGTCGGCGCGATCCACGGCCGGCTGCTCACCGCCTGGTCCCTGGCCGGTGTGCTCGGGCCGCTGATCGTCAACTGGATCGCCGACCACCAGAAGGACGCCGGCAAGCACGGCGCCGACCTGTACACCCTGTCCTTCGGCATCATGATCGGACTGCTCGTCATCGGGTTCGTCGCCAACGAGCTGATCCGGCCTGTCAACGTCCGCCACCACATCCCCGCCCCGAGGGAGGCCGTCGATGTCGAACGAGAGCAGCCCGCCTGAGACCGACCGCCGCTGGCTGATCGCCGTCGCCTGGCTCTGGGTGGGCGCGCCCTTCGCCTACGGCGTGTATGAACTCGTACAGAAAGCGACACAGCTGTTCAACGGGTGAACCGGGAGAGTGCTCGGGCGTCCGAGGGTCTGCAAGAAGCCGACAACTCGGGCGCCCGTTTCCTGTGGCCTTACGTGCCGTCGTACCCGTGAGTCACTGAACAGACTGGTGGGCCCACACCGAGGCAACGAGGGGGACCCACCACCCATGAACGGCTCGCGCATCGCCGCCGTCGGCCACTACCAGCCCGCGAAGGTACTCACCAACGAGGACCTGGCGGGTCTGGTGGACACCAGTGACGAGTGGATCCGCAGCCGGGTGGGCATCAACACCCGGCACATCGCGGGCCCCGACGAACCCGTCGACGAGCTGGCCGCGCACGCCGCGGCCAAGGCCCTCGCCGCGGCCGGCCTCACCCCCGCGGACATCGACCTGGTGCTGGTCGCCACCTCCACCGCGATCGACCGGTCCCCGAACATGGCCGCTCGCGTCGCCGCCCGGCTCGGCATCCCGCAGCCCGCCGCGATGGACGTCAATGTCGTGTGCGCCGGTTTCACCCACGCCCTTGCCACCGCCGACCACACTGTGCGGGCGGGCGCCGCCACCCGTGCGCTCGTCATCGGCGCCGACAAGATGTCCGAGGTGACGGACTGGACCGACCGTACGACGTGTGTGCTGGTCGGCGACGGGGCGGGCGCGGCCGTGGTCGAGGCCTGCGGGCCCGGTGAGCAGCCCGGCATCGGGCCGGTGCTGTGGGGCTCGGTGCCGGAGATGAGCCATGCCGTACGGATCGAGGGCACCCCGCCGCGGTTCGCGCAGGAGGGACAGAGCGTCTACCGCTGGGCCACCACCCAGCTGCCGCCCATCGCCCGGCGCGCCTGCGAGAAGGCCGGGGTGGACCCCGTCGACCTCGCCGCCGTCGTCCTGCACCAGGCCAACCTGCGGATCATCGAGCCGCTCGCCCAGAAGATCGGCGCGGTCAACGCGGTGGTCGCCAGGGACGTCACCGAATCGGGCAACACCTCGGCCGCGAGCATCCCGCTCGCGCTGTCCAAGCTCGTCGAGCAGGGGCGCGTCTCCAGCGGCGACTCGGTCCTGCTGTTCGGCTTCGGCGGCAACCTGTCGTACGCGGGGCAGGTCGTGCGGTGTCCGTGAGGAGCGCGTCCGCGGTGTGACGTGGTCGACTCGCGCTTCCCCTGGCAGTTGTGCGCCGTAGACTGTAGACGAAAGACAATCGATACTGAGTGTCCGCTCGTAACGGGTGTCTGCCGAAGGGGGACCCGATGTTGTCAGCCGGACTGCCGCAGGGCGCGGTGCCCAAGCTCGAACGCCCCGGCCCGCTCCGCGACCGCGTCTACGAGGCGCTGCTGGAACTCATCACCACCCGCGCCCTCCAGCCCGGCCAGCATCTCGTGGAGAGCGAACTCGCCGGCCACCTCGGGGTCTCCCGGCAGCCGGTGCGCGAGGCGCTGCAACGGCTGAACACCGAGGGCTGGGTCGATCTGCGGCCCGCCCAGGGCGCGTTCGTCCACGAGCCCACGGAAGACGAGGCAGACCAACTCCTCACCGTCCGCACCCTGTTGGAGGCGGAGGCGGCGCGGCTGGCGGCGGCCGAGGCGGGCAGTGCGGGAGTGGCCGCTCTCGAATCCCTCTGCGCCGAGGGCGAGAAGGCGGTCGCCGCGGACGACGTGGACGGGGCCGTCGCCCTGAACGCCGCGTTCCACGCCAAGATCATGGACCTGGCCGGCAACGCGGTCCTCGCCGAACTCGCCGCCCAGGTCGACCGCCGGGTCCGCTGGTACTACACGCCGGTGGCCCGGCAGCGCGGCCACCAGTCATGGATCGAGCACCGCGAACTGATCGCGGCGATCATGGCCCGCGACGAACAGCTGGCGACCCGCCTGATGCGCGAACACACCGAGCACACCCGGCGGTCGTACCACGAGCGGGCCAAGCCCTGACCGTGCCGCCGGCACGATCGCCCCGAGGACCGGAGCGGTAAGGTCCGTCGGCGGTGATCCGTCTCATGACATCGGTTCCGCACCGTCAGGCCTGGCGGGCGGAGGACGTGAGGCGATCGGCGAGCGCGATGACGAGGTCGCGCAGTTCGTCGGGGCGCTCGATGACGAACGGCCGGTCCAGTGAGGCGAGTGCCGGAGGCAGCCAGTCGAGCCGCTCCGCCCGTAGTTCGACGCGCAGCCAGCGCTCGGTCGCCCGGTCCTCGTCCGCCGTGGGCGCGTGCTCCTCCACGCTCGCGACGCTTGCGGGAAGGTGGGCGCGGATCTGCTCGACGGTCCCGTGGATCCGCAAGGTCACCTCGTGCCGGTACTCGGCCGTGGCGAACCCTGACAACACGCGCTGTGCCGGATCGGGACCCACGGGCACCTCGAACGAGCCGGGCAGGGTCCTCGCGTCCGCGATGCGGTCGAGCCGGAAGGTTCGGGCCTCGCCGATCTCGGGGTCCGTGCCCGTGACGTACCACCGGCCCGCATGGGCGACGATCCCGTACGCGTGCAGTGTGCGTTGGCTGCGCCGGCCGTCGCGGTCGGTGTATCTGACCGAGACCGGCCGGCGGTGGCGTACCGCATCGGCGATGGTGAGCAGGACGCCGGCGTCCGGGGTGGCGAACTCACCGGGCTGATCCGTGAAGGAGAGGGATTCCAGGAGCGTGTCGAGCCGGCGGGCGACGTGCCGGGGCAGCACCCGCCGGATCTTCGCCGACACCGTCTCGCTCGCCGTGCGCTCCGCCGTCATCAACCCTGCCCGGCGGCCGGCGACCAGGCCGAGCAGCACGGCCAGCGCCTCGTCGTCGCTGAGCATGAGCGGAGGCAGACGGTACCCGGGGGCGAGCCGGTACCCGCCGTAGCGGCCGCGCACCGACTCCACGGGCACGTCAAGGTCGATCAGATGATCCACGTACCGCCGCACGGTGCGCCCGTCGACGCCGAGCCGGTCGGCGAGTTCGGCCACCGTCCGGGTTCCGCCTGACTGCAGCAGTTCCAGGAGTGTCAGCACGCGGCCGGTGGGTCGAGGCATGTGCACAGCCTAAGGCGAATACAGGACGGATTCTGTCCCCTATCTCTCCTAGCCTACGACGTGCAGCAACCCCGTCAGCCAAGGAGAGCACCATGGACTTCGTCTCGATCCGCATCATCACCGGCGACGTCGCCCGCCTCGTCGAGTTCTACGAGCGAGCCACCGGGGTGCGGGCGATATGGGCCACGGAGGACTTCGCCGAACTCACGACTCCCCACGCCACCCTCGCGATCGCCGGCACCCGCACCGTCCCGCTGTTCGCCCCGGGCTCTGCCCGCCCGGCGGACAACCACAGCGTGATCACCGAGTTCCGCGTCGACGACGTGGACCGCGTTCACCGGGACCTGACCGGCTTCGTCACCGACTTCGTCAACGAACCCACCACGATGCCCTGGGGCAACCGGTCGCTGCTCTTCCGCGACCCCGACGGCAACCTCGTCAACTTCTTCACCCCCGTCACCCCGGCGGCCATCGAGAAGTTCGCACGCTGACAGCAGGGAGCATCGGGGACGTTCTTACGGCACGCGGGCGACGCCGACGTAGAAGCCGCTCAACTCCGGGGTGGGAGCCGGTGAATCCTGGTACCAATGGGTCGCCGTGACCAGCCCAGGAGCCACCAGTTCCAGGCCCTCGAAGAACGGCTCGATCTCGGCCCGCGTACGCATGCGCAGCGGGATCTCGCCCTTGCGGTAGGTCGTGGTCACCGACTTGGCGAGGTGCGGGTGCTCATCCGTGGTGCCGTGCGAGAACATGAGGTAACTGCCCGACGGCAGCGCGTCGAGAAGCGTCCGCGTAAGACCGTAGGGGTTCTCGTCGTCGGTGATGAAGTGCATCAGCGCGATCATCGACAGCGCGACGGGCCGGGTGAAGTCCAGGAACGTACGGGCGTGGTCGAGGATGGTTCCCGGCTTCCGTACGTCGGCCTCGATGTAGTCGGTGCTTCCCTCGGGACTGCTGATGAGCAGAGCCTCCGCGTGCCGCAGCACGATGGGGTCGTTGTCGGCGTAGGCGATCCGCGCCGACGGCACTACGGCTTGCACGATCTGATGCAGGTTCGGCTGGGTCGGGATGCCCGTCCCGATGTCGAGGAACTGGTCGATGCCGTTGCCGGCCAGCCAGGCCGCCGCGCGGTGCATGAACGCCCTGTTGCGCATGGCGTTGAGACGCGCTTCCGGTGGCAGCTTCGCCGCCACCTCCTCGTCGACCGGGTAGTTGTCCTTGCCGCCCAGCAGCCAGTCGTAGACGCGTGCCGGATGGGGCCGGCTCGTGTCGATACGACTGTCGCGGGTGGGGTCTGCCGACATGCATGACTCCAGCGTGTACTAGATCGCTGACCGACTCACCGAGGTCGCTTCGTGCGCCGTGGACGAGGCAGTAGAGGGCATGGCGATTGTGCCATTGGCCTTGCCCTCACGCGGAGTTGTCGCTCGATGTGCGGCACGCTCGCATGCGCGACGGCCCAGCGGCCGGGTTACTCGGCCTGGCACGAGAAGTGCAGCCAGACCCAGGACATCCCGCTCCCCCCACGGCCTCGGGATTCTGCTCATCACTCCTGTCCGGGCGCGGCGAGACGTGCGCCGGGGAACGAGCTATGCACCCCCGTTGTCATCGCGCAGGGAGTGGATCATGCTCTGCAGGATCCGGAACGCTCCTGCCTGCTCGGTCTCGGTCAGGCCGGCCAGCATTCTGACCTCGACGGACCGGACCGCCGCGGTCGCCTTCTCCAGGCTCTGTCGGCCGCGGGGCGTGAGTCGCGTGGGAAGCACCTTCCCGACGGGCGCCTCCGCGGGCCTGGTCACGTAGCCGTCTCGTTCCAGGGCCTGGAGCAGCACGTTCATCGTCTGCCGTGTCACGAACGCGCCCCGCGCGAGCTCGGAGTTCGACAAGCCCGGTCGTTGCGCCAGCAGCTCGAGGCAGGAGTAGTGCGTCACGCTCATGCCGAGCGGCCGCAGCACCTCCTCCATGGCCGCGCGGAGGACGCTCGACGCCTCTTTCAGCAGGTAGCCCAGTGACGTCTCCAGGTCGACGCCGACACCTTCTTGACTCATGTCAGTATTCTGACATAGGTTGATGCGTGTCAGAAAACTGACACGAAAAGAGGGAGCGTCATCATGCCCGCCACCGGCCCCGACTTCATCTCGCTCCAAGCGCGCGACCTCGACGCTTCGCAGGCGTTCTACGAGCAGTACCTCGGCCTCGTCCGCTCGCCGGCCGGACCTCCGCACGCCGTCGTCTTCGAGACGAAGCCGATCGCGTTCGCACTCCGCGACGTCATTCCCGGCACCGACCTCGCGTCCGTCGCTCAGCCCGGCATCGGTGCCGCGATCTGGCTCCACGCCACCGACGTCCAGGCCATCCACGACGCGCTCGCCGCCGACGGTCACACCATCGTCTCCGCACCGATCGACGGCCCCTTCGGCCGGACCTTCACCTTCGCCGACCCCGACGGATACCAGGTCACGCTCCACGACCGCGCCTGATCGGCCGAACGCCACCGGACGATCACCGATCCCCGAAGACCGATCCCCGAAGACGGTGGTTGCGCCCTGGGCTCGTGCGTGACGCTGCCTTCTGCCCTGCTGACCTGGCGACGTTCTGCCGGCTGGATGACCTCGGCTTGGAAGTGGTCGGCCAACAGGTGCATCCCGCCCACGCGGTGTCGCCCTGTCGAGTGGTCGACCCTGCTGACCGGCGCCATGCCCGCGGCTGTCCGGGGCGCCGCGCCCGGAAACGGTTGAGTCCCGGATGTCGGTCCGGGACTCAACCGCTGGGGAGACCTCGACGTAAGGTTCCGCGGAACCCGTCAGGTCGCTGTCTGCGGTTGTACCGCGCTCACCTTCGCCGTCGCGCCTGGGCCGCGGCCCGGCTGCCGGAGCAGCAGGGCCACCCCGGCCGCCAGCATCGAGATGCCGCCGGCCAGGGCGTACGCGCCGTTGTAGCCCCAGGCGCCGACCACCATGGAGCCGAGGCCGCCGCCGAACAGGCCGCTGACGAGTTTGCCGCTGTAGACCAGGCCGTAGTTGGTGGCGTTGTAGTTCTCGCCGAAGTAGTCCGGGGTGAGGGCGGCGAAGAGCGGGTAGAAGGCGCCGCCGCCGAAGCCGGAGAGGAAGGCGAAGAACAGGAACAGCCACTCGCTCTTGACGTCACCGGCCCAGATCACGCCGAACTGGGCGAGGCCGAGGACGACGATCACGAAGACCAGGGTCGGCTTGCGGCCCAGGCGGTCGGAGAGCCAGCCGACCACGCCGCGGCCGATGCCGTTGATGACCGCCATCACGCCCATCGAGGAGGCCGCGACCAGTGGGCCGAAGCCGACGTCCTTGGCGAAGTCCACCTGGAAGGAGATGCCGAAGATCGAGACGCCCGCCGTCATGACGATCGCGATCCACATCAGGGGGAGCATGCCCGTGCGGATCGCCTCTTTCGGGGTGAACTGCCGTACCGCGGGCGGGTTCTTGGCGAGAGCCGTGGCGTTCTTGGTGTCGCCCGAGGGAGCGAGCGGGTCGATGTCGGCCGGCCACCAGTTCTTCGGCGGGTCCTTGAAGAAGAACGCGGTGACCAGGACCACGACCATGACGTAGGCGCCGATGAGGTCCAGCACCCGGTGGTAGTTGGCCGTGTCGAAGGCGTAGTTGAAGATGAAGATGAAGGGCAGTGAGCCGTAGGCGAAGCCGCCGTTCACGAAACCCGTGCGGGCGCCCCGGCGTTCGGGGAACCACTTGCCGACCATGTTGATGCAGGTCGCGTAGACCAGGCCGGAGCCGAGACCGCCGATCACGCCGAAGCCGATGATCGCCAGCCATATCTCGCTGATGTGCGAGAGGGCCAGGAAGCCGATCAGGCACATCACGGAGCCGGTGTACATCGCCCGGCGGGCCGTGAGGATGCCCTTCTCGCGCAGCCAGCCCGCCGGGAAGGCGATGCCGGCCTGGAAGAACACCCAGATGCTCAGGATCCAGAAGGTGTTGGACTGCGTCCAGCCGTGCGCGTGGGACAGCGTGTCCTCCGCGGAGCCGTACGCGTACTCGAAGACGCTGATGGCCATCATGGCCACCCACGGGAGGTACACCATGAGGTTGCGGGAGTGGCCGAGGATGTCCCGGTCGGTCTCCCCGATCCGGTACACCCGGCCGCGGGCGTCCGTCACCTCACGGTACGGCCGCCGCTGAGCACCGGTGCTGTTCGTGGCTACAGGGTCTGCCGTCATGTCACGCCATCTCCTCGCCGAGCGGATGCGGGTTGGGGACGATGCGCCGGGCGCTGGGCCTGCCCGGTGCCTTGAGGAAGAGCGCCAGCACCGCGGAGGCCAGGCCGACGGAGCCCGCGAGCACGAACGCGCCGTGGTAGTCCCACTCGCCGACGACGACCGCGCCCAGACCGGAGCCCACCAGGCCGGAGATCAGCTTGGAGCTGTAGACCATCCCGTAGTTGGTGGCGTTGTTGTTCTCACCGAAGTAGTCCGCCGTCATGGCCGCGAAGAGCGGGAAGATCGCCCCGCCGCCGAACCCGGAGACCATGGAGCAGAACAGGAAGAACGGCATGCTGCCCATCTGGCCGGAGACCAGCACACCGAACTGCGCGCTGCCCAGCACGATGCACACGATGATGAGTGTGTTGCGGCGGCCGTAGCGGTCGGAGATCCAGCCGATGACCCCGCGGCCGGTGCCGTTGACGATCGCCTTCAGGGACATGGCCGTGGCGACGATCCCGCCCGCGAACCCCATGTCCTTGCCGAACGGCACCTGGAAGGCGATGCCGAAGATGTTGATCCCGGCC
Source organism: Streptomyces sp. NPDC031497 (assembly GCF_055580905.1). NCBI lineage: Bacteria > Bacillati > Actinomycetota > Actinomycetes > Kitasatosporales > Streptomycetaceae > Streptomyces > Streptomyces sp. NPDC031497. The sequence continues at coordinate 195,516 of NZ_JBVIKO010000012.1, forward strand.
GTGCACAGCAGGCAGAACCACATCATCCACAGGACGGGCGTACGGGCAGCCTCCTTCGGGGTGTACTGCTTGACCGCCGGCGGGTTCTTCTCCAACGCCCGCCTTATCCGCGGATCCTGAGTGGCCTTCAGCGGATCTACGTGCGGCGGCCACCAGTTCTTCGGCGGGTCCTTGAAGAACCAGCCGGCCGACGCCACCACCAGACACAGTCCGATGCCGACGGAGGTGAGCAGGACCCTGTAGTTGCTCAGGTCGAGGACGGAGGTGAAGAGGAACACGAACGGCACGGATCCGTAGGCGAAACCGCCGTTCACGAAGCCCGTCTTGCCGCCCTTGCGCTCCGGATACCACTTGCCGACCATGTTCACGCAGGTCGCGTAGACGAGACCGGCGCCGATGCCACTGCACATGCCGAAGCCGAGGTAGGCGACGACCACGTTCGGCGCGAACGCCAGTGCCACGTAGCCCAGCAGGGTGCCGACCGCGCCGATCAGCATGGCCGTACGCGCGGGAAGCCGTCCGCTCTCCCGCAGTTGCCCGGCCGGGAAGGCCACGGCCGCCTGGAAGAACACCCAGACGCCCATCAGCCAGAAGATGTGCCCGCTGCTCCACAGATGTGCCTCGTGCAGCGTGTCCTCCGCCGACGTGAACGCGTACTCGGCGGAACTGATGCCCATCATGCCCACCCAGGGCAGGATGACCATCCACTTGCGTGTGCGGCCCATCAGATCGACGTCGGTCTCGCCGATCCGGTATGTGCGGCCGTTGCGGTCCGTCACCTCCCTGAAGGGGACGGACGTCGTTAGATCGATGGATGACATGTTCGTTCAGCACCCCTTGCGTCGAAAGCTCTGGCCAGCGCCCCCTGTCCAATGCCTTTCGTGCGCGCACGGGTCCCGGGGCCGGCCGCAGCGCACCGCCGGCCGGCCCCCTCCTCGGCTAGGTCATGAGCCGCCCCCCAGCAGTCCGGCCGCCCGCGCCCAGCGGTACTTGGCGCCGAGCACGGCCACCGGCCGTTCGGTCGTGTACGGGTACGCCACGACCCCCCGCTCGTACAGGTACTGGCAGGCCTCCTCGACCTCGACGTCCCCCGCGAGCGAGGCGACGACCGGCTTCTCGATGCCCCGCTCCCGGAACTCCGCGACCACCCGCGCGGTCAGCTCCGCGAACACCATCGGCGGGGTGACGATGGTGTGCCAGTAGCCGAGGACCAGGGCGTGGATGCGCGGGTCCTCAAGACCGAGCCGGATCGTCGCCTCGTACGTCGACGGCGGCTCGCCGCCCGTGATGTCCACCGGGTTGCCCGCGGCGCCGAAGGGAGGGATGAAGCGGCGGAACGCCTCGTCCAGGTCCGGCGGTATCTCCATCAGGGACAGGCCGTTGTCGGTGATGGCGTCGGACAGGAGCACACCGCTGCCGCCCGCGCCGGTGATGATCACGACGTTGTCGCCCCGCGGGGCCGGCAGTACCGGCAGGCCACGCGCGTACTCCAGCATCTCGTTGAGGCCCGGCGCCCGGATCACACCCGCCTGCCGCAGGATGTCGTCATACACCGCGTCGTCACCCGCGAGGGCCCCCGTGTGCGAGCCCGCCGCCTTGGCACCGGCCGCCGTACGCCCCGCCTTGAGGACCACGACAGGCTTCCTCGGTACGGTGTTCCGCGCCGCCTCGACGAAGGCGCGGCCGTCCTTGAGGTCCTCCAGGTGCATCGCGATGCACTCGGTGTGCGGGTCCTCGCCGAACCAGGTCAGCAGGTCGTCCTCGTCCAGGTCCGACTTGTTGCCGAGGCCGACGATCGCCGACACACCCGTCTTGGTGGTCCGCGCGAAGCCGAGGATCGCCATCCCGATGCCGCCCGACTGGGACGTCAGCGCCACGCCGCCCTTCACGTCGTAGGGCGTGCAGAACGTGGCGCACAGGTCCTGCCAGGTCGAGTAGTAGCCGTAGATGTTCGGGCCGAGGAGACGGATGCCGTACCGCTCGCCGATCGCGACGATCTCCTCCTGGAGCTCGTGTTCGCCGGTCTCCGCGAAACCGGAGGGGATCAGGACGGCGTTGGGGATCTTCTTGCGGCCCACCTCCTCCAGCGCCGCTGCCACGAACTTGGCGGGAATGGCGAAGACTGCCACGTCCACCTCTCCGGGAACGTCCGTGACACTCTTGTACGCCTTGCGGCCCAGAATGTCATCGGCCTTGGGGTTCACCGGATGGATCTCCCCGGCGAAGCCGCCGTCGACGAGGTTGCGCATCACCGAGTTGCCGATCTTGCCCGGCTCGTTGGAGGCGCCGATCACGGCGACCGAGCGGGGCTGCATCAGCCGGCGCATGGAGGTGAGGATCTCCTCGCGCGCGTACTTCCGGCGCGGCGGCGGCTGCTTCTCGGCGAGGATGATCCGGATGTCGGCGGCGACCGCGCCCTGTGGGGTGGCGATCACCGGGTTGAGGTCCACCTCGGCGATCTCCGGGAAGTCCGCGACCAGTTGGGAGACCCGCCGGATCTGCTCGGCCACCGCCCACCGGTCCACGCCGGCCTGCCCGCGCACCCCGCGCAGCACCTCGGCCGCTTTGATGGAGTCGAGCATGGACAGCGCCTCGTCGGCGGAGACGGGCGCGAGCCGGAAGGTCACGTCCTTCAGCACCTCGACCAGCACCCCGCCGAGCCCGAACGCCACGACCTTCCCGAAGGTGGGGTCGGTGACCGCGCCGACGATCACCTCCGTGCCCTGCGGCAGCAGCTCCTGGACCTGTACGCCCTCGATCTTCGCGTCGGCGTCGTAGGCCTTCGCGTTCTCGACGATCCGGTGGAAGGCCGCGCGTACGTCCGCCGCGCCCTCGACCCCGACGATCACCCCGCCCGCGTCGGTCTTGTGCAGGATGTCCGGCGAGACGATCTTCATCACCACGGGCCCGGCGAAGCGCGCCGCGTACGCCACCGCCTCGTCGACGTCGGTCGCCAGTTCCTCGCCCGGTACGGCGATCCCGTACGCGTCGGCGATCACCTTGCCCTCCGGCGCGGTCAGTGCCGTACGGCCCTCCGCGCGCACGGAGTCGAGCAGCTCGCGGACCCGCAGCTCCCGGTCCTCAGCCATCACGTCAGATCACTCCGTTCGACTTGAGCAGGCGCAACTCTTCGTCGCCCAGACCGAGTTCGCCGATGTAGACCTCTGCGTTGTGCTCGCCGAGGAGCGGTGAACTGGTCACGTCCACGGGGGAGTCGGAGAGCTTGAGCGGGCTGCCGACGGTGACGAACTCGCCGCGCTCGGGGTGCGGGACGGTGACCACCATCTCGTTGGCGACCAGCGACTCGTCCTCGATGATCTCCTTGGTGGAGAGGATCGGCCCGCACGGGATGTTGTGGGCGTTGAGCTGCTCCAGCACCTTCCACTTGGGGAGCGTCGAGGACCACTCCTCGATCAGCTGGAACATCTTGTTGAGCTTGGGCAGACGGGCCTCCGGGGTCGCCCACTCCGGGTCGTCCGCGAGCTCCGGCCGGCCGATCAGCCGGGTGATCGGCTGCCAGCCGACCGGCTGCACGATGACGTACACGTAGTCGTTCGGGCCGCCCGGCGCGCACTGGACCGCCCAGCCGGGCTGGCCGCCGCCGGAGGCGTTGCCGGAGCGGGGCACCTGGTCGCCGAAGTCCTCGTTGGGGTACTCGGCGAGCGGCCCGTGCACCAGGCGCTGCTGGTCGCGCAGCTTCACCCGGCAGAGGTTGAGCACGGCGTGCTGCATGGCGACGTTGACCCGCTGGCCGCGTCCGGTGTGCTCCCGCTGGAAGAGCGCCGCCAGTATCCCGGCCACGGTATGCACCCCTGTGCCGGAGTCACCGATCTGCGCGCCCGTGGCCAGCGGCGGCCCGTCCTCGAATCCGGTGGTGGCCATCGAGCCGCCCATCGCCTGGGCGACGACCTCGTACGCCTTGAAGTCGGTGTACGGGCCTTCCCCGAACCCCTTGATGGACGCGTACACGATCCGGGGGTTGATCTCCTTGATGCGGTCCCAGGTGAACCCCATCCGGTCGACCGCGCCGGGACCGAAGTTCTCGACCATCACGTCCGAGCGGCGTATCAGCTCGGTGAGGAGCTCCTTGCCGCGCTCGGTCTTGGTGTTGAGGGTGATGCTCCGCTTGTTGCAGTTGAGCATCGTGAAGTAGAGGGAGTCGACGTCCGGGAGGTCACGCAGCTGCTTGCGTGTGATGTCACCGGTCGGTGCCTCCAGCTTGACGACGTCCGCGCCAAGCCAGGCGAGCAGCTGGGTGGCGGACGGCCCCGACTGGACGTGCGTCATGTCGAGGACGCGGATGCCTTCGAGTGCCTTGGTGGTCATCGGCGGTCACCTCACTTGTACATGGTCTGGTTCATGGTTCCGGGGGCGTACGCGTCCGGGTCGACCCAGACGTTGATCAGCGACGGCTTGCCCGACTCCCTGGCCCGGCGCAGCGCGGGGCCGATGTCGGCGGGGTCGCGGACCTCCTCGCCGTAACCGCCCAGCATCTGGGCGAACTTGTCGTAGTGGACGTCCCCGAGGGTGTTGCCGACCCGCTCGCGCTCCTTGCCGTACTTGGCGGCCTGGCCGTAACGGATCTGGTTCATCGAGGAGTTGTTGCCGACGATCCCGACGAAGGGGAGGTCGTAGCGGACCAGCGTCTCGAAGTCCCAGCCGGTGAGCGAGAACGCGCCGTCGCCGAAGAGGGCGACCACCTCCTTGTCGGGGCGGGCCTGCTTGGCGGCGAGCACGAAGGGGACGCCGACGCCGAGGGTGCCGAGCGGGCCCGGGTCCATCCAGTGGCCAGGGGACTTGGGCTGCACGACCTGCCCGGAGAAGGTGACGATGTCACCGCCGTCGCCGATGTAGATCGAGTCCTCGGTGAGGAAGTCGTTGATCTCGCTGACCAGGCGGTAGGGGTGGATGGGGGAGGCGTCCGAGCGGAGTTGAGGCAGCCGCTTCTCCAGTGCGGTCTGCTCGGCGGCGCGCAGCTCGTCGAGCCACTCCTTGCGCCGGGAGGCCCCGCCGTTGACGCGTCCGGAGGCGGCCTCGGTCACCGACTTCAGCACCAGGCCCGCGTCGCCGACGATCCCGAGGTCGATGTCGCGGTTCTTGCCGACCGTGCGGTAGTCGAGGTCGATCTGCACGACGGTCGCGGCGGGGGAGAGGCGCTTGCCGTAGCCCATGCGGAAGTCGAAGGGCGTGCCGACGATCACGATGACGTCGGCGTTGGAGAACGCGTACCGGCGGGAGAGCTGGAAGTGGTGCGGGTCGCCGGGCGGCAGGGTGCCGCGTCCGGCGCCGTTCATGTACGCCGGGACGTTGAGGGTGCGGACCAGCTCGATGGCGGCCGCGGTGCCGCGGGTCGTCCAGACCTGGCTGCCCAGCAGGATGGCCGGCTTCTCCGCGTGCACGAGGAGGTCGGCGAGCTTCTCGATCGCCTCCGGGTCGCCGGCCGAGCGGGTGGAGGCCCGGTAGGCGCCGGACCTGGGGACGCGCGCCTTCTCCGCCGGGACCTTGGCGTCCAGGACGTCGCGCGGTATCTCCAGGAAGGAGGGGCCGGGAGCGCCGTGGTAGCACTCGCGGAACGCCATGGAGACCATGTCGGCGGCGCGGGCGGTGTCCGGGACGGTCGCCGCGAACTTGGTGATCGGCGCCATCATGTCGACGTGCGGAAGGTCCTGCAGGGACCCCATCTTGTGCTGGGTGAGCGCACCTTGGCCGCCGATCAGCAGCATCGGGGACTCCGCGCGGAAGGCGTTGGCGACCCCGGTGACGGCGTCGGTCGTCCCCGGACCGGCGGTGACGACCGCGCAGCCGGGCCTGCCGGTGATACGTGCGTAGCCGTCGGCGGCGTGGGCCGCCACCTGCTCGTGGCGGACGTCGACGACTTCTATGCCCTCGTCTACGCAGCCGTCGTAGATGTCGATGATGTGGCCGCCGCAGAGGGTGTAGATGCGGTCGACCCCCTCGGCCTTCAGTGCCTTGGCAACGAGATGACCACCGGAAATCACGTCCTGGGTGTCGTCGGGCATGGCGAAGTCCTGTCCCTTCGTAGGGGGTGGGATGCCGTCTTCGTACATTGCATACAGTCGACGAATACTGTATGAAGCTTGTTATCCCGCATCCGGTGGGTGGTGTCCAGGGGGCGTGCGGCACTTTTCAGTCATCGGAGTTCGGCCTCTCGATGACTTCTGGATGACTTCGCAGACAGGAGCCGGAATGGACCTGTACGAACACCAGGCAAGGGAACTCTTCGAGGAACACGGCATCGTGGTGCCGAGGGCCGAGGTCACCGACTCGCCCAAGGAGGCCCGCGAGATCGCCCGCAGGCTCGGCGGCCGGGTCGTAGTGAAGGCGCAGGTCAAGACCGGCGGCCGGGGCAAGGCGGGTGGCGTCAAGCTCGCCGCCGACCCGGCCGCCGCGGAACTGACGGCCCGGCAGATCCTGGGCATGGACATCAAGGGGCACACGGTCGGCAAGGTGATGCTGGCCCAACCCGTGGAGATCGACAGCGAGTTCTACGTCTCGTACGTCCTGGACCGCGCGGCGGGCACCTTCCTCGCGATCGCCTCCGCCGAGGGCGGCATGGAGATCGAGGAGGTGGCCGCGACCCGTCCCGAGGCGGTGGCCCGGGTGCCCGTCGATCCCGCCGTGGGCGTCACCTCCGCCAAGGCCCAGGAGATCGCCGGGGCCGCCGGACTGCCACCGCAGACGGTGGACGTCCTGGTCCGGCTCTGGGAGGTGCTGGTCCGCGAGGACGCCCTGCTCGTCGAGGTGAACCCGCTCGTGCGGACCAAGGAGGGCCGGATCCTGGCGCTCGACGGCAAGGTCACCCTTGACGACAACGCCCGCTTCCGGCAGGCCCGTTGGGGCGCGGACGAGGACGGGCACCACGATCCGCTGGAGGCGACCGCCGCAGCCAAGGGCCTCAACTACGTCAAGCTGGACGGCGAGGTCGGCATCATCGGCAACGGCGCCGGCCTGGTGATGTCCACCCTGGACGTGGTGGCCGGCTGCGGCGCGAGCCCCGCCAACTTCCTGGACATCGGCGGCGGAGCCTCCGCCCAGATCATGGCCGACGGGCTCTCGGTGATCCTCTCCGACCCGGCCGTGAAGTCGGTCTTCGTCAACGTCTTCGGGGGGATCACGGCGTGCGACGCGGTCGCCGACGGGATCGTGCGGGCCCTGGAGACCGTCCGGCTGACCAAACCGCTGGTGGTCCGCCTCGACGGCAACAACGCGGTCCGCGGCCGGGCGATCCTCGACGGCCGCGCGCACCCCCTGGTCGAACAGGCCACCACCATGGACGGCGCCGCCCGCCGGGCCGCCGAACTCGCCCACACCGCCTGAGGAGCCGGGACATGGCGATCTACCTCACCAAGGAGAGCAAGGTCCTCGTCCAGGGCATGACCGGCGGCGAGGGCATGAAGCACACCCGGCGGATGCTCGCCGCCGGGACGGACGTCGTCGGCGGGGTCAACCCGCGCAAGGCCGGGCAGAGCGTCGACTTCGACGAGCGTGCGGTCCCGGTCTTCGGCACGGTCGCGGAGGGCATGGCCGCGACCGGCGCCGATGTCACCGTCGTCTTCGTGCCGCCCGCCTTCGCCAAGGCGGCGGTCCTGGAGGCCGCCGACGCCGGCATCGGCCTCGCGGTCGTGATCACCGAGGGCATCCCGGTCCATGACTCAGTGTCCTTCACGTCGTACGCGAAGCGGAACGGCACCCGGATCATCGGCCCCAACTGCCCCGGCCTGATCACCCCCGGCCAGTCCAACGCGGGCATCATCCCCGCCGACATCACCAAGCCGGGCCGGATCGGACTCGTCTCCAAGTCGGGCACCCTGACCTACCAACTCATGTACGAGCTACGGGACATCGGCTTCTCCACCTGTGTGGGCATCGGCGGCGACCCGGTCGTCGGCACGAACCACATCGACTGCCTGGCCGCCTTCCAGGAGGACCCCGACACCGAACTCGTCGTCCTCATAGGGGAGATCGGCGGCGACGCGGAGGAACGGGCCGCCGCCTACATCCGGGAGCACGTCACCAAGCCGGTCGTCGGCTACATCGCCGGGTTCACCGCGCCCGAGGGCCGGACCATGGGCCACGCGGGCGCGATCGTCTCCGGTTCGGCCGGCACCGCGCGGGCCAAGCAGCAGGCGCTGGAAGCGGTCGGGGTGCGGGTGGGGAGCACACCGACCGAGACCGCCCGGCTGGTCCTCGACCTGCTGGACGCACGGCAGCCGGAAGGGAGCTGAGCCATGGCCCTCGACGCTTCGATCCCTTTGGTCCAGAAGCCCGGCACCGGGTGGCGCGCCGCCTGGGCGCGCTGTCTCGCCCTCGCCCCCGAGGCCTTCCGCGACGACCGTGTCCTCAACCTCTGGGCAGGCACCTGGCAGCCCGACGGCCGGCCGCTGCCCGCGACCAGCCCCGTCGACGGCAGCCCCATCGCCGGCCCCCCACGGCTCGACCGCGGCACCGCGCACCGGGCCGTCCGCGCCTGCCTCGACCAGCACCGCGCCTGGCGGCACGTCCCGTTGGAAGAGCGCCGGGCCAGGGTGGCCGCCACCCTGGACGCCCTGACCGAACACCGCGAACTGCTCGCCCTGCTCCTGGTCTGGGAGATCGGCAAGCCCTGGCGGCTGGCCCAGGCGGACGTGGACCGGGCGATCGACGGGGTGCGCTGGTACGTCGACGGCATCGAGCCGATGCTCGCGGGACGCGCCCCGCTGGACGGGCCGGTGTCCAACATCGCCAGCTGGAACTACCCGATGAGCGTGCTCGTGCACGCGGTACTGGTGCAGGCCCTGGCGGGCAACGCGGTGGTGGCGAAGACCCCGACCGACGGCGGGGTCGCCTGTCTCACCCTGGCCTGCGCGCTGGCCGCCCGGGAGGGCCTGCCGGTCACACTGCTGAGCGGCAGCGGGGGCGAGCTGTCCGAGGTGCTGGTGCGGGCGCCGGAGATCGGCTGCGTCTCCTTCGTCGGCGGCCGGGACACCGGGGCCGCGGTGGCCACCGCCGTCGCCGACCTCGGCAAGCGGCACGTCCTCGAACAGGAGGGGCTCAACACCTGGGGCATCTGGGACTTCACCGGCTGGGAGGCGTTCACCGCCGTCGTCCCCAAGCTCTTCGACTACGGCAAGCAGCGCTGCACCGCCTACCCGCGCTTCGTCGTCCAGCGCGAGCTGTTCGACGAGTTCCTGACCGCCTACCTCCCGGCCGTCCGGGGCCTGCGGATCGGCCACCCCCTCGCGGTCGCCTACCCCGGCGACGCACTGCCCGAGCTGGACTTCGGCCCGTTGATCAACGCGGCCAAGGCCAAGGACCTGACCGACCAGGTCGCCGAGGCCGTCGACCGCGGCGCCGTCCCGCTGCACCGCGGCCGCCCGGCCGACGCTCGCTTCCTGCCCGGCCAGGACACCGCGGCGTACGTCCACCCGGTCACCCTCCTCAACCCGCCCCGGTCCTCACCCCTCCACCACGCGGAGCCCTTCGGTCCGGTCGACACGATCGTCCTGGTCGACACGGAGGCCGAACTGCTGGCCGCCATGAACGCGTCCAACGGCGCGCTGGTCGCCACCCTCTCCACCGACGGCGAGGCCACCTTCGCGCGGCTGGCCCCGCAGATCCGCGCCTTCAAGGTCGGCCACGGCGCACCGCGTTCACGCGGTGACCGGGACGAACTCTTCGGCGGCTTCGGCGCGTCCTGGCGGGGCGCCTTCGTCGGCGGTGAACTGCTGGTGCGCGCGGTGACACAGGGGCCGGTGGGGGAGCGGCTGCCGGGGAACTTCCCGGAGTACCAGCTCATGCCGTGAGGGCGAGCACCGAGGCCATGACCTCCTCGGCGAGCGGGCGGGCCACCCCCTGCGGGTAGGGGCGCGACAGGCTCAGCACGATGTGGTTCATCCCGGCCCGGACGAGGGCCGTGACCGTCGCCCGGGTGGCCGCGGGTTCGTCGTACGACACCAGGGCCCGGACCGAGCGGACGATCTCCACCGGACCCCGGCCAGGTCCGGCGCGGTGCGCGTCCAGCACCCGGGCGCGCTCGGCGACGGACTCCATCGTGCTGTGCCGGTGCTGTGCGGTGGTCCGGGCACGCGTTCCAGATGTCCGCGTGTTCGGCCGGCCGGACGCGGCAGCCGGGTGCCCCAGCCGCCGATGAGCAGCGGGGGACCCGGACGCCGCACCGGTCTGGGCTCGTTACGCGTGCCTTGAGCCGGCAGTACCCGCCCTCGAAGCCGGAGACGTCCTGGTCCGGATCGGCCTGGGGATCCGTACGGTCTCGTCGAGCCGGGCGAGGCCCTCGGCGGGCGGTAGGAGGGTGCGGCCGTGCGCCTGGTACGTACGAGCACCGCCCCTTCGGTAGTGATGCGGAGACGCACGGTGACGGCGCGCCCCACCTGCGGAGATGCCGACGGAAACGCAGGTGAAGGGCACTCCGAAAGCTTGGTATTGTTGTCCATGTCGCCGCGGGGAACACCCCCGGTCAGGCGGCAGACACCTGGTCCGGGTGGCGGAATGGCAGACGCGCTAGCTTGAGGTGCTAGTGCCCTTTATCGGGCGTGGGGGTTCAAGTCCCCCCTCGGACACATCATTGCCCCCTGAGCCGCGTTTCACGGGCAGGGCAGACTGGCACCCGCCTCCGGCTTCCGGCCGGGCGCGGGTGTTCTGTCGTCTCGGCAGGCTTGTGACTTCCTCCTTTATGATCTTGCGTGTGCTGCTGCGGTGCCGGTCAGCCGATGGCGATCCTTTCTCCTCGTGGAGTGTCTGCGGTCAGGGTCCGAGTGGTCGGGTTGAAGATCATGGATATCGATTCGGCACGGAGGTAACGGAGGTACTCGACCGCGGCGACCGGTGTCGGTGGAGCTGCTGTTTCGTTCAGGGCGGCCGCGTGGTCGGTGAGGCGGATGATCAGAGCGGGCAGGTGGGGCAGGACGTGGTCTTCGCGGACGTAGGCGTTGGGCGTCCGGTGGGTCAGGGGCGGGGCGGCGCTGGAGTGGCCGTGCCGGCACCGGTAGGCGGGGCGGCGGGTCCAGTGGGACTCCATCCGGCGCCCGCACATTCCACACCGCAGTAATCCCGCCAGGGTGTACGTCCGTCCCGGCGCCGTGAGTCGGCCGGCGTGAGTGTGCTGGACCGTGACGAAGTCGGCTTCGCTGACCAGTGCCGGGTGTGCCGGTGTCGTTGAGATGATCCAGTCGGTGGGGGTGTTCCAGCGCATCACGTCGCGGTGGCCGAGGCTGGTGTTGGCGGGGTCGATGAGGTCGTGGTCGGTGCGCTGCCGGTTCCAGACCTGGCGGCCGGTGTAGCGGGGGTTGGCCAGGATGGTGCGTACCGTGGTGAGGATCCACCGTCGGCTGGTCGGGTGCGGGTTGCGGTCTGGGTCGGCGGCGGAGGGGCTGGGGATGCCGGCATCGTTGAGGGCGCGGGTGATGCGGGCGACGCTGTGCCCGGCCAGGCGCTGGGGCAAAGATCCAGGACACGATCGGCCCGCACTCGGGGTCGACGTCCAGACGCTGCATGCGTACACCGCGACGGGCCAGCGCCCGGTTGGGGTGCGGGCCGGCATCCACGAGGCGGTAGCCCTAGGGTGGGCGGCCGCCGAGGTAGCGGCCTTGGTCGCGGGTCTGCACGGTCATCGCCGTGCGGGTGCGGATCCGGGCACGGGCGATCTCCCCCTTGGACAGGATGCCGAGCAGGATCATCAGCTCCTCCTGTCCGGCGGTCTGCGGATCCACCGCGCCGCCCAGCTCCGGCACCCACATCTCGATGCCGTAGTGGCCGAAGAGCGGGGCCATGGTGGCGAACTGGTTGCCGTAGAAGGCGCGTTCACTGGAGCCAATGACGACCGCCTCGAAAATCCGGTCAGGGTCGGCCATCCCCGCCAGCAGGGCCGCCGCCTCCGGACGGCGAGCCCAGGGCACGGTACGGCTGCGCCCGGTGTCGAAGAACTCGGCGACGATCCGTCCATGTCCGGAGACCAGAGCCTGAGCGCCGAGCAGTTGCCAGGCCCGCGACGTGTTCGCGTCCTGATGGTCCTCGGTCGACACCCGGCCATAGAACGCGAATCGCCGGCCACTAGCGGGCGGCACACTGGCGGGGCAGGAGCAGGGAGACCAACTCCTGGCCCAATCCGTCACAAGCACCTGGGCCGCAGGGGGTCATCGGTGCGCCTGACCGTCTGCTGTGACTCTGTCATCATTGGCGCCTCCGCTTAGCCGTCATGGCCGGCCATACCGTGGACATGCCCGGACCGGGGTACCGGCCGTTCCTGAGGTGCAGCATGTTGACCCGAACGAGTGAAGATCGGTGTGTAACGTGGTGCGCGCCGACGCCCTGAGAGGGACGTGGATCACCGGTCTCACGGAACCGCCGTGCGACTGGACCGGACGGCCCGACAGCTCAGCTCGTCGAGTCCTGACCCCGTGGTCCTTGGTGCATCCAGGCGATGACGTCGAATACGCGCAGGATCCCGATGTCGTCCCCGATGCCGGCCTTGTGACGGAGACGGGCCAACTGATCGCAAAGGGCGCCGTTGTCGGTCCGGAGGGCTGGTGCCAGCGCCGCCCAGAAGGAGTGATCCGTCCTCGGGCGCTGGAAGAGTTGCTTGATGCGAATGTCGTAGACCGGGATCAGATGGGGCCGCTTGCGGGCCAGGAGCTTGCCCGCGATCACTGGGCCACTGCCGTCGGGCTTCTTCTGGTATTTCGTCGTTCTGTCAGCCAGGCGTTCCCATAGCTCCCACGCAGGCCCATCCTTCGCCATCAGTCGATCGCTCGCAGGATCTTCCAGGCGGGCGTGGCGAGGGATCAGTGAGAGCAAGCGCGTCCACTGCCCGTCGGGGTCAGTCAGCAAGTTGATGGCACCATGGGGCTTGAGCGAGACTCCTAGCATGGTGATGGCGACCAAGTCGTTGGTGTTGAAGCGGTTCGCTGCGTGCTCGGCGTCCCCACCACCACCCAGGCGCTCGAAGTGCGCGCCGGAGTAGAACAGATCGCCGCTCAAGCGTCGGCGGGTGAAGTACTCGACCAGCAGCTGCACTGCCTTCTCGTCGTCCCAGAAAATATCCGGGATCTTCAGTCCGATCACCGCGAAGCCCCCCCAAGTCGCCTTGCTGCCGGTGACGCGCGCGGTGCATGGTACACACACCAGCTCGGACCCTGTGCGTGCCCGCCAGCGACGATGGCGGCTCGGCCAGAGGGCCAACTGCTCAGCGAGCCCCGGCTGGTGGGTGGTCCGCGAGCACGGCATGCTCGTCAGGGGGTGTCTCAGCCCCAAGGTGTCTCAGGCGGCGCATCTCCCATAGACGGGACGTGACGGGCGTCGCAGCCACGTGCCGCGGCGGCCGCTCAGAGGTGGCCGTCCAGGACCTTCCGTACCTCGGTGATGGTCATGGGCCCCGTGCCGTGCGCCACCGCCTCTCCCTCCTTCAGCAGGACGTAGGACGGGGCTCCGGTGATCCCGTATCGCTCGGTTGCGGCCGGACAACGCGTGATGTCGGCGCGGACGGCCGTCAGGCGGCCCGTGTAGTCGTCGGCGATGCCACCGACGGCGAGGTCCATCACCCGGCAGGGCTCGATTGCCTTGGGCCATGTCCCGGTGAAGTACGCGAGGACCGGAACTCCGCTCATCCCGAGGATGAAATCGAACTCCGCGTCCTCACGGGGTCGGTGAACCCGCTTCGTCATGGAAGCTCCTGACCTCACGTTCCGTCATTGCATCCCCATCATCCCTCGCGCGGTGTGCCAGGCCGGCCCGGTCGGCGTCCGGTTGACCTGCCGGAAGGGAGGCACGGGGCCGTCGCAGAACCACGGTGGTCCCCGGCACGAGCGGCCCGGCCCCAGGCAGCCCCTGGTGACCCGGCCTGGCCGCCCCGCTGGTCACCCAGCTGCAGCCCGCCGCGCGCCCGTGGGTCAGCTCGTGCCAGGACGGTGCCCTCCACGACGACATGAAAGCCGTTTTCCAGGCCATAGCGGCCCAGATCGTCGACTAGATGCTCGATGAGCGCGTCGACGAGCGGGCCGGTACGCATCGTCCACCGGATCCAGTCGAGCCGTATCCGCCACCCCGCTTCTCAGAGACAGCGCCCCCGACGGGCTTCCCGAGGACTTTTCCGGTCTTCACATCAACCCCCGGTCTCAGCCTGGCTGATACCGCTCTTCCCGGGCCGCGTGAGCCGGCTGATGGCACCGAGAACGAGGCACGAGTCCTGGACCGCTCGCGGATGCGGTCGTGGACGGTCGACGTACGCGTCAGCTGACCTGGAGACCGACCGCCAGCGTCAGTTCAAGGACCCGGTGTGGCGATGCGAGATCCGGAAACAGCTCCCGCAGCTGCGACATCCGGTACCGGACCGTCTGGGGATGGACGAACAACGCCGCCGCCACCTCGTCCCGCCTGCCCTGGTGCAGCAGCCACGCCCGCAACGTCTCCTCCAGTCGCCGTGCGGTCGCGACAGGCAGGGTCCGCAACGGTGTGAGGGCTCGGGCACGCAGGTCTGTGAACGCGTCCACGTCGGCGCTCAGCACCAGCTCGGGCAGGTGGTCCTCGGTGTCGCGAATATCAGAGGAGAGGGAGCGCGCGCGTAGGGCTCGTGCGTACGAGGCGGACGCACGAGTCCATGGCCGGGCCGGGCCGACCACGGCGGTGCGGTCGGTCAGCTGCCGCAAGAGATGTGACCGGTCGGCATCGGGGACCAGCAGCACACCGGTGGCGTCCGGCAGATCGTCGAGGACGAGGGTGCTGGGGTCGAACGCGCGGTAGGCGGGCCGGGCCTGGGCGGCGGGCAGCAGGACCGCGGTCAGTGACACCGGGGGCTGCCACCCGGCCCGTTGAGCGGAGGCGAGCAGCACGTCCGGGCTCGCGCCGGCGAGGAGGTCGCGGGCCAGGTGTTCCAGGTGGCGCTCCTGGGCCCTGCCCCGGGCGGCCAGTTCGTCGGCGTGGCCCGCGGCGCTCGCGGCGGAGAGTTCGTCGATGTAGGCGAAGGTCAGCTCGGCGAACTTGGCGACCTCGGCGGCGGGCAGACCCGCGGGTACGGCACCCGCCGCCAGGCACCGCCAGGCCACCCGGGCACCGACGCGGTAGGCGCTGAGCAGGGCATCCATCGAACGGCCGTCGCGCACCTCGCCGCGGCCCAGCTCGTAGGCGGCGTCACCGGCGTCGCCCCCCGTGGCGTTCCCGCTCGCGAGGTCCAGGTAGTTCCCCAGGGCGGTGCGGACGGCTCGGCGGATGGTGACGCCCATGCGGCCCGAAAGGGCATTGGCGTAGGAGGGGACCTCGTCGATGATCGCCTCGACGACCTCGTCGGCGGTGCTCGTCAGCGCGGCCCGAAGCGCGGTGACCGTCGTCTCATCCAGGGCCAGTTCGCTGGCCCTCTGGATTGCATGGCTCACGTTTTTGTTCCCTGCGAACAATTCGACCGACCAGATTCACGTCCTGCGGTCAGGACTTTACGCCCTGCGGCGCAGCAAGCTGGAGCCATGACGAGTGCACCCCTTCGCAGCAGGGCGTGGAAACTGCTGGAGATGGTCACGACCCCGCTGCTGCCGTCGGACTACCTCGACCTGGTCAGCCCGCTGCGTGCGGGCGCCGACCTGCGTGGGCGCATCGAGGCCGTACATCCCGAGACGGGTGACGCCGCGACCATCGTGATCAGGCCGGGACGGGGCTGGCGCGGCCACACGGCCGGCCAGTACGTGCGGATCGGGGTCGACGTCGACGGAGTGCGCCTGTGGCGTGCCTACTCCCTCACCTCGCCGACCAACCGCCAGGACGGCCGCGTCACGATCACCGTGAAGGCGATCCCGGACGGCAAGGTCAGCAACCACCTGGTCCGCAGGACCAGACCGGGAACGCTGATCCAGCTCGACCAGGCGACCGGTGACTTCGTGCTGCCGCGGGCCAAGCCCGCCAAGGTGCTCTACCTGACGGCCGGCAGCGGCATCACACCCGTGATGGGCATGCTGCGCGACACCGAGTTCGACGACGTCGTCATGGTCCACAGCGCGCCACAGCCGCACGACGTGATCTTCCGCAGCGAACTGCACGACCTGGTCGCGGACAAGAAGCTGCGACTCACCGAGGTGCACTCCGACACGGACGGCATGCTCGACATCACCCGCCTCGACGAACTCGTGCCCGACTGGGCCGAGCGCGAGACCTGGGCCTGCGGGCCCGCGGGCCTGCTCGACGCCGCCGAGAAGCACTGGGCCGAGCACGGCGTACAGGAGCGCCTGCACACCGAACGCTTCCGCCCCAACATCGTCGTCACCGGCGACGGCGGCGAGGTCACGTTCAGCGCCACCGGCAAGACCGTCGACGCGGACGGCTCCACGCCGTTGCTGGACATCGGTGAAGAGGCCGGCGTGCTCATGCCCTCCGGGTGCCGCATGGGCATCTGCTTCGGCTGCGTCACGCCGCTCAAGGCGGGCGCCGTCCGCGACCTGCGCACCGGCGAGATCACCGAAGCCGAGCCGGGCGTCCTCATCCAGACCTGCGTGTCCGCCGCCGCGGGCCCCTGCGACATCGAACGGTAGGAGCACCTTGACCGCCATCGACCCCACCGCCCACCTGACCGCGGAGCAGATCGAGGAGCTAGGCCGCGAGCTGGACGCGATCCGCGACGAGGTGATCGCCG
Source organism: Streptomyces sp. NPDC031497 (assembly GCF_055580905.1). Lineage (NCBI taxonomy): Bacteria > Bacillati > Actinomycetota > Actinomycetes > Kitasatosporales > Streptomycetaceae > Streptomyces > Streptomyces sp. NPDC031497. Next base: position 212,140 of record NZ_JBVIKO010000012.1, read on the forward strand.
GCCGCGGCGAGAAAGACGCCGCCTACATCCGCAAGGTCATCTCGGCGCAGCGCAAGCTCGAACTGGTCAGCAGGGGCGTCCTCCTGTTCTCGTTCTTCCCGCCCGCGTGGCTGATCGGCACCGCCGGTCTGTCCGTGGCGAAGATCATGGACAACATGGAGATCGGCCACAACATCCTGCACGGCCAGTGGGACTGGATGCGGGACCCGAAGATCCACTCCACCACCTGGGAGTGGGACCATGTCTCGCCGGCCGACCAGTGGAAGCACTCGCACAACGAGCTGCACCACACGTACACCAACGTGATCGGCAAGGACAACGACCTCGGTTACGGCATCATGCGCGTGGACGAGGACCAGAAGTGGCACCCGATCCACCTCGGCCAGCCGCTGTGGAACTTCATCAACGCCTGCTTCTTCGAGTACGGCATCGCGGCGTACGACCTGGAGCTCGGCAAGAACCTGCACAAGCGCCGCCGCAACAACCCGGAGTTCCGGGCGCGGGCCAGGGCCGTGGGCCGCAAGATCCGCAAGCAGGTGCTCAAGGACTACGTGATCCACCCGCTGCTGTCGGGCCCGTCGTTCCTCCCCACGCTCGCCGCCACGTTCACCGCGAACCTGGTCCGCAACGTCTGGTCCCACTCGGTGATCATGTGCGGGCACTTCCCCGAGGGCGTGCAGGTCTTCGAGCGCCGGTCGATCAAGGGCGAGACACGCGGCCAGTGGTACCTGCGCCAGATGATGGGCTCGGCGAACATCAGCGGCAGCAAGGCCATGCACTTCATGACCGGCAACCTGTCGCACCAGATCGAGCACCACCTGTTCCCGGACCTGCCGAGCAACCGGTACGCCGAGGTCGCGGTGAAGGTACGCGCGCTGTTCGAGAAGTACGAGCTGGAGTACGTCACAGGGCCGCTGCCCAAGCAGGTGTTCTCCGCGTGGCGCAAGGTCTTCCGGCTCTCGCTGCCGGACAAGAAGCCCGAGGTCAAGACGCCCGAGGTCAAGACGCCGGACCGCGAACAGGAGCTCGTCGCGGCCTGATTCCCGGTACTGGTTCAGATCTTTCAGCCGTACCGGCGGCACCGCCGGGCTCGGTGAGATCCGGTGCGGACGGTGGGCGACCTCGACGTCAGACCGTACGACACGGGAGGGATCCGGAGGTGTCTTGGTTTTCGTGCCGCAGGTCGGCGCCGTGACGGCCGGTCAGCTGGGAGCATGGCCGGGTGATCGCGTCCATGCTGTACAAGGAGCCTTTCCAACCTCGTGAGGTGTGCGCCGGGTTGGTCGCGGAGGGCGGTACAACGAAGTGAAGCTCCTGGTAGACGGGTTCACAACCAAGATCACCTGTTGGCGACCAGGAGCTTTCGTGCTTGTCTGCCCGTCCGGGACCGACCTGTCCGGTTCGAGCCTGCGGCTCCTCGCGCGTCACCGGCGCCGGCGCCGTCGTGAGTCGGCAGTCGATGGTGACGCCTGTCCACAGGCCGCCAGGCCCTGCTCAGGCTCGGGCACCTGCGGTGCGGCGATGTATCCGACGGTGCATCGCGTTCAGGTCGTCGTCCCGCTGCGGGGCTGCGTGACCGGGGTCAGGACCGCGACCTCCCAGCCGAAGCCCACCAGCAGTCGGCCGTCCGGGGTGAGTTTCACCGCATGGACGGGCGCGGGGAACACCAAGGGATGTCCGGTCGGACGGCCGGAGATCAGGTCCCACACCCGCACCGTCCCGTTCCGGCTGCCGCTGGCGGCGATCGGACGGCCGTCCGCCACTCCCGTCGCCACCGCCCGCACCTCCTCGGTGTGGCTGATGAGGGGGGCGCCGACGGGGCGCCCGGTGGTCAGGTCCCACACGCGCACCGTCCCGTCCCTGCTTCCGGTAACGGCGACCGGGTCACTGTCCACCACCGCGGTCGCCACCGCCGTTCCCATCGCCCTGACCAAGCCGATGCGGCCGGTCAGCGGATCGCCGACCGGGCGTCCAGTGGTCAGGTCCCAGACCCGCACCGTCGTGTCCCAACTTCCGGTGACCGCGACCGGGCGACCTCGCACCACTGCGGTCGCCACCGACCCCACCAGCCCGTAGTGGCCGGTGAGGGGCTCGCTGACGGGGCGGGTGGTGGTCAGGTCCCACACCCAGATCGTTCCGTCGTGGCCGCCGGCGACGGCCACCGGGGTCCCGGCCAGCACCGCCGTCGCCAGTGACCACACCGGCCCGGTGTGGCCGACGAGGGGTTGCCCCAAGGGCGCGCCGGTGGCCAGGTCCCACACCCGCACCGTTCCTTCCCAGCCACTGGTGAGGACGACCGTGCGGTCGTCCACCACGGCGGTGGCCAGCGCCTCCACGATGAGGGAGCCGGTGACAGGTGCGGCGGCGGGCCGACCGGTGGCCATGTCCCAGACCCGCACGGTCGCGTCCCGGCTGCTGGTGACCGCGACCGGGCGGCCGTCCACCACCGCCTCGGCCACGGCTCGCCCGTGGTCGGTGTGGCCGATACGGGGGGCGCCGACGGGGCGGCCGGGTGACAGGTCCCAGACGCGCACTTCTCCGTCCTCGTTGCCACCGGTGAGAGCGACCTGACGACCGTTCACCTCCGCGGTGGCCGCCGCCCACACCCCGTCGACATGGCCGGCCAGCGGTCTGCCGATGGGGCGGCCGGTGGCCAGGTCCCACACCCGCACCATCCCGGCCTGGCCGCCGCCGACCGCGACAGGACGGCCCTGCACCGTCCCGGTGGCCAGTGCCTGCACCCCGTCGGGGGCGCCGGTGAGGGGTTCGCCGCGCAGGCGCCCGGTGGTCAGGTCCCACACCCGCACGGTCCCGTCGTGGCTGCCGCTGACAGCCACCGGACGACCGTCCACCACCGCGGTGGCCAGGGCCCGCACCCCTGAGCTGTGACCGGTGAGCGGTTCGCCGACCGGGTGGCCGGTGGCCGGGTCCCACACCCGCACCGTCCCCTCCCAGGTGCCGGCGACGGCGACCGGGCGGCCGTCCACGACCCCCGCCGCCAGCGCCTCCACCGGGCCGTCGCGGCCGGTGAGGGGCTTGCCGACGGGCCGGCCGGTGGTCAGGTCCCACACCCGCACGGTCCCGTCCCGGCTGCTGCTCATGCCGAGCGGGCACCCGTCCGACACCACCGTCGCCACCGCTGTGACGCCTGCAGTGTGGCCGGTGAGGGGTGTGCTGACGGGGCGTCCGGTGGTCAGGTCCCAGAGCCGTACGGTCCCGTCCCGGCTGCCTCCGAAGACAACCGGGCAGTCCCGCACCACAGCCGTCGCCACCGCGCAGACCTCGCCGTCCAGGTCGGTGAGGGGTTCGCCGACGGGACTCCCGGCGGCCAGGTCCCACACCCGCACCGTGCGGTCGTAGCTGCTGCAGGTGACGGCGATCGGGCGCCCTCCGACGATCCCCGTCGCCACCCCGCGCACGCGCTCGGTGTGGCCGATCAGAGCCTGACGGAACCGGTGGTCGACCGTGCTGCCGGTGGCCCAGGCCACCTCCCATCGTCTGTCCGCACCGTCGTCGACCGGGACGGCGGTGAGCCGCGCCGACAGGCCCGGAGCCCCGTAGCGGGCGGCGTCCAGCGCCAGCATCTGCCGACGCACCCCCGGACCCGCCTGCCGGTGCAGATGCGCCGATGCCCGGTACACCGCTGCCGCCAACCGCCCGGCGGGCCCAGTGGCTGCTGCCAACAGCTCGAGCACCGCCTCGGGGTCGGCGTGTACCAGGAACGCCGGATCGAGGAACTTGGCTTCCGCACCGGCGGATTCGGCGTCAGCGCCCTCGACGCCCAGGCCATCGGACCAGCCATGCATGCCATCGCCCCCCATCAGCGCATCAGCCCCTCAAGGCGCGGCTCAGCCGGGCGGCTGCGGCGCAGGCGAAGATGCACCGGTCGCCACAGGGCCCAGGCCAGACCGAGCACGAGAGGGACCTGGAGAACCTGCTGGACCACCGCGGGGCCGGGAGCACTTCCCCGCTCGGCCGGGGCCAACCCCCGGGTGTCGACGGTCACCATGTAGGTGCCGCCCACCACCCAGTGCCAGCCGACGAGGGTGCCCCCCTGGATCGGGGCCAACGGTGGGCCGTCGAGGACGGAGACGGTGTAGGTCTCGGTACTCCCGCCGCTCATGCCGTCCTCGGCTACCTGGACCCCCAGGACCGTGACGTGTTCGGTGCGCCCGTGCTGGTGCAACTCGTTCTGGGCCAGCTCGGACCTCTGCAGGACCAAAGCCGCCAACAGACACAGCACGCCCAGGACCCACCGCAGGCCCAAGCGGCAGACGCCAGGAAGCAAGCAGGCACCCAGGAGCACCAGCACGCCCAGGAAGTCCATCCACTCGGCCTGCCTGAAGAAGGAGGTACGTGCGATCAGGCGCACGATCGCCCACAACCCGCACGCGCCCCCGACGCTTGCCGCAGCGGGACCCAGCCGTCGGATGAACGCTCCTGCCGTGGGGAGCCGTGGGCCCGACGGGATTCGTACGGCGTCCTCTTCGTCCGTGCCCATGCCCGTCCCCGTCCTCCACGCAACCCGCATGGTCCCCGGCAGCCACCGCACGAGGCTTCGACTCCACAAAGTAGAGATTGTTCAACGATCCTACAAGAGGTCATCCCTACGGACGTAGGCATCCCTCTCCCCTGGAATCCCCAACTGGGCAGATGGGGGCAGGTTTTGTTCAACGAGCATTCGAGGCACTCGGCAGATCCGGTGACGGTCGAGGAAGACGGATGGGCACAGCGCACTCGGCTCGTGGGTTGCCGGACTGGAGAGGGACCAAGACCAGCTCGGTCGCGGCAGCACCGCTGAGCGGGTGGCCGGTGTGCTACGCCGACGAGTGACGGAGGGTGATATCCCGCCCGGAACACGGTTGTCCGAGGAAGCCGTGGGGGCGGCCTTGGGCGTGTCCCGCAACACCTTGCGTGAGGCCTTCCGACTGCTGACCCATGAGCGGCTGCTGGTACACGAGTTGAACCGCGGCGTATTCGTACGCACCTTGGACGGCGACGACGTGGCACAGCTGTACCGGCTGCGCCGACTCGTGGAGGGCGCGGCCGTGCGGGAGGTGGCCGGCGCCCCCGACCGGGTGATCGAGGAGATCCGTGCATCCGTGGAGGAGGGCGAGCGGGCGGCAGCCGAGCAGCGCTGGCCCGATGTCGCCACCGCCGATCTGCATTTCCACCACGGCATCGTACGGCTGGCCGAATCACCACGACTGGCGGACTTCATGCTCCGCATCCACGCCGAACTGCGCCTGGCCTTCCATGCCATGGGCGACCTGCGGCGCTTCCACGCGCCCTGCCTCATCCGCAACCGTGAACTCTTGGCAGCCCTGGAGGCCCGGGACGCCCAGCAGGCAGAACTCCTGCTGTCGGTCTACCTCGCCGACGCCGAACGGCAACTGCTGCGCGCCTTCGCCGTCCGTGAACCGCTTTCATCCTCAGGCTGACGTGGCCAGGTGAAGGGTCAGGACTGCTTGGAGACCGGCCGAGGCGGGGTGGTGCGCCTGCGCGAGAGGATATGCCCCGCCGGCAACCTCGCCGTGCGCTGGTCCGGGCAGGAGGTACACCCTGCATCTCGAGGCACCTACGAGGCTCTCTCGACCCCGAGTTCTGGAAGTCTGCGGGGCACGAGGTACTGCTCTGACAGTCTGATGCCGTGGATGATCTCGTTGGTATTCAGAAGCCGCTCCGCCGTCTGACGGAGGCCGCTGAAGCGGTTGCGGAGCTGGAGCGCGCTGTGCCGGGCCTTGCCGCACTCCGCTTCGCGGTACCACTGGACCTCGACTGGACAAGGCTGGAAGCGAACTTGGGTCTGGCCTTGCCAGCCGACTACAAGCTGCTATGCGAGTTGTTTCCGGCGTTCGAACTCGGCAACTTCATGGCCTTCGGAGGGCCTGACCCCGGCCATGAGCATCTCTGGCCGAAGGGCGCACGCGAGGAGCTTGACATCATCGACGAGTGGCTCGGGTACGCCAACCTGACCGTCCCCCCGCGCACGTATCCCGCGCCGGGCGGCCTGCTGCCGTGGTCGACGTCGAACGAGGGTGACATCTTCCTGTGGAGCACCGGTGGGGAAGGGCCGGAGGAGTGGACGGTGACGGTTGCCTCACGCAACGGCGCCTGGTGGCACTACGAGGGCGGGGTGGCCCAGTTCATGGCGGACCTGGTCAGCGGCAGGCTGGAGCTGTGGGGGCTACCGTCGGTGAGCTGCGAGGTGAGTGCCCGCTGAGGAGCCGGCGGACGCGGCAGGTCGCCGATGAGCGGCAATGCCGACACAGCGGGGAAGTGCGTCGACGGCTTCAAGCTCCCGTGTCCCCGCAAGTCGTACGAGGGGTATTGACGGACCTCGCCGACACCTTAAGATCACTGCTGCTCGAAGTACCGATCGCTGTACGAGATACCGAACAAGGTCGGTTGGCGGCTTCGACGGGCTGCCCTGTTCCGGCCGGTACGCAACGCAACGGTCTGTCACAAAGGAATGAGCCGCATGCCTGCAGAATCCGGAGTGCCGCGCAGAACTGTCCTCACCGTCCTGGGCGCCGCCTCCCTCGCTGGGACCTTCGCCGCCGGTCCCGCCGGGGCCGCCGAACTCACCGGCACAGCCTCGAGCGCCACTGCCGCGGACCTCCCCGCCACAGCCGCGCACTGGACCTTCGACGAAGGCTCCGGCACCTTGGCCGCAGACTCCTCCGGCAACGGTCGCACCGCGTCGATCCAGGGCGCGGCCGGCTGGGACACCGGCAAGGTCGGCACCCACAGCCTGAGCCTCAAGGCGGGCGGCAACGCCACGGCGTCCGGGCCGGCCCTTGACACCTCCCAGGCGTTCTCGGTGGGCGCCTGGGTCAACCTCGCTCAACTCGGCGGCTATCAGACCGCCGTCAGCATCGACGGCAAGGTCGTCAGCGCCTTCTACCTGGGGCTGCGCGACGACACCGGCACCTTCGCCTTCGCCCGGCTCGACTCGGACGCCACTCAGAGTGCCGCGGTGGCGGCCGCCGCTTCAGCGCCTACCACCGGCACCTGGACCCACCTGGTCGGCGTCAGCGACCCGACCGCCGGTGTCATTCGCCTCTACGTCAACGGCGTTCTGGAGGGGGAGACCGCCTATGCCGCGGGCTGGGCCGGCAGCGGCGACACCGCCATCGGCCGTGCGCTCTACGGCGGTGGGCAGGTCGACCAGTGGCACGGCCTGATCGACGACGTGTGGATGTTCCCGTCCGTCCTCACCTCCGACCAGATCGCGGCGCTGGCCGGCGTTCCGGTGGAGACCACGACGCCGCTGCTGAGCGTGGACGTCGGCACCCCCGCGCATGCCGTGTCGCCGATCCTTCCGGGCCTGATGTTCGAGGACATCAACCACTCCGGCGAGGGCGGCATCTACGCGGAGCTGGTGCAGAACCGCTCGATGATGGCCGACGACACGTCGCCCGTCCACTGGTCCGCCGTCGGCGGAACGACCCTCGTCCTCGACACCGCCGCCCCGCTCAACGCCGCACTCGACCGTTCCCTCAAGGTGGTGCTGTCCAGCAGCACCGGCGCCGGAAACCGGGCCGGTGTCGCCAACGACGGCTTCTGGGGGATACCCGTGCGGCCCAGAACCGCTTACACCGCCCGTCTGTTCGCCAAGGCGTCGCGACGCATCGGTCCGCTCACGGTGGCCATCGAGTCGGCGGACGGCGCGACGGTGTACGCATCCGCCCACGTGCCCCACATCGGCACCGTCTTCCCAGGCCGCCCGTTCGAGTTGACCCTGCGCACCAGTTCGCGTACCCCCGTGGTCGGTGACGCAAGGCTGACCGTCACCACGGCCGACCCTGAGGCAGCGGGCGAGACCCTGTGGCTCCAGCACGTGTCCCTCTTCCCGCCCACGTACAACAACCGGCCCAACGGCCTGCGCATCGACCTGATGGACAAACTTGTCGCTCTGAAGCCCAAGTTCCTGCGCTTCCCCGGCGGAAACTTCGTCGAAGGCAACACCGTTGCGACACGGTTCAACTGGAAGAACACCATCGGTCCGGTCTGGGAGCGCCCCGGCCACATGGACGACGCCTGGGGCTACTGGTCCACGGACGGCCTCGGACTCCTCGAATACCTGCAATGGGTCGAGGACATGCACGCCCAGCCGGTCCTCGCCGTCTACGCCGGCTACTCGCTCAAGGGTGAACACGTCACCGGCGACGCGCTGGGGCCGTTCGTCCAGGACGCACTCGACGAGATCGAGTACGTGACCGGTCCTGTCACCAGCGCCTGGGGCGCACGACGTGCCGCCGACGGACATCCGGAGCCGTTCCCGCTGGAGTTCGTGGAGATCGGCAACGAGGACTGGTTCGACTCCTCGGGGTCCTACAACGAGCGGTTCGCTGCCTTCTACGACGCGATCAAGGCGAAGTACCCGCATCTGAAGCTGATCGCCACGACGTCCGTGACGAGCCGCACACCGGACCTGATCGACGAGCACTACTACCTCGCGCCGTCCGCTGCCCAGGCCTCCACCCACAAGTACGACAACCGGGACCGCAATTCGACCAAGGTGTTCGTCGGAGAGTGGGCCGCGCAGGAGGGCCGCCCGACACCCGACCTCAACGCGGCACTCGGCGACGCCGCTTGGCTGGCCGGGCTGATCCGCAACTCGGACCAGGTCCTCATGGAGTGCTACGCGCCGCTCTTCTCCCACGTCGAGAACAACGTCTGGGCCACCAACCTGATCGCCTACGACAACATGACCAGCTACGTGTCGCCCAGCTACTGGGCACAGCACATGCTGACGAGCAGGGTCGGCAACACGGTGCTGCCGGCCACCGCGCGGGCGCTGCCCGGTCTTGCCACCGTGGCCACCCGTTCCAGGAACCGCCTATACCTGGCGGTCGTCAACTCCGGGACGGATAAGGTGAACGTGCCGGTCGAGCTGAAGGGGCTGGTGAAGGGGGTCAAGAGGCGTGCCACCGCAACGGTCCTGACCGGCCCCTCGCGCGCCACGACCAACACGCTGGCGGACCCCGACACGGTGGTGCCCAGGACGAGCACCGTGACCGGCGCGGCAGCGTCCTTCACCAGCACCGTGCCGCCGCTCTCGGTCACCGTACTGGAACTCGTCCTGACCTGATCGGTCACTGCCCGACACCCCTGCTTCTCGGCGCACGTCGGTTTCAGAAGCGCTTGCCTTGCGCCACCGCAGGCGCCGCCTGGCTTTCCATTCCGGGTCACTGGCGCGTCCGCGTCGGCCGCGCATCTCGGCGGTGGTGCGGCGCCGGACCATTGACAGCATCTTGTCGGCGAGCTGGACGACGTGGAAGTGGTCTACCACGACGGTGGCCTGCGGGAGACCTGTGCGGACGGCGGCGCGCGGTAGGTGGTCGACATGTCGATGGCGACGTACTCGATGCTCTTTCTCCAGCTCAGCGGGGTGGTGGCGAGCCAGGCGAGCACATCGGCGACGGTGCGGCCCTCGACCTGGCCGAGCAGGCCGCCGGTGCCGAGCGCGTCGACGAACCCCGTGTGCCACCGATCGCGCGTCAGCCTCCACTTGCCGGTGGCGGGGTCCTGTTCCCAGCGCGGCCGTCCGCGTCGGGTCTCGTCGATGCCCAGCACCTTCACCTTGGGAAGCGGTGCCTCGGTGACCTCGTGTGCGATGGCGCGGAAGGCGTCCATCACCGTGGGCCAGGACAGGTGCAGGTCACGGGCCGCCTGGATGACGGTGGAGGCGGCGTCGCGTATGCGCCGCCCGGCGGCACCGCGCGGTCGCATGGTGATCCGTGCGCCGGCCGGGATCTGCGGGATCTGCTCGGTGACGGACCGGCACGGGCAGCCGGGCTCCCGGCACCACCAGCGGCGCTTGTGCCAGCGGAACTCCAGCCCGCTCTCGCCGTACGGCAGATCGCGGAGCCGGGTCACCGCCGAGCCCCTTCACCCTGGTGGCGAACACCCCGCACTCGGGGCAGGCCCGTGCCTGCTCATCCGCGGAGATCAGGTGCACCGGCGGGTGCCGTCCTCCGGCCGCTCCACCCGCGCGACGGCCAGGCCGTCCAGGTCGAGCAGCAACGTCGTATCGTTGTCCAAGCCCGTGGTTTCCGGGTGACCGTTCTGCGAGGACAGCGCCGCGAACCACAGGCGATCTGCCGGCTCGTACTGCACCGGGCTCGACAGCTGCCTCCGAAGCACCGTGTTCTCGTGGCGCAACACGAGCAGTTCCGCATCCTTGACTGCGTCCCGGCGTAGCAGCACCGTCGGGACCGCGAGTGGCTTCCACCATGGGTGTCGCGATGTTGCTGGGGTGCACGTCGACAGCGGGGTGAACGACTTGCTGGAGGACTCGCGTCGGCTGTCCGGTCGGGGGTCACAGGTTCATGGAGCGGCTGATGATCTCCTTCATGATTTCGGAGGTGCCGCCGTAGATCCGTTGGATGCGGGCGTCGGCGTATCTGCGGCAGATCAGGGACTCCCACATGTAGCCGTATCCGCCGAACATCTGCAGGCAGTCGTCCACGACTTCGCCCTGTAGTTCGGTGGTGACGAGTTTCGCTTCGGCGGCCTCGTCGGCGGTGAGGGTGCCCTGGTTGTGCGCGAGGACGCAGGCGTCGACGAAGGCCTGGGCGGAGGTGATCCGGGCCCGCATCGCGGCCAGCCGGAAGCGCGTGTCCTGGAACTTCGCCAGCGGACGTCCGAAGGCGGAGCGCTGCTTGGTGTAGGCGACCGTCTCCCGCAGTGCCGCCGCGGCGTGGGCCACCGCGCCCATGGCGACGACGAGCCGTTCCAGGGCGAATTGCCGCATCAGCAGGACGAAGCCCTGATCCGGGCCGCCGAGCACGTCGGCGGCCGGGACGCGGACGTCGTCGAAGAACAGCTCGGCGGTGTCCGAGGTCCGCAGGCCGAGCTTGTCCAGCTTGCGGCCCCGGGTGAGGCCGGGAGTGCCGGCGGCCACGAGGAACAGGCCGATCGAGTGGTCCTCGCCGGTGCGGGCGGCGACGATGACGAGATCGGCGTTGATGCCGCTGGAGATGAAGGTCTTGGCCCCGTTGATCAGCCAGCCGTCCCCGTCCGGGGCAGGCACCGCGTGTGTACGGATGGCGGCCACGTCTGAGCCGGTGCCGGGCTCGGTGATCGCGATGGCGAGCAGCGTCTCGCCGGAGACCGCGCGGGTGAGGTGCCGGGTCTTCTGGTCCTCGGTACCGAACGCGGCCAGGTACGGGGCGACGATGCCGGAGTGCAACGGGACCGCGAAGCCGGACTCGGCGACGTCCGCCAGTTCCTCGATCATGATCTGCTCGTAGCGCAGGTCGGTCAGGCCCAGGCCGCCGTAGGCGGGACCGGCCCATGGGCACAGCAGGCTCTGCTTGCCCGCGAGCCGCCAGATGTCCTTGCCGACGATCCCCTCGCGCTCCCAGCCGGTCTGCCTCGGGACGACCTCGCGCTGGACGAAGCCACGGCATGCGGTCCGGTACGCCTCGTGGGCCTCGTCGAAATAACCGTCTCTGATCATGTTCCGACGGTAGGCGGGCGGCACCGCGGGCCGTCATGACCGCAGCGCTCGCAGTCGTTGACCTGGGTGTCCGGCCGAGCCCCGTCCCGTATGATCGGCGGCCATGGCCTCACCTCCCGCGTACGGCGCGCCGGCCCGCTCGGTCGCCATCCATCACGTGCGGGCCTCGCTGCGCGGAGCCGAGCGGCACGGCGTGGACACCAGCGCGCTCCTGGAGCGGGCGGCCATCCCGCCGCGTCTGCTGGAGGTCCCGCTCGCCCGGGTGTCGCCCCAGCAGTTCGCCCGGCTCACCAAGGCGGTGTGGCAGGAACTCGACGACGAGTTGCAGGGCCTCGGGCCGCACCCCCTGAAGGTGGGCACCTTCGCGATGATGTGCCATGCCGTGGTGCACTGCAGCCCCGATCTGCGGACCGCGCTGGACCGAGGCAGCGCCTTCTACCGGCTGTTCCCCGGCGGACCCCGGTTCCATCTGGAGGAGAAGCCGGGGGAGGGGGCGGGGGAGGAGACCGACGCGCACGACGAGGCGCGAGTCGTCTTCGACCTCACGGCCTTCGACGATCCCGATCACTACCTCGCCGAGTCCGCCACCGTCGTCGCGCACCGCTTCGCAGGCTGGTTGATCCGGCAGCGGATCAACCTCACCCGGGTGGAATTCAGCCACCCGGCGCCGCGGCACGCTCTGGAGTACGACCTGCTCTACGGCGCCCCGTGCTCTTTCCGGGCCCCCCGCACCGCCCTCGTCTTCGACCGCGCGGTCCTCGACCGGCCGGTGCTCCAGGACGAGGCCGGGCTGCGTGCCTTCCTGCGCCAGGCTCCGGGCGATGTACTCGCCCGCCTGGACTACGGCAGCACCGCCGCCGCTCAGGTGCGCCGGCTGCTCGCGCGGTCACTGCCGGACCGGATGCCCGACCCACAGGACGTCGCAGCGCGGCTGGCGGTGAGCCCGCAGACCCTGCGCCGCCGGCTGGCCGCGGAGGGCACCTCCTTCCAGCAGATCCGTGACCAGCTGCGGCGTGATGTGGCCATCTCGGCGCTGGCTACGGGCACCATCTCCATCGAGGACATCTCGCAGCGGTTGGGGTTCTCCGAATCCAGCGCCTTCCACCGCGCCTTCAAACGCTGGACCGGCTCTGCTCCCCGCTCCTACCAGCCGGGCGGCTGAGCGACCTGCCGTGGAACGAACGCCCGGGTCAATGACCTTGAGCGCCACGGTCACGGCACCCGCCCGGCCCCGGCCCGTACTGTCTCGGCATGGTCCCCGCCACGTATCGAGTCTGGAGAACTACGGCATGACAGTGGTTGAAGAAGCAGGGCTCGGGCGCGTGGGGATCTGGACCGCGAGCCTGGACGCGGTGCCTCCAGCGGCGGCCGGCCAGATCGCGGCCGAGCTCGAAGCCCAGGGCTGGGGCACCCTGTGGTTCGGCGAAGCCTACGGCCGGGAGGCCTTCACCCAGGCCGGGCTGCTGCTCGCCGCCACCGGGCGCATGCGCGTGGCGACCGGCATCGCCAACATCTGGGCACGCGACGCGGTCGCGGCCAACGCGGCGTCCCGCACCTTGAACGCGGCCTACGGCGGGCGGTTCGTGCTCGGACTCGGAGTCAGCCACCGGCCGCTGGTCGAGCGGGTGCGCGGGGGCAGTTACGCCAAACCGGTTGCCGCCATGCGCGACTACCTCACGGCGATGGCGGGAGCAACCTTCTACGCCGCGGAGGCCGACGCACCACGCCTGCCCGTCCTGGTCGCCGCCCTCGGTCCCAGGATGCTGGAGGTGGCCCGCGAACTCGCGGACGGCAGCCACCCCTATCTGGTGACACCGGCCCAGACCGCCGAGGTGCGGGCGGCTCTGGGGCCGGAGAAGATCGTGGCCGTCGAGATGGGTGCCGTACTCACCTCGGACCGCGAGACCGCGTTGCGCCGGGCGCACACCCACCTGGACATCTACACCGGTCTGCCGAACTACCGTGCCAACTGGCTGAGGGGAGGCTTCGACGAGACGGACCTCATCCGCGGCGGCTCCGACCGGCTGGCCGAAGCACTCGTCGCATGGGGCGACGAAGCGGCGATCCTCAGCCGCGTACGCGAACATCTGGCTGCCGGGGCCGACCACGTCTGCGTCCAGGTCCTGATGGAAACGCCCTTCGACGTGCCGACCGAGCCGTGGCGAGAGCTCGCGCCCGCACTCGTCGGCGCATGACGAACGGAAATCCAACCGAGCTGACGCGGGTCTTGTAGCTGCCCTGCCTCGGCGATCAGCCACCTCAGCTCCTCCTACTGCGCCACCGTCTCGCGCCGGGTGCACAGCCGATACGGACGACGGCTCCCCGAGTACCCGGTCGGCGGGCGCCGCGTGGTGGTGAAGCCGGCGGTCCTCCCTCTCGGGCCCTGCGGCTTCCGTACTGGACCATACGAATGATTCACCGGCGCCGCCGGGTGAACGATGGCACTGTCTGTCCTGAGTCGACGGTCGGGCAGCCGTTCGCGAGCATAGGTTGACTCGTGTGCCGCTGAGCTACGCCTTTGTGAACCTGAAGCCCGGGGTGGGAAAGACGACCAGCGCAGTCTGGTTGGCCCACGCGCTTCACGAGTCGGGTGTCCCACCGCTACTGGTCGACAGCGACCCTGCTTCCTCCGCGCTGCGCTGGAGCGAATTGGCAGGTGGTTTCCCGTTTCCTGTGGTCGCTCTTCCGGTGGGCGATGTGCATCGACGCGTGAACGACTTCCTGGGCGACCGGCAGGCGGTCGTGTTCGACGCTCCGCAGCTGGAGGACCACGCGCACATCGCCCGCAGCATCATGAGGTACGCCGGCGAATGGATCGTGCCGGTGACTCCCGCTCCCATCGAGCTGGATCGCATGGCGCCCATCGGTGGGGAGATGGGCGACGTACAGTCCTTGCGCGCCCAGCCGGCCCACGCCGCCGTTCTGCTGAACCGAACGAACCGTGCCGAGGCCACGCGTACCGGTCCCGATGCCGACGCCCGCGAAGCTCTCACCGAGCGGGGATTCGACGTGTTGTCCACGCACATTCCGCGGCTCGACTTGTACGCCCAGTCGTTCGGAAGTCCGGTGGAGGTCAAAGCCTCGGCGTACATGGACCTCGCATGTGAACTCATCAAGCGACAGGACAAGGCATGAATCAGCGGAAGGACACCTACCGAGCCGCGTTGCAGCGCGGACCGGACGCGGTCGTACCACGTCCCGTGAAAGTCACTCAGCTGCACACCCGATACATGCGGGTGACCATCGAGCTCGACACCGGTTTGCCGCGTGACCTCGTGCAATGGGCAGGGTCAACGGTGTCCGTGATGGTGCGGGCCGGCGCCGCTGTCCTGCGACCCCTGAGAAGTGCCTAGCAAGCCGGGTGACGCAGTGGTGCTGGACCGGCCTTCGCTCGCCCACTGGCTCGACTGCGCCAGTACGAGCGTATCGTCAGCGAGCAACTCGCCCCCGTCTGCGGGCGGAGATCATGACGTGCCTCAGTCGACCACATCCGCCGGATGACTCCGTTCACGGCTCGGGCAGGTGGGTAGGCTTCCGGGGTACTGGGGTTCCGGGTCCAGAACGGTCCGACCGAGTGGGCGGTGCTCGGTGGGGCCTCGGGCGGCTCCGTATCCCTCGTTCGGGGCTGGCATCGCCAAATACCCTTTCCCTAGGATGGGTTGACTGTCGGGCCAGTCCGGTTGGCGCGGCTGGGAGCTGGGGGAATGATGCAGCCTGGAAAGCAACTGTCCACGTCGATCGATGCCACGGTGCCGACGGCCGCGCGCATGTACGACCACTACCTGGGCGGCAAGGACAACTACGCGGCCGACCGGGCAGCCTGTGAGGAGCTGGACAAGGTCGTGCCCAGCACCCGCGCGCTGGCGCTGAACAACCGGCGCTTTCTGCGGCGGGTGGTCAGGACGCTGGCGGCCGAGCACGGCATCCGGCAGTTCCTCGACCACGGATCCGGGCTGCCCACCCAGGACAACGTGCACCAGGTGGCGCAGCAGGTCGATCCGTCTTCCCGGGTGGTGTACGTCGACAACGACCCGATGGTCCTGGTGCACGGCCGCGCCCTGCTGGAGCAGAACGAGCGCACGGCGGTCATCCACGCCGACATGCGGGACACCGACGCGATCTTCTCCCACCCCGATACGAAGCGCCTGATCGACTTCTCGCAGCCGGTGGCCGTGCTGTTCAACTCGGTGTTCCACTGCATCCCGGACAGTGAGAGTGACGGGCCGCTCGCCGTGGCCCGCCGGGTGGCCCAACCGCTCGTGCCTGGGAGCTTCATGCTGATGTGCCAGCTGGTCAGCGAGGACGCCGAGGTACGGGACTTCGTCACCGACTTCATGGATCAGGCGACCCAGGGGCACTGGGGCCGCGTACGCGAGGAAAACGACGTCGCGGAGTGGTTCGAGGGCATGGACGTCCTCGAGCCGGGTCTGGTGGAGGTGTCCACCTGGCGACCGGATTCCGAAGTGGTGCCCCGTCAGCTCACCCAGGAGTGGATCGAGTTCGGCGGCGTCGGACGCATCCGGTAGCACACCGGTAGCGAAGAGGCGCAACTCCGCGTCAGGATCGTCGACCGCTGTCGTCGGACCTGACGCGGCGTCACGGGGCGGGGTAGCGCTGTTCCAGCGTGTCGCGCAGCAGGGCCAGGGACTCGCGAGGGTTGAGGGCCTCGTCGGCCAGCCGGTCCAGGGCCACCCGGTATTCCTCCGTCTCGTCGCGGTCCTCCAGGAAGTTCGCGCTCTTTATGTGCTCCAGGTAGACGATGTCGGGCAGATCGAGTCCGCCGAAGCGCAGGTAGGTGACGGGGATGGCCGGCGCGGAGGCGTTCGTCAGGTCCAGCGGCACGATCTGCACGGTCACATGGGGCAGCCCGGCCATCTTGACGAGGTACGCCAGCTGTTCGCGCATCACCTCACGGCTGCCCAGGACACGCAGCAGGACCGACTCGTCGATGATCGCCCACAGTTGAGGGGCGTCCGAGCGATGCAGTAGCTCCCGTCGGCGCATGCGCAGCTCCACACGGCGCTGCACCTCGCCGGCCGGAGCCGTCGGTAGCCCGCGCTCCACCACGGCTCGGGTGTAGGCCGGCGTCTGCAGCAGACCCGGCACGTACTGGATTTCGAAGGTGCGGATGGCGGCGGCCGCCTCCTGTAGTCCGACCAGCCGGTCGAACCACTCGGGCATCAGCCGCTTGTCGTAGCGCTGCCACCATCCCGGCTCACCGGCGCGCTGCAGCAGCTTGAGCAGGACCGACGCCTCGTAGTCGTCGGCCTTGTACAGCTCGAGCAGCGCACGGACGTCGCTTTCCGTGGGTGGCCTGCGGCCCTTGCCCGCCTCGATGCGCGACAGCTTCGCCGGACTGAACCCCAGGGCGCGCGCCGCCTGTTCCTGCGCGAAGCCGGCATCCTCGCGGATGCCCGCCAGTTGCACGCCCACCAGCATCTTCAGCAGAGTGGGGGCGGGCTCGGTCCGGCTCAGATAGGGTTCGAGGCGGGAGGCGCGCGGTGGCTCGGCGGACATCCTGACTCCCTGTCGACCGGCAGAAGACACACGTCATTATCGCATCCCGTCGGCCCCTGCCGGATGTGTTGGCCGAAGTGGAGATGCCCACCTCCGCTTCACACCAGGTGGTCGAACTCCCCTTCCTTCGCGCCGGCCAGGAAGGCGGCCAGTTCCGCCGGTGTGTAGACAAGGGCGGGTCCGTCGGGGTCACGGGAGTTGCGAATGGCGATACCTCCGTCGCCCAGGGGGGCCACCTCGACGCAGTTGCCCTCGGCATTGCTGTGCCGGCTTTTGATCCAGCAGACAGCCAATGAACTCGCCTGCACTCCGTTTGACACTGATGGCACCGCACTCTCCTTCTGACGTTCTGCCGCGCGTGTACGCGACCGCCCGCTCGGGCCGGGGCGGCACCGCGCCCCACACTCCTGCGCTCGGCCATCCTTCGCGCAATTTCCCGTGAAATTGCACAACGATGCTGCCGGAGTGGATAATAGCCGTGGCGTCAACAGCAGTGCCGACGCCCCTGTCCTGACGTCGTATCAGGGAGACGCCGTGTCATTACCTGTGCACCAAGCGCCTCGCATTCCCGGCAGGTCCGTGCCATGGGCAGGTTGGACCGCTGGGACCGGTGCACTCGCCAACACGGCGCCCCCCGGCTCCCTGAGTCACGGGGTCCGCCGGGAGCCTGAGTCGCTGGGCGGTGCGCCCAGCTCCGCTGCCGTGCCCATCACCGGCAGCAGGCAGGGCTTCGCGCAGGCGCGGACCTTCACCCAACGCACCCTGTGCCACTGGTCGCTCGACCACTTGAGCGACGACGCCGTCGTCGTCGTCGCCGAACTGGCCGCCAACGCGGTAACGCACGCCGTACCCCAGGCCCCGGACGGCGAGGCCGATGTGTGGCTGGCGCTCTGTCTCGAAGCCGACCACCTGATGTGCGCCGTCACCGACCCGAGCGACCGCCCGCCCGTATACCCCCGTGCCACCGACTCGTTGGAGGAGAACGGCCGCGGCCTGTGCATCGTCGAGGCCGTGTCCGAGGACTGGGGATGGGTACGGCATTCCCCGGCGGGCAAGACCGTCTGGGCCCTGCTGCCGATCTCCCCCCGGCCCTGACGCGACTGCCGTGAGAAGGCCGGGCATGATGCGCGCCGATTCGACGGAACCGACAAGCCCCCAGCATCCGACGTCTGTATCGGGAGCGGAAATGGCAACGCCACTCAAGAACGTGGGGCAGGTGCCCTGGCACGAGATCAAGGACTCCCGCGGCCCTGCCACAGCCATCCCGTTGCTGCTCAACAGCATCGCCTGGGGTGACACGGCTACGGCACGGACCGCGATCAGCGAATTGCGGGAGCGCATCTGCCAGTACGGCTTCGTCGTGGAACAGGCAACCGCCGCCACGGTCCCGTTCCTGTGGGAACTCGCCCGGCTCCCCCACGTCACCTGCCGCGTGCAGATCGTCCAACTGCTGAAGAACATCGCCGACGCCAGGCAGTGGGAGAAGACGGCCGCCGCCTACCCAAAACTGCTGCACCGTCGCGACAACTACGTGGGGTGGGAACGCGAAGCCCGCCAAGCCGTGCGCGCCAACCGCGGCACCATCCAGCGACTGCTCATCGAACCGGACGCCGAACTCGTCCGGGTCACCACGGAACTCGCCTCCACACTGACCGACTGAGAACACCCGGCAACGACGCTGGGGGCTCGAATACTCATCGCCGCAGATCATGCGGCGTATCGGTACTCGTTGACGGCTCCGCCGAGGATGCGGGTGCGGAGGAGTTCTGGGCCGTTTGGCTCGTGGACGACGGAGCGTTGTCCCGTGGCCTACCTGCACGGTCCCGGCGGCATCGGCAAGACCTCGCTGCTGCGCTACGCCGCCCGGCAGGCCGAGCTCAGCGGCCGCC
Organism: Streptomyces sp. NPDC031497; assembly: GCF_055580905.1. NCBI lineage: Bacteria > Bacillati > Actinomycetota > Actinomycetes > Kitasatosporales > Streptomycetaceae > Streptomyces > Streptomyces sp. NPDC031497. The sequence continues at coordinate 231,016 of NZ_JBVIKO010000012.1, forward strand.
GCGTGGTGCACGTGGACGGCCGGTTCCTCCGCCGCGTACACCCATCACGAACCTGCTCGACGCGTCCTGACGCTCGAAACCTGGGGCGATGCCCCCCGCGCCGGGAGATCTGCGCAGCGCGAGCCCGTGGCCGGGTGCCCGGGCCGGGGGCAATCCTTGCCCAGGCCCGGTCCAGCGCCGGAGACGGCAAACACGTTCAACATGGAACGCGCCTCAGGCGTAGGCGCATCTTGACAGGCGAATCAGGTCACGTGGCCTACTTCATCGGGTCGCCGGCCATTCGTCGCCGCTGCCGGTGGAATTCGCGGACCCGGATGCTTGCCGGCCCGCATCGTCGGTCTCCCGTCGCAGCACGGGCAGGACCTCGGCTCCGACGAGGTCGATCATCTCGTGGACGGTCGTCTCGGGCAGTCCCCCCTGGTCCATCCCGAACAGCTGGCGCTGGTAGGTGCCGAAGTGCTCCCGGAACGAGAGGATCTTGTCGACGACCTGTGCGGGACTTCCTACCGTCGCCCCGGTGGCCACCGCGGCGTCCTCCAGTGGCCCGCTGCTGGAGAGGACGGGGTGGGCGTAGTAGTAGGGCGCGTATTCGCGGAACGCGTCCTGGGAGTTGGGACGGACGTACAAGGTGGCGCCCGCTCCGACGATGGACGTCTCCGGGCTGCGGCCATGGGCCTCCCACCGCTCGCGGTAGTAATCCACGTACTTGGCGAAGTACTCCGTGGTCATGAAGAGGTTGTTGACGAAGAAGCCGTCGCCGTAGCGCGCGGCCTGCTCGGCGATCTCCGGGCTGCGGATCGAACCGTGCCACACCGCCGGCGGCTTCCCGTCCAGTGGGCGCGGAACGGAGGTGAAGTTATGCAGCGGCGTGCGGAAACGTCCTGACCAGTCGACGACTTCCTCGTCCCACAGCTTCCGCAGCAGCCCGTAGTTCTCGATCGCCAGAGGTATGCCCTCACGGATGTCCTGGCCGAACCATGGGTACACCTCCGCGGTGTTGCCGCGTCCGAGCATGATGTCCACGCGCCCGTCGGCCAGATGCTGGAGCATCGCGAAGTCCTCGGCGATCTTCACCGGGTCATTGGTGGTGATCAACGTCGTCGCCGTCGACAAGGTGATGCGCGAGGTCCGTGCGGCCACGTATGCCAGGAGAGTCGAGTCCGAACCGGACACGAACGGCGGGTTGTGGTGCTCGCCTATCGCGAACACATCGAATCCCGCCTGCTCGGCATGGACGGCGATTCGCGTGATGGCCTTGATGCGCTCGTACTCCGACACGCGCGTGCCCGACACCGGGTCAGGCGTCAGGTCACCGACACCGAAGATTCCGAACTCCATGTGGTCTTCCTTCGCATCTCTGAACGGACACGGATGTGTGCCTGATGGGCACGCCCTGGCCGGCACTGCCGCCCCGTCCGCCGTGCGGGTTCGTCGAGCAGGCGCGGAAGCGTGATCATCACCCATTGCGGAGCGCGCCAGAGGACCTCCTCGCTGAGGCCTGGCGGCTCACCCGTTCGGTAACCTAACATACTTGCCAACGCAAGCAAGCATCGAAGTCGGACGCTGTTCTGCGGTCCAGCCGAACCGGCGAGCCGCGCGGACATCACCCGTGCCTGGCAGGTGGGACTGGTCGAGCTGTTGGCCAATGGACCGGCTGTGGGGATTCCTGCCGACGCCGGCTACCAGGGAGTGGGCGCCCACCGTGCCGACGAGATCGCCGAATTCTCCTCCGCCCTCATCACCACCACCGAGCAGGAACTGCGACAGGTCGTTCTGACCCGGCTCGCCGCGACCTTCGGCGGTATCGGTGCGGCGCTCGCGCTCGTCGACGACGACCACCTCCTCGTCGCCTCGGATGGCGGGCTCCTCATGTGGGGCCGATGCCCAGCATCGACTGTCGCTGGACGAGCAGCTCCGATGGCCCAGGCCATCCGCACCGGCGAGCAGTTGTTCATCCCTGATCACGAGGAATTTCTCCATCGCCGGCCGCACGAGGCGCAGCGCCCCTGCTGACCGCGTCCTCGATGACACCATCGCGTTGAACCTCCCCGTGACCTCGCCTGAGGCGGGCCGGGAAGAAACCGGCTCGGCCGGACCTTGTGGAGATCATGAAAGCCATCGTGTACAAGGAAGGCGGCGGCCCTGAGGTGCTGCGCCTGACCGAGCGTCCCCTGCCGGAGCCGGGACCGGGCGAGGTACGGGTACGGGTCGAGGTGTCCGGGGTGAACCCGACGGACTGGAAGGTGCGCACGGCCGGGCCGCAGGACGAGGGCGAGCAGGTGCCCAACCAGGACGGCGCCGGACTGATCGACGCGGTCGGGGAGGGTGTCGCCCCGGGAAGGACCGGTCAGCGCGTCTGGATCTGGGAGGCCGCCTGGCAACGCCCGGACGGCACGGCGCAGGAGTACGTGGTGCTCCCCGAGGAACAGGCCGTACCGCTGCCCGAGAACGCCTCCCTCGACCTCGGCGCGAGCATCGCCATCCCCGCGATGACGGCCCACCGCGCCCTCACCGTGCGGGACGGCGGCCCGGCCCGGCTCGGCCCCGGCGCGCTCCGCGGCCGTACCGTGCTGGTCGCCGGTGGTGCGGGCGCGGTCGGCAACATGGCGATCCAGCTGGCGCGCTGGGCGGGGGCGACCGTGGTGACCACCGTCAGCAGCCCGTTCAAGGCGCGTCTGGCCGAGGCCGCCGGTGCACACCACGTCGTCGACTACAAGGCCCAGGACGCGGCGGCGGCGATCCGCCGGGTGGCCCCGGACGGTGTCGACATCGTCGTGGAGGTCGCCATGGCGGCGAACTCGGAGCTCGACGTCTCGGTGGCCGCTCAGAACGCCGCCATCGCGTACTACGACGACGGCGCCGAGGTGACACTGCCCCGCTGGGCCTTCTTCGGCAACCTGCGCTTCCAGGGCGTGCTCGTCTACACCATGCCGGCCGAGGCCAAGCGGGATGCCGTCGCCGCCATCACCGCCGCCCTCGCCGACGGGGCGCTGCGCGTGGGCGAGGAGGCGGGCCTGCCGCTGCACCGCTTCCCGCTGGAACGCACCGCGGACGCGCACACCGCGGTCGAGGAGGGAGCGGTGGGCAAGGTCCTCATCGACGTGTGAGCGTGGCCGGGCTTCCGCACGCGCCTTGCGGGCATCGGGCCACTGGCCGCGTTCATGCCGAGCCGCGCCGGCCTCTACGCGCATCTCGGACGCGCTCTGACCGTCCGGACGACGTGACACACTGGCGGCGCGGGCAGCGGTGAACGGGGGTGGTCCGGTTGGGTCTGGAGATCGAGAGCCGGCCGTCGGAGCTGCCGTACGTCGAGCGGGTGTGGCGCAGCCGCAGCGATGACGTGGGCCGGATGACGTCGATCGCGTCATCGCACTGTGAGCTCGTCTTCTGGGAGCACCACGGTCAGGTCCAGGCGGCCGTACTGGGCCCGGAGCCCAAGGCCTGCCTGGCTCCCGTCCCCGAGGACGCCACGTTCTTCGGCATCAGCTTTGCCCTCGGCACCTCGATGCCGCACATCCCGATCAGCCGGCTTGTGGGCGGTAGCGCGGAGATACCCGACGTGACACGGCGCTCCGTCTGGCTGAAGGGCTCCGCTTGGCATCCGCCCGACTACGACAACGCGGAGGCGTTCGTACGGCGCATGATGCGTGAGGGCATCGTGGACTGTGACCCGATCGTGGCCGCCGTGCTCGACGGTGCCACCCCCGACGTCTCCCCACGCACCCTCCAGCGGCGCTTTGTCGCGGCGACGGGCCTCACCCGGGGCTCCATCCGGCAGATCCACCGCGCCCGCGAGGCGGCGGTACTGATCCAGGAGGGTGCGCCGGCCCAGGACGTCGTGCACCGGCTGGGCTACTTCGACCAGCCGCACCTGGCGCGGTCCCTGACCCGGTACATCGGCCGGACCGCCACCCAGCTGAGCGCTCCGGACAGGGCGGAGCCCCTGTCGCTTCTGTACAAGCCCTCGGCTTCGATGCCCGCATAGTCTTGCTGGCGTAGCCGACGGGGTCGGCTCGTCCTGGCCAGAGGACTGTCCCGGCCTGGACCGGCGGACGGTCCCGAACTCATCGCGGAGGAATCATGCGCAAGGTCGTCTCGGGCCTGTTCGTCTCGCTCGACGGTGTCGCCCAGTCACCCAACGAGTGGCAGTTCGCTTTCGACGAGGAGATGGGCGCGGCGCTGGGGGAGACGCTGGAGACGGCCGACACGATTCTGCTGGGCCGGGTGACCTTCACCGAGTGGGCCGGGTACTGGCCGACGGTGACCAGCGGCGAGGATGCCGGTTTCGCCAAGTGGATCAACGATTCGCCCAAGTACGTCGTCTCCTCCACGCTGGACAGTGTCGAGGACTGGGCGAACAGCACGCTCATCAACGGCGATCTGGTGGCCGCGATCGAAGAGCTCAGGGCGGGCGAGGGCAAGGACATCACCGTCGCCGGCAGCCCGACGCTGGTGCGTTCGCTGCTGGAGCAGGACCTGCTGGACGAACTCGTCCTGCTGATCCACCCGGTGGTGGCCGGCGAGGGCCGCAAGAAGCTGTTCGCCGACGACGCCACCCTGAAGAAGTTGCAGCTGGTGAGCGCCCGGCCGACCAGCAGCGGAGTGATCATCGCGACCTACCGTCCGACGCGCTGAGCGCTGGTCGGCGGTTTCGCAACGACCCCGAGTCTGGCCACCGGTTCCTTCTCGACGAGGCCCGCGCTGCCGGTGAGCCGATGGCCGAGCGGACCGCCTGGCGGATCTGCCGGGACAACGGCTGGTGGAGCGCCTTTGGCAAGCGAAGGGGCCGCAGCAGACAGGAAGTTTGTCACCGCTCTCGTCCGTCACGGCATGACCGGCTCGATGGGGCGGGTCGACCAGTCACATCTGCGCACGTCTTCTTCCGTCCCCGGGCTGCCTCGTTGCCGGACGGGGGAAGTGGTCCACCATCGGCCCGCTCATGGTGACGGGTTCCGGGTGGCCCGATGTACGAAAGCCGGCGGGAGGTTCGCCCACACCACGGGCGAGCGTTCCAACCGGTCGAAGCGGCAGGCCAGTTCGGCGGTGAAGTGACGGGCGGGCGGAGTCCGGGCCGCGTGCAGGTACGCGAAGGTGGTGAACCGGCCGCCAGGCACGAGCACTTCGGTCACGGCGTCCAGGATGCGCCCGCGCCGTTGCCGCGGCATGACCGTCCACGGCAGCCCGGAGACCACCGCGTCGACCGGTTCGCCCACCGCGGCGGCCAGCTCGGCGGCCGAACCCTCCACCACGGTCAGCCGCGAGTCGCGCCGGATGGCCGACAGCGCCTCGTCAAGGACGCCCCCGCCGAGGAGATCCTGGTGACCGTCCGCGCGGTACTGCGGGGCGAGGTGATGGTGGCGCCGTCGCTGACCCGGCGCCTGGTCGAACGCTTCGTCCTGCACGCCCCCGCGTCCGCGCCCGCCCAGCGCCGCCTGGCGGCTCTCACCGAGCGAGAACGAGAAGTCCTCGCCCTGGTCGCCCGGGGACTGGCCAACGGCGAGATCGCGGACCGCCTCTTCGTCGGCGAGACGACCGTCAAGACCCACCTCGGCCGGATCCTGACCAAACTCGGCCTCCGGGACCGTATCCACGCGGTGATCTTCGCTTACGAGAGTGGGCTGGTACGGATCGGGGACTGAGCGGCGACAGACGTCCCGCCCGGTGGCCCGCATCGTCGCGGACCTGCTGTAACCAGCCCGGTACGGCGTCGGCCGGCGCGAAGACCTCCTTGGTCACCGACGGGATGACCGGTGCAGGCGCGCGGGGGTGTCACCCGGGCGGGTCCTCGGACCCGGGGATGCCCGGATCGGGGATCCGCGCGTACCCGCCGCCGGTGCGGCTACGCAGGGCTGGTGGAGTACGGCATCCCGGCACCGATGTGCGCCGGACGCTCCGCGCCGTTGCGCGAGGCAACAGCCGCCCCTCACGTCGGGCGGAGTCAGGCCGCTCCGTCCGCCGACCCGCGGGGGTTGCCGTGCACGCCGACGGCTCCCGTCCCGTGAGCCGGGGAGGGAGCCGTTCAGGTGGCGTGGTCGTATGCCTTCAGCGGGTCATGCGTGGCGGTGCGAGCGCCGGTTGCCGGTGACGAGGCGGTAGAGGAAGAGCAGGATGAGGGAGCCGACGATCGCCGCGATCCAGGTGGACAGGTCGAAGAACCCGTCGATGGAGTCGACGCCGAAGATCACCTTGCCGAGCCAGCCGCCCAGCAGACCGCCGACGATGCCGATGAGCATGGTGACGATGATGCCGCCGGGGTCCTTGCCCGGCATCAGGGCCTTGGCGATGGCGCCGGCGAGCAGGCCGATGATGATCCACGCGATGATGCCCATGGTGCGTCTCCGCTTCCTCGGATAAGGGGCTGTGTCAGTTCATCGTGTGCACCGATCGGGCTCGAACAAACGTGTCGTCCGGGTCGGCCATGCCGACCGGTGTCGTAGTCCGTGACTGGTTCGCCCGTTCACGGCTGATTTGTCATGCCCTCGAGAAGCCCCGCGACGGCTCGGATGTGAGCCTCTGGATCACGGCTGCTCGGCGCTCATGCGTCGCACAGCGGGATGGTCGACGGAGAGGCGCTCGGCGAGCGGGGCGCCGGGCTTCCGGGTGGCAGCCCGGAAGCAATGTGCTCCCGTAGTACGCGCAAGCGGGCGGCGGACACCCGTTTCACCCCACGCGGCCACCCGCCACCGCCGAGGAGAAGGGGTGGGTCAAGAGGCCCGGGACACGAGCGCCTCGTACTCGACGTCGGACAGGTTCGTGGCCCGCACGTAGACCTGGACACGGTCGAGCAGGCTCCGGAGTGTGCCGTAGCCGGAGGAGTGCGCGATCGTCTCCTCGGCTTTCGTCCCCGCCGGGCACCAAGAAATCAGCACGACCTTCTCCTGCCGGGTCCCGTCGGCTGTTGCGAAGAGCAGATGGTGGACAACGTACCGGGGCTCATCGGCCGGCAAAGCCTTCAGCAGTTCGTCGTGTGTCAGGTTCCCCTTGAAGTCGGGGATGACGGTCTCCAGTTTGTCGCTGAGCCGGTAGATCACAGTGTTGATGTCCCGCCTGCTTCTCAGCTCCTGGAAGATGCTGATACAGCTGTCGTCCACTGGGATGTCACCGCTCACGACGAGTCCTTCTGATTATGGGGAGAGCAGGCCGAACGGCTCAACGAACCGGATTCCCGGGAGGTTCTGGGCGGCTCGCACCGAGCTTGTCCCGCCTTTCCAGCGTAATTCTGAGCGGGGCATGTGCAGGATCGGCTGATCCGCTTGCGAACGAGGAGTCCGGTGCCGTCGAGGAGCCACGGACTGGGGCCGGCTCCGGTCGGCAGCGGCAGGCGTCGCTCCCGATTCGCGGACGGCTGGTCCGGGTGAACGAGGGCCCGGCCGGTTGTCCAGGGCGCTCTCAGCGGCGCGTGGGCGGCTCGTCGATACTCAGGTGGAGCGACAGGCTCTCGGGCGCTGAGATCAAGGAAGTTCCGCGCGGTCGGCGCTGAGGAGTTCCATGAGCTGGGGCCGGTGCAGGCCGGCGATGTTCTCGAGCAGGTCCGGATGGCGCAGCAGAGGCGCGGCTTCGGTGTCCCGCTTCCCGGGGTCGGTCAGCCGCCGCAGGCCGCCCACGGTGTGGTGCTCGCTCACGGCGAGAGGCCGGCGGGCGGCGCGGGTGGCCAGGCCGGGGTCGGCCAGGAGGCAGGCCGCCCAGCTGACGACGGTTTCGTCGATCCAGGTGCGCCACGCGGTGTCGGCGGGCTGTGGATCGCATCCGGTGAGGTGGTCCAGGCGCTCGGATCCGCCGGGTCCGAGCAGGTGGAGCAGTTGCACATCGAGGCTCGTCGGGTAACGCAGGGTGGCGGCGAGGGTGACGGCCTGCCGGGCCTGGGCCTCGGCCAGCGCCTGGCTGAGCGCGCCCCCGGGGGCGGGATAGGCGGCCAGGAGCCAGCGGGTGGAGGCGGCTATGACAGGAGTGAGATCGTCGGTCACGGCGGTGGGTCCCTCGGGAACGTGCTCGCCTGTGTCCGGCAGATCGGTCCCGCGAGCTGTTTCGCGGAGCCACGCTGCACCGCTTCGTGACCCAACAGCGTAGGCAGCCGGACCCGAGGAGGGAATGAGCCGCGTCACAGGGTGCCCGGTGTCCGCGTCGCGGGCCGGGACCGGACGTGTGCGGTCCCGGCCCAGGAACAGCCTGCCTCAGCGGCGGTCAGGACCTGCCGCGGCCGGTGACGAAGTCGCGGGCCCGGTCCACCAGGCCGGCGCCCGGAGCGAGGAGCTTGTTCGCGGGCGGGGTGTTCGGGGCGGAGGGGTGCGGGCGGGTCGGGGCCAGGGACTTGGCCCGGCGGATCTTGTCCCCGAGCTTGTTCAGCGCTTCGGGGGAACAAGCCTGCCGCAGCATCGGGAAGAGGTTGTCCTCCTCGTCCTGGACGTGAGCGGCGACCTCGTCCATGAGCTGCTGCAGCAGCGGGCTCATCCGGGGATCGTCGGTGTCCGTCTTCTCCAGCTGCTTGAGGAGCTTCTCGATCCGGCCGTGATCCGTGATCTCCTTGTCCGCGATCCGGTCGCCGCCCTCGATGTGCTCACGTACCGCCGGATACAGGTACTCCTCCTCGGCGACCGAGTGCCGTACCAGTTCGATGGTGACCTCGTCCACGAGATCACGGAGTTCCTGCCCGCCGCCCGGCATCCCCTGGATCCGGGCGAACATCTCCTCGACCTCCCGGTGGTCGGTCATCAGTTCCGCAAGCGCGTCTCCGCCATGTCCCATCGTCCATCCGCCTCTCGTCTCGCCGGTGCTGCCTGGGCCGGGTAGGTCCCGCCCAGCTGTCAGTGGTTCCCCGCCGGGACGGGCCCGGTGCCGCCTCGGACGAGGTCCACCCGGTCGGGTGCCTGTGTCGTTCCGGGATCAACGAACCGGCCGGCCCATCACCGTGCGTGTGCCGGGGGATGCGGAAGGGCTGGTGGTCGAGTCACCTGGCGCAGTTGCCTCCCCCGCGCCGGACGCTGATTCCCATACGTACGGCGGCCACCGGTGTGACCGCCACGAGCAGACCGCGGACGGGCGCCGACCACCCGCCACCCGGCAGCGAATCCCAGGCCGAAGGGGCGTGGCTGACGTGGCCCGCGCCTGGTCACCGGTAGCGTCGCCGCGGAGCGGACAGACACCGCGTATCGGCCACACCGGTGAGCCTCGCCCCTCCGCGGGAGCCGGCGGTCTCCCGGGTGGCGGGCAGAGCGCCCGCGAGGCGCTTCCCGCGCTCGGCCCGGCTGAGGAGGACCATGACCGAACTGTCGCGGCGGGTCGGCGAGAAGGCCGGTTCCTCCGCCGCACCGGCGCCGCTCGGACGCACACTGCTGGGCTGGGCCACCACCACCGACCACAAGGTGATCGGTCGGCTGTACATGGTGACGGCGTTCTGCTTCTTCCTCCTCGCCGGTCTGCTCGCCCTCGGCATGCGTGCCGAACTCGTCCGTCCTGGACTCCAGCTGGTGAGCAAGGATGTCTACAACCAGCTTTTCACCATCCACGGCACGATCATGATGCTGCTGTTCGCGACCCCGATGTTCGCCGGGTTCGCGAACGCGGTGATGCCGTTGCAGATCGGCGCCCCGGACGTGGCGTTCCCGCGGCTGAACGCGCTGTCGTACTGGATGTACCTGTTCGGCGGGCTGATGGTGGTCTCCGGGTTTCTGGTGCCTGGGGGCGCGGCGTCGTTCGGGTGGTTCGCGTACGCGCCGCTCAACAGCGCGTACTACTCGCCGGGCGCGGGCGCCGACCTGTGGGTGATGGGGCTGGTGGTCACCGGCGTGTCGACCACGCTGGGCGCGGTCAACTTCGTCACGACGATCGTGTGTCTGCGTGCGCCGGGCCTGACCATGTTCCGGATGCCGATGTTCACCTGGAACGTGCTGTTCACGTCGATCCTGGTGCTGCCGGCGTTCCCGGTGCTCACGGCCGCGCTGCTGGCGCTGGAGTGCGACCGGAAGTTCGGCTCGCACGTCTTCGACGCGCACGACGGCGGTGCGTTGCTGTGGCAGCACCTGTTCTGGTTCTTCGGGCATCCCGAGGTGTACATCGTGGCGCTGCCGTTCTTCGGGATCGTCTCGGAGATCATCCCGGTGTTCTCGCGCAAGCCGCTCTTCGGCTATCTGCCGATGATCGGGGCCACGACCTCCATCACCATGTTGTCCGCGGTGGTGTGGGCGCACCACATGTTCGCGACCGGGGCGGTGCTGCTGCCGTTCTTCTCGGTGATGTCGTTCCTGATCGCGGTGCCGACCGGAATCAAGTTCTTCGCCTGGATCGGGACGATGCACCGGGGTTCGCTCTCGTTCGAGACCCCGATGCTGTGGTCGGTGGGCTTTCTGGTGTCGTTCCTGCTGGGCGGCTTGAGCGGGGTGCTCCTCGCGTCGCCACCGCTCGACTTCCACGTCACCGACTCGTACTTCGTGGTGGCGCATCTGCACTATGTGCTGTTCGGCACGGTCGTGTTCGCGATGTTCGCAGGGTTCTACTTCTGGTGGCCGAAGTTCACCGGGAAGATGCTCGACGAACGGCTGGGCAAGGTGCACTTCTGGCTGCTCTTCCCGGGGTTCCAGCTGACGTTCCTGGTGCAGCACTGGCTCGGCGAGGCGGGGATGCCGAGACGGATCGCCGACTATCTGCCGGCGGACGGGTTCACGCTGCTCAACACCCTGTCCTCGGCGGGCGCGTTCCTGCTCGGGATCTCCACGCTGCCGTTCCTCTACAACGTCTGGCGTACGGGCCAGGGTGGGCGGCAGGTCGAGGAGGACGACCCCTGGGGATACGGACGCAGCCTTGAGTGGGCCACCTCCTGCCCGCCGCCCCGGCACAACTTCGTGGCGCTGCCCCGGGTGCGGTCGGAGTCCCCGGCGTTCGACCTGCACCATCCGGGGATCGTGCGGCAGGCGGAGCAGGAGGGGCGCCGGTGAAGGTCGAGGCACTGCTCTTCGGCGGGGTGGCCGTCTTCTTCGGTGCGGCCGCCGCGCTCTACGGCGTGTGGTCCGACGCCGATCCGGCCGGTACGGCGGCGCTGATCGTGGCCTTCGGGATGGCCGCGCTGGTGTCGTTCTTCTGCGCCGCCCAGTACGTCCGGCGCGGCCCGCGCCCGCAGGACTGCAGGGACGCGGAGGTGGCGGACTCCGCCGGGCCGCTGGAGTTCTTCCCGCCGCACAGCCCCTGGCCGATCGTCACCGCGTTCGGGTTCGCCGTCGCGGCGGTGGGGGTGGTGTTCGGTCTGTGGCTGTTCCTCATCGGCTTCGGCGTTCTGGCTCGGGGTGTTGCCGGGCTGGTGTTCCAGTACGCGAGCCGGGGGGCCGGTCAGGAGGACTGAGCGGCCTGCGCGGGGCACCCGGCCGGAACGACGTGACCGGGCGGTGGCCGCTCTCGTAGCCGCCGGACAGGGTCTGCCGTACCTCCCCCGTCTCCTCGCCCTCGGTCAGCAGTTGCTGTTCCGTGTGCAGCAGCGCGCGGCACACCGTGCGGGTCACGAAGAAGGCGGCGACCGGGGCCACGATCAGGGCGACCCGGAAGATCCAGGTCAGGGCGTTCACCGAGATCCGGAAGCTCTGGGCGATGACGTCGTTGCCGCCGGCCAGCAGCAGCACGGCGTAGAAGGTGACGCCCGCCGCACCGAGGCCGGTACGCACGGGCCGTTCGCGTGGCCGGTCGCTGAAGTGCTGCTCCTGGCTGTCCTCGCCGGTGAGCCGTTGCTCGACGAAGGGGTAGGCGTACAGGACGAGGAAGAACAGCGCGGGCAGCACGACGGCCGGCAGCAGGACGTTCCACATGAGGGTGTGCCCGGCGAGATTCGTCTCCCAGGGTGGGACGAGGCGCAGCGAGCCTTCGAGGAAGCCGACGTACCAGTCCGGTTGGGAGCCGGTCGACACCTGGTCCGGCCGGTAGGGGCCGTACACCCACACCGGGTTGATCTGCGCGACACCGGCGAGTACCACCAGCAGTCCGGAGACGGCGAGGGACAGACCGGTCGAGGAGGCCGCGAACTGGGGACAGAGTGGCTTGCCGGTCACGTTCTCGTTCGTGTGTCCGGGGCCGCGCCACTGGGTGTGCTTCAGGTGGAAGACCAGGATCAGGTGCACGGTGACCAGGGCGATCAGCGCGCCCGGCAGCAGCAGGATGTGCAGGCTGTAGAGCAGGGGAACGATGTCGTGGCCGGGAAACTCGGAGCCGAACACGAACATCGCGAGGTACGTCCCGACGACCGGGATCGACAGCATGATGCCCTGGGCGATCCGCAGACCGGTGCCGGAGAGCAGGTCGTCCGGGAGCGAGTAGCCGGCGAAGCCCTCGGCGAGGGAGAGCGAGAAGAGGGTGACGCCGATGGCCCAGTTCATCTCGCGCGGTCGGCGGAAGGCTCCGGTGAGGAAGACCCGCAGCAGGTGCACGCCGATCGCGGCGACGAAGACCAGCGCGGCCCAGTGGTGGGTCTGGCGCATCAGCAGGCCGCCGCGCACCTCGAAGCTGATGTGCAGGGTCGAGTCGAACGCGCCGGACATCAGCGTCCCGCGCAGGGGTTCGTAGGGGCCCTCGTAGACCACCTCCCGCATCTCGGGCTTGAAGAAGAACGTCAGCCACACGCCGGTGAGCACCAGCAGGATCAGGCTGTAGAGGGCGATCTCACCCAGCAGGAACGACCAGTGGTCGGGGAAGGCCTTGCGCAGCAGCCGGCCGGCCCCGTCGTGAACGGGCAGCCGGGCGTCCACCGCGTCCGCGAACCGTTCCCCGCCCCGGCCTTCCTCGCCCTCGTCCGGTCCCCTCCCGCTCATGCGGCGCCTGCGGCGCTTCGCGCGCATCGCACTGACCTCACGTAACGCCCTCCTCGGGACCGGGTGCCTCGCACTCTGGCCATCCCTTGCCCGGGAGGCGCGGGGTGGGCGCCCCGCCGCTGTGAAACACCCGCGCGGCAGGGCCTCGGCACCCGTTCGGATGAGCCGCCGACGTTCCCCGCGCGAAGGCGCCGGCCGCTCGGACACCGTCAACGACCGGAGGCGCGGCGGATCCCCAGACGAACCGGTCCCTCGGCGCGGTGCCGGGATCAGCAGATGAATTCCTTCATGACGGGCTCGCCGAGCACTCCTGCCGGACCGCAGCCAGGCCATCGGGGCGGCGACCAGACAGGTGGGCGCCGTCCTGAAGCGCGCCGGGATCACGTTCGCGCCGGCTGGCAGCGCAAGGCCCAGCAGGACAGCGGCTGACCGCGGCCGCCACGGCCCGGTCACACCCCGGAGGTTCCGCCGCCTCGGACCCGGGCCAGCACCTGGTCGGCCAACTCCTGCGGGGCCGACTCGCCGTCCAGGAACACCGTGTCACTGGGCAAGGTGTCGGCCGCGGCCATGCACCGCGCGATCCTTTCCTTGCACCAGCGCCGAACCCTCTCGTCCTGCTCAGGGTTGTCCGGGGTGAAGCTCCGGCCGTCGATCCGCTTCTCCAGAACCTCTCGGGAGACCTTCAGGAAGAAGTGGCGGACGTCGATGCCCGCATCCTTCAACGCACCGAAGATCTCACGGACGTAACCCGGATTGACCAACGTCATGGGGACCAGGACCGGACGGCGATACTCCTCGACCAGTCCCACCGCCAGATCGGCGACCTGCCGACGCCACAGCCGCAGGTCCTGGAAGTCGCCGGTCGGCACCTCCACGATCTCCCGCAGCACATAGCCGACCATCTCCGGGTCGTAGACCAGCGCCTCGGGCCAGCGTGGACGCAACTCGTCCACCAGCGTGGTCTTCCCGCTGCCGAACGCACCGTTCACCCAGACGATCAACGCGATCCTCCCCGCCCCGTTGCCAGGCGCCCGCGTCGGCCCCGGCATGTCGGATCAGCATGCCGCACGGTCTGGACGGGGCCGAACTTCACGGCCAGATCAGGCCCGGAAGATCGCTGAGTGGATCGGCACCTGCCGCCGACCGGAGTCGGCTCACGTTGCAGAAGCCATGAGGGCGGCGCCCACTTCCCGGCGCGTCTGTTCGCGAAAGCACGGTCGGAGCCCAGGTAAGCGGTGCCTGCGGTGATGAGCGGGGCGGGCGTCGTCGGGCAGGAGAACTCGCCGCCGACCAGGCTGGGAGACGCCCCGGAGGGCCATACACGTCACGCACGGAACGGGGCGACGTCAGGCCGGCGGAACCGGAAGACGCAACTGTGCGCGTCGGCCGTCGGTTCGGGTGGGCGATGCCGGTGCTGTGGTCGCCGCTCGGCGGATCTGGCGGTCTTGCGTCCATGACGTCTCCGGAGTACGTTTCCAAACGGGTCGACTCGAATCGAAATAGCCGCATCGTGAACCTCGCCGGCCGGGCCGGCGCACCAGGAGCCGCACATGAACACCGAGGTCAGCGTCGTCATCGGGAACGGGGGGATGGGGCGCGCCGTCGCGCGCAGGATCGGCGCCGGTCACCGACTCCTGATCGCCGACTCCAGGGAAGACGCTCTCGAGCCGGTCGCCGAGCAACTGCGCGACGACGGGTTCGAGGTGACCACGCGGAGCGTGGACGTCACCTCCCGCACGTCGGTGGCAGGACTCGCGCACGCCGCGGCGGAGCTCGGCAGGGTCACCCGTCTCGTCCACACCGCCGGCGTCTCTCCGGCCCAGGCGCCCATCCCCGCGATCCTCGCCGTGGACGTCCTCGGCCCGGCGCTGGTGCTGGACGAGTTCAAGGACGTGATCGCCCCCGGCGGTGCGGGCGTCGTCATCGCCAGCAACGCCGGGCACTTCTACCCGGGGCCGCTGTCGCCCGAGGACGTCCACGCGCTGTCCGAACTCTCCGCCGAGGACCTCGCCGGCCACGCGCTGCTGAGCCCGGAACGCTATGCCGACGGCAGCATCGCGTACCAATTCGCCAAACACGCCGCGCAGTTGCGGGTCAAGGCGGCGGCAGCGGGTGCCTGGGGCGACCGAGGGATCCGGCTCAACTCGATCAGTCCGGGCGTCATCTCCACACCGATGGGCCGCGCCGAACTCGAGGGCGGCGACAAGGGTTTGGTACGGGGCCTGATCGAAGCCTCGGCGATCAAGCGCCCCGGAGCCGCCGAGGAGATCGCCGCGGCAGCGGAGTTCCTGCTCGGCGCGAGCTTCGTCACCGGAACGGACCTGCTGGTGGACGGCGGTGCCGTGGCCGCGATCACCACCGGTCGCTTCGATCCGACCGCCTTCTGACCTCACCTTCCCACGGCCGTCTCCCGGCGGCCGGAGAACAACCGCACAGAAAAGACGCCACCATGCAAGACAGCGCACAGCGCTTCGCCCATCGCACCGTCCTCGTCACCGGCGCCGGCGCCGGCATCGGGCGCGCCACCGCGCTGCGCCTCGTCGCCGAGGGCGCCCGGGTGATCGCCGCCGACATCTCGGCCGAGAACCTGGACTCCCTCGCCGCAGAGGCGCGCGGCGACGGGGCGATCGTCGCCGTACCCGGCGACCTCACCGACCAGACCGTCGTGGACACGGTGGTGGCCGCGGGCGAGGGCCGGATCGACGGCCTGGCCAACATCGCCGGGATCACGGACGGCTGGCTGCCGGCCACCGAGATGGACGACCGTACGTGGCAGCGGGTCTTCGACCTCAACGTCACCGTTCCCATGCGCCTGACCCGTGCCGTGCTGCCGCAGATGCTGGAACGCGGCGAGGGCGCGCTGGTCTACGTCTCCTCCGAGGCGAGTTTCCGCTCCTCGCTCTCCGGCGCCGCCTACACCAGCTCCAAGCACGCCCTCAACGGCTTCGTGAAGTCCGTCGCCTTCTACTACGGCCGACGCGGCATCCGTGCGAACGCCGTCGCGCCCGGCGGGGTCAACACGGGGATGGACACAGCCTTCCGCTCCTCCTACGCCCAGGAGATGACCGCACCTGCCATCGCCGCCGGAACCCCTTCGGTCGCCCCCGAGGTCGTCGTCCATCCGCTGCTCTGGCTGCTCTCCGAGGACGCCCCCAACGTCAACGGCGTCATCCTGCCCAGCGACGGCGGCTGGACCACCATCTAGATGCGACAGGAGATCCCGCGATGACGGACAGTGCGGTGGACAAGGGGAACGTGCCGGAGGTTCGGCTCGTCGTCACGGGCCACGACGCCGACAACCGTGGCGTCATCGCCCGCGACACCCGGGTCGGACCCACACCGGGCCTGGCCGCGGACAGTTGGGAGGCCCGCGAACTGTGGAGTGTCAAGTCGCTGCCCTCGCTCCCGGACGACGGCCTGTCGGCGATCGAGTCGCACGCCTCCGGCCCCGGCAGTGTCCGGCTCATCCAGTGTGTGATCCACCCGGAGGGGGGCCCGCTCCCGCCCGGTGACCCGGACGTGACCTCCCGTACCGTCCTGCGGACCGATGACACCGCGATGCACTTCACCGCCTCGGTGGATCTGGTGGTCGTCCTCGAAGGGGAGGTGGAGATCGTCCTGGACGGCGCCCGCACCGTGCTCGGACAGGGCGACTTCCTCGTCCAGAACGGCACACGCCACGAGTGGCACAACTACGGGGACAGGCCCGCCCGGCTGGGCGTGGTCTTCCTCGCGACCGAGCACCGGGGCTTCTGACCGGCTAGGAACCGGTGGCCGGGTCCGCCCGCAGGCCGCGCAGCAGCACGTCGAGGAGCGAGTCCACCGACTCGATGCTCAGATCGTCGCGACGGGCGGTCACCCAGTACATGAGGGAGCCGAGGATCGCGTCCGCGACCGCGCCGAAGTCCGCGTCGGGGCGCACCTCTCCGGCCTCGGCCGCCACCCGCAGACGGTCGATGAACCCGGTCCGCTGCACCTGGGTGAAGCGCTCGTAGAGCCGCTCCGCGGTGGCCGGGTCCTCGCTCGCCGCCGAGGTGACGGCCCGGATCCGGTCGGCCCGGACCGGGTCGACGAAGTCCCGGGCGAGGGCGTGCGCCCAGGTGCGGACGTCCTCGCCCACCGGTCCGGTGCGCGCCGGCGGGGCGAGGTGGAAGGGCTGCGCCTCCTCCATCACCGCGTCCGCCACGACCATTCCCTTCGAGGGCCACCAGCGGTAGATGGTGTCCTTGCCCACTCCCGCGCGCGCCGCGATCGCACCGATCGACAACTTCTCGTAGCCCTGCTCGCCGACGAGTTCGCGGGTCGCGGAGAGGATGGCGAGCCGTGATGCCTCGCTGCGCTTGCGGCCCGGGGTGGGACGGGCATCCTCGCTGGTCGACGGGCGCTTGCTGGGCTGGCTCACCCGGCGAGTATAGGTCGCCCGCTCACCCACCGGTCCAGGAACGGTCGCGTCCCTGCCCCTGGGACGAATCGGATATGACGACGGTTCTTCGCGGGGCTTCCAGAGGTCCCGGAAGAGCCCGGGCACCCCGGTGAGCCGCCGCGACGGCCGGTTACGCGCTCCTGACCCGGGCGCATGAGGCTTGCGGTCGTTGCACGAGCCGGCGGGGGAGCCGTAGTCGGCGCTGCCGCTCATCCCACCTGGTCGTATCGCCCCAGGAACCGGAAGTCCCCGTTGCTGGCCCGGCTCGGTTCCCGCGCCGCCCCCGAGCGCGTGGGCTCGCGCGCCTCGGTGTCGGCGGCCGTCACCGGTACCACCCAGCGGGCGGTGAGCCCGGTGGCCAGCCGTACCTCGCGGCGGAAGCGGTCCCGGAAGGCGGGATCCGCTGCGTACTCGGCGCGGATCATCTTCACGGCGACGACCGCCCCGTCGGCGGCGCGGGCCAGATGGACCGTGCCCATGCCGCCGGTTCCGAGCCGGGTGAGCAGCCGGTGCCCACCGAGTGTCTCGGGGTTCTCGGCCCGCAGCGCACGCATCGCCCGCTCCCGCCGCCGTCAGGACGCGGGCAGCGTGCCGACGTAGGCGAACCGGCCGCCGTCGACCCGGTAGTGGTAGGCCTGCTGCACGGTGAGTTCTTTGTTCGTGTTGAACGCGTACGTCGTACTCAGCTCCTTGAAACGGGCCCGGGTGAGGGCCTTGGTGACCTGGGCGCGGCTGGGGCGCCGGACGCTCTCCCGGGCCAGGGCGGTGAGCCGGTCGGCGACCAGGCGGGTGGTGTCGTACGCTTCCGGCGCCCAGATACCCGGTGCGCTGCCGTCAGGACGCCTCGCGCTGCCGCCTGATGGGTTCTCCCACCCGGTGCAGGTGTGCGAGGGCCTCGCAGTAGGACCGCAGCAGCCCGGTCTCGTGGTACGGCACGCCGATCTCCGCGCAGTACTCCCGCACGATCAGCCGGGCGCGTCGCAGATGAGGGGTGGGCATGCTCGGGAACAGGTGGTGTTCGATCTGGTAGTTGAGCCCGCCGAGCATCATGTCCGTGAGCCGACCGCCCCTCACGTTGCGGGAGGTGAGCACCTGACGCCGCAGGAAGTCGGGCCGCTCGTCGCCGGTGAAGGTGGGCATGCCCTTGTGGTTCGGGGCGAACGTACAGCCGAGATAGACACCGAAGAGGCACTGGTGCACGGCGAGGAACGCCACGGCCTTGCCGGGAGAGAGCACCAGGAACAGCGCGGACAGGTAGGCCGCCAGGTGCAGGAGGAGCAGCGCGCCCTCCAGTACCCGGTTCTTCATGGACGGCGAGCGCAGCGCCCGCACGCTCGACACGTGCAGGTTGAAACCCTCCAGCGTCAGCAGCGGGAAGAACAGGAACGCCTGGTAACCGCCGATGAGCCGGGCCAGGCCGCGGCTGTCGCGTGCCTGGTCGGTGGACCACACCACGATGTCCGGAGCGACGTCGGGGTCGAGCTCCTCGTGGTTGGGGTTGGCGTGGTGACGGGTGTGCTTGTTCATCCACCAGCCGTAGCTCATGCCGATGGCGAGGTTGCCGAAGAGGCGACCCCATGTCTCGCTCGGGCGGCGCCTGCGGAAGACCTGCCGGTGTGCCAGATCGTGTGCCACGAGCGCCACTTGGCCGAAGACGAGGGCCATGGCGGCGGCGACAGCCAGCTGCCACCAGGTGTCGCCGAGCGCGAAGAAGGCCGCCCCGCCACCCAGCAGAGCCGCGATCACCAGGCCGAGCCGCACGGTGTAGTAGCCCGGGCGCCGGTCCAGCAGGCCTGCCTCGCTGATGCGTTGGGAGAGTCTGGCGAAATCGCTGCCGGGACCGGAGGGCCGCGATGCGGCGACGGGCGTCGCGGCCGTGACCGGAGCGTCGATGGAGAACGTCATACCGCCGAGTCTGGGCACGGCCGTACCGCGCCGACAGCGGGCCAGCTACCGGATCTGCAGGGGGACCGCCTCCGCACCCGCCGGGGGCTACCACCACTCCTACGCCGCTGACCTCGGCTTTTGACGTCGGTGCAGTTCCCCACGCCCGGCATCTTCGCGCCGGGCCACTTCGAGGAGGGCGTCACGCATGGTCCCCGTCGGCCGGGGATCCCCCCTCGGCCGTCAGCCCGGGGAAGCGGCGGTCAGCGCAGTCCGGCGAAGAGGTCGTTCTCGGGCACGGCCGCGCCGGTGGTGTCCTGGACGCGAACGAAGGTCTCGACGCCCATCAACTCGGTGAACCTCTCCGGGCCCATCCTGAGGAAGAAGATGTTCTCGCCCTGGCTGGCGTGCGCGGCCAGCGCGTCGAACTTCTGGCCGCCGAACGCGGTGGTGTCCACCCAGGTGGTGATCTCCTCGTCGGGCAGTCCGATCTTTGCCAGCGCGGCGGCCTCGGCGGGATCCGGCTCCGGCACGTCCGCACCGAACTCGCGCATGGTCTCGCCGAACCGCTGCATCATCGAGCGGGGCGCCGTCGTCCAGTACACCTTCGGTGTCGGCGCGGTCATCGCCAGCGCGGCCATCGTGATGCGGTGGGCCTGGATGTGGTCGGGGTGGCCGTAGAAGCCGTTTTCGTCGTAGGTGACGACCACATCGGGCTGGTAGCGCCGCAGGAGCTCCGCGAGCCGGGCGGCGCCCTCCTCCACAGGCGTCCGCCAGAAGGAGCCGGGAGCGTCGTTGGACGGCCAGCCCATCATTCCGGAGTCGGCGTAGTCCAGCATCTCCAGATGGCTGATCTTCAGGATGTCGCAGCTCGCTTCGAGTTCCTGACGCCGAATCGAGGCGACGGCCGCCGGATCATGCCCGGGATCACCCGGTTTGACACCATCCGGCCCGTCACCGCAACTACCGTCGGTACACGTCACGAGCACCGTGCGCATGCCCTCCGCCGCGTACCGCGCGAGGACGCCCCCCGTTCCCGTGGCCTCGTCGTCGGGGTGGGCGTGTACGGCCATGAGCGTCAAAGGCCGGTCGTTCATGAAGCAGTCCTCCTGTGTCAAAGGGCTCGGTCCGAGTCCGCGGCGCACCTGGCCGGGTACCCCTCAATAGCAGATGACCGGGTGTACCGCGGACCCGAGGGCGCCGGATCACGCCGGAGCGGGCGGTCCTTTTGTCTCTTTGTTCCCTACTCGCGCGGTACCGGTCTCCCGGCCGGTGCAACACCGCCGGGGGGACCTGCTGTTCCCGCCGCGGCAGCCCGGGCAACGGTCTTCGATCACCTCGCGAACCGCTCCCCGCCTGCGTCTTCAACCCGCGCGCAGAGGCTGACGGGCCTCGCGGAGCGCGGTGGCGGGTTCGGCCACCCTGGAGCCCCGGGCCCCAACAGATCAGTGATTCTTGCTTCGTTGGGGGATGCCTGGTAGGACTGTGGCGCGCCGTCACCGTCACATGTTCGATTTCGCGGGGGTTCATGTGGTCGCCACGGCCTTCACGACTTCGCCGCGGCGACGCCCGGGTGCCCCGCGCCCGGCCCGGCGGCTTCCCGCCGTTGCCAGGCGGGCCACGCAGCACGGGCTGGTACTGACCGCTGTGGCGGTGACCGTGCTGCTGTGTGCGACGGCGCTGGCCGCGCTCGCGGCGCTGGCGGGAAGTTCGGTGCAGGCGGGGGCCGTGCGGCGGCTGGCCGCCGACCTGGACGCGCAGGTGACCGTCAACGCGTCCTTCCGGGCCGGGGGAATGGCCGCCGCCGACCGGGACGTGCGGGCCGCCGGCGACCGGGCGTTCGCCGGGGTGCCGCACCGAACCTATGTGGGGCTGCTGGGCACGTCGCCGGTCTCGGTGACGGGGATCGACGGGGTCACGGGCCCGCCGCGCGGTCCCGGGGGCAGCGGGCTGCACCCGGTCGCGGTGCAGGACGGCGGTGAGTTCGGGCAGTTGGTCGCCGGCCGGTGGCCGGCCGGCACCGCCGACGCCCCGGC
Source organism: Streptomyces sp. NPDC031497 (assembly GCF_055580905.1). Classification (NCBI taxonomy): domain Bacteria; kingdom Bacillati; phylum Actinomycetota; class Actinomycetes; order Kitasatosporales; family Streptomycetaceae; genus Streptomyces; species Streptomyces sp. NPDC031497. The sequence goes on from NZ_JBVIKO010000012.1 coordinate 252,141, forward strand.
CGGCGCGTTCACCTCGCTGCCCGAAGTCCGGGCCGCCACCGGGTCCACCGCCCCGGTCGACGCGGCGGTGCCCGACGCGCTGGCCAAGCGCCTGGGCGTCGAACCCGGTTCCGCCCTCCGGGTGCGGGACGCCTTCGACCGCACCATGACCCTGCGGATCACCGGCGTCTTCCGGGCGACCGGTGCCGTCGGGTTCTGGCCCGCGATGGCCGGCGTACTGACCCAGGGCGAGACCGCCGACCAGGACCTGCTGGTGGTCTCGGCGTCGGCTCTCAACGGCAGCACCGTCCTGAACGGGCACCTGACAGTCCACTGGACCGTGCAGCCCGACTTCTCCCGCCTCGACGCGGGCAGCCTCGCCGGGCTGCACGACCGGGTGCGTGCCTTCTCCGGCAGCCAGAGCCGGGTGTCGGTGTTCGGCGGACGGCCGCCGTCACTGGACGACCTGAACGTGGTCTCCGGTCTGCCGGGCGCGATCGACGACCTGACGGTGCCGATGGTGGTGGCCCGGTCCTCGCTGTACCTGCCGAGCGTGCTGCTGGCCGTCCTCGCCCTGGCCACCCTCCTGCTGGCCGCTCGCCAGCTGACCCTGCGCCGGCGCGGTGAGCTGGCCCTCCAGCAGGCCAGAGGCGCCGGCACCCTGCGGTTGCTGCGCGGCGCGGCGGCCGAGTGGGCGCTCACCGGCGTCCCGGCCGCCGTCGCCGCGCCCTTCCTGGCCGGGCTGCTGCACCCCGGCAGCCGGGGCACCGGCGCGTGGGCGGCGGTGGGTCTGACCCTGCTGGTGCACGCCGCGGCGGTGCTGCTGCCCGTGCTGCCGTCGGCGCGGTCGCGGCCGGCCCGCGGTGCGCGGGCCGCCGCCGCGCAGCGGCTCGGCGCCGACCTGGCGCTGCTGGCCGTCGCGGCCCTGGGGTATCTGGAACTGCGGCGGCACCACTCGCTGATCGCCGACGTGGGCTCCGGCGGCGCGTCCGCGGACCCGGTGCTGGTCCTGGTGCCGACCCTGGTGGCCGGCGCCGCCGCGCTCCTGCTGCTGCGGCTGCTGCCGCTGACCTCCGTGCTGCTGGACGCGTTCGGCCGTCGCAGCCGGGGCCTGGTCCTCGCGCTGGCCGGCTGGCAGTCGAGCCGGCGGGCCGCGCGCAACGCGGGACCGGTGGTGCTGATGTGCCTGGCCGTGTCGGTGAGCGCCTTCGCCACCACCGCGCTGGCCTGCCTGGGCGGCCTGGCCTCCGAGCAGGCCGCGTTCACCGTCGGCGCGGACGTGCGGATCTCCCCGTCCGCGGACGACGGCTACCCCTCCTCCGTGCTGGGCGCCGCCTACCGCGCGCTGCCGGCGGTGACCGCCGTGACCCCGGTGACGCAGGCGACGGTGCACCTGCCCGGCGGCGCCACCGAGGACCTGGTCGGCACGATCGGCGGGCCCGCTCCCCGCACCCCGTCACCGGCCGTCTTCGGGATACCGCTGCCCGGGCGACCGACCGCGCTGCTGCTGGACGAGCGGCTGCGCAGCGACGGCAGCCGCGCGGCACCGAGCCTGGAACTGACCGTGCAGGACGCGTCCGGCGTCGTCAGTACCGTGGCGACCTACCTGCCCGCCGCCGACGGGGCCAGGCACACCGTCGTGGTCCCCCTCGACGTGGCGCTGAGCGGCGGCCATCCGCGGACGTATCCGCTGACGGTGACCGCCGTCGACGTCCTGCCGCAGCCGGACATGCGTCCCGCGCGGCTGGACCTGGAACTGCTCCGGGTGGGCGCGCGGGGCACCGCGGACACCTGGGTCCCCCGACTGCCCGGCGGCCAGGTCTGGACCGACGGCACGGATCACGCCGCCGACTCCACGGCGGGAGCCTGTGAAGGACAGCCGGCCGGCCGCTACGATCCCGGCACCCCCGGGGTGTGCTCAATCGTTCCGGGCGGCTCCGAGGTGCTCCGGACCACCATCAGCACCGGCAGCCGGCCCTCCCGGGCCATCAGCGAGGTCTTCGGCGGCCTGGCCGACAGCGACTACGACACCCGGCCCGGCAGCCAGGTGCGGCTCCTGGCCGGCCCGGCCGGCGAGCCGGCGCCGCTGCCGGTGCGCGCCGACGCCTCGGCGCTGCGCGACGCGCGCCTGAGCGTGGGCAGCACCACCACACTGGATCTGGGCGGCGGCCGGGTCACCGCCACGATCGTGGGCCGGGTCGACCCGCCGCCCGGACTGGGCCGCGCCCAGGGGCATCTGATCGCCGATCAGCGTCGGCTCGCCACCGCGCTGACGCTGGCCGGTGCCGACCAGGAGGATCCCGCGTTCTGGTGGATCGCCGGCACCGACAGCGCGCGTACGGCCGCCGCCGCCGAGGCACAGCCCGCGCTGGGCCGCGTCACCACCACGGCGCGCACCGCCGCGTCCCTGCAGGCCGATCCGTTCCGCAGCGGGCTGCGCCGGGTGCTGGAACTGGTCCGGTACCTGGCCCCCGGTTTCGCGGTCATCGCCTTCACCGTGCACGCGGTGGTCTCCACCCGGCAGCGCCGCAAGGAGTTCGCCCTGCTGCGGGCGATCGGCGTCCGTTCCCGGAGCCTGTCCGGGCTGCTGGGCGCCGAGCAGCTGGGTCTGGCGCTGTTCGCGGTGGTGCCGGGGGCGCTGATGGGCATGGCCCTGGCAGCGGCGGTGCTGCCGCTGGTCACCGTGGACGACAGCGGACAGGCCCCCTATCCGCCGCTGCCGCAGGTCATACCCTGGGGCACCGTGGCGCTGACCGCGGTGGCGACCGCGCTGGCCATCAGCGCGGTCGTGCTGACGCTGGCCCGGCTGCTGGCCCGGGTGGACCTGGTACGGGTACTGCGAGCGGGGGAAGACCGTTGAGCCGGGCGGCCGGGCACGACCGGAGAGGGCGGACGGGGACGCAGCCCGTGGGCACGGGCGCGGCGGTGACCCGGCGTCTGATACGCAAGGAGACCCGCGGTGACCTGCCCATGCTGGCCTGCCTGGCGGTGCTGGTCCTGGTGCTGACGGCGCTGTGCGCATGGGCGCCCGTGTTCGCGGGCCGCCAGGAGGACCGGGCGCTGCGGCAGCGCGTCGACGCCGCGCAGGTTCAGGCGCCCCTGATCAGCCTGAGTACGACACCGGAGGTCTTCAACACCTCGCCGCCCGCCGTGGACATGGCCACCCTGCTCGGCGCCGGCCGCACCCTCACCGACCACCTCGGCGGCTCCGCCGCGCGGCACCTGGCCTTCGCCGGCGGCGGCAGCTACGACTACAACCAGGCGTCCCTGATCTCCCCGCGGCCGCCGGGGCCGGCGAACACCAGCACCCTGCTGACGGTCAGTTACCTGCCGTCCGCGCGGGCCCACCTGCACTACGTCAGCGGCCGCGCGCCGGCCGACCACACGCCGCTGGGCACCGCACCCCAGATCGGCTTGTCGCAGGCCACCGCGCGGGCGCTGGGCGTGCGGACCGGCAGCCGGCTGACCCTCGACTTCGCCAAGACGCTCGGCGTGCAGAGCGCACCGCCCCGCGCGGAACTGCTGGTGAGCGGCGTCTACCGCACCACGGCCGCGGCCGACGGCTTCTGGACCGGCCGGGAGACGCTGGACCAGCCGTCGCGCTACCCGGCGGAGCGCTCCGCCGGCACGGTGCTCGCCGTCCGCGGCCTCGTCGGTCTCGACGCCGCCGACCTGCTGGCCGGCTCCGGGGTGGGCGGCCCACGGGTGACCTGGCAGGTGCGCGCCGACCTGTCCGGGGCGGCACTCGACCGGGCCCGCGCACTGACCGGGCCACTGTCCCACTACAGCGCGGACCTGAGCGCCACCCTGTGCCAGGGGCTGGATCCGATCACCGGCGACGTCAGCTGCCAGGTCGGCGGCCAGGCCACCGGGCCCCTGCTGGTGAGCGACTTCCTGACGCCGCTGCTCGCCGCGTTCACCGCTCAGGACCAACAGGCCAGGGCACTCGCGACGTTCGCCGTCGACGCGCTGGCCGCGGTCGCGCTGGCCACCGTCACCGTCGCGGTACGGCTGCTGCTGCGCCGAAGGCAGGCGCACCTGCGGTTGCAGCGCGCGCGGGGCGCGTCCACCGCGCGGCTGGTGCTGCTGCGCTGCGCCGTGGCCTGGCCGGTGGTGCTGATCGCCGCCCTCCTCGGCTGGGCGGCCGGACGGGCCCTCGCACCCACCGGCACGTCCGGATCACCGCAACCGGTGCCCGCCGCCCTCGCCGTCGCGGTGGTGGCGCTGACGGTGCCGCTGATGACCTGGCTCGCGGTCCGCGAGCCGCGCAGGCCCGGCCGGCTGCGGCGCTCGCGCCGGAAGACCGCCGTCGGCCGGCGCGTGGTCCTGGAACTGACGGTGCTGCTCGCGGCGGCCGCAGGCGTGGTCGCGCTGCGCTCGCAGGGCCCCGACGGGATCCTGGGCGCGGTGCCGGTGCTGGTCGCGCTGGCCGTCGTACTGATCCTGCTGCGGATCTATCCGCTCGTACTGCGCCTGGTGCTGCGGCAGGCCCGGCGCGGCCGGGGAACGGTGGGCTTCATCGGAGCGGCCCGGGCCGCCCACGACGCCCCGGCGACCGGACTGGCCCTGTTCGTCCTGGTCCTGACCCTGGGCACGGCCGTGTTCGGCGGTCTCGTGCAGCGTACGATCGGCGACGGCCTGGCCACGGGGGCGGCCTGGACCACCGGCGCCGACGCGAGCGCGACCGTGGCCGGGACCGTGGCCTCCGCGCCCGGCGCGGACACCGGGATACGGACCGCCCTCCAGCGTCTGCACACTCTCGACCTGGTCGGACAGGCCGACGGCGCGGTGATCTCCCGGGTCGCCGTGATCACCGTGGATCCCCGGCGACTGGCCGCCGTCGCCCCGAAGTCGCCGCTGGCCGGCGCCCTGCTGTCCGGTCTTGCCACCCCGCCGGGAACCCGGGCCGGCGCCGGCGTCCCGCTGCCCTCCCTCATCTCACCCGACCTGCGGGCGAGCGAACGCACCGGCGGCTTCACCACCACGGTGGTGACCCAGGGGCAGCCCCCGGTGGACCTGACCCTCAAGCCGGTCGGCACCCTCACCGCCGCGGAACTGCGCGACCCCCTCCTCGGGCCGGTCACGGCGCAGATCCCCGCCGGTTCGCCCCTGCTGATCACCACCGCCGGCGCCGAGCATCTGCTGCCCCAGCAGCCCTCGGGAAGCACCGTCCTGCTCCTCAAGGGCGGTGCTTCCCGAGGGCCCGCCACCGCCGGGCCCGCGGCGCTGCGGTCGGCGGCGGCCAAGGCACTCGGACCGCTGGCCCGGATCCGCGTGCGCTCCGAGACGCTGAGCACCCTGCGCGCGGACGGCCTGACGCGGGGACTCGGCACGATCTACACCACCACCTCGATCCTGGCCGCGCTCTCCGGCCTGCTCGCGCTCGCCCTGGAGCTGACCCTCACCTCCCACGAGCGCGGCCGCACCGCCTCGTTCCTGCGCACGCTCGGACTCGGCGGCAAGGAAGCCGGGGCGCTGCACTTCCTGCAACTGCTGCCGCTGGCGGTGGCATCGGCGGTGGGCGGCACGCTGCTCGGGCTGCTCGAACCGCGTCTCATGGCACCGACACTGGACCTGCGGCAGTTCACCGGCGGGCCCGCCCAGCCGGCACTGCGGACCGACTACTCGCTGACCGTCGCCCTGGTCGTCGGCGTGACCGGGCTGATCCTGGCCGCCGCGACCACCGAGACCGTCCTCGCCCGACGGCGCCGCCTGGGGGCCGTACTGCGCCTCACGTGAAACGCCGCGCACACGGCGGCTGCCCGCGGCTGCCCGCGGAGGCCACCGGAGGAACCGCCTACTACGCGTTCTCGGCGTTCTGGCCGCCGTCCGACGCGTTCTCCGCGTTCCCCGCGCTCTCCGTATTCTCCGCGTTCTCCACACGCTCGGCGTGCTCCGCGTCGGACTTCGCCCGCCGGGCCGCCTCGTCGGGCCATACGCCGATGTGGTCGCTCTCCAGGGCCAGCCGCACCCGCTTGCGCATGTGCAGGCGCTCGGTGAACTCACCCGGCAGCTGCAGCCGACCGCTGGCGTCCAGTACCGCGTACTCCTCGGCAGTGAGTACATCGACACCGTCCTCGCCGGTGGCGACCCGGCGCAGCACCTCGGTCGAGGTACGGCCGTTGCGGATCCGTACGGTGCGCTGGACCTGCTCGGACACCAGCGCGTCGTGGGTGACCACGATCACGGTGACGCCCAGGTCCTCGTTGGCCCGGCGCAGCGCGGCGAAGACCTCGTCGCTGGTGGCGGTGTCGAGTTCGCCGGTGGGCTCGTCGGCGAACAGCACCCGGGGCTCATTGGCGTTGGCGACGGCCACGGCGACCCGCTGCTGCTCGCCGCCGGAGAGCGTGTCGGGCATGCGGTCCCGGCAGTGGCCGACGGACAGCAGATCGAGCAGTTCCTCGGCCCGGGCCCGGCGCCGGGAGCGCTTGACCCCGGTGTACGTCATCGGAAGCATCACGTTCTCGGCCGCCGAGAGGTAGGGCAGCAGGTTGCGGGAGGTCTGCTGCCAGACGAAGCCCACGGTGGTACGCCGGTACGCCAGCCGTTCGCGGCGCTTCATCGTCAGCAGGTCGTGTCCGGCGACCTCGGCGGCACCCGCGGTGGGCACGTCCTGGCCGGAGAGGATGCCCAGCAGGGTGGACTTGCCGGAGCCGGAGGCTCCGATCACCGCGATCATCTCGCCCTGGGCCACGGCCAGGTCGAGGCCCTGGAGGGCCTGCACCTCGATGCCCTCGGTCTGGTAGATCCGCACCAGGTTCTCGCAGACGACCAGCCCCTCCTCGCGCCGCGGGGCGGCTGCCGCGGCGGCCCGCCGGCGCAGCTCGTCCAAGTCCGGTACCCCGGTCGCCTGTTGGTGCACTGTCACGCGGTCCCCCGAGGAGGTGAAGTCTGCGGATGACACTGTCGGACAGCCGTCAGGGTAATGCGGAAGTCCGTGCGACATGCTCGCCGTCCAGGACGTTCCACGGCTGGATGCCGCCGCCCGCCGCCCGCCGCCCGCCGCCCGCCGCCCGCCGCCGCCCGCCGCGCTCAGGGCGAGTCGCGGGCGGCCGGTCCATGACCGCAGCCCGTCTCGGGGTTCGGGGCGCCCTTGCCGTCCCGCCCGGCGTCGGCTTCCGCCGCCGGGCCGCGGGCGGTGCCGTCAGCTGTCCTCGACGATGCGGCCGTCACGGAGTTCGAGCACCCGGTCGGCCAGCGCGAGGAGTTGTGTGTCGTGGGTGGCGACGAGGGCGGTGACGGATTCGCTGCGGACGACGGCGCGCAGCAGGTCCATCACGGTGAGACCGGTGTCGGCGTCGAGTTGGCCGGTGGGTTCGTCGGCGATGATCAGGGCCGGGTTGTTGGCGAGCGCGCGGGCGATCGCGACCCGCTGCTGCTGGCCGCCGGACAGCTCGCCCGGACGCTGGTCGGCGTGGTCGGAGAGGCCGACGAGGGAGAGCAGAAGGTCCACGCGGGCTTCCCGGTCGCGGGCCGGGACCTTCCGCAGGCGCAACGGGACCCCGACGTTCTCGGCGGCGGTCAGGATCGGGATGAGGCCGAAGGACTGGAAGACGAAGCCGATGCGGTCGCGGCGCAGCGCCAGCAGGTCGTCGTCGCCGAGCCCGGCCAGATCGGTGCCGTCCAGGACGATCCGGCCGCCGTCCGGAGTGTCGAGGCCACCGACCAGGTTGAGCACGGTGGTCTTGCCGGAGCCGGAACGGCCTCTGAGGGCGACGAGTTCGCCGCGCGCCACGCTGAAGGAGACACCGCGCAGGGCGTGGACGGCGGTGTCGCCGCTGCCGTAAGTGCGGCGCAGGTCCTCGACCACCACCATCTCGCCGGCCGGCGTCCCGACGTCCGCAACAGCGCTGTGACCGCTGGACTGCTCGCTCATACGTCCTCTCCCGCCCCGCCCGGCCCGGCCGGAGCGGTCCTGCAACCGCACCGTACGGTACGCCGGACCTCCGCCGGAAGGTCAGCCATGGACGTACCGCCCGGCACCTACTCCGCGATCACTGGTCCCTCGCGTCATCCAGGATTTGCGTTCTGAGGAAAGAACCTTGCAGCGACTTGGGAGATTAATTCTTTACTTCGTCGGAATCTAGCGGGGTGGATGAGGGCTCTGTACGGTCGGGGCGCCGGTCTCCCCCCACTCCGTGAAGGAGCCTCACATGCTGACGATCTCCAGACCCCGGCGACTGGCGGTGGCCGCCGTCGCCGCGGTCGGCGCGATGTGCGTGTCCGTGTTACCCGCCGCTGCCACTCAGGCGGCGCTGCCGACCAAGGCGCACGCGGCAGCGAGCGCGGCGGCGGGTGCGACGACGCCGTTCTCGGTCTACGAGGCCGAGGCGGGAACTCCAGGCGGGGGCGCGGCCGTCCGGTCGCTGACCTCGGCGCCGACGACGCAGTATTCAAGCGCCGCCCTGGAGGCTTCGGGCCACTCCTACGTCCACCTGGGCGACACGGGCCAGTCCGTGCAGTGGACGAACACCACCGGGCAGCCGATCTCCTTCCTCAACGTCCGCGCCAGCATCCCGGATTCGGCGTCGGGCGGCGGCGTCACCGGAACGCTGAACCTGTACGTCAACGGCGTGTTCCGGCAGGCGCTGAACCTCAACTCGAAGCAGAGCTGGGTGTACGAGGGCAACGGCAACTACAACACGAGCGACAACCAGAACCCGGCCGACGGCGACCCGAGGGTCTTCTGGGACGAGTCGCACACCTTCGTCACCGGGGCCCCGATCCCGGCGGGCGCCACGTTCTCGCTGCGCAAGGACGCCGACAACAGCGCGTCCTTCTACGACGTGGACTCCGTCGACGTGGAGAACCCGCCGGCGCCGCAGACACAGCCCGCGAACTCGATCTCCATCACGAGCTGCGGTGCGGTGGCGGACAACACCCCGACCAACGGCGCGGCCGACAGCCAGTCGGTGGACAGCCGGGCCGCCATCCAGAGCTGCATCGACCAGGCCCGGTCGCAGGGCAAGACCCTGTGGATCCCGCAGGGCACCTTCTACGTGAAGGGCACCGCGGGACTGAACGCGCAGGGCATCACCATCGCGGGCGCGGGGCTCTGGTACAGCACGGTCTACCGTGACGTCCCGGTCCCCAACAGCACACCGCTGGCAGCCCTGTTCGACCTGACCTCCTGCACCGTGCGTAACTTCCACATCGACGCCAACGCCGTCAGCCGCAGCACCATCGGCGGGGACGGCGGCGCGATGGACACCACCGGCACCAACTGGCTGGCCGACGGCATCTGGACCCAGCACACCATGTCGGGCTTCTGGGCTTCCGGCACCGGTGGCAGGGTGCAGAACAGCAGGCTGACGTCGATCTGGGCGGACGGGATCAACGTCAACAACGTGTCGCTGAACGCGGACACCGGGAACGACCTGACGGTCACGAACAACTTCGTCCGCGGCACCGGGGACGACGCGATCGCCATCAACTCGGTGAACTACAACACCAACGGCGACGGTTCCCAGACCGTCTACAAGCCGATGACCAATGTCACCGTCAGTGACAACACCTCGATCGCGCCGTGGGGCGGCAAAGGTGTCGGGATCTACGGCGGCAGCGGCCACCAGGTGAGGAACAACTACATCAGCGACACCGCCCGCTACATCGGGCTCGGGGCCGGGCGCTTCGGAGTCAACGGCAGCGACCTGCTGTCCGCGACCGTGACCGGCAACACCGTGGTCCGCTCCGGCGGCAACGCCTACGGCCAGGGCCAGCCCGCCCTGCACATCGGCAACGGCGGCGACGGACAGAACACCGGGATCGTCGACAAGGTCACGGTGACCGGCAACACCGTCAACGACTCCCTCTACGACGGGATCGCCTTCTCCACCTCGACCAACACCCTGCTCCAGGACAACACCGTCAACGAACCCGGCCGCAACGGCATCGCGATCTCGCCGTCGTTCTACCCGGCGCCCACCGGCTCCGCGACGATCACCGGCAACACGGTCACCGGGCTCGACCCCGGCGCCTCGGCCTTCGTCAACAACTCCACCGGGTTCGTCGCGACGCTGAGTGACAACCACTGGCCGCCGCCCGCCCCCGAAGGCCCCTACGGCGGCACCCCGGCCGCCGTGCCCGGCACCGTGCAGGCGGAGAACTACGACACCGGCGGCCAGGGGGTCGCGTACAACGTCACCTCCGTCAACGGCAACGCCAACTCCTACCGCGCCGACGGCATCGACCTGGACAGCACCTCGGACTCCGGCGGTGGTTACAACCTCGGCTGGACCGGCGCCGGACAGTGGTTCCGCTACACCGTGGACGTCGCCGCGGCCGGGACCTACACCGTCAACCTGCGGATCGCGGCCCCGGCCGCGGCGGCCGGGGCGCTGCACCTGTCGGACGCCTCCGGCACGAACCTCACCGGAGCCGTCGACCTGCCCGCCACCGGCGACTGGCAGACCTGGGGCACCGCGACCACCCACGTGACCCTGCCCGCCGGCCGACAGGTCCTGACGCTCCATCAGGACACCGGCGGCTGGAACATCAACTACCTCGACTTCACTGCCGACACCGTCACCCCGGGCACCAACCTCGCCGCAGGCAAGCCCACCAGCGAGTCCAGTCACACGGACGTCTACCCGTCGTCGAACGTCACGGACGGCAACCAGGGCACCTACTGGGAAAGCGCCAACAACAGGTTCCCGCAGTGGGTCCAGGTCGATCTCGGCTCGGCCCGCAGCGCCTCGCGCGTGGTCCTGCAACTGCCCGCTGCCTGGGGCGCCCGCACGCAGACCCTCACTCTCGGCGGCAGCACGGACGGCACCACCTTCACCACCCTGAAGTCCTCGGCCGCCTACACCTTCGACCCGGGCACCAAGAACACCGTCACGCTCACCTTCCCCGCCACCACCCAGCGCTACTTCCGCGTCACCGTCAGCGCCAACAACGGCTGGCCCGCGGGTCAGGTGTCCGAGTTCCAGATCTGGACCTCCTGACCCCACCCCTCCACGGTGCCGCCGGACGCCCCGTCCGGCGGCACCGCCCTGTGCGGGGTCCGGCGCCGGCCGCAGCCTCGAGACGACACATTAGATCTTGCAGGCTGAATTTTTATTGTTGCAATGCTCTGTCTAGTTCTTGCGTGTCCATGTCGAGGATATTACGGTCCCCCTCGCGTCGTTACCGCCCCCTGCCTCCCCCCTCTCCCTTTGCGTCCCGCCCCTCTCTCCGGCGGTGTCGGCGGCACAGTTCCGGCATTTCGTGAACAAAGGAGTGGCAAGTGATCCATTCCATCCGAGATCTGAGACGGGCCCTCGTCTGGGCGGTCAGCACCGCGATGCTGGCCGCCGTCGGCGTCGTCGCGCTGGCCGTCCAACCGGCCTGGGCGGCGTCCACCGCCACCGGCGGCAGCGGCGCGAGCCTGCCGTACGTCGAGGTGCAGGCGGAGAACTCCGACACCAACGGCACGTCCATCGGCCCGAGTTACACCCAGGGCCAGCTGGCCGACGAGGCGTCGTACCGCAAGGCGACGACGCTCCAGGGCACCGGCAAGTACGTCACGTTCACCACGCCGGTGGCGACCAATTCGATCAACTTCCGGTACAGCATTCCCGACACCTCGAACGGCTCGGTCTACACCGCCGCGCTGTCCCTGTACGTCAACGGCGTCAAGCAGCCCGACTTCACCCTGACCAACGCCTACAGCTGGTACTACGGCAGCTACCCCTTCACCAACACGCCGGGCAGCAACCCGCACCACTTCTACGACGAGGCCCACCGTCTGTTCTCCACCACCTATCCGGCGGGCACGACCTTCAAGCTCCAGGTCGACGCGGGCGACACCGCCTCCTCGTACACGATCGACTTCGCCGACTTCGAGCAGGTCGGCGCCGCCCTGACCGCACCCTCGGGGGCGGTGTCGGTGACCAGCAAGGGCGCCGACGCCACCGGTGTGGCCGACGCGACCAGCGCGTTCAACGCCGCGATCAGCTCGGCGGGCCCCGGCGGCACCGTGTGGATCCCGCCGGGCACCTTCAACATCCCCGGCCACATCAGCGTCAACAACGTCACGATCGCCGGCGCAGGCATGTGGTACTCGACCGTCGTCGGCACGGCCCCCGGCTTCTACGGCAACTCGGCGCCCAACGCGAGCACCGGTGTGCGCCTGCAGAACTTCGCGATCTTCGGCAATGTGCAGGAACGCGACGACAGCGCCCAGGTCAACGGCATCGGCGGCGCGATGAGCGACTCGACCGTCTCCAACCTGTGGATCGACCACATGAAGGTCGGCGCCTGGATGGACGGCCCGATGGACGGGCTGACGTTCACCGGCATGCGCATCCGTGACACCACGGCCGACGGCATCAACTTCCACGGCGGCGTCACCAACTCCAAGGTGACCAACAGCGACATCCGCAACACCGGTGACGACGGCATCGCCACCTGGGCGGACTCCGCCATCGGCGCCGACGCCAACGACACGATCTCCAACAACACGGTGTCACTACAGATCTTGGCCAACGCCATCGCGATCTACGGCGGCCACGACAACACGGTCAGCGGCAACCGGGTGGTCGACACCGGCCTCGCCCAGGGCGGCGGCATCCACGTGGGGCAGCGCTTCACGTCGACGCCGGTCGGCCTCACCACGATCTCCGACAACACCATGGTCCGGGCCGGCAGCCTCGACCCGAACTGGCAGTTCGGCGTCGGTGCCCTGTGGTTCGACGGCAGCCAGGGCGCGATCAACGGCCCCATCAACGTGACCAACGCGCTGATCCAGCAGAGTCCGTACGAAGCCGTCCAGTGGGTCGAGGGAACCATCAGCGGCGTCAACCTCAACAACGTCACCATCGCCGGCACCGGAACCTTCGCCCTGCAGGAACAGACCGGCGGCGCCGCCAAGTTCACCAACGTCACGGCGACCGGCGTCGGTTACTCGTCCCCGGTGTACAACTGCTCCGGCGGCAACTTCGTCGTCACCGACGGCGGCGGCAACTCCGGCATCAGCGGCACGCCGTACTGCGGCGGCTGGCCGGCTCCGGTCTTCCCGCCCTACCCGTCCGAAGGCGTGACGGCCACTCCCGGCGCGCTCAACTTCGGTTCGGTCGCGACCGGTTCGACGAGCGCCGCGCAGACCGTCACGGTCTCCAACCCGACCAACGCGGCCGCGTCCGTCTCGTCGATCTCCACCAGCGGCGACTACTCCCAGACCAACACGTGCGGCTCGTCGATCGCGGCGAACGGCTCGTGCACCGTCAGCGTGAAGTTCGCGCCGACGGCGACCGGCAGCCGCAACGGATCTCTGACCGTCAACGCGGGCGGGGTCACCAACACGGTCAGCCTCTCCGGTACCGGCACCGCGCCGGGCCCGGTGCTGAACACCGACCCGGCGAGCCTGTCCTTCGCCGGTACGGTGGTCGGCTCGTCGGCCACCGCTCAGACGGTGACGGTGACGAACTCGGGCACTGCGTCGGCGACCGTCTCGGCCGTCGCGGCGACCGGTGACTTCAGCCAGACCAACAACTGCGCCACCCTCGCGGTCGGCGCGTCCTGCACGGTGACCGTCGGCTTCAAGCCCACCACGGGCGGCACCCGCAACGGCAACCTGACCGTCACCAGCAACGCCAACAACAGCCCGACCACCGTCTCCCTGACCGGCACAGGCATCGACAGCACCACCAATGTCGCCGCGGGGAGGCCGGCGTCGGCGAGTTCGAGCTCCAGTCCCTACGTCGCCTCGAACCTCACCGACACGGACGCCTCGACGTACTGGGAGGGCACGCTCGGTTCGTTCCCGCAGTGGGCCCAGGTCGACCTCGGCCAGAACTACAGCGTCGGCAAGGTCGTGCTCAAGCTCCCGCCGGCGACGGCGTGGTCGGCTCGCACGCAGACCCTGTCGGTGCAGGGGTCCACGGACGGCTCCAGCTTCTCGACGATCAAGGCGTCGGCCGGGTACACCTTCGACCCGAACACCAACAGCAACACGGTGACCATCACGTTCAACGCCGCCACGGCGAGATACGTGCGGGTGAACATCACCGCCAACACCGGCTGGAACGCCGCCCAGTTGTCGGACTTCCAGGTGTTCCCCAGCTCCGGCGGCTCCTCGCCGGCGACCCTGTCCACCAGCCCGACGTCGCTGTCGTATCCCACCCAGGCGCTCAACACCACCAGCAGTGCGCAGACCGTCACGGTGACCAACACCGGAACCGCCGCCGCGACCGTCTCGGGCATCACCGTCACGGGCGACTTCTCGCAGACCAACAACTGCGGGACGTCGATCGCGGCGAACGCCTCCTGCACGGTCAACGTCACGTTCCGGCCCACCGCGTCCGGCACCCGTACCGGTGACCTCAGCATCGCCAGCAACGCGTCGAACGGCACGGCCACGGTCGCGCTGACCGGCACCGGGGCCGGCACGGTGAGCCGCAACCTGGCAGCCGGCGCGGCCACCACGGAGTCCAGCCACACCGACGTCTACGCCTCGTCGAACGTGACGGACGGCAACCAGGGCTCCTACTGGGAGAGCGCCAACAACGCCTTCCCCCAGTGGGTCCAGGTGGACCTCGGTTCCGCGCAGAGCGCCAGCAGCGTCGTCCTCCAGCTCCCGGCGGGCTGGGGCGCCCGTAACCAGACGCTGTCCCTGTCGGGCAGTACCGACGGTTCCTCCTTCACCACCATCAAGTCGTCGGCCACGTACACCTTCGACCCCGCCACCAACAACACGGTCACCATCACGTTCACCGCGACCACCCAGCGGTACCTCCGGGTGAACATCACGGCGAACAACGGCTGGCCGGCCGGTCAGATCTCCGAGTTCCAGGTCTGGAACACCTGAACCGACCCGATGGTGCCGCCGGGCGCAGGCGCGCCCGGCGGCACCGACCACCGAGGAGGAGTCCCGATGGGTGTCACACGCAGAGTCTTCTTGAGGGCCGCGGTCGCGGCCACCGCGGTGGGAACCGTGGGCGCCACCGAGACCGTACTCGCCCAGACCGCGTCGGCGGCCAGCCCGCCGGGTGACGTGGTCGGCAAGATCACCGTCGGCTACCAGGGCTGGTTCGCCTGCGTCGGCGACGGCGCGCCCATCAACGGCTGGTGGCACTGGACCCAGAACTGGGGCCAGTCGCCGTCCCGGAACAACACCGCCATCAGCTGCTGGCCCGATGTGCGGGAGTACACCAACACGTACCAGACGTCGTACGCCGCCCTCGGCAACGGCCAGCCCGCCAAGCTGTTCTCCTCCTACGACCAGCAGACGGTGAACACCCACTTCCTGTGGATGCAGCAGAACGGCATCGACACCGCGGCGCTCCAGCGCTTCAACCCCACCGGCGGCGAGGGCCCCACACGCGACGCCATGGCGACCAAGGTGCGCAGCGCCGCGGAGTCGTACGGCCGGAAGTTCTACATCATGTACGACGTCTCCAACTGGACGAACATGCAGTCCGAGATCAAGACGGACTGGACGAACAAGATGTCCGCGCACACCGCGTCCTCGGCGTACGCGAGACAGAACGGCAAGCCGGTCGTCTGCATCTGGGGCTTCGGCTTCAACGACCCCAACCACCCCTTCACCCCCGACGCCTGCCTCGACGTCGTCAACTGGTTCAAGGGACAGGGCTGTTACGTCATCGGCGGCGTCCCGCGCGAATGGCGGACCGGCACCGGGGGCTCGCAGCCCGGCTTCCTGGGCGTCTACCACGCCTTCAACATGATCTCGCCGTGGATGGTCGGCGCCATCGGCAACGTGACCGAGGCCGACAACGCCTACACCACGTACACCGTCCCCGACCAGGCCGACTGCAACGCCAACGGCATCGACTTCCAGCCCTGCGTCCTGCCCGGCGACGTCTCCGGCCGGCAGCGCGCGCACGGCGACTTCATGTGGCGGCAGTTCTACAACATGGTGCGCGCCGGGGTGCAGGGCATCTACATCTCGATGTTCGACGAGTACAACGAGGGCAACCAGATCGCCAAGACCGCCGAGACCCAGGCCTGGGTGCCCACCGACTCCGGCTTCCTCGCCCTCGACGAGGACGGCACCGCCTGCTCCTCCGACTACTACCTGCGCCTGACCGGCGACGGCGGCCGCATGCTCAAGGGCCAGATCGCGCTGACCGCCACCCGCCCCACCCGGCCGACCCTCCCCACCGGCGGCGACACCACACCGCCCGCCGCGCCGGGAGCCCTGACCGTCACCGGGCACACCAGCAACTCCGCCTCGCTGAACTGGAACCCGTCGACCGACAACGTAGGTGTGACCGGCTACCGGATCCTTCAGGTGTCCGGCTCGACCAGCACCCAGGTGGGCACCACCGGCTCAACCTCCTTCACCGTCACCGGACTCGGCGCGTCCACCGCGTACACCTTCGCCGTCGTCGCCCTCGACGCGGCGGGCAACGTGTCGCAGCCCTCCAACCAGGCCACCGTCACCACCGACCCCCCGTCCAGCACTACCAACCTCGCGCTCCACCGGCCCACTTCGGAGAGCAGCCACACCCAGACCTACGGCTCGGGCAACGCGACCGACGGCGACGCCAACACCTACTGGGAGTCCGCCAACAACGCCTTCCCGCAGTGGGTCCAGGTCGACCTGGGCGCCGCCACCGGCGTCAAACGGATCGTCCTCAACCTCCCCCCGGCCACCGCCTGGGCCACCCGCACCCAGACCATCTCCGTCCAGGGCGGCACGGACGCCGGCACCTCCACCCAACTCCTCGCCGCAGCGGGCTACACCTTCAACCCGGCGACCGGCAACACGGCGACCCTCACCCTCCCCGCGACGGTCACCACCCGCTACATACGCCTCACCTTCACCGCCAACAACGGCTGGCCGGCCGGCCAGGTCTCGGAGTTCCAGGTCTTCGCCGCCTGACGCGAACGCCCGCGGCCGGTCTCACCCTCGTCGACCGCTTCGCCACCTGGGACGCCGCCCGCTACGGCGGCGGCCACGCCGTCAGCGTCCACAGCCGCCGTACACCCTGACCCTCGCGACCGCTCCGTGAACCACCGGTGGAAACCCTGTGGAAGTGCTGTCGGTGCCGCCGCTTATGCTGCACCCGACGATCACGCGGATCCTGGGGAGGGCGCGGCATGTTCGACAAGCTGTTCGGCAGAGGCGGGGAGAGACCGGCGGCGGATCCGCATGCCCTTCCCGCCCCGCGCCGACTGGGGAACGGCATGTACACGCTGCGCGCACTCGGAGACACGCGGGTGCTCGCGCTGGTGGAGGCGGCCGAAGCCGGTGACTGGACCGCGGTCAAGGCGGCGCTGGGCCCCTTCGACCTCGGCCGGGACGACCAGATCCTCGGTGAGCTGGCCGAACTGGCCGGAGTGCAGGACTGGATCGGCCGGGCCGTCGAGGAGGACAAGGAGCACCGGGCCACGGCGCTGCTGATATCCGGGGCGCGCCACATCGTCTGGGGCTGGGAGGCGCGCACCCGCGCGAGTGCCGTGGACGTCACGCCCGAGCAGTGGCGGGTGTTCCGCGAGCGGCTCCACATCGCCGAGGAACAGCTCCTGGAGGCGGCCGAGTCGCGGCCGGAATGGGTCACGCCGTGGCGCCGCCTCCTCACCTCCGGCCGCGGCATGTCGCTGGGCCCCGCGGTCAACGAGACCCGCCTCGGCGCCGCCCTGCGCCGCGCCCCGCTGGACCCGGACACCCACATCGAGTGGGTGTCGCACCTGCAGCCCCGGTGGAGCGGTGGGCCCGGTGAGGCCCTGGCGTTCGCGCGTGAGGCGTTCGCCGACGCGCCCGACGGCCATCGTCTCGGCTGTGTGATCGCCGTGGCGCACATCGAGGACTGGGTCGAGTCCGACCGCAAGAACTGCCTCGTCACCCCCGATATCCAGGACGAGTTGCTGGACGCGGCCGAGCGCAGCATCCTCCACCCCGCCTACGTACGGCGCCCGGGCTGGCAGCAGGACTTCAACGCGTTCGCCATGGCCCTGTCCCTGGCCTCCGAGCGGATCGCGCTGCCGCGGGTCTTCCGTGAGCTGGGCGGCGCGTACACCTCCTGGCCCTGGAGGTACATGGCGCAGTCGGAAAAGATGTACGCCCGCGCCCGGCGCAACGCCTGACCCCGGCCGGGCGCGACGCACGCCTGACCCCGGCCGGGCGCGACGCACGCCTGACCCCGGCCCGGCGCACCGCCCGAGCCCGCCACCCCCGCCCGCCGCCCGTCGCTCACCTCACCCCGGACTGCCCGATGACTCTGCCCCACACCCCCGCGAGCCCAGCCGGCGCCGACCGCACCTTCCAGGTGGATCTGCGCGGCCTCGTCGACCTCCTCTCCCACCACCTCTACTCCAGCCCCCGCGTCTACCTGCGCGAACTCCTGCAGAACGCGGTGGACGCGCTGACCGCCCGGCATGTTCTCGAACCGGGTGCCGCCGACGGCGCGTTCGGCATCCGTCTGTACGCCGACGGCGCGGTGGTCCGGGTGGAGGACGACGGGGTCGGTCTCACCGAGGCCGACGTGCACACCTTCCTCGCCACGATCGGCCGCAGCAGCAAGCGAACCGAGCAGATAGCCGAGCAACGCGCCGACTTCATCGGCCAGTTCGGCATCGGCCTGCTCTCCTGCTTCCTGGTCGCCGACGAGATCCACGTCGTCAGCCGGTCCGCCCGCACCCCCGACGCACCCGCCGTGGAGTGGCGGGGCCGCGGCGACGGCAGCTACACCGTCCGCACCCTGCCCGCCTCCGCCCGCCCCCGGCCCGGCACCACCGTCACCCTCACGCCCCGCGCCGACGCGGGGGAGTGGACCAGGCCGGTCCAAGTACAGGCGCTGGCCCGGCACTTCGGCTCCCTGCTGCGCCACCCGGTGACCTTCGACGGCGGCACCGGGGGTCCGGGCGCGCTGGTCAACCCCGAGCCCGCACCCTGGGCGCGTCCGTACCCCACACCGGGAGCACGCTCCCGGGCGCTGGCCGCGTACGGCGAGGAGATCTTCGGATTCACGCCGCTGGACACCATCGACCTGGACCTGCCGGCCGTCGGCCTGAAGGGCATCGCGTGCGTGCTCCCCGAGACGGTGCCGGCCGGGCGCCGCCACGGCCACCGCGTGCACGTCAAGGGCATGCTGCTGTCCGAGCAGGCCCAGGAGATCCTGCCCGAGTGGGCGTTCTTCGTCCGCTGCGTCCTCGATGCCGAGAGCCTGCGCCCGACCGCGTCCCGCGAGTCCCTGTACGAGGACGACACCCTCGCCGCGGTCCGTGACGCCCTCGCCGAACGGCTGCGCGCCTGGATCGCCCGCACCGCCGCCAGCGACCCGGACCTCCTCGGCCGCTTCCTCCAGGCCCACCACCTGGCCGTGAAGTCGCTGGCCGTGCACGACGACGAGATCCTGCGGATGCTGCTGCCCTGGCTGCCGTTCGAGACCACCGCCGGACACGCCACGCTGGACGAGTTCGCGCGCACCCACCGCACGGTGCTCGTCACCTCCAGCGTGGAGGAGTTCCGGCAGGTCGCCGCGATCGCCTCGGCCGCCGGACTCGGCGTCGTCAACGGCGGCTACACCTACGACCGCGAACTGGTCCACCGGCTGCCGGAGATCAGGCCGGAGGTCAGCGTCGCCGACCTCGACCCGGCCACGCTCACCGCCCACCTCGACCCCGTCGACCGGGAGACGGAACTCGCCGCCGCCCCCTACCTGGCCCAGGCCCGCGACGCCCTCGCCGTCTTCGACTGCGACGTCGCGCTGCGCACCTTCCAGCCCGCCTCGGCCCCCGCCCTCCTCCTCGACAGCCGTGAGGCCCGGCACGAGCGCACCCGTTCCCAGCTCGCCCGCGAACAGCAGGGCGGCGTGTGGGGCGACATCCTCGGCCACCTGCGGCAGGAGGCCCCGCGGGCCCAGCTGATCCTCAACCAGCTCAACCCGCTGGTCCGTACGGCGGTCACCATCGAGGAACCCGAACTGGCCCGCACCAGCGCCGAAGCCCTCTACGGGCAGGCCGCGATGCTGTCCCGGCGTCCGCTCAGGCCCGCCGAGTCGAGCCTCATCAACCGCTCCTTCCTCGACCTCCTCGCCCACGCCCTCCGCAAGGACAGCTGACGATGCCCACCGCACCCCATCCCCAGAACACGGACGAGCTGTACCGGGCGCTCCAGGAGAACGACCGGCGCCCCTACGGCCGGACCCGCACCGTCACCGCCGAGGAACTGGTCGACGCCGCCGAGCGGTTCACGGAGGGCCGCCCGCTCGTCCACGCCCTCCTGGAACTCCAGGAGGCGTACACCTACGGCTCCGAACCCCGCAAGTCGCCCGTCGTCTTCGCCCGCCTGCTCACCCTCTTCGACGAGCAGCCCGACGTGTTCGACGAGCGCCTGCGCCACCTGCTGTTCTGGCGGTTCAAGTGGGTCGCCAACGCCCTGCTCGCCCTGCCCGAGATGCCCCTGCCAAGTCTGCGCCAGTGGCTGACCGAGATGCGCGACCGCTACGAGAAGGCCGGCCTCGGGCTGCAGCCCTACTACGGACAGGCCTACCGGCTCGCCGCACACGTCGGCGAGGACACCGACCCGGCCTTCGAACTGTGGGCCGGACGGACCCGCACCAAGCTCAGCGACTGCGAGGCCTGCGAGATCTGCGAGCGCGCCCTGTACCACCTCGGGGCGGGCGACGACGAGCGGGCGCTACGCACCTGGGAACCCGTCCTGGCCGGGAAGGAGTCCTGCCAGGAGGAGCCCGCCCGCTCCGTCTCCTACGCGCTGCTCCCGCTGTTGCGTCTCGGCCGCACCGACCGGGCCCGCGAACTGCACCTCACCGGCTACCGCGCCTGCCGCCGCAACCCGGCGATGTCCGGCGAGGTCGGCCGGCACCTGGAGTTCTGCGCGCTGACCGGCAACGAGGCACGCGGCCTGGAACTCCTCGCGGAGAACCGGAACCTGTTCGACGACGTCGACTCGCCGCTTGACCTCGTCAGCTTCCTCACCGGCGTCGAGGTCCTCCTCCAGCGCGTCGAACTCCTCGGCCACGGCGACCTGCCCGCCGCCGGATACGCGGGCCGCACCTGGACGGTGGCCGGCCTGCGCGCCGAGGTACGCGGCCGCGCCGCCGACCTCGCAGCCCGCTTCGACGCCCGCAACGGAACCACGGCCCACACCGACCGGCGCACCGCCCGCCTCGACCGTGCGCCCCTCCTGGACGCGCTGGAGCTGACCCTGCGCGCCCGCGGTCTCGACGACGTCGCCCCGGCCGCCGCACCCGCACCCGCCGCCGTCCCTGAGTCGCTGGCCGAACTCATCGTGCGCGCAAGGGAGTCGGAGGAGCGGGGGCATCCGGACGCGACGGCCTGCTGGGCCCGGCTGCGCACCCTCGTCGCCGCCCCCGGCTACGCCCACCCCGACGACCCGGCCGTGGGACCGCTCGTACGACTGCGCGCGGACCTGCTGGCCGACGAGGCGGGCCGGGTGGGCGAGAAGGACGAGTTCGACAAGGCGGCCGCCCTGTGGGAGGAAGCCGCGAGCCTGTACGACGAGGCCGGAGCGCCGGGTGACGCGGCGCTCGCCCGCGCCTGCGCCGTGCTCCCCGCCGGGGAGCTCCCCGAGGAACGCGCCGACGGAGCCGAGGCGAAGGCCGCCGCGCTGACCGCCGCCCACGCGGCCCTCGTCCGGCTGCAGGAGGAGACGCCCGACCTCGCCCCGTACCAGGAGGCCCGGGTGCTGCGGCTGCGGGCGAGCGCACTCGGCCTGCGGCTGCAGGCGACGAGGGACGAGGAGCACATCGCGCCGGTCCTCGCCGAGGTGGACCTGCTGCTCGCCTTCGCCACCCGGCACGACATCACCGGCCAGATCTCCGGCGCCCACCTGCTGCGGGCCAGTACCCACGCGCTCTCCGGCGATCTGCCCACCGCGGTCGCGGAGATCGACGCCCACCTCGACCGGCTGAGGGCGGACGGCCCCGCCTGGCACCTGCCCCGCGCGCTCGGCCTGCGCGGCCGGCTCCGGCTCGGCCTCGGAGACACGCAGGCCGCGCACGCGGACCTGACCGAGGGCCTGCGGCTGGCCGCCGACTGGCCGTCCGACTCCGTCGACACCGCACGTCTCCACGGCGATCTGGCCCAGGCCTGCATGCGTCTGGGCCGTCCCGACGAGGCACTGCGGCACCTGTCGCGCTCCGCGGAGCTGGACCTGCGCCACGGCAGCCGGACGGACGCGTTCTGCACCTACGGCAACGCCGCCCGGCTCAGCCTCGAACTGGGCCGCGTCGAGGACTGCATCGCGCTGCTCGACTCGCTCCTGACCGAACCGGACGTCGCCGCCGGAGAGATGGACGACCGGCTCGTCGCCCAGCTGCGCCTGTACCGCGCCCGCGCGCTGCACGAGGGGGAGGATCTCAAGGCCGCCACGACGGAGTTCGTCGCCCTCGCGGCCGAGTCGGCCGGCTGGGACGACGACCCCGGGAGCCACGCCATGATCGCCGCCGAGACCGCCGTACTCCTCGCCGAGTCAGGCGAGTTCGGCCGGGCCCGCGAGGCCGCGGACCAGGCCCTCGCCGCCCATGCCCGGGCCCCGCGCTACGAGCAGCTCAGCAGCTGCCTGCGCGAACTCGCCCGTCTCCAGGCCCAGCGGCAGGGCGCCGAGGGCCTGGCCGACGCCCTCGCCGTCCTCGCCGACGCGGGCAGGGTCGCCGACGAGGCGCGCGCCGCGGAGTACGAGGCCCGTGACCGCTCCCTGGACAGTGCCCTCGCCTACGAACACGGACGGGTCAACGCCTACGCCGGTGAGTACGAGACCGCCCTGGCCGCGCTGGACAGGGCCCTCACCCTGCTCGGCGAACCGGGACCCGACGACGACCACGCAGGCGAGTGGGCCGAGTGTGTCCGGCTCGCGTCCGTCGTGGAGGGCCTCTACCTGGAACGCCCCGCCCCCGCCCTGACCCGCCTCGACGCGGCGATCTCCCACCTCACCCCCCTGGGCCACACCGAGGAGACCGAGTCCCTGGCCTCCCTGGCTGCCCAACTGCGCGACGAGGGGTGAGGACGGGGGGAAGGCGGGCGCGTCGGCCGGAACGTGCCCTCGCCGGGAAAGAAGCCTTTGCTGTGGTGCCGTAACTCCCGCAGGGAATCACATGGTTCGGCGCGGTTCCCGGTCCCTCCCGCGCCGAAGGCGGGCTCGCGTCCTCGACGGCGCGGGCCCGTGTGGACGGGCGGGCCGGGGTGCGGCCACCGTGGGCCCGGCACCCGGCCGTCCGTGAACTTCGCACGCAGAAAGTCTTGTTGGCCTCGTTGACACGCCACGAGCACAGGCGTTTCACTCGACACTCGTGCATGGCAACGTTGTCAGGCCGTGGGAGCGACTCGAACCGTTGCCTGTCGCCGGCATTCCGGTGTTTTTCGGCGCGCCGACACCTGATGTGCGAAGCACGAACCGCTGCGGAGGCAACCGATGGTGAGACCCCGACGTTCAGCTGCACCAGCCGACCGAGCAAGATTCCGCCGACGCCTCGTTGTGGTCTGCGTCCTGGGCATGGCAGCCCTTCCGCTTCCGGCGACCGGAAGCGCCCAGGCCGCGGGCAACGCGACGCCGCCCCTCGTGAAGGACCCCGCGTCCCTCGTCAACCCCCTCATCGGCACCTCCGGTGCGGTGGACACCTTCCCCGGCCCCGACATGCCGGCCGGCATGGTGCAGTGGGGCCCCGACACCACCCCGCACCGCCCCGACGGCGGCGGCTACGAGTACACCGCCGACAAGATCTCCGGCTTCAGCCTCACCCACGTCTCCGGACCCGGCTGCCCCGTCGCGGGCGACCTGCCCGTCCTGCCGGTGACCGGTGCCCTGTCGGGTGACCTCGGCAGCACGTCCGTCGGCTTCGGCCATGACAAGGAGCAGGCCGGCATCGGGTCCTACAAGGTCACCGACGCCAACGGGGTCAGCACCGAGCTGACCGACACCACCCGCGCCGGGCTGGGCAGCTTCACCTTCCCTTCGGGGCAGCAGGCGAACCTGCTGTTCAAGCTCAGCGGGGGCGCCACCCAGGTGGACGGAACCCGCGTCCAGGTGGTGAACAGCAAGGAGATCAGCGGCGCGATCGACAGCGGTCACTTCTGTGGCGCGAACAACCGGTACACGCTGCACTTCGACGTCAAGTTCGACCGGCCGTTCACCGCGAGCGGCACCTGGGTCGGCAGCACCATCACCCCCGACGCGACGTCACTGAAGGCGGGCAAGGTCAGCCAGACCCCGCAGAAGTCCACGTCGAAGCCGCTGAAGGAGAAGCACTTCACCGTCCCGGCGAAGCCGGCCCCGACGGTCCACGGGAGCACTGCCAAGGCCTCCGCGACACCGAGCGCCAGTACGGCATCCCGGTTGCCCAAGGCCGCCAAGGCCGCCCAGCCCCCCACGACCGGCGCGAACGGCATGTACCTGACCTTCGACACGTCGTCGAACACCAAGGTGACGGCGAAGGTCGGCATCTCGTACACGAGTGACGCGAACGCGGCGGACAACCTCGCCCGCGAGATCGGGAGCTGGAACCTCGGCGCCGTCGAGCGGGCCAACCACGACGCCTGGCACACGGTACTGAAGAACATCCAGGTGGGCGGCGGTTCCGCCGACCAGCAGACGCAGTTCTACACCGCGCTCTACCACGCGCTGCTGCACCCGAACGTCTTCTCCGACGCCAACGGCCAGTACATGGGCATGGACAACCAGGTCCACAAGCTGGCCAAGGGGCAGAAAGCCCAGTACGCCACATACTCCGGCTGGGACACCTACCGCTCCCAGACCCAGCTGATGGCGATGGTCGAACCCAAGGTCGCGAGCGACGTCGTCACCTCGATGCTCAACGGCTACGACCAGACGGGCCTGCTGCCCAAGTGGGCCTCGAACAACGGCGAGAGCTATGTGATGGTCGGTGACCCGGCCGCCGGCATCATCGCCGGCGCGTATGCCTTCGGCGCCACGGACTTCGACACGGGCAAGGCCCTCGCGGCCCTCCAGCACGAGGCCACCGTCCCGAACAACGACCGCCCCGGCGAGTCGGTACGGGACGCGAAGGGCTACCTTCCGCTGGACGAGAGCTACGGCTGCTGCAACTTCTACGGCCCGGTCTCCACCCAACTGGAGTACGACTCCGCCGACTACGCCCTCGCCGCCTTCGCCAGGTCGCTCGGCAAGACGTCCGTCTACGAGAAGTTCGCCACCCGCGCCCAGGACTGGATGAACGTCTTCAACCCGCAGACCGGCTACCTCCAGGCCAAGAACAAGGACGGCCAGTTCGCGGGCGGTTTCACCCCCGGCACCTCCAACGGCTTCGTGGAGGGCACCTCCGCCCAGTACACCCCCATGGTCCCCTTCAACCTGAAGCAGCTCATCCAGGCACGCGGCGGCACCCAGGCGTACTCGTCCTACCTGGACAGCCTGCTCGACGACATCACGAGCCCCGGCAGCACCGACGCCGACCTGAGCAACGAGCCCAGCGTGGAGATCCCCTGGGAGTACGACTACACCGGCGAGCCGTGGAAGACCCAGGCGGCCGTCCGTGAGGCCCAGCAGGACCTGTACTTCAACGCGCCGGTCGGCTCGTTCGGCAACGACGACCTCGGCGCCATGAGCTCCTGGTACGTCTGGTCCGAGCTGGGCCTGTACCCGGAGACCCCGGGCGCGGACACCCTGGTGCTCGGCAGCCCGGTGTTCCCGGTGGCCCAGGTGACCGTCGGCGGGAAGACCGTGCGGATCAACGCCCCGCAGGCCGCGACCGACGCGCCGTACGTGCAGTCGCTCGACGTCAAGGGCAAGGCCTGGAACACCTCCTGGCTGACGTACCAGCAGTTCAAGGGCGCGGGCACCATGGACTTCACGCTCGGTACCGAGCCCGACACCTCCTGGGCGTCCGGCCCGTCGGCGGTGCCGCCGTCGGACACCACGGGCGGCGGGCGGGTGCTGGCGGCGACCGGCCCCAGCAACGGTCTGGTCCTCCAGCCGGGCACGGGTGATGACGGCACCCTCGACCTGACCAACCTCGGCGGCCAGGCCGTCACGGTCGACTGGACGGCGACGGCCCCAACCGGCGTCACCCTGGACACCGCGTCCGGCTCGCTCACCGTGCCCGCCTCGGGCAGCGCCGAGGCGAAGGTCCACGTGACGGCGGGCCCGGACGAGGGGACGTATCCGGTCGCCTTCGCCCTGACCGACCACGGCACCGGTGCGGCACTGCCGGGGGCGGTCCTCCGGGTGGCCGTGGCCAAGGCCGGCGCCCTGTGGCCGTACGACACCAACGAGGGCATCTACCCCGACGGCAGCGGCTTCTCGGGCGGCTTCGACGGCGGCGGCTGGGCCTTCTCGCAGAACGCGCTGTCGGCGGCCGGCGTCACCAGCGGCTCCACCCTCACGGTCGACGGCATCTCCTACCTCTGGCCGACGGTGACGTCCGGGCAGCCCGACAACCTGGAGATGGCCGGCCAGACCATCCCCATGCCCGCCGGCACCTCGGGCGCGTCACTGGGTCTGCTGGGCGCGGCGGTCAACGCGCCGACCGACGGCAGTGGGGTCTCGGGCACACTGACCGTCACCTACACCGACGGCACCACCTCCCGGGCGACGGTCGGCTTCTCGGACTGGACGCTCAACGGCGGGCCGAGCAAGCCGCTGCCGGGTGACACGACGGCCGTCACGACGACCTACCGGAACACCGGGAGCGGCGGCCGGGACAACGTGAAGACCTATGTCTTCGCCACGAAGGTCCCGCTGGACCCGTCCAGGCAGGTGGCATCGGTGACGCTGCCGGTGACCGGCCAGACGGGCACCGACCACCTGTTCTCCTACGGCTTCGGCCAGTAGGAGACACCGGCACCGAGCAGAAGGGGCGGTTCCCGGACTCCCGTCCGGGAACCGCCCCTTCAGTGTGCGGACTTCGCTCAGGCGAGGCTGAAGTCGTCGGCGTCGACGGCGGCCTGGCCGTACCAGCCGTGGACGTAGACCGTGACCGTTCCGCTGCTGCCGGTGGTGAAGGTGACCTTGAGCTGGTTCCAGCTCGCGCTGTTCGACCAGGTGCTCGCGGTGGCACCGCCGCTGACACCGACGTAGGCGTACGGGCCTTGCACCCAACCGGACAGCGTGTAGGTGTGGTTGGGGGAGAGGGTGACGGTCTGGTCGCATTCCCCGGTGCCGCTGGAGCTCGGCGTGACCTGGAGGCTGTGGCTGCCGCTGTGGACCGGGCTGGAGACGACCGTGCTGCCGCCGGTGCAGGTCCAGGGGCTCGGACTGCCGGTCTCGAAGCCCGCGTTGGTCAGTGAGCCCCCACCGCCGCCGCCTCCGCCGGAGGAGGTGACCGTGAGCGTGTAGGTCGCGCTGTGGCTGCCGCTCGCGGCGGTGCCGGTGACGGTGATCGGGTAGCTGCCCGCGGCCACCGACGAGCCGACCGTCGCCGTCAGCGTCGAACTGCCCCCGGAGGTGACGGAGGCGGGGCTGAAGGAGACGCCGACCCCGGAGGGCGCGCCGGACGCGGACAGGGCGACGGACTCGGCGCTGCCGGAGGTGACGGCGGTGGAGACGGTCGCGGTCGCCGAACCGCCCTGGGCGACCGAGGCGGAGCCCGGCGACAGGGCCAGGGAGAAGTCGGTGGTGGTGCCTCCGCCGCCGCCCGAGCTGCCCTCGTAGGGCACGAACGCGTCGGTGAACGCGAGGCTGTTCTGGCTGATCTCGCTGCACGTGGGCAGGGAGTTGGCGTTCCCTCCGCACGCCTGGTCCCGGGTGATCGCCCAGAACGCCAGCCGCCCGACGCCGTTCTGCGCGGCGAAGCTCTCCACCGTCTGGGCGTCGGCCAGGGTGAAGGTGGAGCCGTCGTCGTTCTTGCCGATCATCGGGGTGATGCCGAGGTTGGCGTAGCTGTAGCCGGAGTCGACGGACTGCATCTGCGCCAGCGTGGCCCGGGACGCGGAGAGGGCGGCCTGGCCCATCTCGGTGCCGGTGCCGGCGTAGTAGTCCATGGCCATGATGTTGACGACGTCGATCTTGATGCCGGCGTTCTTGGCGGCCTTGAGGATGTTGACGCCGTCGCCGGTCAGCCCGCTCGTCAGCACCGGCAGGGTCATGGAGAACTGAAGCCCCGGGTTGGCGGCCTTGAGGTCCTTCATCGCCTGCATCTGACGGGCCGCGGCCGCGGTGTCCGCGATGGCGGCGCCCTCGATGTCGAAGTCGAGCTGGGTGACGCCGTAGTCGTTGATGATGGCCTGGTAGCCGGCGTCGATGCTGCTCTGGTTCGAGCACGTCCACGCGAGCGGCTCGCCGGCCGCCCCGCCGGAGGAGATGATCACGGAGGCGCCCTCGGCCTTCGCCCTGGCGATCTCCGGGTCGGTGTAGGAGTCGTTGCCGATGGGGAGCGTGTCGCCCCAGATCTGGGTGCAGCCCACGCCGAGGACGAAGGCCGCCGTGTAGGCCTTGAGCCCGTGTCCGGTGACGGCGGTGTCGAGCAGGCCTTCCTGACCGTTCGACATGTCGACGTAGGGCGCCACGGAGTAGACGCTGCCCGCCGCGGCGCTGCCGGCGGGGGCCAGTGCGACGGCGGCGCCGGTGGCCGTGAGGGCGAGGGCGCACGCGGAAGCCGCGAGTCTTGCCAGGTGCATGACATTGGCCCTTTCGGGATGCCCAGCGAGGGCGGGGGGGGTGGGGGAGGGGCCTGGAGGGGTATTGGTACATACCAAACTCTCCGGGGTCTCCGCCGTCAAGAGGACTAGACCAAAGGCTCTCCCAAGACGCGCGTCTCCGTCGGACGCGCGGCTCCCGTCTCCGGCGAGCCGGTGGGCGGGCCGGAGACGGGGGACACCGCGCTACTTCGCGGTCAGGAACTCGTCCGCGGACAGCGGGCGGTCGACGATCCGGATGTCACCGATGCCACCGTGGAACACGATGTCGACGGCGCCCGCGTACTCGTGGCCGCCCACCAGCCAGGGCAGCCCGAGCGAAGTGAGGCCGACCGACAGGCGCTTCGGGTTGTCGACGACCGGAGCGCCCTCGACGTACAGCTTCGTGTGGCGGCCGTCGTTGACCACCGCCAGGTGCCACCACTTGAGCTCCACCAGGCCGTGTCCCCAGTTGGTGGTCGGGTAGGTGTCGTTGAGGGGGTAGTGGTTGAACTGCGGCTCGCGGCCGTTGTTCGAGATGGCGAGCTGGAGCACGGGCTCGCCGGGGTCGGTGTTCTTGCCGTGCTTGCCGGCGTCCGCGGCCGAACCCCGGCGGCTGAGTATCGACGCCCAGCCGTTGCGGCCGGCGTCCCAGTCCAGCGGCATCCGCACGAACGTCTCGATGGTGTACCCGGACGTGAACGTCTCGGTGTTCAGCGGCGCTTTCGCCCCGGTGGTCAGATACGAGCCGTGCAGCGGGTTCCGGCCGCCCGCGAACGTCAGGCTGGCGTGTGCCGGCTGGTCGGGGTGGTGGTCGTCGGACCAGGTCAGCGCGGAGGCGGCGGTGCCCGGCAGGGTCACCACCGTCAGGTCGTTGCCCTTGCCGGACAGGTCGGGCACGGTCTGGCCCGCGGTGAGGGCGGTGCCGGGCGTGCCCTGCCCGTCGAAGCGCCAGTACGCCAGGGTGCCCTTCACCAGCTCCCGGGCGGCCGGGCGGGCCGGCCTTACCGGCACCGGGGCGAAGCCGGCGAACCGCTCCGCGAAGTCGATCGGCACCGAGAAGTTGTCGACCGGGCCGGTGATCCGGGCGTGCTGGGCCGCCAGTTCGGTACGGGACGCCGGCTTCTGGGCAAGGATCCAGGGGTTGACCGTCTCGACGTCGATCGTGTTCCGGGCCAGGTCGAAGTGGTACAGCCGGATCATGCCGCCACCGCCGAAGTAGCGGTTCTGGTAGTTGGTGATGTGCAGGTGCACCTCGTTGCCGGCGGCGTTCTTCGCGGTGGTGCGCGCGGGCGGCCAGTAGTGGCCGTTGAGGGTGAGGAAGATCTGGTCGTTGTCGTTGATCAGCCGGTCCCAGACCGTGCGGCCGTAGTCGGAGAGTACGGCGTTGTCCTCCGGGTCACCGGACTCGTACGGGAAAACGTTGTCATCGTAGTTCGAGTAGACGAGGTCGTGCGTCGTGAGGATCACCGGCAGCTTCGGGTGCGCCTTGATCACGCCGTCGGCCCAGGCGAAACCCTGCTCGCTGGTCCGCCAGTCCAGGGCCAGCAGCAGCCAGGAGCGGCCGGCGGCCTCGAAGACGTGCGCGGTGTTGTAGCCGGTCGCGTCCGCCCCGGCGAAGGTCTTCGCCCGCTTGAACCGCTGCGGGCCCATGGTCCGCAGATACGCGGTGTCGCCGCGGCTGTCGTCGCCGCTCACGTCGTGGTTGCCGGCCAGCACGCTGTAGGCGGCGCCGTGCGCGTCCAGCAGGTCGAACGCCTTGTCGACCTGCTGGAACGAGGACGGGTCCGCGTCCTGGGTCAGGTCGCCGAGGTGCGCCATGAAGACGATGTTGTCGTCGGAGGCGGTGCCGCTGTTGCCGATGACGTAGCGGAACGACTCCTCCTGCGGCGTCCGGTCGACGCTGTCCTGGCTGCCCCAGTACAGGAACTGGGTGTCCGGCATCACCGCGAGGGTGAACCGGAGGGCGGCCGGGTCCGGTCTCCAGGTGCCGGTCCTGCCGCTCTGGGAGATGCCGGCGGCGAACGCGGGTGTGCCGCCGAGCGTGGACGCGCCCACGGCCGCCGCCCCCGCACCGGCCAGCGCCGCGTTGCGGAGAAAACCACGCCTGCTCTGCCCGGCCGTTTCCTGTGACGCAGTGTCATCTTGCATGGACATAGGGCCTTCCCGGGTCGATGGTTCAAACGGCGACGACGCTACCCAGAAGCGCCCCGGGGCGAGCGGACAGGAGATGACAGGCGAAAGCCGGGCAGCTGTCCGGGATCCGAAGACCGACACCTGTCCCGCCGTTCGGCCCGGCCGCGTTCCGGTCGCCAGGTCGCTCGCTCAGGCCGAGGTTTCCGTCACCGTGTGCTCGCCGCGCCGGACGGTGACGAGGGCCGCCCACGCGATGGCGACCAGCGGAATGACACCCGAGATGATCACCTGGCCCTGGCTGGAGACCAGGCTGTTCGGGGTGCCCAGCAGGAAGCCGAGGCCGATGGAGCTGCGGGACAGCGCCTGGAAGCAGGCCCAGGCGCTGCCGTGCACCTCGGCCGGTACCCGCGAGTGCACCGCGTTGCGCAGGCCGACGTTGCACGCGCCGTTGCCGAAGCCCGCGATCAGGAACAGCGGGAAGATCACCGCGGCGACCGGGATCAGACCGGTGAGGAGCAGGCTCACGCCCATGCCCGTGATGCCGCCCAGGATCAGCAGGGTGTGCCGGTCCGCCCAGTCCGCGCGACCCGCGAGCAGGGCCCCGGGCACGGCCCCCAGGGCCCAGGTCGCCAGGAAGAGGCCGAAGACGGTGTCGTTGCCGTGGACGACATCCCGGAGATAGAAGACGCCGGCGACGTTCTCGATGCTGATGGCCAGGATCGACGCCGCCAGCGCGGGCATCAGCGTGCCCACCACCGGGGCGTCGCGCAGTGCCCGGTAGCCGTCCGCGAGTTTCGTGGCGGGGCGGCGGCCGATCGCCACGTCGACGCTGCTCGGCACCGCCAGCATGGTGCAGCCCGCGAGCACGAGGAAGGACCCGGCGTCCACCGCGAGGAGCACGCCGGTACCCCACTGGGAGTTGAGGAAGCCGGCCAGCGGAGGCCCGATCAGCCCCGCCACGGAGAGGCCGGCCGTCAGCAGGCTGTTCGCCCGGCCCGTGTGCCGGTCACCGGCGACGGCGGGCAGCATCTTGAACCCGGCCGCCACCGAGGCCACTCCGGCCAGGGCCGACAGCGCGATGAGCGCGACCCGCACATGGAACCCGCCGACGGCGGTGGCCGCACCGAGGGACAGCGACTGGGCCAGCAGCGCCCACAGACACACGGCGCGCGCGCTGAACCGGTCCACCACGGAGCCGATCAACGGCGCCGCGAGCACCGTGGGGATGAGTTCGGCGAGCATCACCTCGGTCACCCCGAAGCGGATGTCCCGGTCTGCCGCGTTCAGCACCAGCCCCAGCGAGGCGAGGGTGTCGCCGAGACGGGAGAACAGCGTTCCCGCGATGAGCACCTGCGCCGCGACCGGCAGCGCACTGCCCCTGCGCAGCGCGGCGAACGGCGCTCTCCGCGTCTTTTGCGTGTCCAATCCAGTCCTGTCCGTCCACTTGCTGTGCGCATTCAGTCTGTTCGCCGATCAGATTAGGCTCTCCCGCAGAGTGGTGGAGCGTTGACCGGCCACCTGGACGGGCCGCTTTCCGTCCTTTGTGTGCCCTGTCCGAATCCGGGGTGCGATCCCGATTTCTCAGCCACGCGCGATGCTTCACCGAAAATCCACACATGTTCCACATCGGCTCCGGCCGGTCCGGAGCATGCCGACGGGTCCCGGGTGCCACCCGCGACGATGTGCATCCGGGGCGTTCCGGGCGTCCTTTCCCGGGCCGCCCGGCCCGGGAAAGGGGATGAACGTCCTGATGTCCCGCTGGGTGCCGTAAAGCGTGCTTTTCGGCCAATCGCGGGAGTTGTGGCGGACTCTTCCGGTGAACCTGCTCCACCGCCGTTCACCGTCCCGGAAAGCGCCTTCCGGGACGGCGAAGTTATCGATGGCGGCCAGGTGAATGTCCGGAAAATGTCGGGACTACGGGCCGCCCCATTCCCAGAGGAATGGTGAAAAGGGAACGAACCGGCATCTCCGGGAAGCGCAAGTCCCCTGGTGGGAAAACCGGGTGCCGTGTCCCGCGCCCCTGCCTACACTCGCTCGGTATCACGCACCGTAGCCGCGGAAGGCAGTCGCGGTGCTGTGCCATGACGAGTTCGGACGATTGAGGGGAGAGGGTCATGTGCGACCGCGCGAATGCCGTCTCTTCCCGTTCCCGCTACGAGGTGATCCTCGTGTCCCCGTCCCTCCGGTGCCCGCTGCGCGGCCGGTACCGGACTCCGTGACGCCCCACCGGGCCCATCAAATCCTGGCATATGCCAAGGTGTTGACGCTCCGTCAGATGAGGTACCGGTGAACTCCGCCGCACGGAAATTGCGCCGCCCATTCCAGGATCCGTCCGGGAACCGCATTCGAAAGGCAACGGGCCATGCGCACCGAACTCCACCCGAACTCCGTCAACCCCCTCGCGTCCGTTCGTAACCTGGGCATCCTCGCCCACGTCGACGCCGGAAAGACCACCGTCACCGAACGCATCCTCTTTGCCACCGGCACCACACACAAACGCGGCGAGGTCCACGACGGCACCACCGTCACCGATTTCGACCCCCAGGAACGCGACCGCGGCATCACCATCTTCGCCGCGGCCGTCAGCTGCGCCTGGGCCGGCCACCGCGTCAACCTCATCGACACCCCGGGCCATGTGGACTTCGCCGACGAGGTCGAACGCTCCCTGCGGGTCCTCGACGGCGCGATCGCCGTGTTCGACGCGGTGGCCGGCGTGGAGCCGCAGACCGAGTCGGTGTGGCGGCAGGCCGACCGGCACGGCGTGCCCCGGATCGCCTTCGTCAACAAGCTGGACCGTGCGGGCGCCTCGCTCGACAGCGCCGTCGAGTCGATCCGCGCCCGCCTGCACCCGGCCCCGCTCGTCGTCCAGCTGCCCGTCGGCGCGGAGGACGGCTTCACCGGCGTCGTCGACCTCGTACGCATGCGTGCGCTGCTCTGGCCGGACGACAGCGGTACGGCGGTGACGGGACCGGTCCCCGAAGCGCTGCGCGCGGAGGCGGACCGCCGCCGGCGCGCCCTGGAGGAGACGGTGGCCGCGCTGCACCCGGCCGCGCTGGAGGAGTTCTGCGCGCCGGCCGGCCGGCTGTCCGACGGCACGCTGGCCACCGCCCTGCGCGACCTCACCCTGACCGGCGAGGGCGTCGTCGTCCTGTGCGGCTCCGCCTACCGCAACCGGGGCATCGAACCGCTGCTGGACGCGGCCGTGGCCTATCTGCCCTCACCGCTCGACGTGCCTGCCGTGCGCGGTACCCACGAGGGCGCCGAGCGCCGGCGGGCCGCCGACCCCGAAGGGCCGTTCGCGGCACTCGTGTTCAAGGTGACCGCGACGTCCACCGGACGCCTCACCCATGTCCGCATCTACTCGGGCACGATCGAGAAAGGAGACACCGTGTGGGATCCCGCGACCCGCCGCACCGAACGCGTCGCCCGCGTCCTGCGCGTCATGGCCGGCCGGCACGAGCCCCTCGACCGGGCGGTGGCCGGTGACATCGTCGCCGTCGTCGGACCGAAGTCGGCCCGCCCCGGCGCCACGCTGTGCACGCCGGACGCCCCGCTGCTCCTGGAGCCGCCCGTCGCCCCGGAACCGGTGGTGTCCGTCGCCGTCGAGGCCCGGCGCCGTACCGACACCGGCCGGCTGGCCCAGGCGCTGGCCCGGCTGGCCGAGGAGGACCCCTCGCTGGTGGTGCGCACCGACGCGGAGACCGGGCAGACCGTGCTGTCCGGGATGGGCGAACTGCACCTGGAGGTCGCCGTGGCGAAGATCCGCGGGGACGGCGGCCCCGAGGTCGCGGTGGGCCGGCCGCGGGTCGCGCTGAGGGAGACCGTGGCGCGCGGGGTGACCGGCTTCGTGTACCGGCACGTCCACCAGACCGGCGGCGCCGGGCAGTTCGCGCACGTCGTGCTGGACGTGGAACCGCTGGGGCACGAGGCGGGCTTCGCGTTCCGGTCGGCGGTCGTCGGCGGCCGGGTGCCCCAGGAGTACGTCCGCGCGGTCGAGGCGGGCTGCCGGGAGGCCTCACCGAGGGCCCCCTCGGCGGGCACCCGGTCACCGGAGTGCGGGTCACCCTCACCGACGGCTCGACGCATGTGAAGGACTCCTCCGACACGGCGTTCCGTACGGCGGGCAGGCTCGGTCTCCGGGAGGCACTGCGCGGTTGCGCGACGGTCCTGCTGGAGCCGGTCGCGGAGGTCACGGTCACCGTGCCCGAGGACGCGGTCGGCGGGGTACTGGGCGACCTGGCCGCCCGGCGCGGCCGGGTCACCGGTTCCGCGGCCCGGGGCGGGTCGGCGGTGCTGACCGCCACCGTGCCGCTGGCCGAACTCTTCGGCTACGCGACCCGCCTCCGTGGCCGCACCCGGGGCCGGGGCACCTTCACCACCCGCCCGACCGGCTACGCCCCGGCACCCGCCCGGTGACACCGGTCAGGGACCCGGTGTCACCGGGGGCCCGGGGACAACCTCCCCGGGCCCCACCGCCGTAGCCGGCGACCCGCGTCCGCCCTACGCGGTGTCCCGCCCCCGCCCTGCCCGATCGGCCGGTGTCGTCCTCGCCGTGAGCCACGGCCCGCCCGCCTCGCCCGATGCCCGCGCAGCGCCGCATCCCCCCGTCGAAACACAACCGTTGTGGAACGCCCCGCCGGCCCTCTCCGCCCAGGTCACGTGCCTTCGGCGCAGGTCACGACGCCGGGCGCGGGCGTACCATCGGCCCGGAACCCGGTGTTCCCCGGCCCGCCTGCACGGATACCCGTGCCGGATCCCTTGACGAGCCACTGTTCGGGGGATTAACTCACGTCCTAAATTAAGCCATGAGGGGCTTCGGGAGCCGAACGGTGGTCTCGGCCTTCGCAATCGCGGGTGCCGACCTTCGCGAAGCCCTCTCGGGGTTCTCGTCTCCCGGAAAGGCACAGCTGGAGCCATGCGCAGCATCCGAGCCGCGGCCGTAGGCGCCGTCACCATGTCTCTCGCCCTCGCGGCCACGGCCTGCGGTGGCGGGTCGTCCACCGGGGGCGGGTCCAACGACTCCCCGAAGACGCTCACTTACTGGGCCTCCAACCAGGGTGCCAGCATCGAGATCGACAAGAAGGTACTCCAGCCGGAGCTCGACAAGTTCCAGAAGCAGACCGGCGTCAAGGTCAAGCTGGAGGTCGTGCCCTGGTCGGACCTGCTCAACCGGATCCTGACCGCGACCACCTCCGGCCAGGGCCCCGACGTGCTGAACATCGGCAACACCTGGAGCGCCTCGCTGCAGGCGACCGGCGCGCTGCTGCCCTGGGACGCCAAGAACTTCGACAAGATCGGCGGCAAGGACCGCTTCGTCGACTCCGCGCTCGGCTCCACGGGCGCCGAGGGCAAGGACCCGGCGGCCGTACCGCTGTACTCGATGGCCTACGCCCTCTACTACAACAAGAAGATCTTCGCCGACGCGGGGATCGCCAAGCCCCCGGTCACCTGGGACGAGCTGATCGCCGACGGCAAGAAGATATCCGCCAAGGGCAAGTCGGTGCTCGGCGCCGAGGGCGGCAACGTGTCGGAGAACATCCACCACACCTTCGTCTTCGCCAAGCAGCACGGCGCCGACTTCTTCACCGCCGACGGGAAGCCCAACTTCACCGACGACAAGGTCGTCGCCGCGGTGAAGCAGTACGTCGACCTCATGGCCAAGGACAAGGTCATCCCGACCGGCGACGCCGAGTACGCGCAGAACCAGTCGGTGAGCGACTTCGCCAAGGGCAAGCTGGCGATGCTGCTGTGGCAGTCGGCGTCCTCCAACCTCAAGTCGCAGGGCATGAGCGACAGCGACTACGGCATCGCCCCCGTGCCCGTGCAGTCCGGCACCCCCGGCACCGGCGCCCAGGTCAACTCGATGGTCGCCGGCATCAACCTGGCGGTCTTCAAGAACACCAAGAACCTCGACGGCGCGACGAAGTTCGTGAAGTTCATGACCAGCGACGACGAGCAGAAGATCCTCAACACCGCCTACAGCTCCATCCCGCCGGTCAAGGCGGCCCAGGAGGACCCGGCCTTCAACACCCCGGCCAACTCGGTCCTGAAGAACACGCTCGCGACCAGCGCCTCGGCCCTGCCCCAGGTGGCCGCCGAGTCGCAGTTCGAGACGACCGTCGGCACCGCCGTGAAGAACCTGTTCGCCGCTGCGGCCGCCGGCCACGACGTCACCACCGACTCCGTGAAGGCCGAGCTGGAGAAGGCCCAGCAGCAGATGCCGGCGGCCTGAGCACCATGACGACCACCACCGCCGTGCACGAGCCGGTGCAGGCGAACTCCCCCGGGGCGGCGGGCGGCTCGGGCCGCCGCCCCGGGCGGATCCGCCGGATCGGACTGCCCTACCTGCTGCTCCTGCCCGCCCTGCTGCTCGAACTCCTCGTCCATCTGATACCGATGGTCATCGGCGTCGTGATGAGCTTCAAGGAGCTGACCCAGTTCTACATCCGCGACTGGGGCACCGCCCCCTGGTCCGGGTTCGACAACTACCGGACGTCGATCGAGTTCAACGCCCCGGTCGGCAAGGCCCTGCTGCACTCGTTCCTCGTCACCGTCGGCTTCACCCTGCTCTCGGTCGGCCTGTGCTGGCTGATCGGCACCGCGGCCGCGGTGTTCATGCAGGACACCTTCCGCGGCCGGGGCCTGCTGCGGACCCTGTTCCTGGTGCCCTACGCGCTGCCGGTCTACGCGGCCGTCATCACCTGGGTGTTCATGTTCCAGCACGACAACGGCCTGGTGAACCACGTCCTGCACGACCAGCTGCACCTCACCGACAAGCCGTCCTTCTGGCTGATCGGCGACAACAGCTTCTACGCACTGCTCACCGTGTCGGTGTGGAAGGGCTGGCCGTTCGCCTTCCTGATCGTGATGGCAGGCCTCCAGAACATCCCGCGGGAGCTGTACGAAGCGGCCGCCCTGGACGGCGCCGGCATGTGGCAGCAGATCCGCCGGATCACCCTGCCGTCGCTGCGCCCGGTCAACCAGGTGCTGATCCTGGTCCTGTTCCTGTGGACGTTCAACGACTTCAACACGCCGTTCGTGCTGTTCGGCAGGTCCGCCCCGGAGGCCGCCGACCTCATCTCGGTCCACATCTACCAGGCCTCCTTCGTCACCTGGAACTTCGGCACCGGCTCGGCCATGTCCGTGCTCCTGCTGCTCTTCCTGCTGGTGGTGACCGGCGTGTACCTGGTG
The DNA here is from genome assembly GCF_055580905.1 of Streptomyces sp. NPDC031497. Classification (NCBI taxonomy): domain Bacteria; kingdom Bacillati; phylum Actinomycetota; class Actinomycetes; order Kitasatosporales; family Streptomycetaceae; genus Streptomyces; species Streptomyces sp. NPDC031497. The sequence goes on from NZ_JBVIKO010000012.1 coordinate 289,962, forward strand.
TTCACCTCGCGCGGACGGAGGACCTCGGATGTCTAGCTCGCCCATGGCCCCGCCGCGTTCCTTCCTCTGGTCCCGGCGGATCTTCCTCACGCTGCTCACCGGGTTCGTGCTGATCCCCGTGTACGTGATGATCTCCAGCTCGCTCAAGCCCCTCGCGGACGTCACCGGCAAGTTCCGCTGGCTGCCGAGCGGGCTGACCCTCCGCCCGTACATCGACATCTGGTCGACGATCCCGCTCGCCCGGTACTTCGTGAACTCGCTGATCGTGTCGGTCGTGGCGACCGTCTGCTCGGTCGTCGTCGCGGTGTTCGCCGCCTACGCGGTCAGCCGCTACGAGTTCCGCGGCAAGCGCGTCTTCACGGTCACCGTGCTGTCCACGCAGATGTTCCCGGGCATCCTCTTCCTGCTCCCGCTGTTCCTGCTGTACGTCAACATCGGCAACGCCACCGGCATCGCCCTGTTCGGCTCCCGCGGCGGCCTGATCCTCACGTACCTGACGTTCTCGCTGCCGTTCTCGATCTGGATGCTGATCGGGTACTTCGACTCGGTGCCGCGGGACCTGGACGAGGCGGCGCTGGTCGACGGCTGCGGACCGCTCGGCGCGCTCCTGCGGATCGTCGTACCTGCCGCCATCCCCGGCATCGTCGCGGTCGCCGTCTACGCCTTCATGACCGCCTGGGGCGAGGTGCTGTTCGCGTCGGTGATGACCAACGACACCACCCGCACCCTGGCCGTCGGCCTCCAGGGCTACTCCACGCTCAACAACGTGTACTGGAACCAGATCATGGCCGCCTCGCTCGTGGTGAGCATCCCCGTCGTGGCCGGCTTCCTGCTGCTCCAGCGCTACCTCGTCGCCGGGCTGACGGCGGGCGCCGTCAAGTGAACCCCCCCTGTTCTGAAGTTCCGAAGCTTGTCGCGAAAGGAATTACGTGACCATCGACCTCGCCGCACTCCCGCACGACTTCCTGTGGGGCACGGCAACCGCGGCGTACCAGATCGAGGGAGCCGTCGCCGAGGACGGCCGCTCACCCTCGATCTGGGACACCTTCTCGCACACCCCGGGGAAGATCGCGGGCGACGACAACGGCGACATCGCCTGCGACCACTACCACCGCTGGCGCGAGGACATCGGCCTGATGGGCCGGCTCGGCACCAACGCCTACCGGTTGTCGATCGCCTGGCCGCGCGTGCGGCCCGGCGGCGACGGCCCGGTCAACGCCAAGGGCCTGGACTTCTACGACGAGCTGATCGACGCCCTGCTGGCGGCGGGGATCACCCCGTCGGTCACGCTCTACCACTGGGACCTGCCGCAGGCCCTCCAGGACCGGGGCGGCTGGCCCGAGCGGGCGACCGCCGAGCACTTCGCCGGCTACGCCTCCGTGGTCGCCGAGCGTCTGGGTGACCGGGTCCGGCACTGGACCACCCTCAACGAGCCCTCCTGCTCGGCCTGGATCGGCCACCTGGAGGGCAAGATGGCCCCGGGCCTGACCGACCTCACGGCCGCCGTGCGCGCCTCCTACCACCTGCTGCTCGGCCACGGCCTGGCCGCCCAGGCGATCCGCGCCGCCGCGCCCGGCGCCGAGGTCGGCATCGTGAACAACCTCTCCACGGTGTTCGCCGCCTCGGACCGTCCCGAGGACGAGGCCGCCGTCCGCCGCCACGACGGGCACGTCAACCGCTGGTGGCTGGACCCGGTGCACGGCCGCGGCTTCCCGGCCGACATGGTCGAGACGTACGGCGTCGAACTCCCCGAGCGCCCCGGCGACCTGGAGACCATCGCCACCCCGCTCGACTGGCTGGGCCTGAACTACTACTTCCCGGCCTACATCGAGGACGATCCCACCGGGCCCGCCCCGTACGCCCGTTCGGTGCGCCGCCCCGACGTCCCGCGCACCGGCATGGACTGGGAGATCGACGCGAGCGGCATCGAGACGCTGCTGCTGCGCCTCACGAACGAGTACGGCGCCCGCAAGCTCTACGTCACCGAGAACGGCTCGGCCTACCCGGACGTGGTCCGCCCCGACGGCACGATCGACGACCCCGAGCGCCAGGAGTACCTGACCGGCCACCTCGCCGCCTGTGCCTCGGCGGCCCGCAAGGGCGCCCCGCTCGCCGGGTACTTCGCCTGGTCGCTGCTGGACAACTTCGAGTGGGCCTACGGCTACGACAAGCGGTTCGGCCTGGTCCACGTCGACTACCGCACCCAGGTCCGCACCATCAAGGGCAGCGGCCACGGGTACGCGGACATCATCCGCGAGCACCGGGGACTGGCCCGCCGGGCGGCCTGACCGGAACCGGGGGGGGGGGGGGGAAGGGGGGGGGGGGGCCCCCCCCCCACCCCCCCCCCCCCCCCCCCCCCCACCGCCCCCCCCCCCCCCCCCGCCACCCCCCCCCCCCCTTTTCTCCCCCCC
>NZ_JBVIKO010000013.1:0-281606 GCF_055580905.1 Streptomyces sp. NPDC031497
GGGTTGTGCACCTCGACACCGGCCGGGGGCGCGATGTCGGCGGCGGTGACCAGACCCGGGCCCTGCTTGCGCAGGTACATCACGACCGGCTCGTCCTGCTCGCTGCTCACGACCAGCTGCTTGATGTTGAGGATCAGGTCGGTGAGGTCCTCCTTGACGCCCGGCACGGTGGTGAACTCGTGCAGGACACCGTCGATACGGATGCTGGTGACAGCAGCGCCGGGAATCGACGAGAGGAGGGTGCGACGCAGGGAGTTGCCGAGGGTGTAGCCGAAGCCCGGCTCCAGCGGCTCGATCACGAACCGGGACCGGAACTCGTCGACGACTTCTTCGGTCAGGGACGGACGCTGAGCAATGAGCACGAGGTGTTGCCTCCAGTGGTTTGGCGCCCGCTATGTGACGCCGTAGACACTACGAAGGGTACGGCGGCACGGGCGATGAGGCCTGCGAAGAGGCCGGACCCGCCCGACTCCATCCCGGCGAGGAGGCTTCCGGCTCCCCCTCCACCCGCCCCTGTCGCGGACGTGGACCCCCGGCCGGCGTGGCCCCGCGCCGGGAGGCAGGCGAAACGAGAGCCCCACGACGTGTCCGTGCTCCGTCGGCCGATGACTTCATGAAGGCGCTCTGCCTGCGGCAACGGCGTACGCGTCGTCCTCGGGACGCGCGCCCGGGTGAACCGGTTCGCGTCCACAGGGGGATGGCCGCCTGTCGGTGATGACCTGCCCCGCGCGCCACCTCACGCGCTCTGTTGCTCTACGTGTCGAATCAGTCACTCTTGGTGTGCGGGCGTCGGGGCGGTCTCGTATCGGGGCCGCTCAGCCGCGTCTACCTCGCTTCGTCGGGTGCGGACGGCTCGAACGCCCGGCCCGGCACCGATCGTCCCCGAAGGAGCATCATGCAGATCAAACGAGGTTTCACAGCCTCCGTCGCCGTCCTCGTGCTGGCCGGTGCGGCCGCTGTCGCCGCCGCGGCTCCCGCTCCTGCGAGGACGTCGGCCGCCGCCGCTGCCCCGTTCGCCGCCGCAGGCCCCTCCGCGGCGAAGGATCCGGCCTTCTGCGGCTTCGACAACCGGCTCACGCCGCCCACGATCCGTGAGGGCGCCGCCGGGAACACGGTGAGCGAGGCGCAGTGCCTGCTCCAGCTCTGGGGCTTCTACGTGGGCCCGAGGGGAGTCGACGGCGTCTTCGGCCCCCTCACCACCAGTGCCGCCAAGTCGTTCCAGACCAGCCGCGGCCTGACCGCCGACGGCATCATCGGCCCGAACACCTGGACGAGGCTGCGCAACGGGTGAGCTCACACGCCCTGTTGACGTGTGCTCCGCGATGAGGTGGGCGGTGCCGTCGACGCGGAGAGTTTGGCCCTCCGGGCGGGGGAGAAGAGAGAGAACCATGATGATCTCCGTCTCCTCCGACATGGACGAACCTGTCGCGCGCCTCCTCGTCGAGGAGCTGCGGCGCCGGGGTCACGAGGTGCGTACGTACGGCGCGCTGGAGCCAGGCGCCGACCCGCAGTGGGCGGTCTGCTCGGAGGCGGCCGCCCGTGAGGTCGCCTCCGGCGGCGCCGACCAGGCGATCGTCTGCTGCTGGACCGGCACCGGCGCCTCGATCGCCGCGAACAAGGTGCCCGGCGTCCGCGCCGCCCTGTGCACGGACGCGTACACCGCCGACGGCGCCCGCCGCTGGAACGACGCCAACGTCCTCGCCCTGAGCCTGCGCCTGACCTCGCAGCCGGTGCTCAAGGAGATCCTCGACGCCTGGTTCGCGGCAACGCCGAGCCAGGACGTCGAGGATCTCGGGAACGTGGCCCACGTCGGACGTCTCGACGCGGGCCGGGGGGCTGTCTAGGGTCAGTGGGCGCCGAGCCCGCCACCGCCGAACGAGCCGCTGCTGCCCTTGCTCCAGCGCGGCCGGTCCGTCGACGTACTCGGCCTGGTCTGCTGATTGCTGAGCTCGTAGGGGGTGAGCGGACGTCCGCCCTTGGGCATCCGGGGAATCTCCTCCGACTCGCGGTTCTCCCGGATCTCATGGACCGCGCCCTCCGGCGGTAGCTTCGGCTGCTCATCGGGACGCGGCCGGAGCGACTCGCGGTACTTGACGCGGTTGCCCAGCCAGAAGCCCCCGGCGAGCATCGCCAGTACGGCCACCGCCACCACGAACAGCCCGAGACTCAACAGGCCGCTGGGAGCGGCCAGCTCCATCGATACCGTACTCATAGCAAAGGAATACCCCGCCCAGAACGGGACGAACCGGACGCGCTCGGTGGCCGGCCGCGCACGGCGCGCGACGGCGGTCAACCGCAACCGCCCCCGGCGGCGGGTTTGCCGGGCCCGCACCTCGGCAACCCGGGGTGCATGACGTCGACGACTTCTCAACAGGAGCTCTACGGGTACCTCGAGGATCGTTTCGCCTGCGCACAGGCCTGTACGGAGTGTGCTCGCATGTGTGCGCTGCGCGCCGGCGTGTTCGATCCCGACGGGACGGTCGAGTTGGAGCGGATACGCCGTACGGGCATCATGTGCGCCGAGGTGTGCGACGCAACCTGCCGGGCGCTGACCGAGGAGAACGCCCGGGACGAGGCCGGTCTGCGCATCCAGCTGGAGTGGTGCCGGACGATCTGCCTCCAGTGCGCGCAGGCATTCGACACCCGCCCCGGCGCCGAGGAGAGCGCGGCCGCCTGCCGGGCGTGCGCCATGGCCTGCACGGAGTTCATGGCCGTCCTGGCCTGAACGGTGACCTCCGGGAACAGATCGGTCACCAGTTCGGCGGAACCCCGGCAGCTGCCCTTGCGACGGCTTAGTCTGCGCGCAGGGTGTCACTGCCAGGGGGAGCCGAGATGCCATCGCCGGAGACACCCGTACGCCGACGGCTGACCGTCACCACCGTCCTGGGCGCCGTTGTCTTCATCCCCGTGCTCGCGTTCCTGAACTTCGTCACCGGCTTCTTCACCTGGGTGGCCTACCTGTCGCCCAAGGCGTTTCCCTTCGACGTCGTCTTCGCCGGCTACATCGTCTGTCTCCTGGCACCTCTGACCGTTCTGATCACGCTGATCCCGGTCGCCAAGCGCTGGTTGAGCATCTGGTTTCTCGCCCCGCCCGCAGCGCTCTTCGCCGTGGTACTGGGGCGGCTCGCATATTTCGTATACCTCATCAAGACGTAGCTCCGAGAGGCGTGACCGATGGGGGTCAGTCGAGGGCGGGGTAGTCGGTGTAGCCGGTGTGGTCGCCGCCGAAGCTGGTGGCCCGGTCGGGGGTGTTGTAGGGGCCGCCCCGGGCGAGGCGCACGGGCAGGTCGGGGTTGGCGAGGAAGAGCGCGCCGTAGGCGATGAGGTCGGCGGTGCCGTCGTCGACCAGGGCCAGTGCGTCCGGGCCGGTGGGCTCCATGCCGGTGAACGGGTTGAGGACGTAGGTGCCGGGCCAGGCCTTGCGCAGGCGCAGGGTCAGGTCGCGGATCTCGGGGGCCTCCATCTGGTGGAGGTAGGCCAGATTCAGTGGGGCGAGGGCGTCGACGAGGGCGGTGTAGGTGGCGTCGACGTCGGTCCGGTCGCTCTCGTCGATGTCGTTGTACGGGTTGCCGGGGCTGATGCGGAAGCCGGTCCTGTCGGCGCCGATGGCGTCGGCGACGGCCTCGGCGGTCTCGACGGCGAACCGGATCCGGCGCTCGGGGCCGCCGCCCCAGGCATCGGTGCGGGTGTTGGAGTTCGGCGCGAGGAACTGGTGGATGAGGTACCCGTTGGCGCCGTGCAGTTCGACGCCGTCGAAGCCGGCCTCGACGGCGTTGCGGGCCGCGTCGGCGTAGTCCGCGATCGTGTCCCGGATCTCGTCCTTGGTGAGCTCCTTCGGCGTGACGAAATCCTGCGGACCGGCGTGGGTGTAGACCTGGCCCGCGGCCTTGACCGCGGAGGGGCCGACCGGGGTGCGGCCCATCAGGGAGGGGTGGCCGACGCGGCCGGTGTGCATCAGCTGGAGGTAGATGACGCCGCCTTCGGCGTGGACGGCGTCGGTGACCTTGCGCCAGGCGGCGATCTGCTCCTCGGAGTGGATACCGGGGGTGTCGGGGTAGCCCTGGCCGACCACCGACGGCTGGGTGCCCTCCGTGATGATCAGTCCGGCGCCGGCGCGCTGGGCGTAGTACTCGGCCATCAGATCGGTGGGGCTGTTGCCCTCGCCGTAGGCACGGGAGCGGGTCATCGGCGCCATCACGATCCGGTTGGCCAGGCGCCTGCCGCCGAGCTCGGTCGCTTCGAAGGCCTTCGACATGATCGTCATCCTTGGTTCATGGGGTAGACCGGCCACCGGAGTGGCCATTTACTGTCCGAACAAGTAAATCGCATCCTGTCTTCCTGGCGATATGTGTGACCTGCGTCGCTTTGGAGTGGTGGAGGTCGTGCCGCGGCGGACCATGTGGGCTGTGAACTGGCGATTTCTGGAATATCCGCTCCGGGAGGGATCGGAGTCCCGGTCCCTCGGAGGGCTTCCCTGTGCCGCGAAAGAATTAAGTGGCCAGCAAAATGTTCCGGCCCCACTGGCTCCGCCGCGGTCGGCCTCAGTCGCTCTCCGCGTCCATGTGCAGGTGGGCGGCGACTTCCCGGTGGGTCGGGGAGGGCGGCAGCGGGCGAGGGTCGTTCGGGCGCAGGCCGTCCACGAAGATGCGCACATGGCGGGTGGCCAGGGCCTTGGCCTGTTCCGCGGGCAGGTACGGCATGGGACGGCAGACCAGCGCCCCGGTGGTGATCAGGTCCATGTGCGTCACGTCGGGCCGGATCGCGCCCCGGGAGCGGGCGAGGGTGAGGACCTCTTCGAGAAGGGGTGCGATCCGGCCCTGGAGCTCGACCGCTTCGGGGCTGGTGGCGACCGGGCCGCCGATCAGGGGGAGGACGAGTGTGTCCCGTTCGTCGACCAGGTGGAGCAGGAACCCCTCGACGGCCGCCAGGGGGTCCCGTGGTGCGGTGTCCAGCGCGCGGCGGGCGGCGTCGGCCACCGTGGCGAACCCGTCGAGGACGACCTGCTGGACGAGGGCTTCACGATCGGGGAAGCGCCGGTAGAGCGTGGCGATGTTCACGCCGGCGCGGCGGGCGATCTCGTCCAGGGGGGCGGCGGTGCCCAGTTCGCGGAAGGCGGTGCGGGCGGCGGCGAGGATCTGCGCCCGGTTGCGGGCCGCGTCCGCCCGCAGCCGCGGTCCGCCGCTGTCGCCAGGGGTGCGGGAAGCCACCGTGAGCCAGTCCTTTCTCGGCCGCGCCGACCGGACGTGATCACTGCGGGTCGACGGGTCGAGATTACGTCAGCCGAATTCCCGTGGGCGGCTAACCGAAGGATTTCCTGCGGTTGGTGTTACGGTGGGCGTGCCCGTCGTGGACCGGCGACGTCCGGACGCCTACGCCCCGGGCGCGGTGCGTCCCTCCCGCCGGGTTCGGGCGCCGCGGCCGTTGCCCCCCGAGGCACCCCCCCCGACGTTTCCCTGGAGACCTGGAGAAGAGCAGTGGTGTCATCCGCGCAGAAGGCACGTTTCGAAGGCAAGGTGGCGGTCGTCACCGGCGGCAGCCGTGGCATCGGCGCGGCGGTCGCCAGGCGACTGGTCCAGGAGGGCGCGGCGGTGGCGATCGGCTACCGGGGCAACCAGGAGGCCGCGGACGCCCTCGTCGCCGAGCTGGGCGACGGCGGCGGGCGCGCCGTCGCCGTCCAGGCCGACGTCGCCGTCCCGGAGCAGACCGGAGCGCTCGTCGAGCGGGCCGTCGCCGAGTTCGGCCGGCTGGACGTGCTCGCGTCCTGCGCCGGCATCGAGCACTTCGACGCGCTGGAGAACATCACGCCGGCCGACTTCGACCGTGTCTTCGCGGTCAACACGCGCGGGCAGTTGTTCGCCGTCCAGCACGCCGTCGCCCACATGGGCGAGGGCGGCCGGATCGTGCTGACCTCGTCGGTGAGTGCGTCGAAGGCGTTCTTCGGGCACACCCTGTACGCCGCGAGCAAGGCGGCGGTGGAGTCGATGGTCCTGAACCTGTCCGCGGAACTCGGCCGGAAGGGCATCACCATCAACGCCATCGCCCCGGGCGGCACCGCCACGGACATGGCCCGCGAGAACGGCGCGAGCTATCTGCACCCCGATCTGGCCGGGAAGCAGGACCTCTCCGAGTGGCTGAAGGTCGGCGTCGCGCTGCGGCGGCTGGCGGAGCCTTCGGAGGTCGCCGCCGGATACGCCTTCCTCGCCTCCGCCGACGCGGCCTACATGACCGGCCGCACGCTGCGCCTGGACGGCGGGATGTTCTAGGCGGACACCCCGAAGAAGCGGGGCCGGCGAACCCTCCCTTCGTCCACCCGGGCGGGTAGACGGCCCCTCGTCCACCCGGGCAGGTAAACCGTCCCTCGTCCATTCGCGACAAGCCACGAACGCCCCTCGCCCAGCCCGACCCTGGAAAACCACGAGGGCCCTGTGCCCGCCCGACCCGGAAAGCCCTCGCCCCATGCACCACGGCATACAGCCCTCTGTCAGCGCGCCGCCCCAGCCGACCCCGTACCCCCTGGACGCCGACCCGGCCGCCGATCACGCACGGCACGCCAGGCACGCGCTGGTCGACTCCGAACCCGGACTGCCCGCCCCGGTGCTCGCGGCGGCCGCCGGCACCCGGAAGGCGATACTCGTCCCGGTGATCACCGCGCTGGCGATAGGCACCGTGTTCGTCGCCGTGTACCTCGCGGCCTTCCACGCCCCGTCCGCCCGCCACCAGCCCGTGGGCATCGCCGCCTCCGACAAGGTGGCCGCGCGCACCGAACTCGCCCTCAACAACGCGGCCCCCGACGGGTACACCTTCTACCGGTACGCGGACGCCGCGGACGCCCGCCGGGCCGTCGTCCACGACCGGGTTCCGGCCGCCCTGGTCGCCGACGGCCGGGGCACGCGACTGCTGGTCGCCGGCGCACAGGGCCCGTCCACAGTCTCCAGCCTCGCCACGGCGATGACCGCCGCGGTCGGCAAGCCGCTTCCGGTGAAGGACGTACTGCCCCTGGCGGCGGCCGACTCCCGCGGACTGTCGGTGTTCTACGCCGCCTTCGGCGTGGTGCTCGCCGGCTTCCTCTTCGCCGTCTCCTCCTACCAGATAGCGCCACGCCTGCGGCTGGCCGTCCGGGTCGCCTCGATGCTGGTCTTCGCCGCCGCCTCCGGCGTGATGGTGGCACTGATCGGGCACACCGCTATGAGCGCGCTGCCCGCTCCGTTCGCGGTGGTCACCCTCGTGGTGGGCCTGCTGGCGTGGGCGGCCGCCGCGGCCGCCGGAGTGCTGCTGCGCGTGTTCGGGCCGCTCGGCATGCCGGTCGCCTCCGTGGTCCTGCTGATCCTCGGCAACGCCACCTCCGGCGGCATCCTGCCGACCACCTTCCTGCCCGCCTGGCTCTCCCCGCTCGCCTCGGTCCTGCCGCCGGCCGCGGCGGTACGCGGGCTCCGGGGCGCCGCCTACTTCCACGACGCGCATCTCACCGGTGCCGTCACCACCCTGGCCGCCTGGGGCCTGGGCTGTCTCACCCTCCAGTACGTCCTGGACCGCGTCGCCGCCCGCCGTAAGCCGGCCGGCTCGGCGGACCTCGCGGTAGGACGCTGACAGCCTGTCACCCTGCCGTCGGAGACCGCCCGGCCTCGCCGCGGAGGTCCGCCCCCGTCCCGGTCAGGTCTGCTGTGACGTGGCGCGGGCGAGGCTCTCCTCGATACGGCTCAGGACTTCGACCGCCTCGGTCCGCTGGGCCGGGGTCATGCCCTCGGCGACACTGGTCTCCAGGTCCATCCAGACCCGCTCCACCTCACCGCGCAGAGCGTTGCTGGCCGCCGTGGGCTCGATGATGGTGACCCGCTTGTCGGTGGCACAGGGATGCCGGCGGACGAAGCCCGCGTTCTCCAGCCGCCGGACGGTGCGCGTCATGGTGGCGGCGTCGGAGCCGAGCAGCCGGACGAGGTCGGTCTGCCGCTGCGGGCCCCGGTCCCACAGCTGCATCATGACCAGCTCCTGGCCGGGGTGGAGCCCTACCCGGCGCAGTAGGTGGCCGGCCAGCATGCGGTGCAGACGGGCCACGCGGAGGATCGCGTGATTGAGCGCGCCGGCCGTGACGGAATCCGGCATGCGTACGTCCGCCGGTGCCGTCGTGTCGCCTGGGGTCTCCGGCTGGCTCATCGGTTCCTCGCGTGACCTGTGCAGTTGATCGAACGGGGAGAGGCTACCGCGACGAGGGTCCCCAAGAGGGGCGCCGGCCATGCCCCCGAAAAGGGGACTGCCCAGTGATCCACTGCCGGAACTACCGTCGGAGCGCGCGTGAGTTACCGCTTCCGGGTCTTCCACGACCGCCAGTGGCGCTCCGTGGTCAGTCCGCATCGGCTTTCCCTAGGAGCCCATCGCCGTGAACAGCGGTCTTCTCACTCCTCCCGCGGCCCGTGCCGGCGGCGCGGCAACCCGACCCCCCGAAGCGTCACTCACCTGGACCGACCCCGTCACGGGACGTCAGGGCTTCCTCGTCATCGACCGGCTCGTGCGGGGCCTGGCCAGCGGCGGCCTGCGGATGCGCGAAGGCTGCCGTCACGACGAGGTCAGGGAACTGGCCGCGGCGATGAGCGTCAAGGAGGCGCTGCACTACGACCCCACGGGCCGCTACCTCCCCATGGGCGGAGCCAAGGGCGGCATCGACTGCGACCCGCTCAGCAGCGAGGCACGCGGCGTGCTCTCCCGCTTCCTCGCCTTCATCCGGCCGTACCTGGAGAACAACTGGGCGACCGGCGACGACCTCGGCACCACCACGGAACTCATCGACGAGGTGCTCGGCGAACTGGGCGTGGACGGCTGCATCGCCCCGGTCGTGCGCACCCTCGCCGACCCGCAGGCGGCGCGGAAACGATTTTCCGACGCGTTCGCCGTCGAGGTCGACGGCATCGGACTCGCCGAACTGGTCGGCGGCTGCGGGGTCGCGGAGGCGGTCCTCACCGTCCTGGACCGGGACGGCGTCTCCCGGACGTCCGCCACCGCCGTCGTCCAGGGCTTCGGCGCCATGGGCGGCTCGACGGCCCGCTTCCTGCACGAGGCGGGAATCCGGGTGGTAGGCATCTCCGACGTCCACGGCACCGTCGCCAACCCGCGCGGCCTGGCCGTGGAGGACATGCTGCGCCACCGCCGGGCGTACGGAGCCGTCGACCGCAGCCGGCTCGGTCCGGACGACGTCCTCCTCGACCGCGACGACTGCCTTTCGCTCGCGGCCGACGTGCTGGTCCCGGCCGCCACCTCCTACACCGTCCACGAGAACAACCAGGACCGGGTCACGGCCCGCTACATCGTGGAGGCGGCGAACCTGCCCGTGACAGCGGGCGCGGAGGAGCGGCTCCGCGCCCGAGGCTGTGTCGTCGTACCCGACGTCGTCGCCAACTCCGGGACCAACGCCTGGTGGTGGTGGGTGCTCTACGGCGATGTCGCCCCGGACGCCGCCTCCTCCCTGTCCAAGGTGCGGGGAGCCCTGCGCGACCTGGTGACGGAGACGCTGAAGCTCGCGGAGGACGCCGTGTGCACACCCCGCCAGGCGGCCCGCTACCTGGCCGATGCCAGACGCGACGTGCTGCTGAGCCGGACGGGTGCCTGATGGTCACCACACTGCTGGCCGCCGTGGCGGCGCTCGGCTGGGGCGCGGCGGACTACTGCGGCGCCAGGGCCTCGCGGACCGTACCGGCCACGCGGGTCGTGTTCCTCTCCCAGGTGCTGTCCCTCCCGGTGATCGCCGTCTGGCTGGCGGCGACCGCCGAGCACGGGCCCGGACTGTCCGCCCTCGCCTGGGGGTTCGGGGCCGGCGCCCTCGGCCTGCTGGGGCTGGTGCTGCTCTACCGGACGCTGGCGGCCGAGGGAATCGTGCTGGTGGCACCTGTCACGGCGGTGACGGTGGCCGTCGTACCCCTGGTGGTCGGACTGGCCGTCCAGACGGCGCCCGGCCCGCTCGCGCTGTGCGGGGTCTGCTGCGCGGTGCTCTCGATCGCCCTGGTGAGCCGGGCCGGGCGGATAAGGCAGGCCACCGTCGCGACGCGCACCCTGCTGCTGGCCCTGGCGGCCGGCGGAGCGCTCGGACTCCAGCTGGTGTTCATCTCCCATCCGGGACCGGACGCCGGCCTGTGGCCGCTGGTGGGCGCCCGCGCCGTCTCCATCCTGTGCGTGGCTCCGGGCGCGCTGCGCGGGTGGCCGAAGGCGGGCGGCGCGCCCGTGCCGTGGCTGGCCGTGGTACTGGCCGGGGCGCTCGACTCGGCCGCCTTCGCCTTCTGCCTGTTCGCGACGGACCGGGGGCTGCTGAGCGTGGTCGGTCCGATCGTGTCCCTCTACCCGGCGGCCACCGTGGTGCTCGCACTCGTGCTCGACGGCGAACGCGTGACGGTACCTCAGGCGCTCGGGCTGTGTCTGGGTGCCGGGGCGCTGCTCCTCGTGGCCGTCTAGCACCGCCGCCCCCACCCACCCCTTCCTCCTCCGGAGAGACACCGACATGAGCGACGACCAGAAACAGGTACTCCAGGCCGCCGACGACCTCGTGGCCGCCTACGCCGAGGGACGCCTGAACGACTACTTCACGACCTTCGCCCCGGACGCGACCTTCGTCTTCCACACCGCCGAGCAGCGCATCGAGTCCGTCGCCGAGTACCGGCGGGTCATGGCGCGCTGGGTGCTGGAGGACGGCTTCCGCGTGCTGAACTGTCTCTCCTACGACCGGATGGTCCAACTCTGGGGCGACACCGCGGTGTTCACCCACTCCGTCGAGACCCGCATCTCCACCGACGCCGGCGAGGAGACCCTCCACGAGCGGGAGACCATCGTCTTCCGCCGGGAGGCCGACGGCCGCTGGCTCGGCGTGCACGAGCACCTGTCACCGGCCGCCGTCCCCCCGCTCGGCCCGGACCGGCAGGTACCGGGCGACCCCTCGTAACCGCGAGCGGCGAACCGATCCTGCCGGCCATCCGTAGCTGTATGCGGAGGCGGCCGGGAACCCGCGCGGCCGACCCGTCGCGGCGGGGACCGTCACCACGGCGGACCCCCGCACGCGGGCGGCGGTGCTCCGCAGGGACGGCAGGCCGCCCATGGACCTACGCCCGCGCAGGGCGGCATGCCGTCACGGAAGGAGCAGTTCATGTCCCGCTGGGGCACTCTCTTCACGCGCTTGGCACCGGGCCGGGGCCAGCAGCCCGACGGCACGGCGGGAGAGCTCGACACGCCCGTCCTCGTCGACCGGTACGACGGGCTGACGCTGCTGCGCCCCACCGAACAAGCCGTCCCCGGCCCGGACGACGTGGCCGAACTCGCCCGGTCGCTGGGCGCCGAAGGGGGCCAGACCGTCGCCACCGTCGTCGTCGGCGTGGACGGCCCGGTGCCGCCGGCGCTGTGGACCCGGCTCGGCGACGTCCTCGACACGCTCCGGGAGGACGGTACGACCACCCTGCGCCTGGTCGTCTCGGGCGCGGGCAGCGGGGGCGCCGACCGGCCCGCGCTGGCCCAGCGGATCGCCGACGCCTGGGGGTTCGGCGTGATCGCCCCCGCGGGCAGCGCGCTGCTCGTCCCCGGCGGCACCCTCTTCGTCCCCGACCCCGCCGAGCCGTCCGGTGGCTGGCAGCTCTTCCAGCCCGGCACGGACCCGACACCGCTCGGCGTCCGCCATCCGGCTCCCGGCTGGCAGACCGCCTTCGCGGCACTGCCCGAACGCACGGCCGGCGGATACACCGTCCGCCCCGTCCCCGCCGGTGTTCTGCTCCAGCCCCCGGGGACACCGCCACCCGCCCCCGGCGCGTTGTGCCACGCGGTGCCCGTCGACACCGGCCACCCGACCGTGCTGGTCGGAGTGCCGGGCCCCGGCGGCGGCGCCCGGATCCCCGCCGACGACCTGGCCGCGCTGCTCGCCGCGCTGCCGGCCGCGGTGCGTGCGCGGATCCGCGTCGCACCCGGCGCCGAAGGCGACCTGCTGCCCGCCGTCCAGCAGGTCGCCGACGCGCTGGATGTCGAGGTGGAGGTGCTGACCGGCCCGCCCCTGGCGGCCCGGACCGTGGCGCCGGACGCCGGTGCCGATGCCGATGCCGTGCCCGGGTCGGTCCTCGTCGACGGCACGGGCCGGCCCACCTGGCGGCCCTACGTCGAAGCCGTGGTCTGCCGCCCCGCCGCGTCCGGCGACGAGGAGGCCGCCGGCCCCCGGCTGCTGCGCTGGCGCTCCCCGGTGCCCGACGCTCGGGAACAGGACGCCGGAGTGGTCCGGCTGTCGGAGCGGTGGCAGGTCGCCATGACCCGGTCCGGGCTCGCCCTCGGACCCGTCGGACAGCCTCTGCCGCTCGCCGACCGCCCCGTGCTCGCGGACCAACTCGCCGTCGAGATCGGCCCGTCGGACCAGCCGCTCGACGAGACCTGCTGGTCCGCCCTGTCGCATGTGCTCGACTATCTCGACCCCGAGGCACGCGAGTACGCCGTCCTGCACGCCCCCGGCCGCTCGGCCGAGGAGAGCCGGATGCTGCGCAGGCTCGCCGTACAGCACGGCGTCCGGATGCTGTGGCCGCCGACCGCCGGGGCCGACCCGGACGCCCTGCCCGAACCGGCCGCCGACGCGCAGGCCGCTGTCGCGCCGGCCGGGGAGGCACCGGCGCCGGACGGGTTCTCCCGCTACCGCGAGCGGATCGGCGGCATCGTGCAGGCCGCCAACGGGGGCCGGTACGACGACGCCACGACCCTCGCCACCGCGCTCGAGCGCGAGGCGTTCACCGCCCACGGCTCGGAGCACCCCACGTCACTGCAGATCCGCCAGATCAGGGCGCACGTGATGCGGCTCGCCGGACACAACGCCCTCGCGGCGGACCTCTACCGGCGGGTGGCGTTCAGCCTGCTGGTGACCGCCGGCATGGACAGCGTGGACGCCGAGCAGGCCGCCGGCAACGCGGACGCCTGCTGGCGGGACACCGCCGACATCGCCCTCGCCCTGCGCATCGCGCCGTCGATCATCTCCCTGCGGCAGAAGGTGCCGGGCCCGAACGACCGTTGGCTGCGCGCCGCGGAACGCTACCGGGAGCAGTTGGAGGCCGCGCACGCCACTCCGCCCGCACCGCATCTGCCGTCCGCCGTACCGGTCCCGGTGACGACCCCGCCGGCGGCCCACGACCACCACCGGACGCCTCCGGCGATCAGCGGCCACCGGCCGCGCGCGGCTGTCAGCGAGCAGGGGACCACCGCGGCCGTCGACGAGCCGCGGCCGGCGCAGACTGTCGGCGGGTCGCGGTCGTCTTCGGCCGTCAGCGAGCCTGAGGCGCTGGCGCTTGCGGCTGCCGGAGGGCCGCGGACGCCTCCGGCTGTCGCCGAGGCGCGGACGCCTCCGGCTGTTGCCGAGGCGCGGATGTCTCCGGCTGTCGTCGAGGCGCGGACGCCCTCGGCCGTCGCTGAGCCGCGGACGTCTCCGGTGGCCGGCGATGCCACTGCCGCTGCCACCGGCGCTGCCGCGCGGGTGCGGCGGGTGGTTGCGCCGCGGGAGCCCGTTCCGGTGGTGGCGGGCAGGCAGGCGAGGAACACCGGTGTCCTGTCGCCGCAGTCGTCGGTCGTCGGCCGGGGCGACGAGGACGCGGTCGCCACCTCGTGCTCGGCCGTGGCGGGACGTTCCTGATGCGGAACGGACCAGGAACGGGTGCGCGGCGCCGTGGCGGACGAGGCGGAAGCCCCCGACCGCGCGCCGGACGGCCGTACCGGCGTCGTAGCCCGCACCGTGCCTCGATATCGACCCGAAAGTGAGCCGGGATGGCACAGGCAACCACCGGCCGGGCCACCGTGGGTGACGCGGCTGTGCGCATCGAGGAGCACGACCGCCTGGTGGTGCTGCGCTCCGGCACCCCCGCGCCGGCGGGCTACGCCGATGTCGACGACATCGTGCGTGTGCTGCGCTGGGCCGGCGACCCGACGGTGACGCTGCTCTCCGACCCGGGGACCATGGCGCAGGCGGACTTCTGGCCCCGCCTGAGCGGACTGCTCGACTCGCTGCGCGCGTCCGGCCGTACCGCCCTACGCCTGGCGATGGCGGGCACGGGCGGGGAACGGCCGGGCCACCCGGCGTTGGCCCGGCGGATCGCCGACGGCTGGGGTGTCACTGTGGAGGCTCCTGCCGCCGCGGTGCACACCGTGCCCGGTGGCTCGCTGTACGCCCCCGGCGGCTGGCTGGGGTTCGCCCCCGGTGCCGCTTCCCCGGTGCCGATCGGCGCGCGCTGCCCGCGACCCGCGTGGGAGGTCGCGCTCGACGCGGTTCCCGGACACACCACGGGCGGGCACGTGATCGAGCGGATCCCCGCTGGCCTGTTGCTGCGGCCCGCGCGGGCGCCCGGCACGGTTGTGGGCGATCTCTACCACACCGTTCCGCTCGACCCCCGCCGGCTCACCGTGGTGGTGGGCGGCCTGCCGGGCGACGAGGTGGCGGCGGACGACGTCGCCGCTCTGCTGTCCGTCCTGCCCGAACCG
This sequence comes from Streptomyces sp. NPDC031497, assembly GCF_055580905.1. Lineage (NCBI taxonomy): Bacteria > Bacillati > Actinomycetota > Actinomycetes > Kitasatosporales > Streptomycetaceae > Streptomyces > Streptomyces sp. NPDC031497. The sequence continues at coordinate 14,461 of NZ_JBVIKO010000013.1, forward strand.
GTGCGCGACGGCGTGCGGTTGGCGCCCGGCGGCCCCGGTGACCTGCTGCCGCTCGCCCAGCACGTGGCCGACCGGCTCGGCGCTCCGGTGGTGGCCGCCACCGGGCTGCCGCTGCTCACCGACGGCCCGTCCGGAGGCACCCGAGGTGTCCGCTCCGTCGTGCTCGGGGCGGACGGTGCCATCGGCTGGCTGCCGTTCGTCAACGCCGCCGAGTGCCACCCTGGTCGGGAACCCCGGCTGCTGGGCTGTGCGGCACCGCTCCCCGGCGCGGACGGCACGCCGGACGGCGCCGTCCGCCTCACCGACCGCTGGTGGGTGACGGTGACCCGGGCGGGGCTGTGGGTCGGTACGCACGGTGCCGTCCGCCCGGGTGCGGGACTCGCGGTCGGCCCGGAGGGCCCGGTCGTCGAGGCCGGTGTCCCGGGGGAGCGGCCGGACCACTCGCTGTGGCCCGCGCTGGACCGCCTGCTCGGCTCGCTGCCGCCGCGGGTGTGCGCGGGCGCCACGCTCCAGGTGTACGGCACCACCGCGGACGATGCTCCCGCACTGCGCGAACTGGCCACCCGCCACGGTGTGCGCACCCAGGCCCCGTCGGCCCCGGCACCGGCCGGGTCCGGCGGGGCCGAGGTCGTCCCGTACGCGCGCACCCCGGTCGCCGAAGTCGCACCAGCCGTGCCCCGCACCACGGCGGACCCGGCCGTGCCCCGCACCACGACCGGTCCGGTCGCCGCACCGGCCGTGCCCCGCACCACGACCGGTCCGGTCGCCGCACCGGCCGTGCCCCGCACCGCCGCCGATCCGGTCGCCGCGCCGGATCTCGCCGGAGCCTGGGAGCATCTGATCCGGGGACGGGAGGAGCTCGCGGCGCCCCGGCAACCGGTGGTCCCCGACCCGCCCGCCGGGCCCGATCTCGACGAGGCGTGGGAGTACCTGAGCCGGCGGCCTACACCGGTTGCTGCCTCCGCGGAGGGGCCGACACCCCGGCCGGGCCCGCCCCGCCTCGACGCCACCGAGCCGGTACGGCCGGCGCTCGCCCGGTCGTCCTTCCGTACCGGCCACCGCAGCAGTCCCGCGGAGCACACGGCCCTGCGGCTGCTCGCCGGCCCGGCCTGGGAGCGGCACGCGCCCGCCGTCGCCCGCGCGCTCGGCAGGCTGCCGGCCATGGCTGACGCCGAACGGGAAGCCGCCGAAGCGGACCTGACGGCGCTTCGGCTCCACCTCGACGAGGCGGGCGGCCTGCTCGACCACCACGCGCTGGCCGCCGCCTGCCACGGCCGCGACGACCGGCTCCTGCCGTTCGCCGCCTGCCTGGTGTCGGCGCTGCGCCGGCTGCCGACGCACCGGGGCGCGGTCCTGCGCGGCGCGGGCTCCGCACTGCCGCACGCGGAGGACCCGGAGAACGACCCGCTGCGCCCCGGCACCGTACTCCGGGACCGCGCCCCGCTCAGCGGCGTGCGCGCGGCCGGGGGAGCGGGCCGGCCACCCGGCCCCCGGTACGCGATCTGGTCGGTGACCGGCCGGCTCGCCAGGCCGCTGTTCCACGCCCCCGACGGGCCCGAGGAGGTCCAGGAGGTGGTGTTCGCCCCCGGCACACCCTTCATGATCCTCGACGTCAGGCGCGCCGGGCCGTCCCCGGTCGTCCTGCTGCGCGAACTGCCCGCCTCGGGCGGTGCACCGGCGTCCGCACCGGGCCAGGACACGAACGCCGAACTGGGCGAGGCCGACCGGGCCGCGCTGGCCGGCCTGGACGAGGCGCTGCGCGGCCGGGGCGGCCAGACCGGCGGCGGAGGCTGGCCGGAGCGGTGCGCCGGTTCCGTGGGCGAGGGTCCCTGAGCACCCAGGCCCGGAGTTCCATGTGACGTCACATCAAGTCCCTTGCCATGCAAGGGACTTCTGGCGTGTCCGGATGAGCACGGCTCCGGACCAGGACACCGTCCGCCGGGCCTCGGGGACACCGGAATGGGGATCTGTCGACCTCCCGCGGTCGCTGCGACGCTGAACTGGACCGGTATCAGGCCACCCGGAGAGGAGCAGTACGGTGACCGACTTCAAGGTGACACCGGAGCAGATTTCGCTGGCGGCGACGTCGTGCGACAGCACGGCCGCGGAGATCCAGGGGCAACTCTCGGACCTCAAGACCTACGTGGTCAACATGGAGGGCTGGTGGCAGGGCATCGCCCAGGACACCTTCCAGGCCCTCATGCAGGAGTACGACATCTACTCCCGCATGCTCCACGACGCGCTCACCGACATCGCCAGCGGGCTGCGCGGCAACTACGTCAACTACACCGACACGGAGCAGCAGAACATCACCTCGATCAACAACATCGAGGCCGGTCTGTCGAGTGCCAACCTCAGCTGACGCATCGTCAGATCAGCCTTTCCCGACCGTCCCACACGGCATCCGGAACCACCAGGGAGTGAATCATGGCAGGAAACGTCGACGGCGCGAACCTCATGGTCAAGGAGGAGCTCGCCGGCTCGGGCACGCACATCAACGGCGTCGCCCAGACCATCGCGGACGAGCTCCACGACCTCATCAACAAGCTCCAGCCGGTCCTCGCCGGCGGGGACTGGAACGGCGCCGCACAGCAGTACTTCGAGGGCCTGGAAGCGGAGTGGAACTACGCCGCCAACGGTCTCTTCGGCCCGGGCGGCGTGCTCGGCGAGATCGCCAACGCGATGCACGTCAACTGGAACAACTACTCCGAGGCCGAGTGGGCCAACTCCCGTACCTGGCAGCACCGCTGACCGTCGCCCCGGCGGCGGAACACCCCTGCATCCCTGAGGAATCGTCATCGTGGATGAGCACTGCCGTATCACCGTCGTCGGCGAGCGCCGGAAGGTGGACCTCGCGGTCCCGGCCGGCGCCCCGATCGTGAGCTATGCCGACACCCTGGCCCGTCTGTGCGACCAGCGGGAGTCCGACATCATGCCGGCGGCCTGGACCCTGGGCGCGGCGACCGGGAGTCCCTTCGCCCCGGAGTGGTCGCTCTCGGAACTGGGCGTCACCGACGGGCAGGTCCTCTACCTGCGTGATGCCACCGCCGACGAGCTGGACGACCCGGTCGTGCACGACGTCGCCGAACGGGTCGCCGAGGTCTCCGAGGGCGCCCTGGACCGCCGCTGGGACGCCCGCTCCCGCACGTACACCCTGACCGCGCTCGCCCTGGGCTGGCTCGTCGCCACCCTGTTCGTGCTCGCCGCCCGGCACCGCCCGGGCACGGGCGTCCTGCTCGACCTCGCGCTGGCCGCGGGGCTCGCCCTGCCCGTGCTGGCGTGGGTCGCGATGGAGCGCGGCTGGTCCGTCCCGGCGGCCCTGCGGATGACGCTGGCCCTGTGCGCGGTGCCCGCGCTGGCCCTGTGCGCCTGGTCCGCCGCCCTGGGCTACGGCACCGAACAGCTCGGTGTGGAAGGCGTCATGACCAGGACCGGGCTGGCCGTTGCCGCCCTGGCCTTCGGCGCACTGCTCGGCGCCTTCCTCGCCGCCGTGGCGGCGCCGGCGGTGACCACCTCCGCCACCCTGTTCACGGCCGCCGTCGCGGCGGTGCTCGGCATCGGCCTCGCGGCGCTGCGGGCCAGCGGGATCCAGACGGCCTGCGTGGTCGCCGTGGTCGTGTTCGCCCTGCTCACCGTCGTGCCCTCGGCCGTCAGCGGCACGGTGGCCTTCACCTGGCGGCGGGTCAGGATGCGGGTGCAGGAGGAACCCCGCGACGACGAGGTCGCCCGCGCCGTGCGCGCCGCGACCGTCCTGCTGGCGACCTGGAGCGGCGCCCTGAGCCTGGTCCTCGGCGGCGGCCTTGTGGTCATGGCGGCCTCGGGTTCCCCGTACGCCAACCTCGCGGCCGGGCTGCTGGGGCTCGCGGCCCTGCTGCGCGCCGGGTCGGCCCGGCTGGTCGCCGAGGTGGTGCCGCTGCTGGTGGCCGGTACCGCCGGGCTGTTCACCCTGCTGATCACCGGCCCCGAGCGCTTCGGCTCGGGGAGCTGGCTGGGGCCCGTGTGCAGCGCCCTGACCGCGGCCGTGCTCCTGGTCTACGGATTCCGGCGCATGATGCGCCGCCCGGACCTGCCGGCGATGGCACGGCCCCGGTGGCTGGCCGGCTTCGGCTCGGTCCTGGCCGGCGGAAGTGTCGCCCTGGCGGTGGCGACGTTCGGCGCGTTCGGCGCCATCGTCAGCCTGGGGCGCCACATCTGACGGACCATCAACAAACGACCGTACGACTGTGACCGCCGACCCGCACAAGGCTGTGCGGGTCGGCGGTCACGACGGGGCTTTGCGGGAAGGACACGGCGCGATGTCAGGCGGCGGAGGAGTACCCGGCGGGGGAGAAGCCGCCGGCGAGCGCGGGGCTGCGGAACTCGTCCTCCTGGAGCAGGCCGAGTTCGATCGCCTTCCGGGTGAGGTCCGCCTTGTTGCGGACGTTCAGCTTGTTCCTGATCCGCTTCACGTAGGTGCTGACCGTGGCCTCCGTCAGTCCCATCCGCCGGGCGATCTGACCGTGCGTCAGCCCCGTGGCCAGCAGCCGCAATGCCTCCCGCTCCCGGTGGGCGAGGGCCGGGACGGGGGTGCCGGCGGGCTGCCGCAGCTCGTGGTGGAGCCGGGTGGCGAGGCCGGGCGCGATGTGCAGACCGCCCAGCGCGACCGTCTCCACCGCGCGCAGCAGCTCCTGCTCTCCCGCCTGCTTGCCGACACAGCCGTAGGCCCCGGCGCGCAGCGCGTCGGTCACCGGCTGCCAGCCCGCGAAGTCGGCGACCACCAGCACCCGTCCGCACTGCGTGAGGGCGGCGACGGTCTTGGCGAGCGACGGTCCGGGTTGCGGCGGAGCGCCGTAGACGACGACGTCCAGGCGCTGCGCGTCGGCTTCCGGCAACTGCGCGGGGTCCGCGGCCAGCGCGACCACCCGCAGCAGGGAGCTGCCGGAGAGCAGGGTCTCCAGACCCAGGCGCACGAGGCTGTGCTGCTCGACGACGGCGATCTGAGAAATCTGGGGGGACATGGCGCTCCTGCCATTCTCAGGTTTGGTGAGTTCCTGAGTACGAACGTAGTCGCCGCGTCAGCCCCCATCCCCGCTCTGGGCCCCGTGAGAGAAAACACGTGAACCTGCCCGTGACCTCGTACGTAACTCAAGTCGGGTGCCATGTGGCCGAGTTGCCCACCCGTGCGCCGCACCGCGGCTATTCGTCCTGCCATCCCTGTCCCTTTCCCAGGGTTATTCAGAAACACAACATTGAGGGGTGCTTTCTCGCATGATTGATGAGGACTGGCGCGAGTTCTCCTCCGCATTCGCCGAATCCGTACGGCCGGAGGACCCGCGCGGCCTGACCGGCAAACGCATGCTCGTGGTGAGCATCTCCACGCTCCTGGCCGTCGCCCTCGGAGCGCTGGTGTACGGCGCCTTCGGCGGCCCGGCCTTCGCCGTGCCCAGTGAGGTCAGGCCGATCGCCCCCAGCCCGGACGCCACGCCCTACCAGGCCGGCGGCCAGAGCTCCGGACAGACCTGGAAGGCCATCGCCGGCCCCGACTGCGCCGCCAGCAGCGACGGCTCCACCAGCTTCGCCGTGTACGGCTACTCCACCGGGACCGACGCCGACGGAACCACCGCCTGGACCAACTCCGACAGCGGCGGCTACACCGGCGAGGCCTGCACCGGCGGCTACCTCTCCATGCCGGTGTCCGGCAAGGCCGACGGCTACGACGCCACCCGTTACGCGCTGTGGAAGTACGACTTCAGCTCCCACTTCACGGTCGCGTCCTGCCGGGTCTCCAGCTATGTGCCCACCAACTCCTCCCGTACCCGGGTCGGCGGCTCGCCCGCCTACTTCTACTACTACGACGACGACTACGCCTTCGGCACCGGCGCCGACAAGCAGTCCAAGCCCCTCGGCGGCTTCCTGGTCGACCAGATCGGCAAGACCCACCAGGGCCGCTGGTACACCTCGCCCGCGTTCACCGTGCGGACCGGCCGGGTCACCGTCAGGCTCGTGGACGCCGGGGCCGAGCGCGGCGACGCGGCCGAGGGCGTCCATGTCGCCGCCGCCCAGCTGCGACTGACCTGCACCTCGACATGAGCGCCGGACTGCGTGTCGCCCCCCGCGGCTGGGGCACGTACAAGACCATCGTCGCCGCGGTCCGCGAGGCCCCGGAGGGCGCGGTGATCTCCGTCCAGCCCGGGACCTACACCGAGAGCGTCGTCCTGGACCGTGACATCACCCTCGCCGCCGAGAAGGGCCGCGGCACGGTACGGATCGTCGCCGGTGCCCATGGGCCGGCGCTCACCGTGCAGAGCCCCGGCGGCCGGATACAGGGCCTGGTCCTCGAAGGCCGCGGCAAGGAACCGGCCGTCCTGGTCACCGCGGGCGCGGTGGAGGTCAACGGCTGCGAGATCACCGGCGGCGGCGCCCAGGTCACCGGCACCGCCACCCCCGTCTTCCGGGACTGCGAACTCCACCACACCGGCGACATCGGCCTCTATCTCGCCGGAGACAGCCGGGCCGTGGTCGAGAACACCGGCATCAGCGACGTGGACGCCGTCGGCATCCTGGTGGACCACGGCGCGTCTCCCACCCTCACCCGGGTCTCGGTGACCCGCACCGGCGGCCATGGCATCCGGATCACCGGCGCGGCCCGCGCCGCCCTGGAGCTGTGCGCCGTGACCCACACCGGGGCGGCCGCCGTCGCCGTGGACGACAGCGCCCGGCCCGTGCTGCGCACCTGCCGGATCGGGGACAGCGAGGCCGGGGGAGTCGTCATCACCGGTGACGCCGGGGCCGACACCGCCCCCGACGACGACGCGGCCGGTGAAGCGCCGTCCGCCGGCGGCGAGTTCGGGGTCGCGCTGCGCGGCTGCGAGATCGCCCGCACCGGCCGGGACGCGGTGCATGTCACCGGACGCGCGGTCGCCTCTCTCATCGACTGCCGGATCAGCGACATCCGTGCGGCCGGCGTCGTCGCCACCGGTGCCGGCCGGCTGCGGCTGCACGACACCACGACGACCGACACCACCGGTTCCGGACTCGCGGCCGGCGGCGAGGCACAGGTGGAGGTACGCGGCGGAGCCTTCACCCGTTCCGGCGCCAACGGCGTCTACGCGGCGGACACTTCACGGCTCAGCCTCGTCGACTGCGCGGTCACCGTCTCCGCGTTCACCGGCGTCCACGCGGGCGACGGAAGCCGGGTGACCCTCCACGACAGCCGGGTCCAGGGCACCCCGGAACACGGACTGCGCAGTGTGGGCCAGGCCATGCTGACCCTCACCGACACCAAGATCGACGACGCCGAGCTGTGCGGCATCGAGGTGGACGGCGGCGACCTCTCCGCCCGCGGCTGCCGGATCACCAAGGCCACCACCGGCATCGCCCTGCGTACCGAACACCGCCCGCTCGTCGACGACTGCTCCGTCAGCTCCTGCTCCGGCGTCGGCATCGACATCGGCGCCGGCACCGCCGCCCTCGTCGTCGACACCCGAGTCACCGGCACCGGCGCCGCCGGGGTCTTCGTCCGCGAGGGCGCCGGCGCCTGGCTGAGCGACTGCTCCATCACCGACACCAAGGGCACCGGCCTCGTCGTCCAGGCGAAGGCCACGCCCCGGGTCCGCGGCACCACCGTCACCGGCACCGCGAAGAACGGCGTCTACCTCGCCGACAACGCCGCCGGCCGCTTCGAGGACTGCGACATCAGCGCCACCGGCTTCCCCGCCGTCTACGTCGGCAGCGCGGCGACACCGCTGCTGCGCGGCTGCCGTATCCACGACACCGACGAGGACCTCAAACTCGCCGACGGCGCCGACCCCACCATCGAGCGCTGCCGCGTCGACGACGTGAAGATCAGCACGATGCCCGAGGAGGCACTCGGCGGCGAACCGCTGCCCGCTCCGAGCGCCGGGGCGCTCGCCGTGGCACCGGGCGGGCGGGCCGGCGGCCCCGCGACACCGGACGCCAAGAGCACCGGAACCCGGCAGACCCGCGCCGAGAGCCTCTCCGAGGTACTGGCCGAACTCGACGACCTGATCGGCCTGGAGAGCGTCAAACAGGACGTCAGCACCATGGTCAAGGTCATGCAGCTGGTCCGCCAGCGCACCGAGGCCGGCCTCGCCGCCCCGCCGCTCAGCCGCCACCTGGTCTTCGCCGGCAACCCCGGCACCGGCAAGACGACGGTGGCGCGCCTGTACGGCCGTATCCTCGCCGCCCTCGGACTGCTCTCCCGCGGCCACCTCATCGAGGCCGACCGCGGATCCCTGGTCGGCGAGTACGTCGGCCACACCGCGCCCAAGACCACCGCCGTCTTCAAACGCGCCCTCGGTGGCGTCCTGTTCATCGACGAGGCCTACGCCCTCACGCCCGCCGGCCAGGGCAACGACTACGGCCGGGAAGCCATCGCCACCCTGGTCAAACTGATGGAGGACCACCGCGACGACGTCGTCGTCATCGTGGCCGGCTACCCCGAGGAGATGGAACGCTTCGTCGACATCAACCCGGGCCTGGCCTCCCGTTTCACCCGCACCCTGATGTTCGACGACTACGGCAGCGAGGAACTGGGCCGTATCGTCGAGTTCCACGCTGCCAAGCACGAGTACGAGCTGCCGGACGACACCCGCGAGGCCCTGCTCGGCTACTTCGGCGAGTTGGTCCGCGACGACCGCTTCGGCAACGGCCGCACCGCCCGACAGATCTTCCAGCGCATGACGGAACGGCACGCGCAGCGGGTCGTGGAACTGGTGGAACCGACCACGGACGACCTGGTGACCCTGCTCCCCGACGATCTGCCGACCGTCGCCGTCGAATGAGGGCGGCGCGGACGGCATGACGAACGGCGCCCGGCCGGAAAGTGGCCGGGCGCCGTTCGACGTGCGCGGAACCCGCTATATCGCCAAGTTCGACTCTGTGTCGCTTATCTGCACCGCCGGCTGGGCGCGCGGGCCGAGGTCCGGCATGGCCGACTCCGAGTCCGTCTCGGCGTAGGACTGGCCGGCGTTGTTGAGCAGCGCCGTGAAGGTGCCCATCAGTTCGATGCCGCCCGCGCCGTCCCGCATGACCTTTGTCAGCTGTGGGTTGATCGCCTCGGCGAACTGGGCTCCGCTCTCGGCGAGTTCGTCCGGGACCCAGCTCGCCGTCCGACCGCCGCCCACCACTTGACCGTTTTCCTGGCCGAACAGATTGGGGTCGTCGATGGCACCCTGCACCTTGGCCCGCAAGGTTTCGTACGCGCTCGACGCATTCGCGACGGCGTCGAGGAAGGTCTGCTCCGCCGCCCGCAGCGCGCCGAGGTCGATCGAGAAGGCGCTGCTGTCCGGAAGGGTGGGCATGGCGCTGCCCGACCCGCCTCCCGGCGCGGTGGGCACCAGGTCGGGGGACGTGGTGTAGGCCATGCTCAGCTTCGGCATGGTCACCATCTCGTCCGGCGGCTCGTCGTCGTCCGAGTCGTCGGTCGGGTTGGTGGTCGCCGTGACCCCGTAGATCTCGGCGTAGGTCTCGGCCGCGTCCTCCTGGTCGCCGTGATCGCTCGCGTCCGGATCGACGTTCGGTACCCAGGGGTCGCTCTGGTATTCCGATGCGTGCGGGCTCACGTCGTCGCTGTCGCCCATGGGACACCCCGCTTTCTTCGGTCATCGGCCTTCTGATTGACCTATCCATGGTGCCGGGATATCGACCGTCGCTCGACGTCCCCATTCCAGGACGTCCGTACGTCAGTAACAAGGATCTACGCAGTCTCCGACCATTCCACGACCCTTAACGTGCGGACACATATGAAGTCGCCGGCGGGGAGAGGAGACGGGGCGAGATGACGAACGCGCACACCGACGGCGAGGCGTTGATTCCCCTGGACCGGGGTCTGTTCGAACCCGCGACGGTTTCGACCGCCCAGGACGACGCCCAAACCCCGGATGCGCCGGACACACAAAACCCGGCTCTGGCGGAACCAGTTGTCGACGGGCACGGCTCCTTTCCCGACGGGGCCGACCACTCGCCTGACGGCGGACCGCTGACTCACCTGGACAGGTCGTTCTTCTCCCGGGCGACGAGCGAGCCCGACACGCCGGCCCACACCGACCACCACGGCCATCCGCCGGCGGATCATCCGGACGCCGGTGACACGGTAGGAGTCCGCCCCAACACACAGCCCGATTACGGGACTTCACCGACGGAGCCGACGTCGGTCACGCCGGCGGGCGACACCCATCCGTCACCGTCCACATCAGCGTCGCCGGAAACGGGCGCAACGACGACCACGACGGACACCGGCGACCCAGATCCCGGGCAGACCACGTCGGACGGCCCGTCCCTCACCGAACGCACCGTCGACGGCGAACATCTGCTGGGCTCCGACACCCAGGACGGCGGCTGGATCTCCCAGGACGGGACGGTCTATGTCTCGAGCGACGGCACGGTCGAGCATGGTCTGACGGCGCCGGACGGCGCGTTCCTGGCGAATGGTGAAGTTCTGCAGATCGACGGCCATTCGGTTTATGGGACCCGATTGGATGATGGGTCGTTCCTTTCCGAGGATGGAAAGACGATGGTCACGGCCGGTGGTGTGGTCGAGCATGGGCAGACCACGTCGGACGGGCAGTTCGTTACGGAGCGGACGGTTGAGGGCCAGGATCTGTGGGGTTCGGACACGCAGGACGGGGGCTGGATTTCCCGGGATGGGACGGTCTATGTCTCCAGTGACGGCACGGTCGAGCATGGTCTGACGGCGCCGGACGGCGCGTTCCTGGCGAATGGTGAAGTTCTGCAGATCGACGGCCATTCGGTTTATGGGACCCGATTGGATGATGGGTCGTTCCTTTCCGAGGATGGAAAGACGATGGTCACGGCCGGTGGTGTGGTCGAGCATGGGCAGACCACGTCGGACGGGCAGTTCGTTACGGAGCGGACGGTTGAGGGCCAGGATCTGTGGGGTTCGGACACGCAGGACGGCGGGTGGATTTCGCAGGACGGGACGGTCTATGTCTCGAGCGACGGCACGGTCGAGCATGGTCTGACGGCGCCTGATGGTGCGTTCCTGGCCAATGGTGAAGTGCGCACCGTCGATGGTGTGGAGGTTTACGGGACGCGGCTGGATGACGGGTCGTTCTTGTCGGAGGACGGGACGACGATGGTCACGGCCGGTGGTGTGGTCGAGCACGGTCAGACCACGCCGGACGGGCAGTTCGTCACCGAGCGGACCGTCGACGGTCAGTCGATGTGGGGCTCTGACACTCAGGACGGCGGCTGGATTTCGCAGGACGGGACGGTCTATGTCTCCAGCGACGGCGAGGTCGAGCACGGGCTGACCGCGCCGGACGGGGCCTTCCTGGCGAATGGTGAAGTTCAGCAGATCGATGGCCAGGCCGTTTATGGGACGCAGTTGGATGATGGGTCGTTTCTGTCGGAGGACGGGACGACCATGGTTACTGCCGATGGTGTGGTCGAGCACGGGCAGACGGCGTCCGATGGGCGGTTTCTGACCGAGCGGACCGTTGACGGTCAGTCGATGTGGGGTTCGGATACTCAGGATGGTGGGTGGGTTTCGCAGGACGGGACGGTTTATGTCTCGGCGGATGGTGAGGTCGAGCATGGTCTGACGGCGCCTGATGGCGCGTTTCTCGCGAATGGTGAAGTTCAGCAGATCGATGGTCAGACCGTTTATGGGACGCAGTTGGATGATGGGTCGTTTCTGTCGGAGGACGGGACGACGATGGTCACCGCCGATGGTGTGGTCGAGCATGGGGAGACCTCGTCCGACGGGCGGTTTCTGACCGAGCGCACTGTTGACGGTCAGGCGCTGCTGGGCTCGGACACCCAGGACGGTGGGTGGATTTCCGAGGACGGGACCGTATATGTCTCGGCGGACGGTCAGGTCGAGTACGGGCAGACCTCGTCGGACGGATCGTTCGTGGCGGACGGCGATGCGTCGGCCGGGGACGGCACGACGACGGTCGCGGACGACGGCACGACCACGGTCGTGGACGATGCCACCGCCGGCGACGGGACGACGACGTCCGACGGGACCGAGGAGACCACCTCGGGCGAGTCCGAGGAGTCGACGTCGGAGGACACTTCCTCCCTGACCTCGCGGACCGTCGGCGGGCAGACGCTGCTGGGGACCGCCACCCAGGACGGCGGGTGGATCTCCCAGGACGGCACCGTTTATGTCTCCCCCACGGATGAGGTCGAGTACGGGCTGACCGCGCCCGACGGTTCGTTCCTGCCGAACGGCCAGGTGCGGACCGTCAACGGCCAGCCGGTGTACGGAAGCGTGCTGAGCGACGGAACGTGGGTGTCGCAGGACGGGACCGTCGAGATCCAGCCCGACGGCACGGTCCTGAACGGACAGACCTCGGCTGACGGGCAGTTCCTCACCTCGCAGACCGTCGACGGTCAGACGCTGCTGGGGACCGCCACCCAGGACGGCGGCTGGATCTCCCAGGACGGGACCGTCTATGTCTCGGCCGACGGCGAGGTCGAACACGGCATCAGCACCCCGGACGGCAGTTTCCTGAAGGACGGGGTGACCAAGACCCTGCCCGACGGCACGGTGCTCTACGGCTATATGTCCGGCGGCGATTTCTACTCCTCCGACGGGACGACCATCGTCCTGGCGGACGGCACCGTACTCACCGGCACTCTCGACACCCAGACCGGCCTCTTCACCGGCTCCGACGGTTCCACCTACATGGTCACCGACAACGGAATCGAAGGCGCCACCCAGCAGAGCGACGGCTCCTATCTGCTCGCCGACGGCTCGACGGTGATGACCCCCGCAGCCTGGGCGGTCGACATCGGCCAGTTGGGAGAGGCCATCACCCTGGTCCGGAACCGGGCCGATGTGATCGAGGACAACATCAACACCATCCAGGATCAGTACCGCGTCATCGAAGACGCCTGGAAAGGCCCTGCCGGCACCACGTTCAGCGATGTCTCCACCGAGGTCAACAAAACCATGAGAGACCTCCAGGACCTCCTCACCGACATGATCGAACGCATGATGACCAGCAAGGCGAACTACATCTCCGCCGAGACCGCCAACACCGCCAATTCGCAGGGCTCCTGAGGAGGCATCAGGCCATGTCAGCCATTCCCCGTGACTACAACGCCGTCACGCTCTCGGTGGATCCGAACAGTCTCAACACGGCTTGCGAGCAAGTGAACTCAGCGGCCCAGAACATCAGTTACGCACTCACCGACATCATGAACTCCCTGGGCGAACTGCGGCTCTCGTGGACCGGCGACGCCGCGGACGTCGCCGACGACTTCAACGCCCGCTGGACGGCGGTGACACAAGAGTTCTACGGCACGCAGGAGGCCGAGGACCGTAACAACGCCACCGACGGGGCGTACTACGAAAACGTCCCGGGAGCCCAGGGCGTCATCAACGTCCTCACCGGAGGCATCGCCAAGGCCGCGCAGAACTACGCCAACTGCGAAGGCGCCGTAAAGGCGATGTTCCAGCAGTTCCACACCCAGATGGTGCAGGCCAACAGTCCGGAATGGCAAGCCGCGCACCCCTCGGGTCCGCCCTCCGACACGGTGGACCAGCCGAGCGGCACGCCGAACGAGAACTACCACACCACCGCGGTCAACGAAACCGGATTCTGAGGTAGCCCCGATCATGTCCGACGACACGCCCAGCATCAACAAGACCTGGGACCCGAACCCGGTCTACGAACTCGGTAACGCCCTCATCGAATTCGGTGACTTCCTGGACGAGCAGGCCGCCAGGATGACCAGCGCCGAGTTCGACCTGAACAACGGGGCGTGGCTGGGCGATGCCGAGATGTACATGACTCAGGCTTTCTCCGACCAGCGCGAAGCGGTGATGAACATCATCGAAGAGTTCTGGGACACCGGCGAGATGATCAATTACTACGCCATGCTCCGCACCGAGCAGGAGGAAACGCTCGCGAAGCAGGCACTGGCGGAACTGATCGCCGGTCTCGTCGGCGTCTTTCTGGGCGCGCTCATTTTCGCGGCGCCGGAACTCCTCGGACTGCTGGGCGCCATGGTCGGCCTGCTGGGCAGGGTCTCCGAAATGGTCGCGACAGCCGTCAGCGCGATGAGCAACATGGTCTCCAACGTCGGCAAGTTCGTCGGATCCGCCGTCAGCGCCGTCACGGAGACCCTGCCCGACTGGGCGGTGACGATGGCCAGCGTCACCGGGAAGGTCGCCCGGTTCGGCATCGAGTTCATGGCCATCAACGCGGCCGCGGTGGCGTCAGGCAACGCCGCCGCCGGTCTGCCGACGACCGCCCAGCAGCTCATTCCCGTCCCCACCTCCCTGGAGCAGATCCCCGGTTTCATCTCGAACCTGGTGCTGTGGGGCGGGGTCGGCATGGCCGTGGCCTCTGTCACCAAGAGCCTGGCCAAGGTGGGCAAGGAGAAACTGGACGGGCTCAAGGTCGATGTCAACGTCGGCGATGTGAACGTCGGCACCGCGAACGTGGGCTCCTCGGTGGGCGACACCGCGACGGGCACCGGCACCGGCAGCGGTACGGGACTGACCCTGCCGTCGTCGGTCACCTCCGTCTCCTCCATCAGCGGGACGATCGCCGATTCCTCCAAGGGCCTCACCAAGTCCGACCTGACGCTGTCCTCGGACGTCTCGGTCAACTCCGCCGTCACCCGGACACTCACGGGTACCACCGTGCGCACATCGACGGACACGGCACCGGCACCGACGCCGACCAAGGTGACGACGACCGGCGCGGGCGACGGTCCGGTTGCCGGCGGCGGGGCGACCGTACCGAACAAGGTGACCCCGGTGGACGCCGGCACCTCGCCCGGAAGCTCCTCGGCGGTCAGGACCGGCACCGACGGCGCCACCCAGTCCGTACAGACCGCGCCGAAGACCTCGACGGCCGGGGGGAGTACGAGCGGGATCACGAGCGGCGTGGCGGACGGCTCCACGAGCCAGAGCGTCCTGCACGACGTCGGCTCCGGCCTGAGCGGCGTGGCGAAGACGGCACAGGCCGCGCAGCGGACCGTGGACGCCTCGACGGTCGGACACTCGACCGGCGGTCAGGAGTCGGTGGGCGCCTCCGGCGCCGAGCGCGCGGTGCGGACGAACCTGGAGGCCCAGCCGGCCACCGGCGCCCCGCACGAGGTTGCTCCGCAGACGCCGAGCTCGACGACGGGTGCCGTCGGCGGCAGGGCGCAGGACACGGGCGGCAACGCGGTACCCGGCGCGGCGAAGGCGGTCGACACCGGGGTGCGGCAGGCGCAGAACGCGCTGCGATCCGTCGGTGACAACCACGCCGCCACGCCGAACACGGGCGCACGCAAGGCGGGGGCGGAGGAGACGGTGTCTCCGGTGCGGTCGGTTGCGTCGGCGAAGCCGGAGGTCGTCCACCCGGCGAGTCCGGTGCGGGAGGCGTCGGTCGGGCAGATCGAGGGCGGCGGTCGTACGGGCACGTCGAACGCCTCCACGCGTAACAGCGCGCTGGACGCGTCGGCGCGCAACGGCGCGTCGGACGCATCCGTGCGCAACGCGGGGACGGGGGAGACGGTGTCTCCGGTGCGGTCCGTGCCGTCGGCGAAGCCGGAGGTCGTCCATCCGGCGAGTCCGGTGCGGGAGGCGTCGGTCGGGCAGCTCGAGGGCGGCGGTCGTACGGGCACGTCGGAGACGGCGGGCAGCGCCGCGGCGAAGGAGCCCGGCACCCAGGCCAACCTCGGGGACACGTCCGTACGTTCCGGTGCGGACCAGGGGCAGCGCGCCTCCGGCGGCACCGATGGGACACGCACGGTCCCGAACGCGGGACGCGGGCCGCTGAAGTCGGCCGCCGGTCTGGGCGGTCGGCAAGTGCGGCCTGCCGGCACGGCGGCGGCCCTGGGCGAGGGCGCGCGGCCGGCGAGCGGCAGCAGGGCGGACGCCAGGTCCGCGTCGGGCGACGGCGGCAACGCGTCCGCGCTCGCAGGGTCGGCGAAGGACAAGACCACACCCGTGGAGGCGACCGAGGGGATCTCGCAGGCCGGCGGAACACCGCACGGGGTATCGGCGAAGGCCGCGTCCGAGGCCGACGGGGCCGGGCAGACCCGGACGGGCGCGCCCGGAGAGACCTCACGAGCCCAGCGGGGCACGGACGAAGCGCGGTCGGCCACCAGGTCGGAGGACCGCGAATCCGGGCGGACCGCGTCGGACCGGACGACCACCGACACGAACATCACCCCGGCGGAACGGCAGCGGGTAGCGGACCTCAAGGAGGCCGCGAAGCGCCAGCAGGCCGAGGACAGCAACAAGGCCGCGGTCCGCAAGGAAGTGAACGACAAGGTCGCCGACGCGCAGCGTGCCGAGGCGAGGGACAGGGCCGAGGCAGCGAGGGCCCAGATCGCCGAGACGGCCCGTGCCGAGGCGGCTTCCAAGTCTGCTGACGTGAAGTCCGCTGACGCGACGTCCAGGTCCGCCACGGCGAAGTCCGCCGACGCGACCGACCTCGCGGCCAAGTCCGACGAGGCGAAGTCCCCGTCGCCCGGAAACGGCAAGACCGGCAAAGAGCTGTCAGGAGCGGACCGAGCCGCGAGGGACCTCGTCGCGAAGCAGACCGCGCTGTACGAGGCCGAGCGCCAGGAAATGCACGCGCAAGGCGCCGCGCGGGTCGCGGAGATCCGGGCCGGGGTGACGCGGGACCGGGCCGACCGCCTGCTGGGAGAGGGGGTGGAGCGGACCTCCGAGGACGCCGCCGGGACCCCGTGGAAGAGCACGCTCGGCAAGGGCACGGACGGGGTTGGCCTGGAGGCGGCGCATCTGACCCAGGAGGCCGTGTCGCGCCACATGGCGTCCTACGCGGAGCGGAAGCTGCCGCTGGACGAGCCGAGCCGCTGGGGCGAGGCCTCGGAGTGGGGCGAGTGGGCCGCGCAGGAGTATCGCGACTATGGCTCCGCCGGCGTGCAGCGGGTGATGGACGCGCTGGAGTCGCGCCTCACCACCCTGCGGGAGCAGGCGTCGGACCGGTCGTCCGCGGCGAAGGCCGAAGGCCGGCCCACGGCCGAGGAAACGGCTCTGGAACCGGCGCGGGCCGTGGAGCAGGCCGAGCAGGCCCGGTTGGAGGCCGAGGCGGCGCAGGCCCGGGAGGAGCGGCTGAAGTCGGAGCTCGGCCCGCAGGTGGAGGCGGCAAAGAGCCTTCATCACACCGACACCGCCGCGGTCAAGCAGGCGGAGACCCGGCTGTCCACGGCCAAGAAGAACGACGCGGCGACGCAGCGGACGCTGCGGTCGGTCGGCACGAAGCTGACGAAGCTGGAGGCCGCGCAGAAGCGTGGCAAGGACGTCGATCCCGCCGCGCTCGACGAGGCGCGCGCGAACCTGACCGTGGCGCAGACCGCCCGGGGCGACGCGCTGGCCGAACTCGCTTCGGCACGCGCGGATCTGGAGGTGCTGGAGCTGCGCAAGCAGGACAGCGCCGCCCAGCTCGGGACGCTGAAGACAGCCGTTGCCGAGGCCATGGACACCGCGCTGACCGCCACGGCGAAGGCCGACGCCGCGCGGAGCCTGGCGGACCGGGTGACCGGCAAGCAGGCCGAGACCGAACGGGCCCAGGTCCGGGCGGACATGGAGACCGCGCAGACGCGACTGTCCGACGCCGAGTCCGCCGTACTGGCAAGGAAGACGGAAGTACGGGAGGCCCGCGCGGACCTGGCGGCGGTACAGCAGCGCGCGGACGCCGAGCCGGGGGCCGTGGAGGCCGCGCAGGCGCGGGTGGCGTCGGCCGAACTCGCTCTGTACGACGCCGTGGCGAAGGAGTGGGCCGCCCGGGCGGATGTGGCGGCGGCGCGTCTGGCGGAGACCCGGGTGAACAAGGACGCGGTGCTCCAGGAAGTCCGGGACGCCGGTGGTGCCGATGTACGCGAGTCGGCGCTCCAGCAGGTGTTCGACGCGGAGGACGCGCTGACGCAACAGCAGCTGCGGTCCGAGGCGGAGCAGGTGCTTGCATCGGCGCGTAACACCGACGGGCGGCAGACGCGTACGGCGGGGCAGGGCCAGGAAGCACCCCGGAGCTCCGCCCGGAGCGAGACCGGCGAGCGACCCGGTACGGCGGCCCCGGCGGCCCGGTCGGGGGCGGAATTCGCGGCGGACCAGCAGCGTCGGGCCGATGCCGTGGCGCCGGCCGCCGCGCGCGTGGGGGCCGTCGAGGCCCGGGACGCGGTGGAGGCCGCGCAGACGCGCGTGTCGAAGTCCGAGTCCGCGCTGTCGGCGGCCGAGCGGGCCGAGCAGGCGGCGCGTGCGGACCTGACGGCGACGCAGGGCAAGGCCGACGCGTCGGCGCAGGAGGCGGCCCGGACGCGGGTCGCCAAGGAGCAGGCGGGCGTGGAGTCCGCACGGCAGCAGCTGGCAGGAGAGCGGGCGGAGCTGTCGGCCGCGCAGCGGCGGCAGTCGGACGCCGAGGCGCTGGAAGCCGCGCAGACGCGGGTTTCCGAGGCCCGGGACGCTCTGGACGCCAGGCGGGGGGAGCGGGACGCGGCACAGGCCGAGCTGACGGCCGTACAGCAGCGCGAGGGCGCCGAGCCTGCGGCGGTCGAGGCCGCGCAGGCACGGGTCGCGGCGACCGAGTCCGCGGTGCGTACGGCAGAACAGAAGCTGGAGGCGGAGCAGCGGCAGGCCGATGCCGCGGCTCTGGAAACGGCACAGTCGCGGGCCGCCGAGACCGGGGAAGCCGTGACGGCGGCGCAGGCACGGGCGTCGGAGACCGAGTCCGCGGTGTCGGCGGCGGTCGCGGAGGCGAAGGCGGCGGAGGCCGACGCGAAGGCGGCACGGGAGGGCAAGGCCGATGCCGCTGCGCTGGAGGCGGCGGAGGCACGGATCGGCGCGGACGTGGAGGCGGCACAGACACGCGTGGCGGAGCTCGAGTCCGCGCTGTCGGCGGCGGAGCGGGAGTCGGCGAAGGCCCCCGAGGCGGGGAACGCCCGGGCACAGGCCACCGTGGCGACCCCGCGCGAGTCGCTGGAGGGGGCTCGGCAGAACCTGTCGAAGGCACAGGAGCGTCAGGTCGGCGACGTGGCCCGGGAGATGGCGGAACAGCGGCTCGCCGAGAAGTGGGACGCCCTGGAGAGCGCACAGCAGCCGTGGCGCGCGGCGCGCGCGGATCTGGACGCGGCGCTGGGGCGCCAGGCCGACGCCCAGGCGCTGGAGGCGGGACAGACGCGGGTCGGCAGGGCGCAGGACGCTCTGGACGCCGCGCGGCAGCGTGCGGACGCGGAGACCGGGGGGCGGGCGCCGGAGGGCGACTCCGGTGTCTTGGCGGCGGAGCGGGAGGTGCGGGAAGCCCGGGCCGAGCTGGCCGCGGTGCAGCTGCGTCAGACGATCGCCGCGGAGCTCAGGGCGGTGGAGACGAAGGCCGCCAAGTCCCAGGACGTGCTGGAGTCCGCGCGGGTGCAGGAGCGCGCGGCGCGGACCGACCTGGCCGAGCTGGTACAGCGTCACGTGGGTGCCGAGAAACTGGAGGCCCTGGACGCGAACACACGGCCCGCCACCCGCGAGGACGCTCCGAAGGCGGCGAAGAAGGGGCAGTCGGCCAAGGCCGAGGGCGCCGTGGAGGCCGCGCAGACGCGCGTGGCGGAGTCCGAGTCCGCGCTGTCGGAGGCCGAGCGGCAGGAGCAGGCGGCGCAGGCCGATCTGGCAGCGGCCCAGCGGAGTGCGGACACCGATCCGGCCGCGGTCGACGCGGCGCAGGCACGGCTCGCCTCGGCGCGGGACGCCGTACAGGCCGAACGGACGGAACTGGCGAACGCGCAGACCCGTCTCACGGCGGTACAGCAGCGCCAGGCCGAACGTGCGGCCGCCGAGGCGCGACTCGCCGAGGCCCGGGACGTCCTGGGCGACGCACGGCTGAACAGGGACGCGGACCGGGCCGACCTGACGGCCGCGCGGGACCGGGAAGCGGAAGCCGCGGCCCTGGACTCCGCGCGGACCCAGGCCACCGAGGCCCGGGACGCCCTGCAGACCACGCAGAAGCAGGCGTCGGACACCGAGTCGGCGGCGCTCTCGGCGGAGCGGGAGCTGGCGGGGAAGCGGGCGGACCTGGAGTCCGCGCAGAAGCAGGCGTCGGAGACCGAGTCCGCGGCGGCCTCCGCGGAGCGGGACCTGGAGGGGGCACAGGCGCAGCTGGAGCGGGAGACGGCGCGGCAGGACGAGAGCGCCGAGCCGGCGACGCCGGAGGCCGCGGAGGCCGCGCAGGCTCGGCTCGCCGAGCAGCGGGAGGCGGTGGAGGCCGCCCAGACCCGGGCCTCCGAGAGGCGGGAGGCGGCGGAGGCGGCGCAGAGCCGGGTCTCCGAGGCCCGTGCCTCCCTGGAGTCCGCGCAAACGCGGGCCGCCGAGCTGCGGGGGACCGCGGAGTCCGCGCGGGCCGATCTGGAGTCGGCACAGCGACGCCAGGCCGACACCGCGGAACTCGAGGCGGCACAGACCCGCGTCTTCGAGTCCAACGAGTCGCGACTGGCCTCCCGGCAGGAAGTGGCGGGGGCGAGGGCGGACCTCGTGGCGACATGGCGGAGCGAGAGCGCCGAGTCGGCCGCGGGGCGTGGCCAGAAGACCGAGTCGGCGGCCATGAAGGCCGCGCGGTCGCGGCTGGCCGAGTCCGAGTCCGTGGCGTCGGCGTCGGCGCGGGAGCTGACGGCGGCGCGGGCCGAGCTGGCGGCCGTGCGGCAACGCCAGGCCGATGCCGCCGAGCTGGCGGCCGCCCTGACCCGGGCCGCCGAGACCCGGGACGGCGTGGGCACGGCGCGCGGGAAACTGGACGGGGCACAGGCGGAACCGACGGCCCGGCGCAGCGACGCCGCCGACCCGGCGGTGCAGGCCGCACAGGCCCGCCTGGCGGCGACGGAGCGTGCGCAGCGCGAGGCCGTCGAGCACGAGGCGGCGGTGCGCGCGGAGTGGGAGGCGGCGCATCTCAGCCAGGCGGATCCCGAAGCGCTCGAGACCGCCCGGACGCGGGTCGCGAAGGCCCAGGAGACGCTGGCGGCCAGGGGCCGGGAGGTGCGGGAAGCGCTGGCGGAACTCACCTCGATGCTCCGGGACAGGACCGGCTCCGCGGCGGACGGGGAGCGCCGCGCGGACGCGCTCGACCGGGCCTACCAGGCCCAGGACGCCCAGGTGGCCGCGCGGCACGAGGCACGGGCCGCGCGGTGGGAACTGCCGGTGGAGCGGGCCGATCTGGAGACGGCACAGCGGCGCGAGTCCGACACCGCGGAACTCCAGGCGGCTCAGACCCGGACCGCCGAGTCCTACGGGGAAGGGCGCGCGGCACGGGAGGACCTGGCGGGCAAGCTCGCCGACCTGGAGACCGCGCGCCGGAGCGAGGGCGGCGACCGGACCGCTCCGGAGGCCGCCGAGGCACGGCCGGCGGACGGACGTGCCCTGTACGAGGCCGAGGCCAAGGACGCGGCCGCGCGGGCGGACGTGGAGGCGATCACGCACCGCGCGGCGGACGCCGCGGACCGGAACGCCGCGCAGACGCGGCTCACCGAGACCGAGAGCGTACTGAGGACGGAACAGCAGAAGCTGGCGAAGGCCCAGGCCGAATTCCGGTCGGTCATGCAACGCCCCGGGTCGGATGTGTCGCTGCGCGAGGCCGCGCTCGACCAGGTCCAAAAGGCCGAGGACGCCGTACACGTCGCGCAGCTGGAGCGGCGGTTCGCGCAGGGCGACCTGACCGCGCGGTCACTGCCCCGGGACAACCCCGCGGCGCGGGAGGCACAGGTCACGCGGATCCTCGCGGACGCGGCCGGCAAGCGCGCGGACCGGCCACGTACCCAGGAGCAGGGCGACGCGCTGGTCCAGCACCTGATGAACGACCGGTCCGAGACGACGGGCGGGCGGTCCGGCGCGGCGGACCCGGTGCGTCTGACGGAACAGGCGGTTCAGGCGCGGCTGGAGGCCAAGACCGCACGGCAGGAGGCGGAGTCGGCCGCCGTACACCGGGACCAGGTGGTCGCGGAGGCACGGCCGAAGCTGGACGAACTGCTGGACCAGACGGTGCAGGCGGCCGAGACACGGGTCAACGAGGCCCGGACGGCCGTGCACGAGGCGCCGGAGAACACCGCGGCGGCCCGGCAGAAACTGCAGTCCGCGCTGCGGACCCAGAACAAGAACCGGCCGGAACAGACGGCGCCGACGCAGGGAGAGGCGTGGGCCTCCGAGGCGCTCGCCGCCGACCGGGCCGCACAGCAGAGGCTGGACGAGGCCTGGGAGGGTCTGTCGGCGGCGCAGGAGCGCGCGGGCGTCGACCCGGCGGCCGTCGACGCGGCACGCACCCAGGTGCTGGAGGTCGAGCAGTCCCTCCGGAGCAGGCTCCGCGAGGAGCAGCTGTCCCAGGCGGAGCTGGAGGCGGCGGAGCAGCGTGCGGCCGACCCGGCCGCCGTCCAGTCGGCGCGGGAGTGGCTGTCGGAGGCCCGGGACGCGGTGGCGTCCGAGCAGGCGCGGCTGGAGGGGGCGCGGGCGGACCTCCGGGCGGCGCAGAAGGCCGACGACCCGGCGATCCAGGCCGCACAGGCCCGGGTGGCGGAGGCCAAGGCGGCGGCGGAGGACACGGGGCGCGGTCTGGCCGATGTGTCGCGGTCGGACGTGCAGACGGTGACGCGCCGTCAGGAGGCCGTGGAGCGCAAGCAGTCCGACGCCGCCGCGGTGGCCGAGGCACGGGCTCAGTTCATCGAGGCCCGGCGGGCCGAGACCCTCGGGGAGCCGGCCCGGCAGGCGCGGCTGGAGACGGCGAAGGCGGAGCTCAAGGCGGTCCAGGAGCGCGGGGACGTCCACGCCGCGGAGATCAGCGGGCTGCGGACCCGGCTGGCCGAGGCGGAGCAGGGTGCCCGGGACACCGCGGGCCGGGCCCAGGTGGCCCAGATCCGGGCCGACCACCTCACCGAGCGCGCGGACGTGGCCGGCGGCAGGCGGCCGGAGCCGGCCCGGGCCGCCGTGACGAAGCAGGAGCCCTGGCAGAAGGTGCTGACGGGCAGCAAGGGCGAGCTGCCCCAGTCCCATATGCCGACGGAGCGCATCGGCACCCTGATGGCCGACTACGCGCTGCGCACCCTGCCCACCAAGGACGGACTCGTCGGGCAGGCCAAGGCGTGGGGCGACTGGGCCGCGCGCGAGCACCAGGAGAGCGGCTCGGGCGGGGTGCAGCGGGTGCTGGACGCGCTGCGGACGCACATCTCCGACGCGCGGCAGGCACAGGGAGAGGCGAACTTCCGGAAGGGGGCGGATGCCCAGCAGGAAGCCGTGTTCCAGCAGGCGTCCAGGGCCGGAATGTCCGAGGAGGCCGCGCGGGCGTGGGCGAGCGAACTTCGCCAGGCGTGGGAATCGGGCAACGAGAAGACGATGACGGAGACGCTGGCCGACTACCAGGCCGCGTTGGCGGGCTTCCTGCAGGGCAAGGGCGTACGAGCCGCCGCCGTCGAGGACCCGCTGACGGGAACGGTGACGCCGAGCGGCGACGGACGCGCGTCCGGCACGCGCGACGACGCGGACGGTGCCCGGACCGAGAAGTCCGGGTCGTCGCAGCCGGGCGAAAGCGCCGACGCCTCCTCCGCCGACCGGCAGGGGAGCGGTACGGACGCCGCGAAGGCCGACGCGAATCCGTCGGCGCAGGCCGCGGTGCTGGAGCGGCCCGAGGTGCAGTTGCCGCAGTCGCCGTACGCGGCGGCCCTCGCCGATTTCCTGAAGACGCTGGACGAGAAGGCACCCGTAGCCGAGACCGCCCGTACGGAGCACGACACCGCGAGCTCCGCACGGACGACACGCGCGGATACGACCGAGGGCCGGGGGAGTGCCGGCGAGTCCGGGCGCGACGGGGCCCAGGCGGACGGCGCGCGGACGGGCGAGACCGGGCGTTCCGACACCGTGGGCACCCGGCAGGGTGAGGCCGGGCGCGCCGCGGGTGAGGAAACCAGGACGGCGTCGGCGGAGGCCGGGTCCGCAGCGTCGGCGGAGGCCAGGACCTCGGCGTCCGCCGAGGGCAAGACTTCCGCGTCCGGCGAGGCCAAGACCTCCGCGTCCGCGGAAACCAGGTCTTCCGCGTCGGCAGAGACCAAGACCCCCTCGCCGGCCGCCGCGACGGCCGAACAGGCGCGCGTGGCGGAGGCGGTCGCCCGTTACAAGGCGGACCTCCAGGAGACGGCGCGCAAGGCGGAGTCGGATGTGCAGGCCGCCGAGCAGGCGAGGGCGGACGCTGAGCGGAACCGTCAGGAGGCGGAGGCCGATCGGGCGGCGGCCCAGTGGCGCCTGGAGACCGAAGTCGGGATGAACAGGGCGGCAGACGCGGCGGCCAAGGCCGCGGAGCCGACCACAGCCCGGCCGGCGGCCAAGCAGCCCAAGACGGCGGCCGAGAACACCCCCGCCGCCTCAGGGGAGCAGTCCGCCCGCACGGCGGAGACGCAGACACAGACGCAGATCCACGAAACCGCGACGCCGTCCGAGACCGTGCACAACGAGCCGGCGCTCACCTCCGCCAAGCCCTCCGAGCGCTCCGGACCCACGGACCGGGCGGCCGATACGTGGCAGACGCGGGACGAGGTCTACCAGTTGGTCTCGGACTGGAACCGGCAACGCGTCGAGGAGTCCGCCTCGGCCGCGCAGGCCTCCGCCGATGCACTGCGCGAGGCCCAGGCCGGGGCGAAAGGCGGCACGGCCCCGCGAGCCGTGCAGCGCCAGGCCGCCGCCGACGAGGCCGCCGCACAGGCCGCCCGCACCGAAGCGGCCCGCTGGGACGAGCAGTGGCAGCACGCGGCCCAGGAGCAGGCGTTCGGGCATCCGGCGTCGGAGACCTCCCGGGCCGCCACCACCCTCGAGGACGGCACCGCCGTGCCGTCGGCCGACACTTCGAGCTCGGGCGGCGGAACCGGCGCCCGGGCCCCGGAGGTCGCCCTGAACGGCGGCTTCACCGGGGCGCGGTTCGTCGGCCGGCACGAGCTGCCCACCCGCGACCACGCCTCCCCGCTGCTGCCGACGAGCGACCGCGCGGTCGTCGTGGGCGGTCAGTACCGGGCCAGCGACAACCGCATGTACCTGGCCGGACGCTGGCGGACGGCGGCAGAAGTCGCGCAGTACGTCGAGCGCCGGACGGCATGGGAACCGGGCACCCGGCTGCCCGTCGTCATCCTGGCGGGCCAGGCCGGGCGCGTACAGGCCGGTTTCCCGTCCTTCGGCGCTCAGGTCGCCGACGAGCTGAACGCCCTGGTGTTCGCGCCGGTGGGACTGCCGGTCCAGACCGGCCCCACGGAGATCGTCGCCGGAACCCCCGTCCCGCACGACGCGGGCAGTGTGGACCTGCGCGTGGACACCGGCGAGGGCTTCGCCCTGAACGTGCCGGGACAGCGCCGCGCCGTCCCGGTCGGCCACGATCTGGGTACGGCCCTGGGCCTCGTGGGCGCCACCCTGGAACCCGGCACGGCACCCCCGTCCGAGCCGGTGATCTGGACCTTCGGCCCCGAGGCCCCGTCCGGCATCGCCCGCCACACCGCACCGCCCACCACGATCCAGCCCCCGGCCGCCCCGCAGCCGCCGTCGCTGTCGCCGTCGCAGCAGCAGTCCCCGTCGGACGCCGGCGCACCGTCGGCCTCCTATCTCTCCGAGCTCAAGGCCTCCGTCAACAGGGAGCTGGAGCGGCTGAAGTGGAACAAGGGCCCCGCGACCGCCGGGGACGTGGCGAGGGCGTACGCAGCGCTGCCGTCGTACTGGAAGAAGGACCTGAAGTCGACCGCGGACGTGACCGCTCGCGTGGTCATTGCCATGCGGAAGAACGCCAAGGAAGCCGACCTCATACGCCTGAGGCTCGGCACTGCACCCGGCGGAGCCCCTCGCGTGGGTGCCGCAGGTCCCGCGAACCGGGGACAGGGCCAGGCCCAGGAGCCGGCGCAGGACCAGGGCCGGCTCCCGGAGATCGTCGTCACCCCGGCGGCCGATCTCCCGTCCGCCCCGGTCCAGCGGCCCGGGTTCCCCGGCGCGCGGATCGACGAGGAACTGGAGCTGCACCGGCCGGCCCGGCTGGACCGGGCGCTGCTGCCGCCGCCCGTCCACCAGGGCCCCAACCGGTTCGAGGACGGCAGCAGGATGCCGGACTACCTCAACCTGCTGACGCTCCTGGCCGAGGACGACCCGGATGTGCTCACCGACCCGGACCGGCTGGCCGTGCTCGACGACGCCGCCGTCTTCGGGCAGAGCGCGGTGGTGCTGCGCGGCACCGACCAGGTCATGGCGGAGATCGAGCGGCTGCTGGGACAGGACCCGGCGACCCGGCCGCAGGACCCGCGACCGCGCGGAAGGCGTCCGCTCCGCAACGGGATCGCGGCCCTGCTCGACCGGGTGGGGCGGGCCCTGGCGGGCGAGCCCCGGACCTTCGCCGCCGACGGGCGTGACTTCGTGTACCGCACCGTCGAGGGACGGATCCGCACGCTGCAGATCAGGGTGCGCAACTACGGCGAGTGGGAGCGGTTCGGCGACGGTGAGGGCAAGCTCACCAAGGTCGACAACATGCGGCGCAGCCAGGCCACCACCGGGGCCAGCAAGACGGTCGCCACCACCCGTCAGGTCGCTCCGGGTGTGCCGCTCGGCCCGCCGAGCGCCATGTTCGTCGGATTCGGCCGGATCGCCGCACGGTTCGGATACACCACCGCCTTCGACTACCTGATGAGCCAGCAGGTGGTGAGCCAGGCCGAGAACCGCTCGACCGGCCCCTCCCATCTGCATCTCGACGACGTGTACTACGAGTTGACCGTCAGGGACGGGGCGCTGCGGCCCGCTCGTCGGGGCGTCCTCGGCACCCCCTGGCGGCGCAGGCCCGCGGAGACGGCCCGTCCGGACCACGCCGTCGGCTTCGCCATGCGCGACGGTCTGTCGCTGCGGCTGCCGGACAGTCTCACGGACGGGTCGGAGCCGGGCCGGACCCCGAGGACGATGGACCTCAGCGCGGAGTCGGACTACCGGCTGGTGTTCACCGAGGACTTCGGCCCGATCCGGGAGATCCGGGACTGGGCGGTGGACCGGATCGGCACCCGGGAGGGCACCTCCGCCTACGACGAACTCGACGCGCTCTTCTCCTCCGACAGCTTCCGGGAGATGGCCGCGCGGCTGTCCCGCTCCCGGGTGGCCAGTGCGCCGCTGTTCGACGACGACAACAAGCACACTCCGCTGGGCGCGTTCGTGATCGAGCGGGTGATCCCGGGGCGGGCCCTTCTCGTCTCGGAGGAGGACGTCCAGGAACTGCGGGACAGCGGTCAGCTGACCGTACGCAACGAGCGCAGGGTGACCAAGGCGTTCCAGCAGGACCTCACCGTCGTGGCGGGTCCGACCTTCAACCTGCCGAGTCTCTTCGGCCTCATCGACAGCCTGCGCATGCGGATCCAGTTCGGCCCCGTCGCCCGCTACGGGCACATGTCGGGACGTTCGCAGGTGACGGGCGGTGCCGGCGGGGTCAAGGCGGTGGGCCGGGCGAAGGGTGCGACCACCGACCTGTATCTGGTCGAGAAGACCGTCTATGTGCGCAAGACCGGGGACCCGGCGGCGACGCCGTTCGTCACCTGGAGCCTGGACCGGATGACGCAGACCGAGGCGCGCCGCCTGGCCGGCTGGGACGACGGCACCACCCTGCGCCGGCAGAGCGGCGCGGTGCCGTTCGCCCCGGCGTATCTCACCCAGGACCACCCGCCCACCCTCGGCATGAGCCGGGTGGAGAGCTTCACCTTCGCGGACGGCCGGTACACCGAGCGGCCCACGGGGATCACCCCGGCGGTGGAGGGCCCCGAGGGCATCGAGCTCGGCGAGGCGGCCGGCGGACCCGGGCGTACCGTGCTCGACACCCTGATGGACCAGGTCCTGGAGGCGGTCCACCGGAAGTTCCCCGATCTGGTCGCCCCGTTCGTCGATCTCGGTGACCCGTCCGAGTGGCGGAATCACGCGCACTACCAGATGGTGCTGTCCAACACCCTGACCGTCATCAACGCGCTGTCGCACCACAGCACGGCCGGGAACCTGGGGGCGCTGTCCACCACCGGCATCCGGGTCGAACTGGTGGAGCCGGGCCGGTTCACCCGTGGCTACCGGTACATCTGGCTCGATGGCGAACTGACCGGCCTCCGTTACGAGGGCACCCAGAACGACCTCAAGATGCGCTACAGCGCCCCCGGATCCACCTCCCTCAGCGGCCAGCAGAACATGTCGGTGAGCTCCGGGGCCGGGTTCGAACTGCAGGTGTCGGTGCGGGACAGCCACGTCGACAACATCGGCTCCGCCAAGCACGGCGGCACGGGCCAGGTGGGCTACCAGGCGGACGGCCGGACACAGCACGGGATCGGCTACGGCCCGGGCGCGGCGTTCGAGCCGATGGCGGTCAGCACCAGGCCGTCCCATCTGTTCAGCTACGGCCTCACGGTCTCGGCGAGCACCGGTGGCTACTGGCGTCTGCGCAGCCTGTTCCGGGGCATCGCCTCGCTCGGCATCCTGGGCACCCGGCTCTTCGTCTTCACGCAGAGCAAGACCGAGGTCGTCGGCGACACCGCGCCCGACCCCGCCGTGGCGGCGCGGGTGCTGATCAGCGTGCCCTCGGAGCACATGCCGAGCCGGGACCCGCACGCGCCGGGCGCCGACAACCCGTACGCGCTCCCGGACGACGTCCGGATCACCCAGGAGCCCATGTCCTCCGAAGAGGCCAAGGCGCTGACGGAGGGCGCACTCTCGGCGATCGACGACGACCACCGGCCGGGGCCGCTCTCCGAACACCCCTACCAGACCGTGTCCGTCGTGGCGCTGGGCGGCGAGCCCGGCGTCGTGGACCGGGTTCTGCAGCAGGCGTCCCGGGGGGCGTGGCACCTCACCACGCTGGGCTCGCCCGCGCATGACGCGGCGGTGCGCCCGCAGCGGCCGCAGTATCTGACGGCGGACTTCGACCAGAGTTCCGGCCCGCTGGGCTCGCGCACCACCGGCCTCTTCGGCAAGGGGCCCTACCTGGACGACATGGGGACCGTGGTCCACCGGGTGCGGGTGAGCGTGCTGCGGGCGCTGGCCCGGCCGGCCCCTCTGGAGACCGAGATGACGGTCACCGGCAGCATCCAGGCGTCGGGGTCGCGGGGCAAGACCTTCACCCAGTCCTTCGGTGGCACCTTCGTCTACAACCACTCCCACCCGGTCGGTCCGGAAATCACCGGCGGCTACGGAGTGATGGTGCGTCCCTGGTGGACCTCCCGGGGGGAGTCGGTCCAGATCGCCCGGACCATCGTCTCGGACATCAACCGGGTCGACGCGGGGCACCAGGTGCTGGTAGCCGGTGACGCGGAACACGAGGTCGCGGCGGCCATACGGGTGTTCGGGCTGCTGTCGCCGCTGCGCCGGCTGCTGCCGGGCGGGGTGCGCGGCTGGGGCGGGGAGCGCCTGCGGGTCCGCGGCGGCTGGCTCGGGCATCTTCCCGAGCGCAGTGCCCATCTGCTGCGCGTCCTCACGGACGCGGCGGACGCCGAGGGCCCGGTGCCGACGTACGCGATCCATGTGTGGACGCAGCCACAGTGGTTCAGGAACAGCCCGTTCGCCACCTATCCGGTGAACTCCCTCAACACCAGCCGGGTACTGGACGAATTCGACCAGAAGGTCCGTGACCTGGGGATGGACGACGA
Source organism: Streptomyces sp. NPDC031497 (assembly GCF_055580905.1). NCBI lineage: Bacteria > Bacillati > Actinomycetota > Actinomycetes > Kitasatosporales > Streptomycetaceae > Streptomyces > Streptomyces sp. NPDC031497. The sequence goes on from NZ_JBVIKO010000013.1 coordinate 44,026, forward strand.
GAGCCGGGAGGCCATCCGGCAGCTCGTCTCGTCCCGGGTGGTCCGCGCGCTGCGTCGCGAGATGGTGGGCATCGGTACCTCGGCGCCGGCCAGGATCGGCGTCGTCGGCTGGAAGCGGTACCGGATCGGCACCCGGACCGTGCGGGTGCGGGCCGTGCTGGTGCCGGGCGCCCAGGAGTTCGAGGGCCTGTGGCCGGCCATGGAGTTGGAGGACCACCGGTGGGCGGTCGAGACCGTCACCGAGGGCTTCAGCGTGGCGAAGGGCCGCGACATCGGTGGGCAGGTCACCGAGGGTGTGCACACCAGCGACCCGGTGCTGACGGCGGCCGGCCCGACGTACCTCGAGACGGGCGCCAACCGGCAGACGACATCCGCCACCCGGTCGGCCACCCGTACGAAGCTGTGGTCGGTGTACACCAGTGAGCCGCACGCCGAGTTCACCACCGGGTACCGGCTCCAGCTCGACCTGGAGATCGAGGGCGACACGGGGGAGGACACCCTCAGGAGCAAGCGGAAGGCGGAGAAGGCCCAGGGGGTCTTCACCGAGGGCGACATAGGCACACTGCGGGAACTGGTGCCGGCCAGCCTGATGCTGCCGGACACCGGGGCGGACGACGCCCCGGACGCCGACGAGGACCCGCTGCCCCCGCCGGACCTGGACCTCGGGCAGTCGCGCGTGAACGTGCTGACGGGAGCCCGGATCCCCACCACACCGGCACAGATCGAGGCCTGGCGCGCCACCCCGCACCCCGACGGCACGCGAAGGCCGTTCACCATGCCGGCCGACGGATTCCAGGTCCGTACGGTGATAGAGGCGCACCGGGTGCAGGCGGCCAACACCATCGCGCTGGCGAAGGCGTACGACAACGCGCTCGCCGGCGCCGCGGGTGCCCTGACCGACGACGCGCTGGACCTGGCTCTGGGCAAGGCGACGTCCAGCGGTCTGACGGCACCGGGCACCGGCTCCGCGCAGGCACTGGAGGACGGCACCGGCACCAGTGCGCTGTCCGCGTTCTACCACCAGAGCGCGAGCGCCGAGGGCTATTCGGTGGCGGGGCTGACCGAGGACCTGTTCGCGGACCGGTCCGACGGGTCGCTGACCATCTACTCCCGGCCCAGCTTCGCCCATGCGGAGCTGCTGACGGTCGCCGACGGCATCCGCATGGAGGCGCCCGACCGGTACGCCGAGAACAGGAACGTGACCCCCTCCCAGGGTGGTACCCAGGACTCGGCGGTCGGCTTCTTCCCGGCGATCAGGTCCGACGCCGTCGGTGTGGCCGGCCCCGGGGCGAGCGGCACGGGCTTCGACACCAGTGAGACCGACGGCGAGGTCACCGCCGACGACCTGGTGAGGCAGGACCTGGTCAAGCCGAAGACGGGCCGCGCGATGGCGTTCGCGATCCCGGTCGTCTGGCTGAGCGTCGCCGAAGTGGCCCGGCACTTCAAGGACAGCTCGATCGGCGTGTGGACCCGTGACCACATGAGCGGCGCCTTCCGCGCGGTCAAGCCCGGCCGGCAGGCGGTCGAGTCCGCCACCTACGTCGTCGCCTGGGTCCGCGAGGACGTCGCCCGTGACCTCGGGCTGATCACCGACGCCAACTTCCCCCCGCAGGTCGCCGAGGCCTGGGACCGGGTACGGGACGCAGGCAAGGCGTGGGCCGACGCCGACCAGAAGTACTGGAGCCTGCGCCGCGGTCTCGCCGACCTCCAGGAAGCGCTCGACGCGGCCGCCCCGGCCGCGGCCGTCGCCCGCCGCGCCGCCGCCGAGGCCCGCGCCGCCGCGGGGCTGGAGTACGCCGCCGTCCAGGCCGACCTGGACGCCGCGATCACGGCCGCCGACGCCCACCGCGACCGCCCGGTCGATCCCCCGCCGGCCGCCTACCTGGACGCGCTTCGGCAGGCCCGGACCGCCCTGGCCACCGCCCAGGCGGAGGTGGCGGCCGCCCGCGACGCGCTGGCAGCCGAGCGGGAGGCTCAGAGCTCGTCGCAGGCCGAGCACGAGGGCTGGGCGGAGGTCGAGCGCGAGCAGCTCGACGCCCTCGACCGGCAGCTCACCAGCGCCCGCGAGGACCAGCACGGGGCGGAGGAGTGGCTCGCCGAACTCCACCAGACCGAACAGCGGGCCCGGCAGATCGAACGGGAGGTCCGCCAGAACGCATGGGACCGGACCGTGGGGGCGGCCAGGGACACGGCCGACGAGCGGCGGACCGCTGCGGATCAGTCGGTGCTCGTCGCCGACGAGAACGTACGCATCGCGGTCGCCGCCCGGGACGCGGCGCAGGCCGCCCTCGACGCCCGCGTCCGGGAGGTGCGCGCCCAGCAGACCGCCGCCGAGGCCGCGGCCGGCGTCCTCCACCGGACCCGGGCCGAGACCGACCGGCTGACCCGCTGGCACCGGCTGGAAGACGACGATCCGCAGTCCGCGGTCCGCACCCGGGCCGGAGTGCCCGAGCCGGTACTGACACCCGTCGCCCCGCCCGTCGCGCGGCCCGCGGCGGCGCCGCGCCCCCGCTACGCCGACGCCATCGCGGCCGACGGCTCGGCCGCGCTGATCGAGCCCGGGACCGGTACGATCCACCGGCTGGTGGATGTGCCGAAGGACGGCAGGTCCTTCTTCCACGCGCTAACCGCGGGTCTGGAACTACCCGGTGACGCGGACACCCTGCGCCGCGAGTTCGCCGGCCAGGTGGCCGCCCTGCCGGACGACTCACCGTTGCTCGCCTATGCCACCCCGGACACGAAGGACACCTTCACCGCCGCCGAGCTGAACACCGCCGGGATCGACCTCGGCGACGACACCCCGCAGCGGCGGGAGTTCGACGCCCTGGGTGTGCTCCCGCACTCGGCCGGGCCGCGGCCCACCCCCGACCAGCGCCATCGGCCGCTGACCGCCGCCCAGCGCCGCGCCGTCGCCGTGGCACAGCTGCGCCGCCCGGCCGACGCGGACGGGGAGACCGGCTGGGACCACAGCGCCGCCGACCTGCTCGCGGCGCTCGCCGCCCAGCGCTTCGGCGTCGTGGTCCGGATCGTCGGAGCGGACGGCACCTTCCAGGACTACGGCCCCGACCCCGACGCCCCGGCCACCCCGGACGCCGACCGGGTGGTGCTCCACCTCGCGGACCGGCGCTTCCGTGCCGTGGATCCGACGCGGACCCGAGGACGGGCCGGAAAGCTGGCGGCGCCTGCGGCACCCCCGGCGTCCGTCCCCGCGGGCGCCCTGCCCGCGCACACCGCCCGCCCCTGGACCTGGGAGGGCCTGGCCGGCACGGTCCACGCGGCCGGTCCCCGGTTCGACGCGGGCACCGACCCGGCGCGGCTGACCGACCCCGACGGCTATGTCCTGAACCTGATGGCGCCCCCCGGCGACGGCAACCGCTTCTACACGGCCGTGGCGACCGCACTGGCGGCCGCCCGGGAGGAGGCCCCCGGCACGGTCACCGTGACCACCCCCGGACCGGCCCTGCCGCTGCCCGCCACCGCCCGGCTCGCCCCCCGGGCGACGTTCCGGCTGCCCGAGCTGACGGCGGCCGGGGTGGCGCTCACCCCGGAGCAGGCCCGGGAGTTCCGGCAGCGCGGCGGTCGGCTCCCTGCCTCCCTGACGCTCACCCGCGCCCAGGAAGAGGCCCTGATCCGGACCCAGTTGAGTGAGGCACGGCGCTGGGACCGGGCGACCGCGCTGCTGGCCGCCGAGCTGACCGCGCGCGCCAACGGGATCCATCTGACCCTCGTCCACGAGGACGGCACCGTCGACACCTTCGGCACCGCGACCACCCGGGGCGCGAACGCGGTGACGGTGTACGAACGCGGCGACGAGTACCTCGCCGCCGTCCCGGTCGCCCCCTTCAACCCGGCCCCGCCCCTCAACCACCGGGCGGGCGGCCTCCGGCCGCCCCAGCCGGGCCGGCCGCTCGCCCAGCCCCCGGCTGCGGGACCTGCGGGCCTCCAGCCGGCCCGCCCGGGTCAGCCTCCGGTCGCCGCGCAGGAGGCCGCCGCCGGAGCCCCTGCTGCCGGGGCGCAGCCCCCGGTTGCGGCGCTGAGGCCCGGCGGTGCTGCTCCTGGTGCCGGAGCCCCTGCCGCCGGAGCGCAGCGCCCGGCCGCGGCCCAGCGGCCGGACGGTGCCGCTCCCGGTGCCGCTGCTCCTGGTGCCGGAGTGCAGCGCTCGGCTGCCGCGCAGCGGTCCGATGCCCTCGGCGCCGGAGCGCAGCGTCCTGTTCCCTCCCGGCCCGCGGCCGTGCCGGCTGACGCCGAGCAGCAGGCGCAGGACGAGCAGGAGGCGATGGAAGAGCGTTCGGAGGCTGCCGCGGATTGGCGCCAGGCGAGTGCCCTGCTCAGGGCGGCGGAAGCGGCCTGGCGTTCCGGTACCGGTTCGGCCAGCGCCCCCGACCCACGGGTGGCGGCCCGCCGACGCGAGGACGCCGCCGCGGCCCGGTTCCAGGCGGCCGAGGATCGCCTGCGCGAACTCGGCGTCGACATCGGGCAGATCCTCGCGGACAACGCGTCGAGGCCGCGGCCCCTCCAAGGCCCGCGCGGCGGTGCCCCGCTGATGCCGAGCCGGGGCGCGGATGCGGATGCCGCCATCCGGCCCGTGCCGCACGGGCCGGCGGATACCGCCGATGGTCCGCTCGTGCACCGTGTCGTCAGCACCGTCCCCGACGTGTGGATCGGCGCCTCCTTCCTGGAGGCGGAGTGGGCGGTGCGCGAGGCGGCCTATCCGCACCTCGCCGAGTTGCGGACCTTCACACAGTTCGCCGTCGACCCGGACTCGGGGGAGCGGGTCAGCACCCGGCGGGCGCTGCCCTGGCTCTCCGGTGCTGCTGAAGGTGCGCCCAGGGTGCACTTCTGGGGTTCACACGCCGGTCCCCGGGGCCTCGGGCTCGCCGAACGGGGAGGCAGGACGCATCCGGCCGACGGCATGGCGACGGGCGACATGCTGAACCGCCGTGCCAGCTTCGCCGCGTTGCCCGCCACCGACATCCTGGTGTTGCTCGTCTGCGACCCCGTCGAGGCGCAGAGTGTGGCGGACGAGACCGGGATGCGTGTCTTCGCCCCCCTGGGCACGATCGCCGTCGTACCGCCCGGGGAGGGGCGGTCCGCCGAACTGATCCTGCTCGACGACGCCCAGGGACGGCCGACCGACTGGCAGGAGTTCCTGCCCTTCCAGCCCTTCCCCGCGGCCTTGCGGCCGGAGGCGCCGGCGACGACCCTGCCGCCCGGCGAGTGGGGACCAGCCCCCGCGGCCCCTGGCGAGGAGTACCGGAACGCCATCGGCCTCGAGGTCGAGGACTCGCACATCCTCGTGCTGACGCCCGGGGAGACCGTGCCCGAGAAGCACGCGGTGCTGGCCACCGGGCCCGGTATCAAGGTGGTCCTGGACCAGCAGGCCTTCTACCGGCGATCCGACGGCCGCTGGTATCAGGCGGCTCCGCGCCCAGGGGAGCCGAAGGCCGAGGCGCGGACCCTGCACATTGCGGAGTTCGTGGTCGATCCGATGGCCCTGCATCCGGAGGAGGATCGCCAGAGTCCGGACCACGGGCAGGCGGCGCTGGCGGCAGGCCGCGGGGCGTTGCGCGAGACCGATGCCTCGGGGACACCCCGTACCCTCGCGGAGCTCGTGGAGCGGCTGGAGGGCTGGGAAGTCACCGCTGACGGCCGTAAGTTCACCGTCCTGCCCAGTGCCGACGGGGCGGACCATCCGGCCTATGTACAACCCACGCTGGGGGTTCCGGCCGTCGGCCTGAGGATGGTCCAGGACGTCGCGTTGCAGAGGCTCGCGCTGCCCCTGGTGAAGACTTTCATCTCCGCCGGCCGGGACTTCGGGCGGGAACTCGGCGCACGGTTCGTCCGGGAGACTCTCGGCGAGGCCGATGTGACGAGGGAGCACGTTCCGTTCCTGGCGGCGGTCGCGGACATCGACGAGGTGTGGGGATACGGCTGGCTCCTCTTCAACCACGTCGGCGCCAGGCCCTTGCAGGAGACCCTGCGACCGGCCATGCGAGGAGGGCCGCTGGTCAAGAACATGCTGATGGTCGCGTCCAGGACCCCGCTGGCCGGCGCAGCCGACCGGCCGGGTGTCCGGGAGGCCCTCCAGCCGCGGACACGTGCATTCCTCAACGACCGGTACGACGCCATCCGGCCCCTTTTCGACTCGCTCCTGAGCGGGATGCTCACGCACTACCAGCGTCGGTCGGGCCAGGAGGTGACGGACACCGGCGGACTGCTGGACACCGAGAATCTGACCGTCGCGCTGCGCGGCCTGCCGCCTGCCGGTCACCCGGTGTACGAGGAGGCCAGGCGCTGGATCGAGCAGCTCCCGGAGGACGCGCCGGAACGTGAGCTCTCGATCGAGGCGGTGGTCGCGGAGAACATCCACTACGTCAGCGTCGACATGAGCGGCTATCCGGAACTGGACACCGACGAGGGGCGGCTCGCGGTCGCCCTGGTGCTGTTGGAGCTGCGGCACCACGGCTTCGCCAGTGACCTCATGAGCGAGGAGGAGATCCGGGAGGCTGTCGCGGAGTTGACGGTTGTGGGCCGCGCCGCCTACCAGCGGGCCGTGCACAACCGGCAGCCGCTCTCCGACGACGGTCTGCGGGCCGCCGTCCGGCAGATCGTGGACCACCCCGTGGTGCGTGCCTTCGGGCCTTTCCTGGCGCTGGCGAGCAGGCGGCCGCTGCCGGCGCCCGACGGCCCTCCCCGCAAACCGCTGAGCGAGTTCGGTGCCCAGAGCATCGCCGAGGCGCTGGGCAGGTTCGCGCTCGGGATGCCGCTGACACCCGCGATGTACCTGCCGCTGCAGGAGTTGACACGGAGGGTTTCGTCCGCGGTGCAGACGCGGCAGCCGCACCCCGGCGCGCTCGTCGACGAGTTCCGGGAGTGGGCGCTCGGTGTCGTCCAGCGGGCGGAGGCCGTCCTCCCGCTGCTCGATCCCACCGTCCCGCCGGCCGCGGTACAGTTGCCGTCGGCGGCAGCCCAGGGCTACGCCAACGCCGGTTCTCCGCAGCCCGGTTCCCCGTCCGCGCCGCCGCCGGCGGATCACGGTGCGGTGGCGGACTTGGCCGCCCTCGACCTGAGCCGTGCCGACGAGTCCGACGAGGCGGCAGCGGACACGCACCGCGAGGCGCTGGCCGCGGTCTTCGGCGAGGGGCGGGAGTCGGCTCCGGGCTTCACGGCGGCGCTCGCGTCCGTACGGGCCCTCGACGCCCTGCGCAAGGCCGACCCGGAACTCGCTCAGGGGCCACTGGATCTGCCCGCCCTGACCCGGCGCGTGCTGGGACTCGACCCGAGCGCGCCCGTGGGGGCGGCCGAGTTCGACGCGTTGTTCGCGGTCGCGGCGGATCCCGCTGTCGCGCAGGCGAGCACTCTCGACACACTGGTGGCGATCCACCTCAGGAACCAGGGCGCCTTCGACGACCGGTTCGCGCTGACCGCGCCGGACGGCACGGTGTTCGGGTGGAACTGGGGCAACGGTCCGGTCACCGGACTCGTGCTGGACGAGACCGGTGTGCTCTCCCGACGGCCGGACGGCACGCTGGAGCGCGGCGAGGTGACCGACGCGCCGTGGCCGCGGGAGGTCGACGGCCGTCCGCCGTACTCGGTGCTCACCGCCGGCCGGCCGGACGGGGTACAGGTGCGGACCACCGGTGGGGTACGCACCGTGTCCCGAGGTGTCTTCACCGAACTGCTGGCCCTGGACCGGGTCCAGTCCGCTCTGCCCCCACAGGTGCCGGCGCTGCTGCTGGTGCCGTGGGCCGGCGCCGGCTACCAGGACATGTCCCGTGGCGTCGCCGACCGGCTCGGCCGCGAGGTGTTCGCACCGACAGGGATGTCCGTGGTACTGCGGGTCTCGCCGGCCGACAGCCGGGGCACCGTCTCGCTGGCGTCCGTTCCGGGGAAGCCGGTCGGGACATGGCTGTCGAGCCCGCCCGGGCTCGCGCGTCCCGCCCGCGCGGACGCGGCGCCGTGGGAACTCACCCTGTCCACCGCGCCGTTCGGTGAGAACGGGCGGCAGACCGGCCGGGTCTCCATGAGTCCAGCCGAGATCGCCGGACTGCGTGAGAACGCGCTGCCGTTCCTCAGCCGGATCACGACGTTCGTATCCGTCAACCCGGCGACGGGCCAGCTCGGCCCCGAACTGGCGATGCCCGCCAAGGGCCAAGGCACACGCTTCTACACCGACCAGACGCACGGCCTGCCGAACAGCGTCCTGCTGACCGTGGTCAACGGCGCCTCCGTCCAGCAGTTCGAAAAGACGAGCGCGGAGTACGCGCGCTCGGTCGCGCGGCGCGGAAGCGTGCAGGGGATGCCCGACGAGGGCTGGATCCTTCAGCTCATCTGCTGGAGTGCCACCGCCGTCGACGACCCGGCGGACCGGGATCTGCACCTGGGCTCCGTCACGCCCTTCGTCGTCGACCCGCTCGCCAGGACTTCGCTCGGCCAGCAGACCGCCAACGAGACGCGCAGGAACGTCCGCGCCAACCGCCGGCCGGTGGGTGCGGTCAGGATCACGCCCCCGGACGGGATGCCGCACTACGTGTTCGAGGTGTGGACCGACGTACAGGGCCGCGGTGGCGGGCTGGACTCCTGGGTGGACTACGAGCCCGAACCACTCGACGACGAGCTGGACGCCCGTGCTCGCACGGCCGGACTGCACAGCGGCGACGGCCCGGTCTCCGGTGCGACCCGCCATGTGACGCTGCGACTGGTGCGCGCGCTGCGCCAGGTGTTCGGCCACGACATCGACCACGACCCCGGCTACGACACCCTGCTGAGCGGGATCGGTGCCCTGGAGGCGATGCGGAAGGCGGATCCGCTGCTCGCCCCGTTCGGCCCGTTCACTCTGGACCTGCTGCACTGGAGCGCGCGAGCGGACCAGCGGCGGCAGCACCCGGGCGCCCAGGGCGCGCCGGCCTCCGCCGACTACCGCGCACTGCTGGAGCGGGCCGCCGCCCACGCGCCCGGGACGCCGCTGAGCGGCTTCCTGCCAGACATGCCCGCCCTGGAGCGGGCGGCCCAGGGGATGCACCGGATGACACCGGGGCAGCTCACCGCGCAGGCCGTCAAGCTCCTCGGAGTGAAGGTCGACGGTCCGGCGAACATCACTGCGTTCCAGCGCACCCGACTGCTGTGGGCCACGGCCAAGGCCATCCAGTGGCTCGAGGAGCTGCCGGACCGCGAGCGCACCGGTAAGGCCGTGCTGCACCTGGAGGAGCCGCTGGAACCGGACCGGCTGCGGGACCAGTTGTTCACGCTGGCCACCCGGGCGGTGATAGCCGGACGTGACATCCACGACGAGACGGAGCTGGCCGTCTTCCATCTGGAGACGCTGGGGGCCTTCGCGGACCGGACGGCCGTCCACGGCGCCGACGGCTCTCCCCGCGCCGGCCGGAACTACGCGGGCGGTGCCCAGCCGTTGGTGCTGGACACCTCCGAGGTCCGGACCTTCGTGAAGACGTCCGGTGACGCCGGAGTCACGCCGACGGGCGCCGAGACCGGTCCATGGCAGGGCACCGGCACCGCCCAGCCGTACGTCCTGCGCCTGCGCGGTGCGGAAGACGGTCACGCCACCCTGGTCCTCGACTCCGAGGGCAAGGTCCGCGTCCGGGTGCCGTACGCCCAGGTTGGTCTGCTGGCCTCCTACGACCCGGCGCTCCGCTCTCAGGCCGACCTGGCCATGGGCATCGTGCTGGGCGTGGCGGGGACGGACGCCGCCGGACTGCGGGACGCCGTCAGCGCCGGGACCGGCCGGGTCACATGGTCGTTCTCCGGTGGAGTGGCCACACCACCCGCCGCCGGCCACACGTCGGTTCTCGGCGTGATCCAGGAGATTCAGCGCGGCCAGAGCCCACGCCCGGTGTCCGAGCTGTGGGTATCGACCAGGCCTGCGGACGTGATCGCTGCGCCGTCCGGCGCCGTGCCCACGCGACCGGCCGCCCTGGACGGATTCGCCAATACCGGTCGTCCCGTGATTACCGACGAGGAGTCTCTGGACGCCGCGCTGCTGAACGCGACGGGTGTGATGGCGCGCCGGGCGCGCCGGTTGAGGGACGTGCCGGAAGCCCCGGGCACCGGCTGGTGGGACGAGACGTCGGTCTTCGACGACGATGACGCGGCAGCCTCCTCGGTGTACTCGGAGCAGCCGGAGCCGGCACCGGAGCCGGACGACGACTCGGAGGCGTCGTCGGTCTACTCGGAACACCCGGAGGAGGAACGACAGGAGGAGTCCGCCCAGGAGGAGGACCCCTTTGCGGCGCGCCGCCCGCGGCCCGAGTTGGTCCACGACTACGAGGTGACCGGCGCCCGGGCCACGACGGATCCGCTGTTCAGCTATGTCGGGGAGCCGGGCTCGGTTCGCTACGAGGAGGGTTCCGCAGGCCTTCCGGGCATCGAGACCGTCGGCCTGGATCTCAAGTCGGTACCCGCGGTGGACAGGCCGCCGTTGTGGGTCTCGGCGGACCGCACGATCGCCTTCGGCACGGAGCCCCGCCCCCAGGTGTTCTTCGCGACCCAGCGGGTGGTGGACCGGGCGAACGCGGAGCTGACGGCCGGCGGCGCCAAGGTCAGGCTGAAGGCCGACCCGGAGCTGTCCGTGGTGCTCGACCGGGCGGACGGCGGAACCGTCGTGCTGCACCAGGTGACGGCCGCGTTCCTCACCGGCAACGGACGGGCGAAGGAGGACGGGGCGCATCTGCTGGCCCAGTTGATCGCGGGAGGAGAAAGCCGGGCGTCGCACGCGGTGTTCCGGGATCCGGACAGTGGCAGGGCCTTTACGGCGGAGATCAGCGCGAACAACGTCGGGTACCAGGGTTCGGCGCAGCTGGCACAGGCGCTGGCCGAAGTGGCCCACTATCCGCTGAACCTGGACCAGGTCGGACCGCAGTGGGCGGTGGACCAGATGGCCGAAGGGTCCCGGCTGGACCAGGCCCGGGGCGAGACGTTGCCCACTCCGGGCCAGGACTACGGGTCGGCCCAGGTGCTGGACGAACGGAAGCGCTGGCTGCCCGACACGCTGTCGCAGGCGGCGGCCCAGGCCGGACTGAACGAGCACGCCTGGGCCGAGCGGATCCTTGAGGCGTACGTCGTCCAGACGATCCAGTCCGAGACCGCTCCGGGCCAGCGGAGCGAGCCCGGCAGGCAGACCAACTTCGCCAAGCCGGACGAGGCGGAGACCGCGGACCGGATGGGCAACGTGGTCGCCACGGTGCTGCTGGTCAGCGAGGACGGCCGCAACCAGGTGGCGCTGACGAACCACACCCGCAGGCCCGCGCTGACCCGGCTGCGGGACGCGGCCCGCGGCCGCAACCTGGCGCTGACGACGGAACAGCTCGACGCCCTGGAGTCGCATCTGCGGGGCCGGTCGGCCGAGCCGGAGGCGCCGGAGCAGGAGCGGCGGCTTGCCGATCTGCTGGACGTGATCCGGCTGGTACGGGACGTGAACCGGTTGGAGCTGGAGTTCGCGCAGCTGCAGGAGTTCGGCGCCGAGCCGACGAGTGCCGAGTTCGGGGAGGCCAGGAACGCCGCGCACGACGCCGTCCTGGCGCTGAGGACGAAGCTGAGCGCGCTGGAGGACGGTATCGCCAGCCAGGACGGCTGGTACTTCACGATGTACGGCAGGCGCCCCGGGGAGAGCGCGCACGACGTCCACAGCGGGCTGCTGTCCGCGCAGGTCTCCGGGGTGGCCAACCCGCTGACCTATGTCGTCACGCACGGTCACAAGCTGCCGAATCCGTACACCATCACCTCGACGGCGCCGCAGCAGACGGTGGCCACGAACATCCGCAACCTGGCGAGGACATTGGCCAAGGTCGGGGTGTGGAACGCGCGGGAGAACATCCCCATGCCGGGGGTGACGCTGACCCTGAACGTCATCGAGCCGCCGGCACAGCGGTCTTCGAGGAACCCCCTGGCCAACCGGGCCAGGTCCGCCACCGCCAAGCAGGCCGGGCAGCGGGCCGGGCAGCGGGCCGCCGAGATCCGGGCGGAGCTGGAGCGGGAGCTGGCCCGGGCGCTGACGGAGCAGCAGCTCCCCGACACCCCGAACCCGCTGACCGCGGAGGCGTTTCTGATCCAGGTCGTCACCCGGAGCCGGACCCAGGCCGCGAACGAGCAGCCCAGGGAATGGGAGGTGGTGGTCGAGTCCACCGACCCGCGTTCCTTCCGCACCTCCCTGCTGCCGCCCACCCGGCTCAGCGCCCTGCAACGGCCCGAACGCCGGCCGCGCAGGGTCCCCACCATCGACGAGTCCGGCGAGGGCTCGTCCCAGGACGCGCCCAGGACGCGGCCCTGGCGTTCCGGCAGCATCGCGGGGCCGGACGCCTCCGTCCCCGCCACGGGAGACGAGGCGACGGCCACGCCGCAGGCGCAGCCGCAGTCCCCGACCTCGCTGGAGGACACGGAGGCCTTCGTACGGCAGGTGTTCGGTCCCGACGCGGCCGAACGGCCGGACCACGACGCGCTGCTCGACGCCGTCGGTGTCGTGGAGCGGCTGGGCGGCGGGCCGGCGCCCGAAGTTGTCGACGTGGTGGCGCGGCGAGTGCTGTATCTGGGCGCGGACGCCGAAGTGACGCCGGAGCAACGGCGGTCGCTGCTCTCGCTGGCCGCCGAGGCGGCCGACGAGGGACAGACGGGGAGCCTGACGGCGCTCGGTGTCTTCTACCTGGTGCGCCACCAGGACGCGCTGCGGCCCGAGACGCTGCTGTACGCGCCGGACGGCTCGGTGCAGGGCCGCAACTGGACCGGCAGGGCCGCCCTGTTGCCCCTGGACCTGGACACGGTCCGGACGGTGGAGGCGGACGGTTCGGAGGTGGCCGGTTCGGAGCAGGACGCCCGGTGGCGTGGCACGAACCCGTACGTCCTGCTGGGCGCGGGCGACTCCTCGTATCTGGATCTGCCCGCCCGGGACGGCGGCACCCTGGAGGTGCCCTGGTCGGATGTGGCCGAACTGGTCCGCCAGGACAGGGCGGCGGAGCCGGCCAGGTCGGCCCGGCCGCTGGTGCTGGGTGTGCCGTTCGCGGGCGAGGGCGTGCCCGAGGGACCGCGGGCCGTCGCGGACGCCGCCGGCGCGGCCGTCTGGGCGGCGGACGGCCAGGTGACCCTGGCACGGACCGTTGACGGCACCTTGGGGCTCGCCCTGGTCCGTCCCGAGGACGCGGAGGAGCGGCTCGGGAACTGGATCCCGAACCCGCCCGGCCTCGGCCGTACCGGCCCGGAAGGCGTGATCCGCACCCTGGACGGCCGGGAGATCCCGGACGGCATGGTGTACTCCGTCACCGAGGTGAGCCTCGACGGACAGCGCTCCACGGGCCGTACGACCGTACCGCCGGAGCAGACGGGCGGCGCGGCCGAGGGGACCGGCCGGGCACTGTCCGAGGCCCGGGGATTCGTCTACGCCCGCCGGACCGGCCCCGGCGAGGACGACTGGGAGGAGAGCGATCTCCACGAGCTGCCGTGGCCGGCGGACGCCCACTACATCGGCTTCCACGGGATACGGCCGGCCGACGGCCTGGAGGGCCACGCCAAGTTCCAGCTCATGGACGGCACGACCGTCCGCGTGGACGCACGGGAGACCGGGGCGTACTTCGGCCGCCGCGGCAGCGTGCGGGCGCTGCCGGCCCAGCGGCCGGTGGTCGTCAACGCCTGCTACATCGCCGCCGAGCCGCTCGGCGACCGGCTGGCCGTGCCGCGTGCCGGGCAGATCATGGCGAACGCGATGGGCCGCGCACTGTGGTCCGCCGACGAGCGGACCCGCTTCGGCACCGGCGGCGGCCGCCCGCCGCGCTTCCTGCTGTACGCCGAGGACGTCCACAACCCGAGCACCTCCTGGAGGCACTTCCGCCCGGAGCCCGGTACGGCGGAACTGGCCGCGCTGGGCCGCCGCCTCGGTGCCACGGACACGGCTGGGGACGACGAACTCGCGACACGGGTGCTCCGCTGGGTGCGGGCCCTGCGCGAGGTGTACGGGGCCGCTGTCGGCGATGACGAGAACACCTATCCGGACCGGCTGCGCGGGCTCGCCGCGCTCGACGAGATGCGCGCCGCCGACGGCGTCACCGGGCCGCTCACCTGGAGCGAGCTGACAGCTCTCGTCGACAACCACCGCGCCGGACGCGGCTCGTCGGACCGGGCGTTCGCCGACCGGCTCGACGAACTGCTGACGACGGCCCGCACGCACACCGCGATCGGCACCGGGTCCGGGCTCGCCTCGCTCACCGGCACGACAGCCGTCGCCACGGCCACCTGGACGGATGAGTCCGCCGAGGAACGCGCGGCGAGCCTGGAACAGCGCGCGCTCGACTCCGGCATGGACCCGGCGGAGGCCCGGTCCTGGCGACAGACCTTCACCCAGGTTCTGACGACCGGCGACCAGGGCGCCCTCTTCCAGGCCAACCTGGAGTTCGGTGCGGCCCTGCAGTCCCTGGACGCCACGGACGGGACCGAGCTCGGTGCCGCCGCCCCCGAACGGCCCGTCCCGGCCGCCGCCTCGGCGTTCCTGGTGCCGCTGCCGGACACGGTGGAAGTCGTGGTGACCGACCCCGCGCTGGAGGAGCGGTACCGGCTCGACCCGCTGGTCCTGGCGTTCGGCGAGGGCGAGACGGCACTCGACGCCGATGCCAGGAGGGTGCTCTTCGACTACGCGACCAAGCTGGCCCAGGACGCCCGCGCCCACCACGGCGAGCGGCACACGGCCGGGCACGGCCCGATCGAGATCCTGGTCCTGGTCGGCTCGGAGACCGCGGCGGACCTGCCCGTCGCGGAGCAGCGGATCGCGGAGGTCCACGAGATCCTCAGCTCCGTCACCGCCGTGGAACTCGGCAGCGTCTTCTGGGGCCTGGAAGCGGTGCCCGTGGCCGATGCCCTGGACATCACCCCCGTGCTGTTCCAGCCGGACGGTACGGCCGTGGTGCCGGCCCCGACTGCCCTTGGTGGCCCGGCCGAGGCGTCCACGACAGCCCGCCCGTCGCGGGTGCGTCGGGTCTCCTCCGGGCGGGCGCTCGCGGACGAGGTCCCCGCGGAGACCACCGCCCGGGCGCTGGGCGATGTACGTATCCCGAACGCGTCCCCGCTGACGGTCGAACTGGTCTACGGGATACCGGTGGAGAACCAGGAGAAGTTCCAGGAGGTCGCTGACCGGCGCGGGCTGATCATCGACGTCCGTGGCACCAACCCGGCCTCGGTGCGGCACAGGCGCGAGGGCGCGTTGCCCAAGCCGAAGGAGATCAAGGCCAAGACGATCGACGAACGGGACGTCCCGCTGGGCGCGCGGCCCGAGACGATCGGCCTGGTCGGCTTCTTCGCCCCGGTACTGCCGGACCGCGGCTCCGCGCCCGAGTACCAGGACGACGCCTATTGGTCCGTGATCGGGCAGCGCCATGCGCAGCGCGCGGAGGAGTTCGCCCAACTGGCGTCGGACATGCGGGAGCTGACCGACTCGGGTCGGTTCCGGGTGGTGGACGGAGTCGTCCAGCAACGGGACGAAGACGGTGTCTGGCGGAACAACACGGCCGACCACGACATGTACGCCGTCCAGGAGCCCGACGGCAGCCGGCCGGATCCGCGGCGCCACGCGATCGTGGTCACCGCGATGATCGGCGACAAGATGGGCGTACAGCACCCGGACCATATGCACTGGGTGCCGGCCAATGCCTTCGAAGAGATGATCTTCGCCGCGGTCGTCAGGGGACACGCACGGCAGCACGGCGGTCAGCCCGTGGTCCGTTTCGTGCCCGGACTGAAGCGGCCCATCCTCGTCCACCCGGACGAGATCTCCGGCTCGGCCTATGGATCGTTGCTCGGCAATCCGCGCCGCAACGCCGGGAGCGCCGGGGACGGCTCCTGGATCGGCATGGTGGGCGAGGAAGAACAGCCGCCCGGGACGGAGGCGCCGGGCACGCGGCGTCCGCTCCTGACGATGCTGGCCGGCACGGGTGACAAGGTGCGCTGGCTCGGTGACGTCGACCCGCTGGCGCAGGAAGCGGCCCACACCGCGCTCACCGCCGACGGCGTGCTGGCGGACAGCGACTCCTTCACCTTGGCGCTGCGGCCCGGCGTGGGGGAGTCGGCGGTGGAGCAGGACGGCTGGCCGCTGCTGCCGGAAGAGGTCGCGGCCGAACTCGTCCTGTTGTACACGGACGGCATCTGGGATCCCCGTGACTCCGCCACTCCGCTGCGCTGGCTGGCGTTCGGCGGGAGCGGCTCGGTCAGCTCCTTCTTCGTCGGCCGGGTGATGCGTCACCTGTGGGACAGCGGACTGTTCGGCGCCCAGGCGGTCTACGGCGACCCGGCCACCCGGCGGTGGACGAAGCTGAGCTATCCGGGAGAGGGCGTTCAGCGCCCCGCCGTCGAACAACTCGGCGCGTACCGGCCGACCGTGCAGCGGCCACCCGCGGCGGCTGATGCCGGGCCGACGGACCATGTGTCGGTGGCCACCGCGCCCGGCGCCCGGTCCGGGCCCGGCGCTGCTGCGGCGCTCGATGTCGTGGAGCTCTCGGACGTGGTGCGCCGCGTGCGTGCGGCGGCGGAGGAGCAGGGCGGGACGGCACTGGGCTGTATGCCGCTGCTGATCTCCTTGCGCGACGTGCTGTTCCCCGGCGGGGTGCGGCCGGCGCGGACGGTGGACGACTCGGTGCTCGGCCCACGCCCGTCCCAGGCCGACGCCGAGGCGGAACTGGCGCTGGGCCCCGGCTGGCAGCGGCTGGGGTCGTGGGACGACGCGCTGACGGCTGTACGGAGCCAGGGACCGGGCACGATCGCCTTGATCACGGCCCGGCGTCAGGGGGATCAGGCGGGGCATGCCTGGGCGGCGTACCAGCCGCGTCCGGCGGACGGCGAGGAGGAGGCGGAGCCGGTCTGGGTGGAGCTCCAGGCGGCCGACGAGGAGTGGCTGTCGACGGCGCCGGAGTTGGCCGCGAGCGACGCACGGATGGTCGTGATCGACCTGTCAGGACGTGTGATCGAGGGCCCGGTCCCGCAGTTCACGCAGTCCTCGTCCCTCGGGCACAGCACTGTCGACCGGGCGGTGGGGCGGCGCGGGTACCGTGCCCTGGGGCTGGAGGTCGAGGACTGGCACAGCCTCCTGCCCTTGCCCGTGGCACTCGCGTTCAAGAACGGTGAGGTGCTCGCAACCGGCCCCGGTATCGAGGTGGTCCTGGACACCACGCTGTTCCATCAGGGCCCCGACGGCCGCTGGCACCCGGGTCCCGGTCAGGCGGCGATCCCAGGGGGGCCGCCGCCCCGGAGGGACAGGCGGTACATCGCGGAGTTCGTGGTCGCTCCCATGGCCCTGCATCCGGAGGAAGAGCGCCAGAGCGTGGCGGCCGGGCTGGCGAGGTTGAAGGAGGGCCGCAGGGCGCTGCGCGAGGTCGATGTCCTGGGCACCCTGCGCAACCTGGGGGACCTGCTGGGCGGGCTCGACGGCTGGGAGGTCACGGACGAGGGCCGTGCGTTCGCTGTCCTGCCGAGCGCCGCCGGGACCGACCATCCGGCCTATGTCCAGCCCACGCTGGGCGTTCCCACCGACGGCCTGAGGGCGGGCCAGGACGCGGCGCTGCGGAGGTTCGCCTTCCCGCAGTTGAGGCCGTTCGTCGATGCCGGCCGAGCCTTCGGTCAGCAGCTCACCGCGGCCTTCGTACGGGACGTCACCGGTTCGCCCGACGTGACGGTGGGGCATGTCCCGTTCCTGTCGGTGATCCCGGACATCGACGAGATGTGGGGATACGGCTGGCTGTTCTTCAGCCATGTCGGGGCCAACCCGCTGATGACGACCTTCCCGGTTCCGGTACTGGTCAAGAACATGCTGATGGCCGCGTCCAGGTCCCAGTTCGCCGGCATCCCCGAGTGGCCGGGCATCCGGGAGGGCCTGCGGCCGAGGACGCTCACCTTCCTGGGGACCCGCCACGAAGCCGTCGGGGTCCAGTTCCACAGCGTTCTCGGCACGGTGCTGGCGTCCTATCAGCGGCTTACGGGCCAGGAGACGACGCCCCCCGAACGGCTGGTCGATGCCGAGTATCTGACCGTCGTGCTGCGAGGGTTGCCGCCTGCCGGGCACCCGGTGTACCAGTTGGTCCGACAGGAGATCGAACAGCTGCCGGACACGGCTCCGGAACGTCAAATTCCGCTGGTGGCGGTGACCGCGGAGACGATCCACGCCGTGACCGTCGACATGAAGGGCCACCCGGTCCTGGACAGTGACCACGGGCGGCTCCTGGTCGCCCTGGTACTGCTGGAGCTGCGGCACTTCGGCTACACCGGTCAGCTCATGGCCGACGACGAGATCGAACGCGCCGTCGCGGAACTGTCGGCTGTGGGACGCGCCGCCTACCAGCGGTCCGTCCGGTTCCCGGAGCCGCTCTCCGACGAGAGCTTGCGCGGGACCGTCGGGCAGATCGTGGACCATCCCGTGGTGCGTGCCTTCGGGCCCTTCCTGGGGCTGGTGACCTCGAAACGTCTGCCGGGTTCCGACGGCGGTTCCCGGGAGCCGATGAGACAGGTCGACGCCCAGGCCGTCGCTGAGACGCTGGGGATGTTCGCGCTCGGAGCGCCGCTGTCCCCCGAGGCGTATGCGCGGCTGTGGACGCTGGTACGGGATGTGTCGTTCGCGGTGCGGGCGCTGCCGCCGCATCCCGCCGCGCTCAGCGACGAGGTCCGGGAGGAGGCACTCCGTGTCGTTCAGGAGGCCCAGGCTGTTCTTCCCCAGCTCGATCCGAGCACGCAATCGGTGGCACAGCAGCCGTCGGAACCGGCCGTCTACTCCGGGAACTCGAGGACGGTTCCCGCGACGGGTTCCCCCGCCATGTCGGTCGACGAGGATGCCATGTCGATCGATGGAGCGGACGAGGACGACGCGGACGTCTACCGCGAAGAGCTGGCGACGGCGTTCGGGGTGGACGCGGAATCGTCCCGGTCCGACTACCAGGACCTTTCTGCGGCCGTACAGCGGCTGGACGCGCTGCGTGCGGCGGATCCGGAGCCGGGCCTGGGCGCGTTCGACGTGGCGGCGGTGGCCCGGAGGGTGCTGGGTCTCGCGTCCGACACGGCGGTGGACAGCGCCGGGTACGAAGCACTGTTCGCGCTGGCCCAGGATCCGGCGGCCGCGCAGGCGGTCAGCCTGGACACGCTGGCCGCGATCCACCTCAGGAACCAGGGCGTCTTCGACAGCCGGTTCGCTCTGAACGCCACGGACGGCACGGGAGCGTACGGGTGGAACTGGGGCCCGGAGACGGTGTCGGATCTGGACCCGGGCCGCACCGGTGTCCAGGTCCTGAACATGGACGGTTCCAGGCAGAAGCCCCACGTCGGCGCCGCACCATGGCCGTCCGCCGTGGGGGGCCGTCGGCCGTACGTCGTGATCGCCCCCGGCGGGCAGGACCACGTCGTGGTGCGGGGCCGCGACGATGTGGCGCGTACCGTTTCCGCCGCGGTCTTCGTCGAACTGCTGGCGCTGGACCACGTTCTGGCCGGCACACCGAAGGACGTCCCGATCGTTCTGGTCGTCGACCGTGCGGCCGACGGCTATGTGGTCATGCCGCGCCACCTGGCACACCGTCACCGGCGGGACGTCTACGCCCCCAGCGGAGTCCCGGTCGTGATCACGCCGGACGCCTCCTCGGGGGAGACCCGGCACACCATCGCCATCACCCAGATCCGGGACGCCCACCTCGGCGGCTGGATCCTCAGCCGTCTGCGCGCGGGGGACCGCCCCGCGGAGACCGTGTCGGACCAGGACCGCCGGGTCACCACCAACCCCATCGTGGACAACCGGGGGCGGTCCATGGGGCGCATGGTGCTCCCCTTTGAGGATGTCACCCTGTTGCGGGAGTGGCACCACGGCAGGCTCGGCCAGATCACGACATACATGCCCTGGAACCCGGCCACGGGAGAGTACGGGCCTGTGCGGCCCATGCCGGTCCCGGGTCCGCTGGACGCGGCGTACCACTACGCTGGGCACGGGCTGCCGGGCCATGTGCTGATCCCGCTGGAGAACGGGGGTGTCGAGTACAAGTCCGGTGAGGAGCACGCGGCGTGGCTCGCGCGTCGGCAGAGCTGGCAGGACCTGCGAGAGCACCGCCCGGACGCCTGGCTCAACGACGTGGTCTGCTTCGCCGCGGCGCCCGGCGATCTCCTCCAGCCGCGGCACTGGGGAGCCCCCCTTCCGTTCGTCGCCGATGTGCTGCGGCCGGCGGTACGCCCGGTGGGCCAGAAGGACGCCAACCGGCTCGGGGCGAAGGTCCGGGGCTATCAACGGTCCATGGCTATCTCGCACTTCGTCCGGGGTGGCGTGACGGAACTGTCCTACGTCGCCCTGACCGACATCCACGGCCGGGGCGCTGAGCCCGAGGCGTGGGTGATCCACGAGCCCGAGCCGTTCGGGGACGAGCTGGACACGGTGGCGCGGACCGCCCGGCTGCACGACGGAGACGGCCCGGCCCCCGCGGAGGTGCGCGAGACGGCCCGGCGGCTGGTGTACGCGCTGCGGCAGATCTTCGGCCATGGCATCGGGCACGCGGACGACTACGACGAACTCCTGCAGGGCATCGGCGCGCTGGAGCGGATGCGGCAGGCCGACCCCTCGCTGGCTCCCTTCGGACCGTTCCACATGGGCTTGTTCGAGCGCGTCGCCCGCGCGGAGCGGGAACGGCTGGATGACGACTCGATGTCCGACGGATCCGACGCCGGTTCGGACGCCGATGAGACAGCCGGCTATCACGGTGTGCTGGACACCGACGACTACCGGAACGCATTGGAGTGGGCCGCCGAAGAGGTGAACGATCCGGACGGCGTGCCCTGGCTCACCCGCCACCCCAAGCTCGGCCGCCTCAGGTCGACAGCCGAGGAACTGCGTGACGACCACGGCCAGGACGGGTTCGTGTCGTACACGGCCACGGTCCTGCGCCTGCCCCAGCCCGCCCCGGTGGTCGGCGAGGACGAGCGGTCCGACGTGTTCTGGGCGACCGTAAGGGCCACCGAGTGGCTGGCCGGGGTCGTCGACCTCGACGCCGCTGCCCGGCGGGTACTGCACCTGCCGGACGGCCACCAGCCCACCCAGAACGACCGGGACGCCCTGCGGACGCTGGCCGTCCAGGCCGCCGCTGCCGGTCGCGACATCCGCGACCTCACCCAGCTGGCGGCCTTCCACCTGGAGACGCTGGGCGCCTACGGCCCCCAGACGTTCATCGCCAATGCCGATGGCACCCGGGGCATGGGGCGCAACTACGCAGGCGGGCCCGGCCTGTACTTGGACGCCGATGCGGTCCGGGGGCACGCCGTCCTGCCCGGCGGCGGAAACCTCCAGGACACCGGTGTCTACGACGCGCCCTGGAAGCAGCCCGGCGCCAGGCCACCGCTCGTCCTGAACATCCTCGGCTCGTGGCAGCCCGGACATGTCACCGGGTACTTCGGCGACGGCATCCGGCGGACGGTGCCCCACGCCGAGGTCGCGGCCCTGGTGTCGCACGATCCCCTGTTCGTCAAAGAGGATCTGGGCAGGGACGTCGTACTCGTCGTCCCCGGCCCGGCGGCGGCGCCCGACCTGCGGGCCGCGGTGACCGAAGCGACCGGCCGCAAGAGCTGGGCCTTCGACGGTCTCCTCACTTACGTGGTCCACACGCAGGGGACCAGTGTGCTCGGCACGGTGCGGCCCGAACTGCCCGGCCAGGCACCGCAGTCACCGCCCGAGAGGCTGTGGCGGTCCACCCTTCCCAAGGACGTGCTGCCGTCACTGGCCGGCGGCTCCGCCCCGCAGGGACAGGTGACCGGCACGTACTACTCACCGGGTTCCGGGCCGGAGATGCCGGTGGACGACAACGACACCGTCCTCCCCGCCCCGACCCACGCGGAGGCCGAGCAGGCACCGGACGCGACGCCCGGTTCCGCGGCGCCGGACCGGTCGAGGGCGACCGACCCGGATCCGGCCGGGGAGCCGCTCGACCTCACCGCCGGCGAAGCACCGCCCAACCTCAGCGCGGTGCACGGACGGTACGAGCCCGGGTCGTCCTCCGCCGTCATCGACGGCCAGGCGCGGGATGCCGCGGGGACGGCACAGTGGATCCGCGAGAACACCGAGTGGGAGCCCGGGGAGCCGGCCGCGCTGCTGCTGCCCGGCGCCGGGGCACCGGGGACGACCGGGGAAGCACCGTTCGCCGACCAGGTCGCGGCACACCTGGAGGCGCCGGTCCTCGCGACGGCCGGCGAGTTGGACGACGTCCTGGCATGGACCGTCTTCGCACCTGATGCCGTCGAGCCGTCCACCGCCCAAGAGCCCGTCGCCGCCGGTGCGTTGCCCGCCGAGGGCGCTCAGGTGTCCGGGGCGGAGGAGCACGGCCCCGGCACCGCGGCCGAGCCGGAGGGCGGCGTCGCTCTCCCCGTTCCCGCCATCCGCGTCACCCCGCCGTCACCCGTCCTGGGCGCGCGGACGGAGAAGGCGCAGAAGCCCAAGAAGGAGAAGAAGCCGAAGGACGCGGAGGCCTTCGAGGCGCCCTGGTATCTGGAACGGCGGGCGCTCGGGCAGGCGGCCGTGGCCGCCGTGCAGCCGTGGGAGGACGACGGCGGGCGCGAGCTCTCCGCCCGGCAGGTCACCGACGCCGTACGCGCGGAGGGTGACAGCCCGGAGCTGGGACGTGGCATCGAACGTGCCGTACGGGAGCTCCTGCTGAACCCGTCCGAACACGACTGGGAGCGGCTGCTGCGCAGCGGTCACACGCTGGTGGTGGACGGGCGGCTCGTCTGGCTGCGGCCGGTGCCGGCCGGGGTCGTACCGGGCACGCAACCGCCGAAGGGCGAAGTACGCGTCTACGGGGACGCGTTCGCGTCCACCACGACCGGTGGACAGACGGAGCACGAGGTCACCCGGGGTCTGGACGCCATGATGCTCTCCGTCCTGACGCTGGGGTCCCAGGCCGCGTCGGCGGTGCTCCCGGGCCTGCCCAGGTTCGAGGCGAAGACCGCCAACTCCTGGGCCGAGTCCTGGAAGCGGACCCTCACCGCGGGCCGCAAGCTGCTGGTGAAGAAGTACACCCGCTTCGACAGCGGGGTGAAGGTACTGGTCTTCGTCGACGGCGTGGAACGCCCGCACGGCGTGGTGGCCCCCGGCCGCCTCGTCCTCGACCTCCCGAAGCAGCTGTCCGCCGAGGGCGGCCCCCGCCCGGACGCCGAGGCACCCCTCGTAGGCGGTGGGAAGAGTGCCCGGCGATCGTCGTCCGCGGCCCGGGAGGTGCTGAACGCGATCGACCTGATCCCGGTCGTCGCCTCGCTGCAACGACGGCTGCTCGCCGCCGGGTTGCCCGCCACGGCCGTCGAGGCGGTCATGAAAGAGGTGCTCGAGGTACTGAACGAGCAGTCGGTGCGCAACCGCAGCCGCACGCTCGGCAGCAACGGCGTCGTCTCCAAGAAGGTGCGGGTCCCGCTGCGGCGCAACTCCGCCGGGCTGACGCAGTGGTTCGAGGGCCACTTCGTCATCAGCGCCTCGATCGACCGGGTCCAGTACCTCGGCGACACCAAGTCGAAGACCCGTGAGGACACCGGCACCGCCACCTCCGCCGGGCAGAGCCGGCAGGCGGTCAGCAAGGCCGCGACCGGCTTCGGTGTCGACGTGGTGGGTCTGCACCACCCGGACTCCGCCCACCCCGGCGGGGAGGCCGCGGGCACCCCGCACGCCCAGGGCCAGGGCGGCCGGGTCACCGGTGCCGCGCCGGGGCTCGGCGTCACCTTCGGCTATGAGCGCGAAACCGGGCACGGCCTGACCGAGCAGTCGGGCGGACGTACCCGGCTGGAGCTGAAGGGCCAGGTGAGCCGCTATCTGGCGGGTCAGCGGATCACAGTGGAGATCCGCTGGCCGGGACACACCGTCGAACCGGTGCGCGAGGTCGTCGACAGCGAGGTCGCCGTGCCGCGCGAGGACGCCCCGGGCTTCGAACAGCGGCTGCTGGGCCGGGTGCACACCCCGGCGCTGCGCCAGACCGCCCGGCCCGAGGACGGCCCGGTGGCGGCCCGGCCGTATGTGCGGGCGCTGCTGCGGGAGGCCGCGCTCACGCTGCCGGAGTCCGCGTACCGCCGTCCCGCCCACCTCGACGACCCGCTGCCCGCGCCGCATCCGCGGGAGCCGCTGGCCCTGGCCGCCCGGCGCGGACTGGGCTTCGGCAAGCAGGTGTCGCTGCCCGGCGCGGAACTCGTCCACGACCAACTGCGCGCCAAACTGGTGGAGTTGCACACCGCCGCCACACGCGGAAAGAAGACCGACTGGTCGAAGACCGATCTCGACCTGTCCGTCTGGTTCGGCAGGCCCGCGCTGGAGAGCGACCTGACCCAGGCCATGTACGGCGTGGAGCACACCGTGCGGGTCGGCGGGCGCGAGTACCAGCTCTTCGCCCAGGCACACCTGCGGGAACGGGTCAGCGACACGCCCGCGACCTACCCGATGAAGGTCGACTCACGGGCCCAGGAGTCCGCGCAGGTGGGAGGCCACCGCGGCGGACGCTGGACGGCGAAGGTGGGCGCGGGGGCCGGAGCCCGGTTCGACGTCGAGGACTGGATGCGCTTCCAGCTCGGCCACTTCGGCGCCGACGCCCGCTACGAACAGGGCGACGGCCATGAGTTCGACGGCACGGTCAAGTCCTTCCGGCGTGCCGTCACCAAGGGCGAGGTGGACGAGCACCTCTACGACGTCGTCTACGAACTGGCGGTACGCCCCGTCGCCGGCGGACGTACGCACCGCTGGTGGATCGACCGGCCGGCCCCCAAGGACTCGGACGCCTGGTGGATCAAGCAGCCGAGCGACACCGCCGCGAGGATCGCGATCCCGCACGAGTTCGTGCCCGACCGGCCCCTCGACGCGGAGACCGTCGAACTCGCCGGACGGTCCGAGGAGTTGCTCTTCTGGCCGGACGACGAACACGTCGACTTCGCCCACGGCGGCACCTCCGGCGTCTTCCCCGCCTTCTTCGCCCTGCCCGAACTGGCGCGGATGACCGCGGGGATGTATGCCCGGGCCAACGACCTGCCCGAGAGCCGGCTCGACGACCGGTTCAACTGGCCCGGGGAGATCAAGGACCTGGCCTCGCCCTCCGAACTCGCCTCGCACTTCGCCGACGAGACCGGCACGTCCGGCCGTCTGGTCGCGCTGCCCGACGGAAAGGACGGCTGGAAGCAGGTCGTACGGTTGCGGGTGCGCGGTTACCGGCCGCGGCACCAGTCGCCCGTCGACAGCGCCGAGCTGGCGCAGTACATGCAGGGGGACAGCGGTCTGAAGCGGGGCAAGGAACACGGCTGGCGCGGAGGTCCCGAGGGCTCGCTGGGCCCGCAGTTCCATGTCGGTCACGGCTTCGCCAGCAGGGGTGCCCAGCCGACGCCGGAGGCCGGGGCGGAACACGGCAAGGGCGACAAGCCGTTCTTGACCGCGGGCTTCCACCTCCATGGCAGCGCCCGCCCGGAGCGCAAACGGCGCAAGGGCCTCCAGCGGTCGCAGATGGACATCGCCCAGGCCGTCTACAGCGGTGCCTCGCACGGTTTCCGGATGGATCCCGTCTTCGAGGTCACCCTGCTCCGCTGGAAGGGCGACAAGACCAGCAGCAGCACCCGCTACCTGCGGGTCCGGGACGCCCTGGACACTCAGATTCCCGAGAGGCTGGTCGCCGACCTCGGTCTGGCCGAACTGGCGGGCCTCGCGCCGCAGGCAGCCCCGAGCGGCGGCGCGGAACACCACGTCCACCCGGCGCTGCTGCCCGGCACCGGCTACGCGGAGCGGATGCACGCCGACGACGTCCTGGACCGGATCAAGAACCGGCTGCGGGCCCGCGGAATCCTGCGCACCGGAGACGACCAGGACGCCGAGCGGCCGAATCTGCTGCTGCGTGAACTGGTGTCGTCGTACTCCGGCGAGGCCCTGCGCAACCAGTACCGGCTGCTGATCGGCGGCACCGGTGTGGTCCGCTGGCTCCCGCTGCCGCGCGCCTTCGGCGCCACCCAGTACCTGTGGGTCAGGGTCACGGCCCAGCCCGGCCAGGCCGTCTCCGACCGGCCCCGGCCGGACGTGAAGCTGACCGTGCGCTCCCAGACGCAGGACGAGGAGAGCACGGCAGTCACCCGGGGCTCCCGCTACGGCGGCGGGGTCGAGGGCCATGTCGTCGGCGGCGACCAGCACGGTGGCGGCGGCCTGGAAGGCAGCGTCGGCTACCAGGGCGGCGGGCACCGCACGACCGACAAGGCCGAGCGGTATCTCGACATCTACCGGGCCGCCCCCGAGGACGCCTCGCACGAGTTCGAGTACCCGCTGACCTTCACCCTGGAGATGGGCGTCAGCACCGAACCGCCCGAGATCCTCGACGTTCCGCTGCGCGGAGCGAAGGCGGCGGTGCTGGGTGCGGGGCGGGCCGTCCGGCAGGGCAGGAAGGCGGCCGAGCTGTGGCACTCCCGCCGCCCCTTCGTCTGGAACCATGACGAGAAGACGACCGGCGACGTACGCGTCGTGGTCCCCGCCGGCCTGGTCTGGGACGGTCCCGCCCCCGACCTCACCCCGGTCCACGGCACCGGAGCCGCCTGGCACCCGGCGCCACAGGCGTCGCAGGTCCATGCGGCCAGGGAACAGAGCCCGTACGACATCCTCGCCCAGGCACTGCACCCATGGGCGCTTCCCGGAGCCGCCGCGGTGGCCCGCTGGGCGGCGACCGCGGGGTCTCCCTTCCGGCCGCCGAAGGACCTCTCGGCGCCCGGCGCCTGGCAGGTGCCCGGCCTCGACTTCAGCCACCCCACCGGAATGCGGTACCAGCACTTCACCGGCGCCGGCATGCTGCTGTCCAACATCGGTGACCTGCTGGACCACGCCTACCAGGTGCCGGTGGGCGGCGACCGACTGATCAGCCGCGGTCTCGGCGAAGGACCGCTGCCGGTCGGTGACCGCACCGTGCTGGTCGGCATGAACATCCTCAAGGCCGAGGCGATCGGGCCGAAGGACGGGTCCCGCTTCAAGGCGCGCCACTACACGCAGGACGACGAGGAGGCCAAGGAGGAGGTCAAGCGCGGCGGCGGCCTGGTGTGGAGCCTCGGGCCCCAGGCCGGCGGCACCGACGGCGAGGACGTGGCGTTCCTGGCACTCATGCCGTACGAGCATGAGGTCGACGACTCCGTCGAGGAGTCGGGGCGGCTGGACGAGACCGAGGTGAACAACCGGACCGGCACCCGCCGCTATCGGCAGTACCGCTTCGACGTGGAGTTCCAGTTCCAGGGCCCGCGCGGTGTCCTGCGGGTGATCGCGCCCGGCGGTCTGTACGGCATGCTCCCGCTGCAGAAGGAGCCGGACGCAGGCGGCCGGTACGCGGTGGCGGACGGCTTGGAGGCCCTGCTGCCCGACGTGTTCGGCGAGCCGGGTCCGGCCGCCTCGCGTCCGGCCGGGCAGGGGGAGGAGCCGACGCCTGCGCCCGCCTCGGCCACGGACGCCGGGCGGGCACCGGAGCCGGCCCGGGACACGCCCGCCGCGCCGTCGCAGGAGAGCGGCACGGCAGACCCCCGGCCGGCCGGTGAGCCGTTGATCCACACCGTCCCCGGCGCGGTGGACGGTGTCAGGGCGTCGGTGAATGTCCCGGCCGTGGACCTTGTCGAGGGGCCGATGCCGAATGCCGCTGTGCCGGCGCACGCGGCCGACATCATTCCGCCGCCGCTGCTCTCCCCGGGACGGCACTTCTTCGTCGCGGACGACGGTCGTCCCGAAGCGGTCCTCGCCGAAGGCCTGGTGCCCGCCGGCACCGGCCTGGACCTCGTCGCCTACGCCCAGATGGGGGACCGGGACAGCGCAGGCCACGGCTTCGTGGTCGCCGGCACCTCCCGTGAGGCGGCGGCGCAGCGGCTGGGCGCGGGCCATGTCTGGGAGGTCGACGCACCCGCCGGGATCGACGTCGCCGGAACGCTCGGCGCGTTCGGGATCTCCTACCCGGCGGCCGGAGCGGTCGAGGCCGCCTTCGCGGGTGGCATCGCGTCCCGCTACCTCAAGGGCGCCTGGACGATCGTCCCCGGCACGGGCAAGGAGGAGAACACCCTCGGCGAGTGGCTGCCCAACCCGCACTACCGGCCCTACGACGACGGATCGGACGTAACGCACGCGCCCGCGCTCCCCGCCGGGCCCACACTCCGGCTGCCGATCGAGCCGGTGCTCGACAAGCGGGTGTTCAGGGTGGAGGACGCGGTAGCGGCGGCCGAGCTACGGGATCTGCACGAGTCGCTCGCCGCAGGTGACACGGCGACGGGTGAACAGGCCGCGCCCGCACTGGGGGCCAGGCTGACCGAGCACATCAAGGCGGAGCTGGCGAGGCAGGGACTGGCGGTCGGTCATGTCGACCTGCATCTGACCATGCAGGACGGCGGCAGTTCCCTGGCGGGCATGGCGCTGGCCCGAGTCGTCGCCAACACCTTGAACCGCCGCGCCATGCTCACCGTCGGCACCCTGCACCAGCCGTTCGACATCTGCCCGTCGACCCGTCGCGCTGACACGGAGACGTGACACGGAGACGTGACATGGAGATGCGGGGCCCGGCGAAACGGGAGAGACCCGTTCGGGCCTCGCATCCGTATCTCTCATTGGAACAACCGCGGTCGAAAGCCCGAGCAGCCGGAACAACAGCGCTCGGCGCGGCCGCCGCGGTTGGCAGGAACTCATTCGGAACCCTCAGAGGAAGACGGCCGGATGCCCGAGTATGAGCAGATCAACTTCTCCGAGCTCGCGAAGCACGCCCGGCGGATGCAGGGCACGGTGGCCGACGCACAGCTCGACCTGCGCAACGTCGAGGCCACGGGCCACAGCGCGGACGGCATGGTCACCGCGACCCTCTCGGCCGAGAGCCGGGTCGTGGACCTGCGCATCGACCCGTCGGTGATCGACCCCGACAACCCGGAGCGGCTGGTCCGGCTCCTCGTCGAGGCCATCGACAGCGCCCACGACACCGTCACCGAACAGCGCACCGAGGTCATGTCGGGCATCACGGGCGGCCTGCAGGACATTCTGGCCGGGCTGAACGGCGAGCAGAACGACAAGAAGAGGCCCGCCGTCGCACCGCGCTTCCCCGAGCGCCGTTCCCGGCGGTGACCGCGCCCGTGCAGCAGACCGTGAGCGTCGAGGAGCTCTGATGTCCCGGATCATCTTCCACCGGCCCGCCAGGGTGGTGCCGCCCACGCTGCCCACCGACCCGGTGGTGCTCTCCGCGCCGCCGCAGCCGGTCGGCAAGGACAGCAACGCCAGCTGGCTGATGCTGCTGATGCCGCTGTTGTCCAGCATCAGCATGGCCGCCTATCTGATGTCCGGCGGCCGGCGGATGCTGGTCCTGCTCGGCATCGCGTTCGTCGTGCTGTCCATCGGCGTCACCGTCGGCGTACGGATGCAGATGCGCGGACAGGCCCGCAAACAGAAGCTGCGGGCCCGCGACCGCTACCTGGACCATCTCGTCCAGGTTCGGCGGGCCGCCCGCCAGGTGGCGGAGAGCCAGCGCACCCTCGCGGCCTGGCAGTTCCCCTCGCCGCGCCGGCTGTGGGCGATCGCGTCCCAGCGCCGCCGCGTGTGGGAACGCCGGGTCACCGACCCCGACTTCCTGAAGGTGTCCGTAGGCGCGGGCAACGCGCCGCTGTCGACGCCCATCCGGATGTCCACCCGCAACGACCCGACAGTGGAGTACGACCCGCGCGCCAAGACGGCGGCCGACCGGCTGGTCGACTCGATGTCCGTGGTCGGCGACCAGCCCGCCGTACTGGACCTCGCGAAGGCCGGTGTGGTCAGTGTGCTCGGGCCGCCCAAGGTGGCCCGCGAGGCGGTGCGCGCCCTGCTCTGCCAGATCGCCGTACTGCACGCGCCGGACGACGTCGGCATCGCCATCGCGACCGGCGGCGAGGACTGGAACTGGGCCAAGTGGCTGCCGCACACCCATGAACCCGACACCGGCGGGGAAGCCGGCGTGGTGACCCTGGTCGCCGAGGACTTCGAGGGCATCGCCGACCATCTCCAGCAGGCCCTGGAGGCGGCCGCCCAGCAGCCGTCCCGCCGCTTGTCCCTGACCGACCGGGACGGCCCGGACACCCGGCGCCGCCTGATCGTCGTCCTCGACCGCTACCTGCCCCGGGCGGCCTGGGCCCGCTCGCCGCTCGCCGCCGAACTCCTCGCCGCGGCCGGCCCGCAGAGCGCCCTCACCGTCATCTGCCTGGTGGACCAGGAGAGCGACGAGCCGACCCGCGCCGACATCCGGGTGCGCCTCGACGCACAGGGCATCGTCACCGTGGAGGGCCGCCGCGCCGACACCCGCTCACAGGTCGACATGGCCGTCGCGGCCCGCGCCGAGCTGCCGCTGTGCGAGGCCGTCGCCCGGGCGCTGGCACCGCTGCGGCTGTCCGCGGAGGGCGAGGAGATCCTCGCCCAGACCATGTCGCTGCCCAGCATGCTCGGCATCGCCGACCTGGAGAGCTTCAACCCCGAGTCGCTGTGGGTCGAAGCGGCGGACGAGGAGGTGCTGCGCATGCCGATCGGGTTCGACAGCGGCGGCCAGCAACTCGTCCTGGACCTCAAGGAGTCCGCGCAGGGCGGCATGGGCCCGCACGGCCTGATCGTCGGCGCCACCGGCTCCGGCAAGAGCGAGCTGCTGCGCACCCTGGTCACCGGTCTGACCATGACCCACTCACCGGAACTCCTCAGCCTGGTCCTGGTCGACTTCAAGGGCGGCGCGACCTTCGCCGGTGTCACCGACCTGCCGCACGTGGCGGGCCTGATCACCAACCTGGTGGACGAGGTCGCCCTGGTCGACCGGGTCAAGGACGCCCTCGTCGGCGAACAGCAGCGGCGGCAGAAGATGCTCCGCGACGCCGGCAACATAGACAACGTCCGCGAGTACCAGCTGCGCCGCGCCGCCGGAGCCACCGGACCGGACGGCCGCCCGCTGGAGCCCCTGCCGTATCTGCTGGTCATCGTGGACGAGTTCGGTGAACTGCTGGCCACCAGACCCGACTTCATCGACCTCTTCGTCCAGATCGGCCGGGTCGGCCGCTCTCTGGGCATCCACCTGCTGCTCGCCACCCAGCGCCTGGAGGAGGGGCGGCTGCGCGGCCTGGAGGCCAACCTCTCCTACCGGATCTGCCTGCGCACCTTCTCGGCGGCGGAGTCCCGGGTCGTCATCGGCACCCCGGACGCCTACCGGCTGCCGCCGATCCCCGGCTCCGCCTACCTCAAGGTCGCCGAGACGGTCCTGGAGCGCTTCCGGGTCGCGCATGTCTCCGGGGTCCACCTGTCGGAGGAACTGCGTGCCCTCGCCGCAGGGCCGCCGCCCACCGCTCCCGTGCACTTCGCGCTGCGGCTGCCGCCCGATCCCGACGCGGAGCCGGAGGAGCAGCGCGAGCGGGCGCGCCCCATGCTGGAGGGGCCGAGCGAGATGCAGGTGATCGTCGAACGGCTCGGTACGGCAGGCCAGTTGGCCCACCAGGTGTGGCTGCCCCCGCTGCCCGCCGCGCTGGCCCTGGATGACCTCACCGGACCGGTCGTGGTCCATCCGGAGCGCGGGATGTCCGCCGACTGGTGGCAGAACAAGGGCGCACTGCGCACCCCGGTCGGCGTCCTGGACGTACCGCTCCAGCAGCTCCAGCAGCCGCTCGTACCGGACTTCGCCAAGGCCGGCCACCTCGCGGTGGTCGGTGCCCCGCAGACCGGCAAGAGCACCTTCCTGCGCACCCTGATGCTCTCCACGATGCTCACCCACACGCCCGCCGAGGCGCAGTTCCTCTGCCTGGACTTCGGCGGCGGCTCGCTCCAGCCCTTCGAACGGGCCCCGCACGTCAGTGGGGTGGCCGGCCGGCACGACCCGGCCCGCGCCCGGCGCGCACTGGCCGAGGTGCGCCAGCTGATCGCCGAACGGGAGCGGCTCTTCCGCCACCTCGGCATCGACTCCGCCGACGAGTTCCGGCGGATGCGCAACACCGACCGGCTGCCCAAGGGCATGCGCTCCGCCGACGTCTTCCTGGTGATCGACAACTGGGGTGCGGTACGCGGCGAGATGGAGGGCATCGACGCGGCCGTCCTGGACATCGCGGGCCGTGGCCTCGGCGTCGCCGTCCATCTGGTGCTGACCGCGGGCCGCTGGGCCGACATCCGGACGGCGCTGCGCGACGCCATCTCGGCACGCCTCGAACTGCGCCTGAACGACCCGGGAGACTCGGAGATCAACCGCCGCGCGGCCCGCGCCTTCGGGCTCTCCGCCCCCGGCCGCGGCATGGCGCCGCCCGGCATCCAGTTCCAGGTCGCGCTGCCCCGGCTCGACGGCAAGGACACCGCCGACGGCCTCGCCGAGGCGCAGGAGGAGGCGATCGGCAAGCTCGCGGCCTCCTGGTCGGGAGCCGTGGCACCGCCGATCCGGATGCTGCCCGAGCGGCTCACCGCCGCCGAGCTGGCGAGGCGGATCCCGCAGGAGAACACGGCCCCGGGCGTGCCGATCGGCATCGCCGAGAGCGACCTCGCCCCGGTACACCTCGACCTCACCGACGCCGACCCGCACTTCCTGGTCTTTGGTGACGCCGGCTCCGGCAAGTCCAGCTTCCTGCGCGGCTGGATGAAGGGGCTCGCCGGGCGCCGCACGGCGTTCGAGACCCGGTTCAT
The DNA here is from genome assembly GCF_055580905.1 of Streptomyces sp. NPDC031497. Lineage (NCBI taxonomy): Bacteria > Bacillati > Actinomycetota > Actinomycetes > Kitasatosporales > Streptomycetaceae > Streptomyces > Streptomyces sp. NPDC031497. Next base: position 76,619 of record NZ_JBVIKO010000013.1, read on the forward strand.
CGTCGTCGACTACCGGCGCGCCCTGATGGGGGCGGTGGACGAGGAGTACGTCGGGGCCTACATCGGTGATGCCAACGCGGCGCAGGTCTACGTCGAGCAGGTCGTCGCCAAGCTCACCGAGCGGCTGCCCCCGCGGGACGTGACGATGGAGCAGCTGCGACGGCGCGACTGGTGGACCGGCCCGGAGTTCTATGTGGTGGTCGACGACTACGACCTGGTCTCCAACGGCCGTACGTCGCCGCTCAATCCGCTCATGGACTTCCTGCCACAGGCGCGTGAGATCGGCCTGCACCTGGTGGTGGCCCGCCGGGTCGCCGGCAGCGCCCGTGGTGCGATGTCCGAGCAACTGCTCACGAGAGTGAAGGAGTTGGGCACCGCCGGTCTGGTGCTGTCCGGGGATCCACGCGAGGGCGTGGTGCTCGGCAGCGAGCGCGCGGCCCAACGCCCGCCCGGTCGAGGTGTCCTGATCGGCCGACAGGCTCCGCCGACCCTGATCCAGGTGGCCCTGGAGGCGTGAGGAGACCGGCGAGACGGAGCCCTGCGACGGAAGCGGAACGGTAAACGTTCACGTGCGCGGAACCTCCGTCTCGTCGGTGATCGCTACGCTGCCCCCATGGCGGTGCAATCGACGGCGTCCTTCGTCGGCAGGGACGCCGAACTCGCCCTCATGGGCGCGTTGTCGGCCGACGCCGGCGCGGGGCGCGGGCGGGCTCTGCTGATCGAGGGCGAGCCCGGGATCGGTAAGTCCGCGCTCCTGTCGGCCGGCCTCGCCGCCGCCGAGCCGCAGGGCTTGCGGGTGCTGCGCGGGCAGTGCGAGGAAGTGACCCAGCGGTTCCCGCTCCGGGCGCCCGCGCAGGCGCTCGGAGTGGACGGGCTGGCCGCCTGGCACCAGCGGCCGTCCGCCGAAGACCCGCAAACGACGGCGATCGGGCAACTCGCCGGTCTGGTGGACCGGTTGTGCGCCTCCGGCCCGTTGGCACTGGCGATCGAGGACCTGCACTGGGCTGACGAGGCGAGCCTGCTGCTGTGGGAGCGTCTGAGCCGGGCGGCAACCCGCTTGCCCCTGCTGCTGGTGGCGACCCGCCGCCCCGTACCGGTCCGGCCCGAACTGGAGCGGCTGCGCCACGAACTGATCGACTCCGGCGGGATGGTCGTCGTACTCGACGGCATCGCGGAGCCCGAGGTGGTGAAGCTGGCGACCGAGCGGCTGGGCGGCGCTCCGGGGCCGCGGCTCTCCCGGCTGCTGGCGTCGACGGCCGGCAACCCCTTGTACATAGGGGAGTTGCTCCGGTCGCAGACGGACGGGGCGGAACGGGTCGCCGATGTCCCCCAGGAGACCGTGGGGTGGCCCGCCCCGGTGATCGCGGACCGGCTGGACTTCCTCTCGGCACCCACCCGCGACACGCTGCGCACGGCGGCCGTCCTGGGCCCGGACTTCTCGGTCGCCGAGCTCGCGACGGTGGCGGGGGAATCGCCTGCCGCCCTGGCCGGCGCGGTCGACGAGGCCCTGGCCGCAGGCGTGGTGGAAGCCGACGGCGCAGGACTGCGCTTCCGGCACGGGCTGATACGACAGTCCCTCTACGAGACGATGCCCACCGCCCTACGAGCCGCCTTGCATCAGCACGCCGCGCAGGCGCTGATCGCCGCCGGCGCTCCGGTGGAGCGCGTCGCCGCCCTGGTGGTGCCGGTACTGGCGGAGGCCGAGGGCTGGGAGGCGGGCTGGATCGCCGAGAACGCGGCCGCCCTGGCGGTGCGTGCCCCCGAGAGTGCGGCGGGGCTGCTGGAGCACGCCCTGGCCCGGCTCGACGGCGCCGATCCGCGCCGCGCCGACGTCGAGGACCGGCTCCTTGCCGTGGCCTTCCGTCTGGGCCTGGACGAGCAGGCGGAGCGGATGGCCCGTGACATCGTCGTCAGCGGTACCGAACGGGCCGGGCGGGCCGCGTGGTTCCTCGGCTCGACCCTGTTACGCGCCGGTCGGCGCGAGGAGGCCGCCACGGTCCTGGCCGACGCCGCCGAGCACGCCGTACCGCTGTGGCGGGCCCGCGACGCGGCGCTGCTGTCAACGGCCCTGGTCGGTCGAGCCGGCAGCGACGAGGCGCGGCAGGCCGCCGAGCAGGCCCGCACGGAGGGGCAGCGACTCACCGACCCTCTCACCACGGCCCAGGCCCTGTACACGCGCTCGGTACTGCGCACCCTCACCCACGACTTCGACGGCGCCCTCGCCACCACGGACGAGATCCTCGCCCTCGCCGCCGGGAACGAGGAACTCGTCGACCTGCGGCTCGCGGCGCTGGGCGACCGTTCGGCCGTACTTATGGCGCTCGATCGCTTCACCGAGGCCGAGGCGACGGCGCGCGAGGCCCTCACGTCGGCCGAGCAGACGGCGAGGCCCCGAGCGGTCGGCGCGCTGCGCACCCGGATCGCCGAACTGCACTATGCGACGGGCCGGTGGGACGACGCCCTCGCGGAACTCGAACCGGCCCCGGACGTCCCTGACTCGATACGGCTGCCCGGCGCCGGGCAGGCGTTGCGGGCCCTGATCGCCGGGCAGCGCGACGACTGGGGGGAGGCCTCCCGGCAACTGGCGGCCCTCGGTGACCGGCGGGTCCTGGACGAGCGGGCGGTCGACTCCGCGGGCATCCTGCGGGCATGGGCCCTCGAGGCCGAGCACGCCGCTCGCCCGGAGCGGGTCGTCGAGGTGCTCATGCCGTACCTGGCCTCGGACGGCGGGGAACGGGTGATCGATGCGAACGCTCTCCTGCCCGTCCTGGTCCGGGCCGCGCAGGAGTGCGGCGACCTGGCCTCGCTACGGGCCGTCGCCCGGGTGTGCGCGGCGTCGGCGAAGAGCGGGCAACGGGTGGAACTGGGCTGGTGCGCCGGGATGCTGGCGGGCGAACCGGCGCCGGTGCTGGCCGCCGCGTCGTACTACCGTGCCTCCGGACGGCGGGCGGCACTGGGCAACGCCCTGGAGGACGCGGCCGTCGTACAGGCGGCCGGAGGTGATCTCACGGCGGCCCGTGCCACGCTCGCCGAGGCGCTGGACGTGTACATGGCGCTGGGCGCGGAGTGGGACGCGCGGCGGGCCACCGCCCGCCTGCGGCCCTACGGTGTCCGCCCGGGGGTGCGGGGCGCCCGGCAGCGGCCGAAGAACGGCTGGCAGGCGCTGACCGGCACCGAGCGGCGGGTCGCGGAACTCGTCGGGCAGGGGCTGACGAACCCCGAGATCGCCGGGCGACTGCTGCTGTCCCGCCGGACGGTGGAGACCCATGTCTCCCACATCCTCACCAAGCTCCGGATCCGCTCCCGCCACGAGGTCGCCCTGCATGTCCGGCGTGAGGAGGCGTGAGCGCGCCCCCGGCGCTCGGTGCCTGGGTTCAGAACGGGGCGTGGGCCGGAGCCGGGCGCTGACCCGGATGACAGCGGACCGGGGCCGACGAGGTGTGTCCGCGTGCCGCCGTACGCGCCCGCGGGGTCGCCCCGTTGCGGTCGCCGAGCGCCTCACGCAGGGCCCGCAGGGCGTTGTGGGTGCGCGACTTCACGGTGCCCTCCGGGACGTTGAGCGCCTCGGCCGCGTGCCGGACCGGCCGGTGCAGGAAGTAGACCTGGGTCAGCACGGCGAGATGGGTCGCGGAGAGCCCGGCCAGCGCGGTGCGCAGCACCTGACGGTCGAGGACCTGCTCCAGCGGCTCCGCCGCCACCGGTATCGACTCCAGCGGGTCGTCCTCCACCTCGGTGGGACGCGCCGAGCGGGCGCGCAGCATGTCGATCGCCAGCCGTCGCGACACCGTCAGCAACCACGGACGTACCGCCCGGGGATCGTCGGGGAGGATGTCCAGGTTCCGCCACGCCCGGAGCATGGTCTCCTGGACGAGGTCCTCCGCCGCCGCCCGGTCCCCCTGGGTCCAGCCGAGCAGACTGCGCATCAGGGAGTTCTTGTTGACGTCGTAGATCATCCGCATCTTCTGTTCCGCGGACTGCGGTGCGCACGTGCCTGCCTCGGGTGCGAGTGCCGTCGTCATGAGCTGCCCCATCGTTTGCCGACCGATGGGACGAGCCTGCGCCAGTGGGGATACGGAGACATCCGTGAGCCTCACTGAGATCCCGGAGGTACGGGAGAGCGCCGTCTCAGTGAGCGGGGTGGCCGCTTGGCCGAAAACCCAGTTTCCCCACGCGTAACCCGAAAGGGAGTGTCACCTCATGGAGAGGTTCTAGAGTCATGAACATGCTCGGACAACAACTGCATCCGGTGATCGGGCGGGACACGGAACAAGCCCTTCTGGAACGGCTGGTCACCGACGTGGCCGCGGGGCGCGGCGGAAGCCTGCTCATCGAAGGGGAACCGGGCATCGGCAAGTCGACCTTGCTTGCGCACGCCCTGGCCAAAGCCGATGCCGCCGGCTGCGAGGTGCTGACCGGGCAGTGCGACGAGCTGGGCCGGCGGTTACCGCTCTCGGTCATGACGCGGCTCCTGGGGGTCGAGGCCGGTTCGGCCGATCCCCGCCGTGCGGAGGCCGCGCTCGCCCTGGAGCAGCCGCAGGAGGCGCCGGGCTGGACGATGCGCCTGCTCGCCGGTGACCCGGTGGTGGCCGCGACGGAGCAACTGCTCGTACTGGTCGACCGGTTGTGTGCGTCCGGCCCGCTGGTGCTGGCCGTGGAGGACCTGCAGTGGGCCGACGACGCCAGCCTGCTGATGTGGCGTCGGCTGTGCCGGGCCTCGGTCCAGCTGCCGCTGCTGGTCGTCGGCACCTGCCGGCCGGCGCCGGGCCGGCCGGAGCTGGAGGCGCTGCGCCGCGATCTGCGGTCCCGTGGCGGGCAGTTGGTCTCGCTCGACCAGTTGCCCGAAGCCCAGGTGGCGGAGCTCGCCGGAGCGCTGGCGCGGGGGGTTCCCGGACCGATGCTCACCGAACGGCTGCGGTCCGCGGCGGGCAACCCGCTCTACGTACGCGAACTCCTGGACGCCCTGGCACGCGTCGGCGCGCTGGACTCGGCGGACGGACGCGTGGAGTTGACGGCGACCGGCCGGGACGTGCGGGAGCTCAACGCGCTGACGGACGTGATCGCGGACCGGCTGGCCTCGCTCTCGGCCGACGCCCAGGAGGCACTGCGCGCCGCGTCGCTGCTCGGGCCGGAGTTCTCGGTGACGGATCTGGCGGCGGCGGTGGGCAGCGGAGCGGGCTCCCTCCTGAGGGTGGTGGAGGAGGCGCTCGGCGCCGGGGTCCTGGAGTCCGCGGGGTCCCGGCTGCGCTTCCGGCACGGCCTGCTGAAGGAGGTGCTGTACGAAGCCATGCCGACCCCGTTGCGTACGGCGTTCCTCCGGCGCGCGGCGCAGGAGCTGATGGCCTCCGGGGCGCCGGTGGAGCGGGTGGCCGAGCTGATCCTGCCGGTGCTGGGCACGGCCGAGGACTGGGAGTGGGAATGGCTCGCCGACAACGCCGAGCGACTCGTCGTCCGGGCCCCCGTCGTCGCCGCGGAACTGCTCGAACACGCCCTGCGGCAGGCGCGCGCGGACGATCCGAGGCTCCCCCTGCTCACCGCGCAACTGGCCGCGCTCTACTTCCGGATGGGCCCCCTGGACCGCGCGGAGGAGCTGGCCAGAACCGTGCTGCGGCAGGCGGCCGACTACGAGCTGATCGGCCGGGTCAGATGGCTGCTCAGCACCATCGGGATGCGGACCGGCCGCTACGGGGACGTGGTCGAGAACTGGCGCGCCGCCACCGCCGACGCACGGCTCGGGCCCGTCTGGCGCGCCCGGCTGCTGGCTCTGGTGGCACTGGCCCGGCATCTCCTGGGCCAGACCGGCAGGGCCCGGCTGGCGATGGCCGAGGCGCTGGAGGAGGGCAGGAAGCTGGGCGATCCGACCGCCGTCGGATACGCCCTGCTCGCCGCTTCCGTCATTCGCAGCCGGCACGGTGACCAGACCGGCGCGCTGGCGGTCAACGGCCAGGCGCTGGCGGAGATCGGCAACGATCCGGAACTCGTCGACCTGCGGCTCATCCTGCTGGGCCACCGGGTCATCGAACTGGACGGTGTCGACCGCCTCCAGGAGGCGGAGGAGGCGCTGGTCCAGGCTCGTACGCTCGCGGAACGGGTCGGAGCGACGCGGCTGTCCATGACCCTCGTCCAGAGCGCCGAGAGGTACTACGAGCACGGTCGCTGGGACGACGCGCTGGCGGTGCTGGACGAGGTCACCGACCTCCCGCCGCTGTGGCGGCTGTCCCGGCAGGGCCTGTTGGCGCTGATCGGCGCCCGCCGCGGTCAGTGGCAGGAGGCGGCCGGTCATCTCGACGCCCCGGGCGGCAGAAAGGTTCCGTCGGGGGGACCCGTGGCCGCCGCCTACCTGCTGCTGGCGCGCGGTCTCGTCGCCGAGCACGCGAGCCGGCTCCCCGAGGCCGTGGCTGTACTCGCGGAGCTGCTGACCGACACCTACGCGCACGATGTCGGGAACCACCCGGAATGGCTGCCCGCCCTGGTCCGGCTGGCGCTGGCCGCCGACGACCGGCAGACCGCGAGCGCCGCGGCGCTCGCCGCCCGGCAGGAGGCCGACCGTCAGCCGAAGCCGCGGGCACTGGCCGCCGCCGACTGGTGCTTCGGACTGCTCGATCAGGACCAAGCACGGCTGCTCGTCGCCATCGACTACCACCGCACCGCCGACCGGTCGCCGGATCTGGGCAATGCCCTGGAGGACCTCGCGGCGGTCCAGGCCGCGTCCGGAGACCTCGACGCGGCCCGCGCCTCGTTCGACGAGGCCCTCGCGGTCTGGGCCGAGCTGGGTGCGGACTGGGACGTACGCCGTGCCGCCGCCCGCCTGCGTCCCTTGGGCCTGCGCTCCGGCAGTCGTGGAGCCCACCCGCGTCCGTCCTCCGGCTGGGAGGCGCTGACCGCGACCGAACGGCACGTCGCCGGCCTGGTCGCCCAGGGCCTGTCCAACCCTGACATCGCCGCCCGCCTGCTGCTCTCGCGCCGCACCGTGGAGACCCATGTCTCCCACATCCTCACCAAGCTCCAGGTCCGCTCCCGGCGCGAGGTCGGAGCCGTCGCGGGATCCGGATCCGGGACGCCGGGCCACCGCGGTTCGTCGACCGCCACAGCGGCGACCGCGGATACGGGCCGTTCCGGGTTCTCTTCCGGTGGCGGAACCCACCGGCCCGGTTCGGGAACACCACCCCGTGCGGCAGGGCGCGAGTGACTTGGCGAGGGGGCGGCCGCGCCGTCGCAGAACACGCGGCCGGGGCTGCTTCGCCTCATCCGCGGACGTCGAGGAACGTGAGGGCCCGTTCGGCGAACGGGGTGACCAGCTCCGGCGCCAGACGCCCCACCGAGTAGTGGGCGTACGGGGTGTCGGTGAACGACGGGGGAGTGCCAGGGGCTTGCCCGTCGGTGCCGAACGTGCCCACGGGGTGGTCGGCCCAGGCGACGTTGACGTGCACCGGGTGCGGGCCGGGGATGATGTGCGGCACCTGGCCGACGTACCCGGACTGGATGCAGGGCCGCATGTTCATCGCGTTGGCCTCGCCGTACACCAGCGCGTCGGCGCCGTGCCTGCCGAGGAAGAGGGCATTCGCCAGCAGCATGAGGATTCTGGCCGCGCCCAGCCGAATGGAGGGACCCGCGTACCGCCCGTCGAGCATGGTGTACGTCCCCTCCCAGCCCCAGGGCCACTGAGCGATCATGAAATAGCAGAGCTGGGCCCCGTTCGGTGCCCGCAGGGCGAAGAGGTAGTGGCCGAGGGTCGAGTAGCCCGTCCCCCGGAGCATCAGGTCGGCGGTCGGCGCGTCGTAGTAGAAGAGGTTGGAGATCAGCCGTGTGAAGGTCCGGGCGTCGACGCGCTCGGAACCCCAGTCACCGGGGGGGTCGTTGCAGACGACACGCAGGCCGGCGTCGGCGGCTTTGTCCAGCAGCGTCTCCGTCTCGGCCCGGAACCGTCCGGTGAAAGCCCGCTGGTAGCCCTCCAGCCGGTGCATTCGCCGGAGAGTCTCGTCCTGCGCCGCCTGGTCCGGCAGGCGTTCGGATCTGTTGCGTGACACCCACAGGTACGCCGGCCCGCTCCCGGCGGCCGGGGCGGTTATGGTGGTGACCTCGACGGGCGTGGCGAAGCCCAGCCGCCGGCCGATCTCCGCGGCCGGGAGCGGATCCGCCACGAGGCCCCGGACGGACCACCGGCTTCCCCTGCCGTTCCGCATGTGGACGTCGAGGAATCGGCACCTTTCGAGGTAGTCGTCACTGTTCGTCAGCGTGTTGAAGAATATTCGGCTTCGCCCGATCCCATCTGTCGGTCTGAAGGTGAAATCTCCATCCACGGCCGCGCTTTCGATGGTTTCCGTCATGGTGCCTGTTCTTCCTCTCCGCATCACAGGTGAGGTGCTCAGGAGGCGTGCGGGCCGGATGGGGTCTCGGCGCAGGTGCCGCCCGAAGCCGAAGGAGAGCTGAACCGGCGCCACTCGCCGGTTCGTCGGCTGATCGGCGAACGGCCGTGGTTCGCGTAGGACGAAATGTAGGAACCCGGCCCCGGGTCTGACAGGTCCCCGTTCGGGGATCTGTGCCCGTCCTCGCGGTGCGCCCTACGGTGTCGTTGCACTCGATGCGCCGAGGGCGCGCTCATCCAGCCTGACCGCTGTCACCCTGTGCGGGCCCGAACTCGTCCGGGGCGACCGGTTCCCCGTGCTCCGGCGACGCGACATCCGGAGCGGCCGGCACGACGCGCACGCCCACCCGCCCCAAGTCCGCAGCGCGTGCCCACAGAGCGGCCACACCCACAGGAGGTACCGCGTGACCAGCACCCACAACGAGGCCGTGACCCTCGACGGCGACGGCGGCGCACGACTGTACGAGCAGGCCGACGAACTCCGTGCCGCCGGGCCCGCTGTCCGTGTGCGCATGCCCGAGGACGTCGTCGCGTGGTCGGTCACCCGCGGAGACATCGCCAAGCAGCTCCTCGTCCACCCGCACGTCTCCAAGGACGCACGCAAGTCGTGGCCCGGACACCGGCCCGGCGCCATACCGTGGCTGTATCCGTGGGTCGACGTGATCAGCATGTTCACGTCCGACGGCGACGACCACACCCGGCTGAGGCAGCTGACCGGCAGGGCGTTCACGGCCCGCAGGATCGAAGCGATGCGGCCCGCGGTGGAGGGCATCGTCACCGATCTCCTGCACGCCCTGGAGGACCGTGACGCCGACGAACGCGTCGACCTGCGCGCCGAGTTCGCGCACGGCGTGCCCAGCCGAGTCATCTGCGACCTGTTCGGTGTCCCCGCAGACCAGCGGCCCGAGATGCTCCGCGTCATCGGCGCCGTGTTCGCCACCGACGTCACGCCCGAGCAGTCCGAGGCCGTGGGCAAGGACCTCTACCGCGTGATGCACACCCTCATCGAGGCCAAGCGCCGCACGCCCGCCGACGACATGACCAGCCTGCTTCTGACCGCCCACGAGGAAGACGGCGACCGGCTCAGCGAGACGGAGCTCATCTCCACCCTCATCGCGGTGATCGGCGGCGGCGCCGAGACCACCGTCGCCCTGATCGACGCCGCTGTACGCGAACTCCTCACCCACCCCGACCAACTCGCCGCCGTCCTCGCCGAGCCGGCCCGCTGGATCGACGTGATCGACGAAACGCTGCGTCTGCACCCGCCGATCATGCACCTGCCGTTGCGGTTCGCCACCGAGGACATCGACCTCGGTGAAGGCGTCATCGTGCGGGCCGGAGACGCCATCCTCATAGGCTTCGGCGCCCCCGGCCGCGACCCGGGCGTGCACGACGACCCGGCCGCCTTCCACATCGACCGCGCCGACAAGCAGCACCTCGCCTTCGGCCACGGCATCCACTACTGCCTCGGCGCCCCGCTCGCCAGGCTCGAAGCCGAAGTCGCCCTGCCGGCCCTGTTCGACCGCTTCCCTCGCCTCACCCTCTCCATCGCCCCCGGCGAACTGGAGCCCCAGCACTCCTTCATGGGCAACGACGTCGTCGAACTGCCCGTCGTGCTGGGCGCCGCGCACCGGCCGGACGGGGCGGCCACCTCGGTGGCCGCCCGGCGGCTCATCGATGGCGGTCGGTGATCAGCCGACCCGCGCCCTCCCCCGTCCGACGAGCCGCTCCACGACGCGCTCTGCCTCCGCCTCGATCTGCGGCACCTCCGCCCCGAGCGGGGTGGCCTCTTGACCGCCGCCGAGGCAGGGCCCCGTCGTCGGCCGGTCGGTCAGACCGCCGTCGCTTCGGCGATGCGCATGGACCCCGAAGCCTCCGTCACACCGGTCAAGCGGAAGCCGGCGCCTTCGAGGAGCACGGACAGCTCGCCCACCGTGCGTTCGCGGCCGCGGGTGAGGGCGAGCATGATCACGTCCATCGAGAGCGCCGCGGGGTCCGGCCGCTCGTCGGGCAGGACGTTCTCGATGACGAGCAGTGTGGCACCGGTGGCGGCGGCGTCCCGTATCGTGTTGAGGATGCGCGCCACCCGCTCGTCGTCCCAGTTGTGCAGGACGTGCATCAGGATGTAGGCGTCGGCGGCGGGCACGGCGCTGAAGAAGTCCCCGGCCCGGGGCGTCAGCCGTGGCTGGTCGGGGAAGGACAGCGGGTCGATGACACTCGGCTGGTCGAACAGGACGCCCTTGGCGGCGGGCACGCTGTCGAGGACGGCGCGCAGCAGGTGCCCCCGGCCGCCGCCGATGTCGGCGATCGTGGCGAACGGCGTGAAGTCGTAGGCCTCGACGATCGCCGGGATGTCGGCGGCGGCCTTCGAGGTCATGGCCCGGTTGAAGATCTCGGCTTCCTCGGAATGGCCCTGCAGATAGGCCCACAGCCCGCCGGGGTCGAGCACGTCGATGCCCGGTTCCCCGGTGGTGACGGTGTGCGGAAGCCGGGCGAGGCCGTGCCAGTGGAGCGGCAGTCCCATCAGACGGGCGAGGGGACGCGCGCTCATCGGGTGATCGTCACGCAGCAGACGGGAGGCGGGGGTGTGCACGTATCCGCCGTGCCGCTGCTCGAAGACGTCGTGCGCGGCCAGCAGGCGCAGTACGCGGTGCAGCGCGTCGGGGTCGGTGCCGCAGGTCGCGGCGAGCTCACCGACGGGTACCGGGTCGTCGTCGATGTGGTCGGCGATGCCCAGGTCGGCGACGGCTTGGAGGCAGCGTGCGGTGTAGGCGCTGTAGATGTGCGCGTGGATGATCTCGTGGGGTTGCTGTGTCATGACCGGCGGGGCTCCAACTCGGCGGGTCGGCACGTGCGATCGACGTCGGAAACGTAGGAGCGCGCGCTCCGCGCCCGACAGGTCCACGTTCGGGGATCTGTCAGTGTCCCCGTGGTACGGCCGTACGGTGACGACCGGCATCACCCCAGGGCCCGTGACATATCCGGGCCCAGGTCTCGGACGGAGAGATGGCCCGATGAGAGCGCACCGCGACCGGTACGACCGTGGCACGGTCGTGACCGTGCGTGCCGCCGGACCCTCCCGGCAGGACGCGCGGCCGGACGGCACCCGGGACGCCCGCACCGTCGGTCGCGCCCTGTCCGCGCCGTCCGGGCGGAGGCCGGCCGATGCCTGAGCGTTCCCGGTTTCTCTTCATCCCCGGCGTGGCGGCCTGGGGGCCGTACAACGCGCTGCGGGCGATGGCGGAGGTGGCCCGCGACCGCGGCCGACGGCCCGCGTTCGCGATGGGCGGCAGCTTCCGCGGGGTCGCGGCCGGACACGGCTTCGACGCGGACCGGCTGGGCGGTACCGACGCGTATCTCACCGGCTACCGGGACCTGGACGAGATCGCCTGCCGCTGGGTCGTCGAGCATCGGGTCAAGGCCCTGGGAGTGGACCAGCCCGGCCGCGACGACCCGGACGACTCGGTGTCCCCGGCGCACACGACGTTCGTCGCCGCCGGGATCCCGATCCACGAGAACCTGACGAACCTGGGCGGCGTGGCGGGCCGCGGATCCTGGTTCACGGGCTTCCCCGTCCCGCTCCAGGGCGGCACCGGCGCCCCGGGCCGGGCCGTGGCGTTCCCGCGGACCGACACCTGAGGAAATCACACCGCCATGTCCCTCCAACCGGTCCTGCCGCAGCGCCTGTCACGCCTGCCCGGCTTCCGCATGCTGCTCCTCGACCGGCTCCTCGCCCCCGCCGCGACGGCCGTCTCGATGGTCGCCGTCTCCTTCGCCGTCCTCGGTCTCACCGGCTCCGTCACGGACCTGTCGCACGTCCTGGCGGCGCAGATCGCCCCCGCGCTGGTCTTCATGCCGGTCAGCGGAGTGGTCGCGGACCGGTTCGGCGCCCAGTACGTCATCGCCGCGTCCTGTCTGCTCACCGCGTGCTGCGAAGGCGCCCTCGCCCTCCTGCTGCTGACCGGGCAGGCCCAGGTGTGGCACATCATGCTGCTGGAGGCCGGCACCGGCACCGCCCTGGCCCTGTTCCTCCCGGCCTCCACGGCCCTGCTGCCCCGCCTGGTGCCGGACGCGCAGTTGCGGCGGGCCAACGCGCTCAGCCGGCTGGTGATGAACGCGGCGACGGTGGGCGGCGGGGCGTTCGCCGGGGTGGCCGTGGCGGCCTTCGGGCCCGGCTGGGCGCTGGCGGCGGACGCGGCCGGGATGCTCGCCGCGGTCGTGCCCAACCTGCTGATCCGCACCGCCCGCGCGGCGCCCGCCCGGTCCCCGGAACCGCTGCGCGAACTCCGTGAGGGCTGGCGGGAGTTCCGCTCCCACACCTGGCTGTGGGTCATCGTGCTGCAGTACTCACTCGTCTTCATGGCCTGCTCCTGGGGGTACAGCGTGCTCGGCCCCGTGGTCGCCAGGACGAGCCTGGGCGGTCCGGCGGCCTGGGGCGAGATCCTGGTCGCCCAGGCGCTCGGCCTGGTCGTCGGGTGCGGCGCCGCGACCCGCTTCACCCCCAGGCGGCCCATGCGGTTCGTCGCGCTCTGCGGTGCCGCGGTCGCCGCCCCCACCCTCGCCATGGCGCTGCTGCTGCCGCTCTGGCTGATCTGCGCGTTCTCGTTCACGACGGGGGTGCTGGTGGAACTGATGATGGTCCAGTGGAACGTGGTCATGGCCCGGACCATCCCCGCGGACCGGCTCGCCCGGGTCGGCTCGTACGACATGCTCGGCACGGTGGTCGCCACACCGTTCGGGGCGCTGCTCGCAGGCCCGCTCGCGGCCACCATCGGCATCCGCCCGGCCCAGTTCGCCGCGGTGTTCCTGGCCATGTCGGTGTCGGTCCTCGCCCTGGCACCGAAGGAGGTCCGTACCGACGTGGGCTGGGCCGCGGGCCACGGCTGACCGGAACGGACCGGGTCACGCACCCGCGTCGCCATTCCCAATTTCTGGAACACGTTCTACGGTGTGCGCCGTCAGGACCGCCCGTGGGGAGCCTGGAGGCGCCGTGCACCTCGACCACACGCCCGAGCAGCAGCGGCTGCGCACCGAACTGCGCGCCTACTTCGCCGGCCTGGTGCCGGACAACGCCTACGCCCGCTACGCCGACCCGGCCGCGCAGAAACGCTTCTACCGGGAGACGGTCCGCCGGCTCGGCACGGACGGCTGGCTCGGCGTCGGCTGGCCGAAGGAGTACGGCGGCCGTGGCCTGACCGCCATGGAACAGTTCATCTTCTTCGACGAGGCCGCCCAGGCGGGCGTACCGCTCCCGCTGATGGCGCTGAACACGGTCGGCCCGACGATCATGCGGTACGGCACGGACGAGCAGAAGGCGTACTTCCTGCCCCGCATCCTCTCCGGCGAGATCGACTTCGCCATCGGCTACAGCGAGCCCGACGCCGGCACCGACCTGGCCGCCCTGAAGACCCGGGCCGTCCGCGAGGGCGACGAGTACGTGGTCGACGGGCAGAAGATCTGGACCACCAACGGCGACACCGCCGACTGGGTCTGGCTGGCCACCCGTACCGACCCCGAGGCCTCGCCGCACAGGGGCATCACCATGCTCCTGGTGCCGACCTCCGACCCCGGCTACTCCTGCACCCTGATCAACACGCTCGCCTCGCACGACACCACCGCCAGCTACTACGAGCACATCCGCGTCCCCGTCTCCCGCCGGGTCGGCGAGGAGAACCAGGGCTGGCGGCTGATCACCAACCAGCTCAACCACGAGCGGGTCACCCTCGCCGCCCACGGCACCATGGCCATTCGCGCCCTGCACGACGTCCAGCGCTGGGCGATGGAGACCAAACTCGCCGACGGCCGCCGCGTCGTCGACCTGCCCTGGGTGCGCCGCAACCTCGCCCGCACCCACACCCGCCTCGACGCCATGAAGCTCCTGAACTGGCAGATGGTGACCGCCGTCCAGGAGGGCACCCTCACCCCGCAGGACGCCTCCGCCGTCAAGGTCTACGGCTCCGAGGCCCGCCGCGACGCCTACGCCTGGCTGATGGAGATCGCCGGCGCGGCGGGCCCGCTGAAGGAGGGCTCGGCCGGCGCGGTCCTCCACGGCGACCTGGAACGCGGCTACCGCTCGGCGGTCATCTTCACCTTCGGCGGCGGCAACAACGAGATCCAGCGGGAGATCATCTCGTGGATCGGACTGGGGATGCCCCGGGTCCGGCGTTAGCCTGCCCCCATGAGCGCCGACCCCGGACTCTTCACCCCGGACTCCGTGACCTGGCAGATGCACGGCGACCCGATGATGTGGGTCGCCGGCATCCGCGCGCTCTACCTCCAGGCCCTGCACCCGCGCGCGGTGCGCGGCGTGATGGAGAACTCCGATTTCCGGCGCGACGCCTGGGGCCGGCTGATGCGCACCGCGAACTTCGTCGGCACCACGACCTACGGCACCACCGAGGCCGCCGAACGGGCCGGGGCCCGGGTACGGAAGATCCACAGCATGCTGGGCGCGACCGACCCGGGCACCGGTGAGCGGTACGGCGTGGACGACCCCGAGCTGCTGCTGTGGGTGCACTGCGCCGAGATCGACTCGTACCTGCACGTCCTGCGCCGCTCCGGCTTCCCCCTCACCGACACCCAGGCCGACCGCTACCTCGCCGAGCACCGGGTCAGCGCCCGCCTGGTCGGCCTCGACCCCGCGGCCGTACCGGCGGACCGGGCGGACATGGCCGCCTACTTCCGCAAGGTACGGCCGCTGCTCGCCGCCGGAGCGGACGCACGCGCGGTGGACGACTTCCTGCTCCGCCCTCCGACGCACCCGCTCCTGATACCGGCGCGCGAGGTGCTCTGGCGGCGCGTGGCCCACCTGGCGTACGCCTCTCTGCCGCCGTACGCCCACGAGCTGTACGGCAGACCGGCCCCCGAACCCGCCGTCGTGACCCGGCGACTGCGTGCCACCGGCACCCTGCTGCGCTGCGTTCCCGCACGTCTGCGCTGGCAACTCCCGCCCAAACACATCCTGCGCGCCATGGCGAGGCTCGGTCCGTACGCGCGCCCGGCACCGTACAAAGTCGGGCATTAGGCCGCCATACTGGACGACCAGGGGGGTGTGTCACGGAACGGGCCGGTTCGGCGCGGCCGTACCTTGACGGCGACCCCCTGGGGAGGGCGGGGCTGTAGCGACGGGGGGCGACGGCGCGCGATGGCTGACACCAGGCTGGTCCACGGGCGGTACCGGCTGCTCGACCTGATCGGACGGGGCGGGATGGGCGAGGTGTGGCGGGCCCGCGACGAGTCCCTCGGCCGCCTGGTCGCCGTGAAGTGCCTGAAACCGCTGGGCCCGCACCACGACCAGGCGTTCACCCGCGTCCTGCGCGAACGGTTCCGCCGTGAGGCGAGAGTGGCCGCCGCCCTGTCCCACCGCGGAGTCACCGTCGTCCACGACTTCGGCGAGGACGACGGCATCCTCTACCTCGTGATGGAGCTGCTGGACGGCCGCAACCTCAGCCAGCTCATGGAGGACAACAAGCACCATCCGCTGCCCGTCGGCGACGTCGTCGACATCGCCGAGCAGGTCGCCGCCGCCCTCGCCTACACCCACCGGCAGGGCATCGTGCACCGGGACCTGAAACCCGCCAACATCATGCGGCTCACCGACGGCACGGCGAAGCTCTGCGACTTCGGCATCGCCCGCCTCGGCCGCGACATCGGCCTCACCTCCCGGCTGACCGGCACCGGCATCGCGATGGGCACCCCGCACTACATGTCACCGGAACAGATCGGCGGCACCGAGGTCGACCAGCGCAGCGACCTGTACTCCCTGGGCTGCGTGCTGTACGAGATCGCCACCGGGGCCCCGCCGTTCGACCTCGACGACGCCTGGGCGATCCTCATCGGCCACCGCGACACCCCACCCGCTCCACCCCGCGAGCACCGCGCCGAACTGCCGGGCTGGTTCGAGAAGGTCGTCCTGGACCTGCTGGCCAAACGGCCCGAGCAACGACCCTTCGACGCCATGGAGCTGGGCCGCCGGATCACCTCAGGGCGTACGACGCCCACGTACGTCCCCACCGTCGTCACCGCGCAGCCCCAACTACGGCCCCAGGAAACGGCGTTCCGCGAGCCCCGGCTGCCGTCCTGGACCCGCTCCATGACCACCGGCCACAAGGCGATCGGCGCCGGCCTGCGCACCACCCCGCCCGACCCCGCGGCCGGGCTCACCGGGGAGTGGATCGCCCGCCCCGCCGACGGCACCCCCGAACCCCTTCCCGCGGGCCCCGCCCCCGAGACCGTCGCCGCGCTCGCCGGCCGGCACAACGCCGGGCTCAGCCTCGGGCGGCTCGGGCGCTGGACCGAGGCCGGCGAGGTGCACCGCGCGGTCGCCGCCGAGCGCGCCCGCCTCCTCGGCCCCGACCACCCGGACACCCTCGCCAGCCGCTACGAGATCGCCTTCACCCTGAGCCGCACCGGCCGCGCCGCCGACGCCCTGCGCGAGTACACCGAGGTCGCCCGTGCCCGGGAGCGCCTGCTCGGCGCCGACCACCCCGACACGCTCGCCGTCCGTCAGGAAACGGCCTACGTCCTGGGCCAGTTGGGCCGCCACTTCGAAGCCCACCAGGCGTACACGGCCGTACTGGCCGCCCGGCAGCGGCTGATGGACCCGGACCATCCCGACACCCTGCGCTGCCGGCACAACCTCGCCTTCAACCTCAGCAGGCTGGGCCGGCTGGAGGACTCGTACCGCATGGCCCACGACGTGGCCGTCGCCCGCACGCGCGTCCTCGGCCCGCAGCACCCCGACACCCTGGTCACCCGCTACGAAGTCGCCTACGCGCTGGGTCAGTTAGGGCGCTGGGAAGAAGCCCTGGCGACCTACCGCGAGGTCGCCGAGGCGCGCTCCCGCGCCCTCGGCCCCGACCACCCCGACACCCTCGCCGCCCGCTACGAAGTGGGCATCAGCCTCGGCCGCCTCGGCCGCAGCGCCGACGCGCTCACCCTCTACCGCGCCCTGATCGACGACCGCGCCCGCGTCCAGGGCCCCGCCCACCCCGAGACCCTGCGCGCCCGCCACGGCCTCGGCGTCAACCTCGGCCGCCTCGCCCGCTGGGAGGAGGCCCTCGCGGAATCGCGGGACGTGTGCGCCATCCGCGAACGGGTCCTCGGCCCCGACCACCCCGACACCCTGGTCAGCCGCCGCGAGGTCGCGGTCGGCCTGGGCTGGCTGGGCCGCTGGGCGGACGCGCTGACGGAGTACCGGCGGGTTGCCGGCGCACGGGAGCGCGTCCTCGGCCCGGACCATCCGGACACGCTGGCCAGCAGGAACGACGAGGCGCACTGTCTGGAGCAATTGGGCCGAGGGGCCGAGGCCGTGGAGCTGTACCGACGTGTGGCGGTCCTTCGCCAACAGCGAGCATCCGGCGGACGGCCGTGAGACGAGCGCCCGCGACGAGCCCCCACCATCCGCACTGTCCGAACGGCCCTCCCCGCGGTGCGAACCGGCAAGCCTCTTACCCACCTAGATCATCATGTGTTACGAAGAACCATGCCCCCTGCCACCGAACCATCCAGGACCTACGACGCCATCATCGTCGGCGGCGGCCACAACGGCCTGGTCGCGGCGGCCTATCTGGCCCGGGCCGGACGCACCGTGCTGGTGCTGGAGCGGCTGGCCCGCACCGGTGGCGCCGCGGTCTCGACCCGCCCCTTCACCGGTGTCGACGCGCGGCTGTCGCGCTACTCCTACCTGGTCAGCCTGCTGCCCAGGAAGATCGTCCGCGACCTGGGCCTGGACTTCCGGGTCCGCGGCCGCACGATCTCGTCGTACACGCCCGTGGAGCGCAACGGCCGGTCGACCGGACTGCTGGTCGGCGGCGGCGAGCGCCGCATCCGCGAGGCGTTCGAACGGCTGACCGGGGGCAAGCAGGAGTACCAGGCCTGGCAGCGGTTCTACGGCATGACCGGCCGGGTCGCCGAGCGCGTCTTCCCGACGCTCACCGGGCCGCTGCCCTCGCGCGAGGAGCTGCGCCACCGGATCGACGACAAGGAGGCCTGGCGGGTCCTGTTCGAGGAGCCCATCGGGGTCGCCATCGAGGAGAACTTCACGGACGACCTGGTACGCGGGGTCGTCCTCACGGACGCGCTGATCGGCACGTTCGCCGACGCCCATGACCCCTCGCTGCGGCAGAACCGCTGCTTCCTCTACCACGTCATCGGCGGCGGCACGGGCGCCTGGGACGTGCCGGTCGGCGGCATGGGCGCCCTCACCGACGCACTGGCCGCCGCCGCACGCTCGGCGGGCGCGGTGCTCGCCACCGGACACGAGGCGGTACGGATCGAGACGGACGGCCGGTCCGCCGAGGTCGCCTACCGCACCGCCGACGGGGAGGGCGTCGTCTCTGCCCGGCACGTCCTGGTCAACGCCGCCCCGCAGGAGCTCGCCGCCCTCACCGGCGACCCGGCCCCGGAGCCCGCCGAAGGCGCCCAGCTCAAGGTGAACATGCTGCTGAAGCGCCTGCCCCGGCTGCGCGACACCGCCGTCGACCCGCGCGAGGCGTTCTCCGGCACCTTCCACATCGCCGAGGGCTACGAGCAACTGGCCACCGCCCACGCCCAGGCGGCGGCCGGCCGGCTCCCCGCCGCCCCGCCCTCGGAGATCTACTGCCACTCCCTGACCGACCCCACGATCCTCGGCCGTGACCTGGTCGAACGCGGCTACCAGACGCTCACCCTCTTCGGTCTGCACACCCCCGCCCGGCTCTTCGCCGCCGACAACGACGCGGTACGCGCGGAACTCCTCAAGTCCACCGTCGCCCAGCTCGACGCCCATCTCGCCGAGCCCCTCGTCGACTGCCTCGCCCTCGACGCGGACGGCCGCCCCTGCATCGAGGCGAAGACCCCCCTGGACCTCGAACGCGACCTCCGCCTCCCCGGCGGCAACATCTTCCACCGCGACCTGTCCTGGCCCTACGCCCAGGACGGCACCGGCCGCTGGGGCGTCGAGACCCGGCACGCCAACGTCCTGCTGTGCGGGGCGGGCGCGGTGCGCGGGGGAGGGGTGAGCGGGGTGCCCGGGCACAACGCGGCGATGGCGGTGCTGGAGGGGGAGTGACGGGTGGCCCGTCCGGCCCGGTGGCCGCCGGAGAAACCGGCACGGCGGAAACCTGACGCAGCAGAAAGCCGACGCAGCACAAAGCGCACGCAGCAGAAATCCGGCGCAGCAGAAGGCCGGCGGACCAGAAATCTGACGGAGCATCAGAAAACCTCTTCCGTCGGCCGGTCGACTGCGGCATCCTGCGCCCATGCAGACGGAGCTGAGCAAGACCCTGGGAGTCGAGCACGCCGTCTTCGGCTTCACGCCGTTCCCCGCCGTCGCCGCGGCCATCAGCCGGGCCGGTGGGTTCGGGGTGCTCGGCGCGGTCCGCTACACCGCCCCCGACGACCTCAAACGCGACCTCGACTGGATCGAGGCGCATGTGGACGGGAAGCCGTACGGGCTCGACGTCGTGATGCCCGCCAAGAAGGTGGAGAACGTCAGCGAGGCCGACGTCGAGGCGATGATCCCCGACGGGCACCGGCAGTTCGTGCGGGACACCCTCGCCAAGTACGGGGTGCCCGAGCTGGCCGAGGGCGAGGCGTCCGGGTGGCGGATCACCGGCTGGATGGAACAGGTCGCCCGCACCCAGCTCGACGTCGCCTTCGACTACCCGATCCGGCTGCTCGCCAACGCCCTCGGCTCCCCGCCCGCCGACGTCATCGACCGCGCCCACGACCAGGACGTCCTGGTCGCCGCCCTCGCGGGCAGCGCCCGGCACGCCGTCAAGCACCGGGACGCGGGCATCGACGTCGTGGTGGCACAGGGCTACGAGGCCGGCGGCCACACCGGCGAGATCGCCACCATGGTGCTCACCCCGGAGGTCGTCGACGCCGTCGCCCCGCTGCCCGTGCTGGCGGCGGGCGGCATCGGCAGCGGCCGGCAGGTGGCGGCCGCACTCGGTCTCGGCGCCCAGGGTGTGTGGCTGGGCTCCATATGGCTGACCGTCACAGAGGCCGACCTCTCCTCGCCCGCCGTGACCCGCAAACTGCTCGCCGCAGGCTCCGGCGACACCGTCCGCTCCCGGGCCCTCACCGGGAAACCGGCACGTCAGCTGCGCACCGAGTGGACCGACGCCTGGGACGACCCGCACGGCCCCGGCACCCTCCCCATGCCGCTGCAGGGCCTGCTGGTCGCCGAGGCCGTCAGCCGCATCCAGAAGTACGAGGTCGAGCCCCTGCTCGGTACCCCCGTCGGCCAGATCGTCGGCCGCATGACCAGCGAACGCAGCGTCCAGGCCGTCTTCGACGACCTCACCCGCGGCTTCGAGCAGGCCGTCGACCGCATCAACCGCATCGCCGGAAGGAGCGCCAAGTGACCAGCACGCCCCCCGCCGGATTCTGGGCCCAGGCCACCAGCGAGCCTGACCGCACGGTGCTCGTCGCACCCGACGGCGAGGAATGGACCGCGGGCCGCCTGCACGCCGCCGCCAACAGACTCGTCCACGGACTGCGCGCCGCGGGCCTGGAGCGCGGCGACGCCTTCGCGGTCGTGCTGCCCAACGGACCCGAGTTCCTCACCGCGTACCTGGCCGCCACCCAGGCCGGCCTCTACCTGGTCCCCGTCAACCACCACTTCGTCGGCCCGGAGATCGCCTGGATCGTCTCCGACTCCGGCGCCAAGGTGCTGCTCGCCCACGAACGGTTCGCCGGCCCCGCCCGGCACGCCGCCGACGAGGCCGGGCTCCCGGCCACCCACCGGTACGCCGTCGGCGAGGTCGAGGGCTTCCGGCCGTACGCCGAACTCCTCGACCAACAGCCCGACTCGGCGCCCGCGGACCGCGAGCTCGGCTGGGTCATGAACTACACCTCGGGCACCACCGGCCGCCCCCGCGGCATCCGCCGCCCGCTGCTCGGCAAGCTCCCCGAGGCGGCCTATCTCGGCGGCTTCCTCGGCATCTTCGGCATACGGCCCTTCGGCGACAACGTCCACCTGGTCTGCTCGCCGCTCTACCACACGGCCGTCCTGCAGTTCGCGGGCGCGTCACTCCACATAGGCCACCGCCTGGTCGTGATGGACAAGTGGACCCCCGAGGACATGCTCCGCCAGATCGACGCACACCACTGCACCCACACCCATATGGTCCCCACCCAGTTCCACCGCCTGCTCGCCCTCCCCGAGCAGGTCCGCGCACGCTACGACGTCACCTCCATGCGGCACGCCATCCACGGCGCCGCCCCCTGCCCGGACCACGTCAAGCGGGCGATGCTCGACTGGTGGGGGCCCAGCGTCGAGGAGTACTACGCGGCCAGCGAGGGCGGCGGCGCCTTCGCGACCGCCGAGGACTGGCTGAAGAAGCCCGGTACGGTCGGCAAGGCCTGGCCGATCAGCGAACTCGCGGTCTTCGACGACGACGGCAACCGGCTGCCGCCCGGTGAACTCGGCACCGTCTACATGAAGATGAACACCGGCGGCTTCTCGTACCACAAGGACGAGGCCAAGACGGAGAAGAACCGTATCGGCGACTTCTTCACCGTCGGCGACCTCGGCTACCTCGACGAGGACGGCTACCTCTTCCTCCGCGACCGCAAGATCGACATGATCATCTCCGGCGGGGTCAACATCTACCCCGCCGAGATCGAGTCCGCGCTGCTCTCCCATCCCGCGGTCGCCGACGCCGCCGCCTTCGGCATCCCGCACGACGACTGGGGCGAGGAGGTCAAGGCCGTCGTCGAACCCGCTCCGGGACACGAACCGGGACCGGACCTCGCCGCCGCCCTCCTCGCCCACTGCGCGGAACAGCTCGCCGGCTACAAGCGGCCCAAGACCGTCGACTTCATCGCGGAGATGCCCCGCGACCCCAACGGCAAGCTGTACAAGCGGCGGCTGCGCGACCCGTACTGGGAAGGCCGCACCCGCCCGGTGTGAACCCCCGAGAGCCTCAGACGTGCCGGCGAGGATGGTCCTCCAGGAACCCGGCGAGGCCGGCGGCATCGGTGCCGATCTTGCGGTAGACACGGGACAGCAGCTGCCGTACGCCCTGCTCGGTGAGGCGCAGTTCCTTGGCGACCACGGCCACCGGGTGTCCCTGGACGGTCAGTTCGGCGGTCCGGAGCTCCTGGGCGGTCAGCGTGTCCGCCTGCACATAGCGCAACGGCAACGGGCGCATCCCGGCCGCCGACAGCTCCCCCCTGGCCCGCGCGGCGAGCGCCTCGGCCCCGCAGTGGACGGCTCCTTCCAGCCCCTGGTACAGCCGGTCGGCGGCCTCCTGGAGCCGCCCGTTGCGGGACAGCGCGGCACCGTGGTCCACCTGGGCACGGGCGAGTTCGTAGGCGGCGGGCGACTGTTCCAGGTGGTCGACGGCCTCCGCGTACAGATCGACGGCCGCGGGCCCGCCGGTCACCTCGGCAAGGGTGTGCAGGGCCTGGCCGACGGCGGAGGCGGCCCCGAACTCCCGGGCACGCCGCACGGCGTCCCGGGCGTGACCGATCGCCTCCTGGGGGGAGGTGGGGGCGAGCGCGGAGGCGAGCCGGAGCTGCCACGGGCACCACGCCGGATTGCGCCAGCCCCGTGCGTCCAGCCAGTCCCCGACCGAGGACAGCAGCCGGACCGCTTCGGCGTGCCGTTCCTCCGCCAGGAGCAGTTCCGCGTACACGGTGCGCGGGTCGGGATAGATGACGGCGTTGACAGGTGCCTCACCGAAGTTGTGCTCGTCGGCGAATGCGCGAGCTTCGGCGATACGCCCGCGGGCCAGCAGGGTCTTGATGAGAATGCTCACGCCGAACCACTGGGCGGCCACCACCCCGTCCACCTTGTCGGCGATGCGCAGACCCTCCCGTACAAGGTCCTCGGCTTCGGCCAGGAAGCCGCGGCGGTAGCGGATGTAGCCGGCGATGGTCTGGCCGAAGGCCAGGTGGGAGCCGTGCCAGCCCTTGGCCACGCATTCGGCGATCCCTTTGCTGAACAGTTCCTCGGCCCGTTGCGGACGGTCGCCGTACATGAACACCAGGGCGACGGAGAGGGGCACCTCGAACCCCCGGTTCTCGTCGGTCCAGCTCATGCCGCCGCTCAGGGCCTTCTCGGCATACGCGAGGGACGTCTGCCTCGGTTCGCCGCGCATGGCCGCGTCCCAGGCCCGCAGTCCCAGGATGTAGCGTTCCTCCAGGCTGCGACCGGGCAACTGCTCGGCCAGACGTGCCAGTGTCCGGGAGCGGGCGGGCGAGTTGCCGTCGTCGGGACGCACCATGCTCCACACGAACTGATCGGCCTGCATACGCAGTCTGATGCGCGGATTCGTGGCCTGCCGAGCCTCTTCGGCCGCCACGGTCACGGCCTCGGCCAGCTGATCGGTGTGGGCCATGGCCGTCGTCAGCCGGTAGACGATGGAGGCACGCAGATCGGGGTCGACGTGGGGCTGCGCCAGCGCTTGGCGCAGATGCCGCACCGTGGCCGTGGGCTCGATCAGGAACGTGGCGCACGCCAGTTCGTGAAGTACCGCGGCACGGTCCTCGGGCAGGGGCGGCTCCTGCAGCGCGCGGGTCAGCAGACGCCGGGCCGCCTCGGTGGCCCCGGAGCGAAGGTATTCGCGAGCAGCCTCGCGCAGACAGGCGACCGTCTCGGGACGGTCGTCGCAGGGGACTTCCAGAAGGTGCCGGGCGGCTTTGGTGGGGCCGTATCCCGCGGCCAGGACGGCCTGCGCGGCCGTGTTGTGCAGACCGGTGCGGAAGCCTGTGCGGATGGACCGGTAGATCGTCGTGGTGATCAGGGGGTGCACGAACGCGAGTTCGCCTTCGGGGCCGTGACCGTCGGCCAGGATCCGGGCCGCGCGCAACTTGTCGGTCGCCTCGGTGACGGCCTCGTCGCCGAGCACCGCGATGGTCGCGGCGAGCTGTGGCGAGAAGGGCGACCCCAGCACGGCAGCGGTGTGCGCGAAGCGGACGGTCGCCGTGCCGAGCTGCTCCAGACGCTCGATCAGCCCAGGGCCCTTGATCGTCGCGGCCAGCTCACGCATCGCGGGCAGGTCGCCCTCGGTGCCGCTCAGTTTCCGCTCGGCCAGTCCGATGGCGAGCTCCACCGCTTCGAAGGGGCTCCCACTGGTGGCCGACCAGCATTCCTTGCAGAACTGGTCCTCGGCCTCCTCTCCGATCTCGTTCCTGACGATCTTCGCCACGCCCTCGGGACTGAGCAGCGCCAGGTTGTGGGGGCGGTCCCCGTGATCTCCCACGAGCGTGCGCAGTTCGCCCGCCTCGGACGGCAGCTCGTCGGGCCGGTAGGCCACCACGATCAGCAGGGGGAGGTCGTCGACCCGTGGTGCGAAGGAGGCGAGCCAGCTCAGTGACTCGAGGTCCGTCCAGTGCAGGTCGTCCAGGAGCAGGACGATCGGAGCCTTCTTCACCGCGAGGCGCGTCATGACCCAGTCGAGGCCTTCGCGGACGCCCGTCGGGTCCGGCGCGGGGGCGGGTCCCTTCGCTTCGAGACCTAGCACGGCGGCGACGGTGTCGTACCAACTTCCCAGGAAGGTGTGGAGTTCGGCCGCGTCCATCCTCGCCAGTGAGGGCTGCATCAACTGGCGCACCACGCGGAACGCCGACCCCTGTTCCGTCTCGCCACCCTGGCCCGACAGTACGGTGAATCCGTGTGCCGCGGCCCGGGCGCGAGCTTCGGTGATGAGCGCGGTCTTGCCCAATCCGGCCGACCCGGTGAAGGCGAGCCGTCCTTTGCGCCCTGCGCGTGGCCTGCCGTCCGTGGTGCGGCGCAGCTCCCGGAATGCGGCGTCGAGGGCTTGAAGTTCCCGTCGGCGCTCGATCAACGTCGGTTGGTCCGTGATCGATTGCCGCGGCTTCGTTGCCATGTGCCGTACCGCTTTCTGTCGTTCGGCCTGCGGGAAAGCCGAGCGTACGCCTCGTCGAGGTGCGGTAGGCCGGATTGGGCACCATAGGGTGAATCATGAACTGTGGAGGGGACAATGCCCGCCCAGTGGGTACGGGCGGTTGAATGGACATCTCTGATTGCGCTGTCGCCGGAGCGCGCCGGGGACTCTAGGGCATGGCGGGGACCGTGGCCACATCCGAGTACCGCGGCACGGTTCGGGACCAGTGGTAACACCCGCGGATCCAGCCGATCATGCCCTCCACGTAGCCCATTCCGGCGGCGCTCAACTCCGGTTCGACGGCCTTGTGGAGTTCCTGGAACTCTTCGACCGTGCCGTTGATCTGCTGAACGGCCAGGAAGACGGCGGTCTGCAGAGAGCATCGGTGTTCGCGCTGGCGTGCCAGGGCCAAGTTGATCATTTCGCCCGCACGCTTCTCCTTCACAGCGGAGAACAGGTCGGCCGTCCACACGGCCGCATCGGCCGACAGCCGGCTGAGTCGCTCTACGACGGGGTGGTGAAGTTCGGAGAGGGGTACTTCGAGCGGCTGGGCGGCCTCGTACAGCGGGTAGAACGGCTCGACTCCCGCGGTCAGCGACCGTATGGAGGTGCAGTCCGCGGAACGCAGGAGGAAGGGGTGGTCCTGGGCCACCGCTTCGTACAGCAGCCCGTGTACGTATTCACGGCTCTTCCAGGCCCACCGCGCGGCCTGTGCCGGTGTGCATCGTTCCCGGACCTGTCGGTGGAGATCGGTCAGAGCCGCTCCGAGGGGGGTGCCGGCCGGCCGGCCGTCCCGCAGGATCGCGACGCTCTCGCACAGCATGGGCAGCAGCCTGCCCGGAGAGCACCGACCGACCTCTTCCGCGAGGTCGTCGAAAACGAACTGATAGGCGATCTGATTGGCCACGATCTGGAGGAGATCGCAGTCCACCGCCGGGCTGGTGTACGACGCGAGCTCGGCCGGCCGGGTGCGCGCGATCATCGAGGCCACGCCCGGTTCGCCGGTCAGACCCCACCTGCTCAGCCAGGCGTCGACGCCGGCGGCGGCCTCGGCCTCATGGGGGTTGCGCTGGAAGGGAAAGGGCATGTGGAGGTGGGTGTCGATCAGGTCGCGGAGGTTGGCGACCGGGGTTTCGTCCAGTACGCCGACCGGGATGTCCTCATGTGTTGCCGACAACGTGGTCACCTGCCCTTTCGGGAGTCCGAGGCGCGAGGGGCGGCTGCGGCTCGGGGTGCGGGGGAGTCGGCGCGGGGCGTCGCGCCCGACGGCATGCGGGAACGGGCTTCGCAGGTCATGACCAGGGAACGCGGGCCCAGCGTGATCGCGGGGCGGGGTGCCTGTTCGGTGGCGCCGGGCAGATGGCGCAGGCGACGGCGGCCGGCGATGGTCGCGAGCGCCAGGGTGACCTCGACCATGGCGAACTCGTCGCCGAGGCACTTGCGGTTGCCCGCGGAGAACGGCATCGTCGCGCGACGCTGTGCGGCGGTGGGCCGCCCCGGCAGCCAGCGGTCGGGGTCGAAACGCTCGGGGTCGGGGAACCACGACGGATCGTGGTGCAGGAGGTAGGGGCTGTAGAGCACGGTGGCTCCCGCGGGCAGCCGGCACCCGGCGAGTTCGGTCGCCCTGGTGGTGACGCGGGTGAAGAGCCAGCCGGGCGAGGAGTGGCGCAGCGTCTCGGAGACGACGCACCGGGTGTGCACGAGGTGCGGCAGATCGTCGGGGCCGGGCCGGCGGCCGTCGGGGAGGACGGCGTCGAGCTCGGCGTGCAGACGGCGCTCCGCCTCGGGGTTGCGGGCCAGCAGGCTGAAGGCCGCGGCCAGAGCCAGCGCCGAGGTCTCGGCGCCGGTGAGCAGCAGCGTGATCAGGTGGTCGTGGATCTCCTGGTCGGTGATCGCCGCCGCTCCGTCGGTGCCGCGCGCGGCCGCCAGCAGTGCGCCGAGCACGTCGTCGCGGTCGGCACCGAGCCGGCGCCCGGCGATCGCCGTGTCGATGATCGCGTGCAGGCGGGAGAGGGCGCGCCGATAGCGGCGGTTGGCGGGGGTCGGGACGCGGAAGAGGACGTCGACCGGGACGACCGTGCGGAGGAACAGGCCGCGCACGACGTCCGCGAGACAGTCCCGCACCTCGGCGGTCGTCGTGTCGTCCAGCGAGTCGGAGAGCAGGACCCGGCTGATCACACGGGTCGTGAGGGTCATCATCGCCTCGGTGACGGGCACGGTCCCGCCCGCCTGCCAGGCCTCACACACCGACTCGGCCTCCTCGGTGACGAGGTCCGTGTAGGCGGCGACGTGGGAGGGACGGAAGGCCGGTTGCAGCAGCCTGCGTTTGTCGCGGTGGGTCGGCTGGCGGCAGGTGACGAGGCCGTCGCCCATCAGACTGCCCAGTCTGTCGTAGAGCGGGCCCCCCTTGTCGAAGGTGTGCGGATCCATGAGGACCTCGTGGGTCAGCTCCGGGTGGCAGACCATCCAGGCACGCTGGGGGCCCAGCCGTATCTCGACCAGATCCCCGTGTGCGGGCAAAGAATTCAGAAACGCGAGCGGCCGACGGTAGAAGGCGATACCGTGGCCGAGAAGAGGGAATATGCCGGGAGCAGTACCCGTCGTCCATGTTCGTTTTTGTTCAGGCACAGCACGGTTCATGGAAACCTCCTGCCCGGTGCTACACGTGACATGAGTGAACCTGTCTCGGGTTGAACGTCCGAGACAAGTCCTGCCCAGGTTTCACGTTCCTCGATTTCCCGAAACCTTTCCCCAGAGGGGCGCACGGGAGCACGCTGAAGCAGAATCCCCCTGGTCTGCCCGACTTTTGATGCGATACGCGTCGACCGGGATTTCCTCGTGTCACTCCTGTGCGGTCCCGCCCCATGAGGAACGGGACCGCACGCACTCAGCTTTGGTGCACCCGGATGGATTTCAACGCCGGGGACAAAAGGATGTCCTTCTCGCAGAACCGCGCCGTCACCCATTTCCCGGTCGAGAACAGCCGGGTCTGGTCGCTGTGGTGCGGCGAGTTCGGGTTCGAGGACTGGGAGTACGTCAGCAGGGTGCGGGCCACCGGGCAGTGGCTGTCGTCCCAGCCCACCGCTTGGATGTGACTGGAGCCGAACGCGACGTCCGTGTAGCCGCCCTGGCCGGCGTTCCAGACCGGCTCGATCTTGTTCCAGACGCCCAGCGCCTCGGTGCCGCCCGGGACCGGGATCCGCTGCCCGTCGCGCACGACGAACTGGTGCTCGCCGAGCCGGGAGTTCAGCGGGATGCCCGCCGCGCGCAGTTCGGCCACGGCGTCGGCGAGGGCCGTGGCGAATTCGGGCGTGGCCGTGTTGAGCGTGTTCGGGGTGTGCACCGGGTCGGTCGCCGAGAACGGCACCCGCCACCGCGGGGCCGTCGGCACCGCGGCCGTCAGCTTCCGCCAGAAGCGGTCGAAGAGCAGGGCGCCCCGGCTACCGGTGTCCATGGTCCGGTCCCAGGCCGCGAGCACCGGACAGGCCGCGGAGACGTCGACCGCCGTGCCGTCGCTGCCTGTCGCCGTCCCGCCCGGCAGCGCGGCACACGCCTTCGCCGCGTCGGCCGCCGCCAGGTCGCCCGCGGGCACCCGGTTCGCGAACTCCTGTCGCTGAAGATCCTGGACGGTCAGCCCGCCCCGCTCCGCCATCGCCGCCACGTCCTCGATCGCGCCCCGCGTCCGCAGCCCGCGCTGCGTCCCCACCGAGCCGAAGATCCGCTCGTACCCGGTGAGCGGCCGGTCGGCGTTGGCCAGCCAGGCGCTGTCGTTGGAGTTCTCCGCGTACGGCGCGTCCTGGAGGACGGGCATCCGGGCGGGCCCGAAGGTCCCGGGCTGGACGGCGTCGGCGTCACTGCCGGGCGTGCAGTCGGCGCGCGAGCCGTCGAGGACCGCGAGCCCCGCCTGCGGATAGGTGACCTTGCCGAGGTCGGTGGAGCAGCGGGCCGCGAGGTCGTCGGTGATCCGGGGCAGCACCTGCGACTGGGTGAACAGCGTGTGCCCGGCGGAGTCCGCGGCGACGGTGTTCACCCAGGGGAGCCCCTGGTGCCGGTCGAGGGACGCCCGGACGTCCGCCGTGGAGCGCGCCCTGCCGAAGCCGAGCGAGGTGTCGGGGAACCGGAAGTTGGCGGCGTTGGGATCGTTGAACGCGTAGGCCGTCGTGGCGGTCCAGGGCAGCGGCGGATCGCCGTCCGGGTCGGCGACCACCGGGCCGTAGCGGGTCCACCACTGGGTGCGGGTGACGGGGGCACCGTCCTTGACCGCGACGGTCACGGTCCGCCTGGTCATCCGCTCGGGTCTGCCGTCCACCCGATAGACGGTGGGGTCGGACGGGTCGAGGGTGAGCCGGGTCAGGTTGAAGGGGACGCCGGTCGCGACGGTGTGGCTCCAGGCCACCCGGGAGTTGTAGCCGATGGCCACGGTCGGCGTGCCGAGCAGGGCCGCGCCGGCCACGTTCAGCTCGCCCGGAATGGTCTGCTGCGACTGCCAGAACCGGCGCCCGCCCTGCCACGGGTAGTGCGGGTTGCCCAGCAGCAGACCCCGGCCGTTCGCAGTGGTGGCGCCGCTGAAGGCGACCGCGTTCGATCCCATGTCGGCGGTGGCGGACCGGTCCTGTACGGCTTTGACCAGGGCCGCGGCATCAACGCCCCGTTCCGCGGCCGGGGCGCCGGTGGGCGGCGTCGCCCCGGTGATCTCGTCCACGGCACCGCCCTGGCCGCCCAGCACGGCGAGGGCGTAGTAACGGGTGGCCACGTCCAGCGTGGTGACCGGCCGCACCCAGGCGGCGCCCGTGCAGGCCGGGTCGGTGATCCGGTGCTTCGCGAGCCAGGTGTTGTATCCGGCGGCGAACCCCCGTATCAGGTCCTTCACCTGCCGGCTCGGGCCCAGCGGCGCCGGTTCGGCGAGCAGCCTCGCCACCGTGCCGGACTGGCGTACGCCCCGGAAGTACAGGTCGCTGGAGAGGTTGTTCCCGGCCGACGAGAGCGAGAGGTCGGTGGCCGCGGCGGGACCGAAGAAGCGCGAGCGGTCGCCGCGTACGGTCGTGAAGCCGTCGGCGAGGGTGCAGACCTGGTCGGCCGCCTGGGCCCAGCCGGTACCGAAGCCCAGGTCGGCGTAGTTCTCGGCGAGTATGTGCGGAATGCCGTACTCGGTGTAGCGGATGACGGCGGACAGCGAGCCGTGCGAGGGACGGTCCTGACGGGCGGCCCGCTCGGCCGAGGCGGCCGGTAACGCGGCCGAGGCGGTGAGCAGGGCGACGGCTGCGACGAGCAGCCGTCTCGCGCGGGTGGTACGCATCTGTGTCTCCCAACGTCGTTGCGGGACAAAGCGGTTGAGCCCGGTGGCGCGCGGGTGCGGTGCCATGGTGCTTGACCTCTCCCGGCGACGGGCAGAGGATCACGAGTCATGACGCACGGACAGGGCAGCTCGGTTGACGGGGTGCTGCGGCGCAGCGCCCGGCGCACCCCCGCGCGGGTGGCGCTGGAGTACGGCGAGCGCCGGTGGACGTACGGGGAACTCGACGACGCCGTCTCCCGGGCGGCGAGCGTCCTGCTCGACCAGGGCCTCACCCGCGGCGACCGGATCGGCGCCTACGGGCACAACTCGGACGCCTACCTGATCACGTTCCTCGCCTGCGCCCGGGCCGGCCTGGTGCACGTGCCGGTCAACCAGAACCTGACCGGCGACGACCTCGCCTACATCGTCGGCCAGTCGGGCAGCTCACTGGTGCTCGCCGACCCGGACCTCGCCGGCCGGCTTCCCGACGGCGTACGGGTGCTGCCGCTGCGGGACGCCGACGGCTCGCTCCTCGCCCGGCTCGCGGACGCGTCGCCGTACGACGGTCCCGAACCGCGTACCGAGGACCTGGTGCAGTTGCTGTACACCTCGGGGACCACGGCGCTGCCCAAGGGCGCGATGATGACCCACCGGGCGCTGGTGCACGAGTACCTGAGCGCGATCGCCGCCCTCGACCTGAGCGCCGGTGACCGGCCCGCGCACGCGCTGCCGCTCTACCACTCCGCCCAGATGCACGTGTTCCTGCTGCCCTACCTGGCGGTCGGCGCCACCAATATCATCCTGGACGGCCCGGACGGCGACACCCTCTTCGACCTGGTCGAGGCCGGACGCGTGGACAGCCTCTTCGCGCCGCCCACCGTGTGGATCGGGCTGTCCAACCGGCCCGACTTCGCAGCACGCGACCTGAGCGGACTGCGCAAGGCCTACTACGGGGCGTCGGTCATGCCGGTGCCCGTCCTGGAGCGGCTGCGCGAACGGCTGCCGAAACTGGCCCTGTTCAACTGCTTCGGACAGAGCGAGATCGGGCCGCTGGCCACCGTACTGGCGCCCGAGGAGCACAAGGGGCGGCTGGACTCCTGCGGCCGTACCGTGCTGTTCGTGGAGGCGCGGGTGGTCGACGAGGACGGCGAGGACGTCCCCGACGGCACGCCCGGCGAAATCGTCTACCGGTCCCCGCAGTTGTGCGAGGGGTACTGGGAGAAGCCCGAGGAGACGCAGGAGGCCTTCCGGGACGGCTGGTTCCACTCCGGCGACCTCGCGGTACGCGACGCCCACGGCTACCTCACCATCGTCGACCGGGTGAAGGACGTCATCAACTCCGGGGGCGTACTGGTCGCTTCACGACAGGTCGAGGACGCGCTCTACACCCACGAGGCGGTCGCCGAGGCCGCCGTGATCGGGCTGCCCGACGAGCGGTGGATCGAGTCCGTCACCGCGGTCGTCGTGGCGCGCGGCGAGGTCGGCGAGGCCGAGCTGATCGCCCATGTGAAGGAGAAGATCCCCGCCTTCAAGGCGCCCAAGCGGGTGCTGTTCGTGGACGCGCTGCCCCGCAACGCCAGCGGGAAGATCCTGAAGCGGGAACTGCGGGAGCGGTTCGGTGAGGCCCCGTGAGGACCCAAGACGTCTGGTTCCATACCTTGCGCGGCTTCCGGCACCACGTCCGCCGTTCACCGGTGGCGTGCACATAGCAGACATGCGCTGCTGCCTCCCCGTCCCCCTCGGCGCACTCGCGGGCATCCCCGGCCCCTGCGAGATGCTGCGCTCCGGTTTCCTGCTCGCACCCGCCCTGCTCAGGTCCGCCACCGCCCCCGCGCCCCGTCACCCCCGCTCCCTCGCCGCCGTCCACCTGGAACTGGTCACCCTCACCGAGGACCGCGCCGTCATCACCTGGCACACCGCCCTGCCCGGCACCGACGACGGCACCGGCCGCATGCTGCCCGCCGTCACGGAGGGCGAGATCGTCTACGGTACCCATCCCGCCCGCCTCAACCGCACCGCCGGCGAGGACCGGCCCACCGCCCACCACCATGTCGAACTCACCGGCCTGGAACCGGGCCAGACCTACTACTACCAGGCCCGCTCCCAGGGCGTGCCCGCCACACCCACCGCGTTGCACCTGGTCCGCGGCAACGCGGCCGGCACCTCCCGGCACGGCCTCGGCTCGCCCGGCGGCCCCTACTCCTTCACCACCCCCCAGCCCCCGCCCGGCCGCCACCTGCTCTCCCTCGCCCTCTGCAACGACCTGCACATCGGCGAGACCGTCGCCGGTCTGGTGGCCGGCGTGCCCTTCCTGCGGGGCGTGGCCCAGCGGGCCGGGCTGACCGCCTACCCGGAGCTGATGAGCCGCGCCGTGGTCGACGAGGCCCGCCACCGCGGGGCCGAGCTGCTGCTGGCCGCCGGTGACATCTCCGCGGGCGGCGCACCGCGCGACCTGGCGGAGGCCAGAGGGATCCTGGACGGCTTCGGCACCCACCGGCGGGACTACTTCGTCGTCCGCGGCAACCACGACCGCAACGCGAAGGAGGGCGACACCTTCCGCCGCGCGTTCGGTACGCCCGACGGTCCCGGCTACTTCGAGCACGACGTGGGCGGGCTGCGGATCATCGGCCTCGACACCTACGACAAGCGCGGCAACGGCGGTGACGCCGGCGGTCTCGGCGCCGAGCAGCTGTCCTGGTTCCGCCGCCGGCTGCGGGCCCACCGGGAACAGCCCACCGTGGTCTTCGGACACCATCCGCTCACCGTCCGGGACGCCCTCTTCCCGGTGAGCCCCGGACAGCGCCTCGGGCGCCGCCAGGCCCGCGCGATCCTGCGGGCCTACGCCGCCGCCCCGGGCGTGTTCCTCCACCACGCCGGCCACACCCACCGCAACAAGCGCACCCATGTGCCCCTCGCCCCCCGGGTGACCCTGCAGGAGGTCGGCGCCGCCAAGGAGTACCCGGGCGGGTTCTTCCTGCTGCGGATCCACTCCGGCGGCTACGCCCTCAACTTCTTCCGGGCCCGCCGCACCGAGGCCCTGGAGTGGAACGAGCGCAGCCGACGGCAGGCCGGGGGACTGTGGCCGTACCACGCGCTCGGCCGCACGGTCGCCGACCGCAACAGCGTGGCCGTCCACGACCTGTCCGGCATCGGCCGCCCGGCACAGCCGTCCGCGCCGTCCGGTTCGCCCCAAGGGATGACGGCCGTCCCGATTCCCCGCCTGGATGCGGCCTGAGGCACGGACGCCTCCGTAGCGTGGGTGCATGTCGACCCTGTGGGAACTCATGCACGACTGCATTCCTGACGACCACGCCCGCCAGGTCACCTCCCGCTACTACCTCGACGAGGCCATGAGCTCGCCGCGGGCACCGGACCGGGTGGTCGACCTCGGATGCGGGCGCGGCACCTCGGCCGGGCTCTTCCGCCGGCACGCCCCGGACGTGCGGTGGGTGGGGCTCGACATCAGCGACTCCCCGGAAGCCGCGCAGCGCTCGCCCGGCGGCGACCCGGTGGTGTACTTCGACGGCGTCAACATGCCGTTCCGCTCCGACGCCGTGCCGCTGGTCTACTCGCACCAGGTCTTCGAACACGTCGCCCGGCCCAGGGAACTGCTCGCCGAGGTGGGCCGGGTGCTGCGTCCGGGCGGACTGTTCATCGGCAGCACCTCCCAGTTCGAGCCCTACCACTCCTTCAGCCTGTGGAACTACACGCCGTACGGCTTCCGGGTGCTGGTGGAGGAGGCCGGCCTGGCCCTGGAGGAGATCCGGCCCTCGCTGGACGGTGTGACCCTGATCATGCGCACCTACCACTCCTCGCGGAAGAAGGAGTACGGCCGGTTCTGGCAGACGGAGTCGCCGCTCAACACGGAGATCGACACCTGGGCCCGCAAGAGCGGACGCCACACGGCCCTGGTGAACCTGCGCAAACTCACGTTCTGCGGCCAGTTCGCCTTCCGGGTGACCAAGCCGGGCGCGAGCGTCTGACTCGGGCGCCGCCCGTCGAACCCCGTTGCGACACCGCGCCGCCGTCCCCCATGATCAGCCGCATGCCCACCTTCACCGCGGCGGACGGGACCCGCCTCGCCTACCACGTCCGGGGCGAGGGCGAACCGCTCGTCGTACTGCCCGGCGGACCCAT
Source organism: Streptomyces sp. NPDC031497 (assembly GCF_055580905.1). Taxonomy (NCBI): domain Bacteria; kingdom Bacillati; phylum Actinomycetota; class Actinomycetes; order Kitasatosporales; family Streptomycetaceae; genus Streptomyces; species Streptomyces sp. NPDC031497. Next base: position 111,234 of record NZ_JBVIKO010000013.1, read on the forward strand.
GCGTGCCTCCGCCTACCTCGGCGACCTGGGCGGGCTGACAGCCCACCGCCGGCTGATCCTGCTCGATCTGCGGGGGACCGGCGACTCCGCGGTGCCCGTCGACCCGGCGTCGTACCGCTGCGACCAACAGGTCGACGATGTGGAGATGTTGCGGGCCTACATGGGGCTCGACCACATGGACGTACTGTCGCACTCGGCGGGCGCGAGCCTGGCGATCTTGTACGCGGCGGCCCGTCCGCACCGGGTACGGCGGCTCGCGCTGATCACCGGAAACCCCTCGGCCCTCGGCTTGCGGACCACCCCGCAGGAGCGGCTGGCGGCGGCCCGGCAGCGGGCCGCGGAGCCCTGGTTCGCCGAAGCGTTCCCCGCGCTGGAGGCGTGGCTGAACGGCACCGGGGACTTCGACGAGGTGTTCATGCCCTTCTTCTACGGCCGTTGGGACGACGCCGCCCGGGCCCATGACGCGGCTGCCGAGGAACAGACCAATGACGAGGCCGGCGACCGCTACTTCGCCGACGGCGCCTTCACCCCCGACGCCACCCGGACCGCTCTGCGCGCCCTCACCGCCCCCGTCCTGCTGTACGCGGGCGAAGCCGACGGCGGACCCAGCCCCGCACTGGTCCGGCGCGCCGCCGCGGCCTTCCCGAACGCCCAGGTCACCGTCCAGCCCGGCGCCGCGCACTACCCCTGGCTCGACGACCCCGAGGAGTTCGTCCGCCGTACCGTCGGATTCCTGAACGCCTGAACCGGGCTCGGTTCCGTGGCCCGTACGCCTTCAGGAAGCGGTCGCGGAACTGGTGTCCCCACGGTGACCCCCCGGGCGAGAGGCCGGTGGCTCCGCCGCCGGCCGTCGTCACCGCCGGGCCCGGCCTGTGCGGGCGGGGCCTTCGACGGGGCGTCGGTGTCCGGCGGCTGAGGAGGCGTGGGGTGCGACACCGGAGGTCCTTCCGAGCGGCCGTCGTAACACCGCGCGCATGATCCACATCGAATCGCGCGCACAGAGTACGGCCACCGGGCCGACCCACAGCGCCGGCACACCCTTGCGCCCTACCGGTCGGCGGCCACCGCCACCTCCCGCGCCCACCGGTAGTCCGCCTTGCCGCTCGGCGACCGCTGGATGGACTCGGCGATCACCAGCTGACGGGGGATCTTGTATCCGGCCAGCTGGGTACGGCAGTGGGTCTGGATGTCCGTGAGAGAGGGCCGGCCGGCGCCCTCGCGCAGCTGCACCACGGCCGCCACATGGTTGCCCCACCTGGCGTCCGGCACCCCGGCCACCAGCGCGTCGTACACGTCCGGATGGGACTTCAGCGCCTGCTCGACCTCCTCCGGGTACACCTTCTCGCCCCCGGTGTTGATGCACTGCGAGCCCCGGCCGAGCACCGTGACGACCCCGTCCTCGTCGACCGTGCCCATGTCGCCGAGGAGCACCCAGCGCCGGCCGTCCTTCTCGAAGAAGGTCTCGGCTGTCTTCCGCGGGTCGTTGTAGTAGCCGAGCGGGACATGGCCGCTCTGCGCTACCCGGCCGATCTCGCCCACCGCGACCGGCTCATGGGTGGCCGGATCGACCACCCGCGTACGGGAGTTCACGCGGACGCGGAACTGGCTGCCGGCCCCGGAGTCGTTCGTCGCGGTGCCGTTGAAGCCGGACTCGGAGGACCCGAAGTTGTTCAGCAGCATGCAGTTCGGGACGAGTTCGCTGAACTGCCGGCGCACGGTCTCGGAGAGGATCGCGCCGGAGGAGGAGACGCTGAACATGGAGGAGCAGTCGGTGCCCTTCATCGGCCCCTTCAGGGCGTCGATCAGCGGGCGCAGCATCGCGTCGCCGACCAGCGACATGCTGGTGACCCTCTCCTTCTCGACGGTCCGCAGAACCTCCTCGGGCACGAACCGGCGGTGGATCACCACCCGTTGCCCGAAGTTGAAGCCGATGAACGTCGTGAGGGTCGACGTGCCGTGCATCAGCGGGGGAGTGGGGAAGAAGGTGATCCCCGCGCCGCCCGCCGCGACCCGCTCGGCGAGCTCCTCCGGCCGCTTCACCGGCTCTCCGGTCGGCGCGCCACCGCCCAGCCCCGCGAAGAACAGGTCCTCCTGACGCCACATCACGCCCTTGGGCATCCCGGTGGTGCCGCCGGTGTAGATGATGAACTGGTCGTCCGCCGAGCGCGCCGGGAAGCCCCGTCCGTGCGACCCCGCCGCCTCGGCCTCCGCGAAGGGCACGGCCTTCGGGCCCGACCCCGGCTCGCCCACCCGCAGCAGATGCCGCAGCCTCGGTGCCCGCGGCAGCGCCGCCGCCACCCGGTCGTCGAACTCCGCGTCGAAGACCAGCGCGACCAGGTCGGCGTCCTGGTAGAGGTACGCCAACTCCTCCTCGACATAGCGGTAGTTGACATTGACCGGTACGACCCGCGCCTTCAGGCAGCCGAGCACCGTCTGGAGGTACTCGACCCCGTTGTAGAGGTGCAGCCCGAGGTGCTCGCCCGGGCGGATCCCGCTGTCGGCCAGGTGGTGGCCGATGCGGTTGGCGGCCGCGTCCAGCTCCGCGTAGGTCAGCCGGCGTTCCGCACCCGTGCCGGGGTGGTCGAGGTAGACGAGCGCCTCGCGGTCCGCGGCCACGTCGACGACCGACTCGAACAGATCGGCAAGGTTGTACTCCACCGCTCCTCCTGACCCCGGCAACCATGGCGAAGAAAGGCGCACTTGTCGGTTCGCCGGTCATCAGAGCAAAGGGCGCGGCAAGTGGGAAGGGTTCCCGCGAAGAAATCTGACTGTCTGTCAGAAAACCCTTGAAGTGCCTCCCGCCCTACTGCAACCTGTTCTCGTTCCGGCAGAGGGGAGAGGTCCATGGGTGGGACAGAACACCTCACCGTACGGCGCGAGGGCGCCACACTGGTGCTCACGCTCAACAGGCCCGAGGCCAAGAACGCGCTCTCGATCTCCATGCTCGTCGGCCTGTACGACGGCTGGATCGAGGCCGACGAGGACGACGAGGTCCGCTCGATCGTGCTCACCGGAGCCGGCGGCGCCTTCTGCGCCGGGATGGACCTCAAGGCGCTGGCCGGACAGGGCATGGCGGGCGAGCACCTGCGCGACCGGCTGAAAGCAGACCCGGACCTGCACTGGAAGGCGATGCTGCGCCACCATCGCCCGCGCAAACCGGTGATCGCCGCCGTCGAGGGCTACTGCGTCGCCGGTGGCACCGAGATCCTCCAGGGCACCGACATCCGGGTCGCGGGCGAGTCCGCGACCTTCGGCCTCTTCGAGGTGAGACGCGGGCTCTTCCCGATCGGCGGCTCCACGGTCCGGCTGCAACGCCAGATCCCGCGCACCCACGCCCTGGAGATGCTGCTCACCGGACGGCCGTACACCGCCCGCGAGGCCGCCGGCATCGGCCTCGTCGGCCATGTCGTCCCGGACGGCGGAGCGCTCGGCAAGGCCCTGGAGATCGCCGAACAGATCAACGCCTGCGGGCCGCTGGCCGTCGAGGCGGTCAAGGCGTCGGTGTACGAGACCGCGGAGATGACGGAGACCGACGGGCTCGCCGCCGAACTCAAGCGCGGCTGGCCGGTCTTCGACACCGCCGACGCGAAGGAAGGCGCCCGCGCCTTCGCGGAGAAGCGACCGCCCCTCTACCAGCGTCACTGAAGGAGACCGGGCATGCCAGAAGTCCTCAAAGCCCCCCTCGTCGTCGAGTTCCCCTTCACCCGTTCCCTCGGCCCGGTCCAGAGCGCATTCCTCACCGGGCTGCGCGAACGCGTCGTCCTCGGTGTGAAGGCCGGCGACGGCCGCGTCCTCGTCCCGCCCGTCGAGTACGACCCGGTCACCGCCGAGGAGATCCGCGACCTGGTCGAGGTCGCTGCCACCGGCACCGTCACCACCTGGGCCTGGAACCACGAGCCCCGCCGCGGCCAGCCCCTGGGCACCCCCTTCGCCTGGGTCCTGGTCCGCCTCGACGGCGCCGACACCGCCCTGCTGCACGCCCTGGACGCCCCCGGCCCCGAGGCCGTCCGCACCGGCATGCGGGTCCGTGTCCGCTGGGCCGAGGAACGGTCGGGCGCCATCACCGACATCGCCTGTTTCGAACCGTACGACGGTGAAGCGGCCGAACCCACCGGCCACAGCGGCGAGTTCGAGGACGCCGTGCACGGCATCGTCGCCCACGCCCGCCTCGACTACACCTACTCGCCCGGCCGTGCCCAGTCCGCCTACATCGACGCCCTGTCCACCCGACGGACCTACGGCGAGCGCTGCCCCTCCTGCCGGAAGGTGTACGTCCCGCCGAGGGGCGCCTGCCCCACCTGTGGGGTGGCCACACAGGAACAGGTCGAAGTGGGTCCCCGGGGCACGGTCACCACGTTCTGCATCGTCAACATCAAGGCGAAGAACCTCGACATCGAGGTGCCGTACGTCTACGGGCACATCGCCCTGGACGGCGCCGGCCTCGCCCTGCACGGCCGGATCGGAGGCATCCCCTACGACCAGGTGCGGATGGGCCTCAGGGTCGAGCCGGTGTGGACCGAGGGGGCCCGCTTCCCCGACCACTACCGGCCGACCGGCGAACCCGACGCGGACTACGAGACGTACAAGGAGCTGCTGTGACCAGGGAGGAAGCATCCGGCGCCCGGGACATCGCGGTCGTCGCCTTCGCGCAGACCGACCACCGGCGCACCAGCGAGGAGCTCTCCGAGGTCGAGATGCTCATGCCCGTGCTGCACGACGTCCTCGAACAGACCGGGCTGCGCACCGCCGACATCGGCTTCACCTGCTCCGGCTCCAGCGACTACCTGGCCGGCCGTGCCTTCTCCTTCACCCTCGCCCTCGACGGCGTCGGTGCCTGGCCGCCGATCTCCGAGTCGCACGTCGAGATGGACGGCGCCTGGGCGCTGTACGAGGCGTGGACCAAGCTGCTCACCGGGGACGCCGACACCGCCCTCGTCTACTCGTACGGCAAGTCCTCACCCGGCTCCGTCCGGGACGTGCTCACCCGCCAGCTCGACCCCTACTACGTGGCTCCCCTCTGGCCGGACTCCGTCGCCCTCGCCGCGCTCCAGGCGCAGGCCCTCATCGACGCGGGCGAGACCGACGAGCCGGCGCTGGCCGCCGTCGGCGCCCGCAGCCGCGCGGATGCGGAGGCCAACTCCCATGCCCAGCTGCGCGGTTCGGTGCCGCAGGGCGACTACCTGGTACGGCCGCTGCGCACCGGCGACTGCCCGCCCATCGGCGACGGGGCCGCCGCGGTGATCCTCGCGGCCGGGGCGCGGGCCCGCGAGCTGTGCTCCCGGCCCGCCTGGATCCGGGGCATCGACCACCGCATCGAGGCGCACGGCCTCGGGGTCCGCGACCTGACCGACGCACCGTCCGCCCGGCTCGCCGCCGAGCGGGCCGGCGCCTTCGAACGGCCCGTCGACACCGCCGAGCTGCACGCGCCGTTCAGCTCGCAGGAGGTCGTCCTCCGCAAGGCGCTGCGGATCGGCGACGACGTACGGGTGAACCCGTCCGGCGGGGCCCTCGCCGCCAACCCGATCATGGCCGCCGGGCTGATCCGCATCGGCGAGGCCGCCGCCCGCATCCACCGCGGCGACTGTGACCGCGCCCTCGCCCACGCCACCTCCGGGCCCTGTCTGCAGCAGAACCTGGTCGCCGTACTCGAAGGGGACCCACTGGAGAGCCCCGCTCAGGAAGGGGATCCGCGATGAGCAAGGAGCCCGTGGCCGTCGTAGGGGTCGGCCAGACCAAGCATGTGGCGGCCCGGCGGGACGTGTCGATCGCCGGGCTGGTCCGGGAGGCCGCGCGACGCGCCCTCGACGACGCCGAGTTGGACTGGGCCGACATCGACGCCGTCGTCATCGGCAAGGCGCCCGACTTCTTCGAGGGCGTGATGATGCCCGAGCTGTACCTGGCGGACGCGCTCGGGGCGGTCGGCAAACCCATGTTGCGGGTCCACACGGCGGGGTCCGTCGGCGGCTCCACGGCGCTCGTCGCCGCCAACCTCGTCGCCGCCCGCGTCCACTCCACCGTGCTCACCCTCGCCTTCGAAAAGCAGTCCGAGTCCAACGCCATGTGGGGACTGTCCCTGCCGATCCCCTTCCAGCAGCCGCTGCTGGCGGGCGCGGGCGGTTTCTTCGCCCCCCATGTACGGGCCTACATGCGGCGCAGCGGCGCTCCCGACACCGTCGGCTCGCTGGTCGCCTACAAGGACCGCCGCAACGCCCTCAGGAACCCCTACGCCCACCTGCACGAGCACGACATCACCCTGGAGAAGGTCCAGGCGTCCCCCATGCTGTGGGACCCCATCCGCTACTCGGAGACCTGCCCCTCCTCCGACGGCGCCTGCGCCATGGTCCTCACCGACCGGGCCGGAGCCGCGCGCTCCCCGAAGCCGCCCGCCTGGATGCTGGGCGGCGCCATGCGCAGCGAACCCACCCTGTTCGCCGGCAAGGACGCCGTCTCGCCGCAGGCCGGCAAGGACTGCGCGGCGGATGTCTACCGGCAGGCCGGGATCGCCGACCCGCGCCGGGACATCGACGCCGTCGAAATGTACGTGCCGTTCTCCTGGTACGAGCCCATGTGGCTGGAGAACCTCGGCTTCGCCGCGGAGGGCGAAGGCTGGAAACTCACCGAATCGGGCGTCACCGAACTCGACGGGGACCTCCCCGTCAACATGTCGGGCGGAGTACTCTCCACCAATCCGATCGGCGCCTCCGGCATGATCCGCTTCGCCGAGGCCGCCCTCCAGGTCCGCGGCCAGGCCGGAGAACACCAGGTGGACGGCGCCCGCAAGGTGCTCGGGCACGCCTACGGCGGCGGCTCCCAGTTCTTCTCGATGTGGCTGGTCGGTGCCGCGGCCCCCGACTCCTGAAAGGTCCCCGTCACGTGGCCTGTTGAGTGCCGGAACCGAAAGCTAGGCTGGCCGCGGACGACGAATTCGGGAGGAGCACGGACGTGGCCGAGAGCACCATCCAGCAGCAGTCGGTACTGGGCTGGGACAAGCCGGAGCTGGACCTCAGCGAGGCCGAGTGGCAGTCCAGCAGCCGTGGCCGGGGGGATGTCCAGATCGCCTTTGTCGAGGGATTCATCGCGATGCGCAACAGCGGCCGCCCGGAGAGCCCTTCCCTCATCTTCACCCCCGCCGAATGGGGCGCCTTCGTGTCGGGGGCCCGGGAGGGCGAGTTCGACCTGACCTGAGCGTCACCCCGCCCGGTTCCGCGGCAGAGAGGCGAACCGGGGGGTGTTCGGCAAGGATTTCCGGACACGTGACCAGCAGCGCCCTTCCGGGGCCGCCGCCTGAGACAGGCTGGCCCCGGACAGGGAAGGTCGTATTCCGGAGGTGGGCAACGATGAGCACTGCGCCGGTCATCGCCGCGGTGGACGGTTCCGACGACAGCCTGCGCGCCCTGGACTGGGCCCTCGACGCGGCCCGGCGACGGGACGCGCCGCTGCGGGTGGTGCACGTGCGCCAGTACGCCGCCTGGGGACAGCCGGACGTCATGGTCGCCGGAGAGCCCGACACGGCCGGCGACCCCGTCCTCGACGAGGTCGGCGACCGGCTGGCCGCCGACGCCGGGGGACCGGCCGTGGAGTACGTCGCCATGGAGGGCGCCCCGTCCGCACTGCTGCCCGAACTGGGCTCCGACGCGCAGTTGCTGGTGCTCGGCTCCCGGGGCCGCGGTGGCTTCGCCGGCCTGATCCTGGGCTCCAACGGCATGGCCGCCGCCCGCGACGCCCCGTGCCCGGTGGTCGTCGTACCCAGGCCGGGGCGCGAGGTCCCCGACGAGTTCCCCGCGCAGCCCGGGACCCGGGTCGTCGTCGGCGTCGACGCGGACAGCCCCGACGACGCCGCCCTCGCGTTCGCCTTCGCGGAGGCCGCCCGGCGCGGCGCCCGGCTCCAGGTGATCGCCGCCTACCCGTGGCCGGTCCAGTTCTGGGCCACGGCCGGAGCGCTCGCCCCGCCGACCCTCGACCAGGACGAGATCGAGCAGGAGACCCGCACCCTGGCCGAGGGCTTTCTCGCCCCGCACCTCAAGGAGCACCCGAACGTGCCCGCGGAGGCCCTCGCGCTGCCCGGAGACGCGGCCGGCGCCCTGGTCGCCGCCTCCAAGGACGCCGAACTGGTCGTCGTGGGGCGGCATCGACGGCGCCTGCTCGCCCCGGCCCGCATGATCGGCTCGGTCACCCAGGCCGTCCTGCTGCACGCGGCGAGCCCGATCGCGGTGATCCCGCCGCCACCGTCCGATGAGTCCTGAAGTGTCCTGTCAAGCCCCTTGGGTCAGTAACCGTCAGTAGGGAGCGGATCACGCTCATCGGGCGTACGCTGAGCTGCCTGCAAGCCACGGTGCGCGCCCGCTCCCCGCGCTCGCGCATCACCGTGGCAGGGGGTGGTCATGGGACAGCGGGTCCTTCGGAACCGACGGACACTCTACGAACGTGAGAGTGAACTCGGCGCCGTCGACGAGGCGTTGGCCGAACTCACCGGTCTGAGCGCGGACGGCGCCGCACCGGCCGACCGGCCGCTCGGCGCGCTGCTCGCCTTCGCCGGCCGCGCCGGGATCGGCAAGACCACGCTCCTCGCCGAGGTCCGCCGCCGCGCCGCCGCCCAGGGCTGCACCGTGCTCTCCGCCCGCGGCGGCGACCAGGAACAGCGCGTCGCCTTCCACGTCGCCCGCCAGCTCCTGCAACCCCGCCTCGCCGGTGCACCGGAGGCCGAACTCCGCGCCTCACTGGGCAGTTGGTACGACATCGTCGGCCCCGCCCTGGGCCTGTGCGCCCCCACCGAGGGCGCTCCGCCCGACCAGCAGGGCCTGCGCGACGGCCTCGACTGGGTGCTCACCCACCTCGTGGTGCGCCAGGCGCCGATGGTCCTCGTCCTCGACGACGCGCACTGGGCCGACCCCGAATCCCTGGGCTGGCTGGCCGCGTTCGCACCCCGCGCCGAGCAACTCCCGCTGCTCGTCGTCGTCGCCTACCGGCCCGACGAACTCCCCGACCATGCCGAGTCGTTGCGCGGACTGCCCAGCCGGGCCGGCGGCCGCCCGCACGACCTGGAACCGCTCAGCGCCGACGCCGTCGCCGGCCTGGTCCGCGAGAGCCTCGGCGCGCACGCCGACGACGCCTTCTGCCACGAGTGCTGGGCCGTCACCGCCGGCAACCCCTTCGAGACCGTCGAACTGACCGCCAAGGTCTCCGACCGGGGCCTCGACCCCACCGAGGCCGGCGCACCCCTGCTGCGCGACCTCGCCGCCGCCGTCAAGGGCAGCGGCCTGATCGCCCGGCTGGAACGCCTCGGCCCCTCCACCGTCCGGTTCGCCTGGGCCTGCGCCGTCCTCGGCACCGAGATCCATCCCGCGCTCGCCGCCGCCGTCGCCGGCCTCGGCCACGAGGAGGCCGCGGACGCCGCCGACGCCCTGCGCGGTGTCCGCGTCCTCACCGGCACCGAGACCCTGGAGTTCGTCCACCCGCTGATCGCCACCGCCGTCTACCGGGCCATCCCACCCGGCGTACGGGTCGCCCTGCACGGCCAGGCCGCCTGGTGCGTCACCGACGACGGCCAGGCCGCCGCCACCGCCGCCCGCCACCTCCTGGAGACCCACCCCGAGGGCGACCCCTGGGTCGTCCAGCGGCTGCGCGCCGCCGCCGGCGAGACCCTGCGGGCCGGCGCCCCCGACGCCGCCTGCCGCTACCTCGCCCGGGCCCTGCGCGAGCCGCCGTCCGCCAAGGACCGCGCCGCCGTCCTCTACGAACTCGGCAGCGCCTCCCTGCTCACCGAACCCGCCACCACCGTCAACCACCTGCGCGCGGCCCTCGCGGAGCCCATCGCCGAGCCCGGGCTGCGCCAGAACATCGTCTACCGCCTCTCCCAGGTCCTCGCCCACAGCGACCGGCTCGCCGAGGCCTCCGAGACCCTGGCCCGGGAGATCCGGCTGACCGGTGACGCCCGGGTCCGGCTGCGGATGCTCTCCGAACAGTTCATGTGGGACGCCTTCCGCGCCGACGAACCCGACCACCCATCCCGCTCCCGCCGGCTGGCCCGGCTCGCCGACCGGCTCCAGGGCCGCGATCTCACCGAGCGGTACATCATCGGCCTGCGCACCTGGGACGCGGTCCAGCGTGGCGAACCCGCGCAGGTCGCGCTCCAGCACGCCGAGCGCGCCCTCGCCGGCGGACTGGGCTGGGCCGAGTCGGACCGCGGCTTCGAGGTGCCCGTCCTGGTCGCCCTCGCCTTCATGTACGCCGACCGGCCCGACCGCACCGAGGAACTCTTCGCCACCGGCACCGCCGACTTCGAACGCCAGGGCTGGCGTGGCGCGCACCTCTCCTTCGCGTACACCCTCCACGGTTACGTCCGCTACCGGCGCGGCCGCCTCGCCGAGGCCGAGGACCTGGTCCGCTCCGGGCTGCGCCTCGCCGAACGCGTCGGCCCCGGCACCCCCGTTTACTGGTACGCGGTCGGCACCCTCGTCCAGACCCTGCTCGCCCGCGGCCGTACCGACGAGGCCACCCAGGTCGCCGAGGACCACTCCTTCCACGAGCCCTTCCCGGCGGCCGTGGTCTTCCCCGACGCCCAGACGGTCTACGGCGAACTGCTCCTCGCCCGCGGCCTCACCCAGGACGCGGCGGCCGAGCTCGCGGCCGCGGGCCGCCGTCTCGAACCACGCGGCATCCGCAACCCCGCGTGGTGCCCCTGGCAGCTCCACCTCGCCCGCGCCGAGAGCCACGACACACCCGACCGCGCCCTGGCCACGGCCCTGGAAGCGGTGGGCCGCGCCCGCCAGTTCGGCGCCCCGTCGGCGATCGGCCAGGCCCTGCGCACCGCGGCGGAGGTCACGACGGGTCCGGCCCGCCTGACCTACCTGAAAGAGGCGGTGACCCACCTGGAACGCTCTCCGGCAGCCTACGAACTGGCGTGCGCGCTGGTGGCCCTGGGCACAGAGCTCCACGACCCCACCCACCTCCGCCGGGGCCTGGAGACGGCCGAGCAGTGCGGGGCGGACGGCCTGGCGGACGAGGCGCGAGCCCAACTGGCGGCGGCGGAGACGGCGACTTTGTAGCAGCCGTCGGCGACGACGTACCCAGAGGTGCGGGGCCGCCTCCGATACATCGCGGGCTTGGTCTGTCCGAGTCTCACGTGGTGAGGTCGTCCGCCGACCGCTGACGGCACGGGATGCGGGACGGTGCGTTTCGTTGGAACGTTGTCGTGTTCGAGGGTGCCGCCCCGCATGCCTGGAGCGCGATGGTGTCCGCCCACGGGTCGAGGAGAAGGAATGAGCGGCCTGCTCTCCGACATTCTCGAGGCCCACGGCGGCGTGCAGCGGTGGGAGCGGCTGACGACCGCGACGGCCACCATCGTCAGCGACGGCGAACTCTTCGCGTCCAAGGGCCTGCCTTTGGACCTCCAGCCGCGCCGAATGACCATCGGCCTGCACGAGGAACGCGCGTCGGTGAGCCCCTTCGGCTCCCCCGAACAGCACACCGACTTCACGCCCGGCCGGGTGGCGATCATGCGGAGTGACGGCACGGTCGTCGCCGAGCGTCTCGACCCGCGCAAGTCGTTCTCGGGGCACGTCCTGGACACCCCCTGGGATCCGCTGGACCGTGCCTACTTCAACGGCTACGCGCTGTGGACGTACCTGACCACACCGTTCTTCATGATCATGGACGGCATGGCCGTGGAGGAAAAGGAACCATGGACCGAATCGCCGACCGAGGCCTGGCGCCGTCTGCGGGTCACCTTCCCGGACACCGTCGCAAGCCACAGCACGGTCCAGGACTTCTACTTCGGGGACGACCTTCTCCTCCGACGGCACGACTACCACGTGGACATCGCCGGCGGCTTCGCGGCCGCCCAGTACGTCACTGACTTCGAGGAGGGGGACGGCATCAGGTTCCCGACCAGGCGTCGAGCGTATCTGCGCGGGCCCGACGGACGTCCCGACCACGATCACGTCATGGTGAGCATCGACCTGAGCGACGTGCACTTCTCCTGACGTTCCCGAGGAGGCGCGGCGGTGGGGAAAGCGCCGCGGCCCCGTACCATGGACCGCATGTCGTTCCTCCGTCGCCGCAGCGCCACTCCCGCCGGCCCCGACTTCGACGTACTGGCCATGGACCCGGGCGACTGGCCCGGCAACCTCGGCGCCGGGCTGCTGCCCGCCCCCGACGGCACCTGCCAGGGCGTCTTCCTGCGCTACGACCTCTTCGGCGGCCGCGGCCCCGCGATGATCATCGGCAACCTCCCCGAGGGCTCCCCGGCCCGCGAGGTCGCGGAGGACGAGGTCCCCTTCGAGGTCGGCCAGCTGCTGCTCGCGCTGGAGAACGACGAGGACGTCACCGTCGTCGGCACCGAGGACATGCCGGTCCTGCAGGGCGACAACCTGCTGATCGTGCGCCGTCTCAAGCTCTCCGAGAGCCGGATCTCCTGCGTCCAGTTCGACCGCAGCGACGGCGTCCTCGTGACCATCGCCGCCTGGGACCGCCCGATCACGGACGACCTGTACGCCCTGCTGAAACCGCTCCCGGCGGAGCTGTTCCAGCAGGGCTGACGACGGTTACCTCCGCCCCCACCTGCTGGCGGGCGCCACCGTCACGTCGGCCGCGCGGACGAACTCGACCCGGTGGCCGTACTGGATCTCGTAGTACAGGTCCTTGCCGACCACGACCCGGTGCGTGGCGGTGTCGAAGGTGACCGCGTAGTAGTACTCGCCCGGCACCGCGTCACCGACCACGTACTCCTGACCCGCGGGGATGGTGTACGGCAGGGGCGACACCGCCTGCGCGGGTACCCCGGAGGGGTACGCGGCCGCCTCCGGATAGGCACGGCCGTACACCGGGATGCTGGTCAGCCCCGCCTTCGGCGTCACCACCAGCCCCGTCGCGGTCACCGCCGTCGGCGCCTTCGCCGGGTTCCTGAACCAGGCCTTCTGCCCCAGGTACCAGATCGCGGTCCAGTCGCCCCAGGTGTCCGCCACCGCGTACTGCTGGCCGGTGGAGACCCGCGAGGAGAGATCGTTCACGTCGGTCGTGGGCGTCCTGCCGAGGCCGATGTCCTTGATCAGGGCCGAGCTCTCGTCATGGTCGGAGTACAGCCGCACCTCGCCGGAACCGTGCGCGGCGCACGGCTGGCCGCTGGTGACGCAGCCGGTGTACGTCGGCTGGTTGGTGGCGTAGTCCGGCAGGATCGTCACCAGACCGCCCTTCTTCCCCGCCGTGCGCTTGAAGGGGTGCTCCAGCAGCTCGAAGTAGTGCCGCCAGTCCCAGTACGGGCCGGGGTCGGTGTGCATCCCGGGGATGGTGGAGGTGGTCGGCCCCGGCACGTTCTCGTGGCCGAGGATGTGCTGCCGGTCCAGCGGGATGCCGTACTTGGTGGTCAGGTACCTCACCAGCCGGGCCGACGACCAGTACATCGCCTCCGTGTACCAGGCGTCCGGCGCGGCGAGGAAACCCTCGTGCTCGATACCGATCGACTTGGCGTTGATGTACCAGTTGCCCGCGTGCCAGGCCACGTCCTTCGCCTTGACGTGCTGGGCGATCAGACCGTCGGTGGAGCGGATGGTGTAGTTCCAGGACACATAGGTCGGGTCCTGGACCAGGTTGATGGTCCCGTCCCAGGCGCCCTCCGTGTCATGGATGACGATGTATTTGATGCTCTGCGAGGCCGGCCGGTCGCCGACGTCGTGGTTGCCGTAGTCGTTGTCCCCGAACTCCTCGTAGGGCGCCGGGATCCATTCGCACGACACCGTTGTCGGGCATTCCGTGTCGTCCGCCGCCACCGTGCGCAGTCCGGTCAGCTTCAACTGCGCCCTGTCGGCCTTCAGATCCGGCTGGGCGGCGAGGGCGACGCGCTCTCCCTCGTCCGTGGTGCGCTCCTGGCCCGTGTGGAGGACGTCGAACACGTCGTTCGCGTACGCCGCCGCGGTCGCCGAGTCGTCGGCGCCGGAGAAGCGTGCGACCGCGCCGTACCAGTCGGCCGGGTCGGCGCTGAGCGGCTGGTGCAGGGACCGCTGGGCGGCCGCGAGCAGGGCGGCGCCGCCGGCCACGTTCGACGCCGGATCGGTGCGCAGTTCCCCCGCCGGGATGCCGGTCAGCCGGGCGGCCCTGAGAAGGGTCCTGAGACGGGCCGGGAGCGCGGAGTCCGCCGGCACCTTGACGCTGGGATGCAGGGCCGGCCGGGCACTGTCGCCGCGGGCGTCCTCGGTGCCGGCGGCGAAGTGCTCGGTGGTGGTGGCCAGCGCGGTGTGTGCGTCGGTGAGGTGCATCGGGCCGTAGCCGCCCGTCACACTCGGCGCGCCGTCATGGGTGTCCCAGCGGGACTGGAGGTAGGAGACGGCCAGCAGAACGCTCTGCGGCACGTGGTACTCGGTCGCGGCGGATGCGAACGCACGCTGGAGCAGCCCGGCGGACGCCGCGGTCTCGCCGGGGGGCGGAGCGGCACCCAGCAACGGCAACAGCAGTGCCGCGGAGCCGACGGCGGCGGCCGCCCTCCGCAGATGTCTGCCGCCGCGAGTGGGCGCTGGCTCGGTGACGGATCCTCGCAATGCGGCCTCCTGGGGCGATCGAGCGCGACGGGGCGTGCGGGGCTGAGCGTGGCTCAGTGGTACCGGCTTGCCGACGATTCGTCAATCATGCCCAGAAGAGGGAGAATTCCCATGTCATACGATGATCGTGGGAGTTTCGTGGCGGAGGCCTCCCGGCCTGCGCGGCGTCAGTGGCGTACACCAGTGAGCGGTACGGCCACCCGAGAAATCCGCGGTGCGCGATTGCCCTGAGCGCACCGCGGATTTCTCGTCCCCGTCAGCGAGTGCCGACCGCCGCGCGCACAGCCCGGCGGGCCAGCTGGCAGTCGTCGTGCAGCCGCCGGAGCAGCAGCCGCTGTTCCTCGCCGGTCGGCGCGGCACCCGGATGGGCCGTACCCTGTGCCGCCGGGGTCGCGTCGTGCATCGAACGCTGCACGGCGGTCTCGTAGGTCCGGATCTCCCGGGTGAGGACCAGCATCAGGTTCACCAGGAAGGCGTCCCGGGACGCGGGCCCCGCCGACTGGGCGATCTGGCTGATCTGACGACGCGCCACCGGGGCGTCCGCGAGAACCGACCAGAGCGTCGCCAGGTCGTACCCCGGCAGATACCAGCCCGCGTGCTCCCAGTCCACCAGCACTGGACCGGCCGGCGACAGCAGGATGTTCGAGAGCAGGGCATCTCCGTGGCAGAACTGACCCATCCCTTGCCGGCCCGCCGCGACCGCGATGCCGTGCAGCAGCTTCTGCAGGTCACCCATGTCCCGGTCGGTGAGCAGACCCAGCTCGTGGTACCGGGAGATGCGGGCCGCGTAGTCCACCGGCGCGTCGAAGGTGCCCGCCGGCGGCCGCCAGGCGTTCAGCCGGCAGATCGCGCCCAGGGCGGCCCGGATGTCCGCCCGGGGCGGAGCCTCCGCCGGGTGGCGTTGTACCGCCGCCACCCGGCCGGGCATCCGCTCGATCACCAGCGTGCAGTTGTCCGGGTCCGCCGCGATCAGCCTCGGCGCCCGGATCGGCGGCCGGTGCCGGACGAACGAGCGGTATGCCGCTATTTCGTGGCGGATCCGCTCGGCCCAGGCGGGGGAGTGGTCCAGGAGACACTTGGCTACGGCCGTGCTGCGCCCCGTCGTCCCGACGAGGATCACGGACCGCCCGGAGCGCCGCAGCACCTGGACCGGAGCGAACTCCGGGCAGATCCGGTGCACCGACGCGATCGCGGTGCGCAGCTGTGCGCCCTGGGGGCCGGACAAGTCGAGTCTCCCGCTGAGCGGTTGGGTGCCCGGACCCGCGGCGCGCCGTTGCCGGCCCACGACCGGTACGGCGGCCCCGGTACGTGCGGGATCGAGATAGGGTCCGCTGCCCGCCGGGCGGGGGCGCAGCGTCCGGGGCGGGGCGGACACGGAGGACGATGCTGCGTACATGGGCGATACAGATCCCTTCGTGTACCTGCGGTGCCTGCCTGAGAAGTCCTGCGAGAGGTCCTCGGCGCCCTCCCGGCCCGGCCGCCCGGACACACCCTGGGGAGTGTGTCCGTCGAGTGGCGACCGGGTCGGGGTGGCGCGTTCCTACCTGACACCCGTTGCCCAGTGGCACACCATCTGGCGCACCCTGGCGAACCGTGGCGAATAGTCGCCCGGCAATCGTCACGGGGCTACTGTCAACTCAGCCGAGAACCTGGGGGCTTGACGTGAGCGGACAATCCAACACCCGCCTCTCGGACCTGTTCGGCCTGGCCGGCTGGTCCAAGGGCGAACTCGCGAGGCTGGTCAACCGGCAGGCGGCGGCCATGGGCCACCCCCAGCTGGCGACCGACACCTCCCGGGTGCGGCGGTGGATCGACACGGGAGAGATCCCGCGCGATCCGGTGCCGCGGGTGCTGGCGGCCCTGTTCACCGAGCGTCTCGGCCGTGTCGTGACCATCGAGGACCTCGGTCTGGTACGGCACGGGCGTACGGGAAAACGGCCGGACGACGGGAACGTGGAACATCCCGACGGCATGCCGTGGGCGCCCGAACGAACCGCCGCGGTCCTCACCGAATTCACGGGAATGGACCTCATGCTCAACCGACGCGGCTTGGTGGGCGCGGGTGCCGCGCTCACCGCGGGATCCGTACTCAGCAGCGCCATGTACGACTGGCTGCACACCGACCCCACCCTGAAGGCCGACGCCCCCGTCTTCGACGACCCTCTGCACGCCGACCCCGCTGGGTTCGACCGCTACGAGGCCGCCCCCATCGGGTCCGAGGAGATCGAGGAACTGGAGCGCTCCGTCGAGGTGTTCCGCGCCTGGGACGCGGCCCGCGGTGGCGGGCTGCAGCGCAAGGCCGTGGTGGGACAGCTCAACGAAGTGGGCGGCATGCTCGCCTACCGTCACCCCGACCATCTGCAGCGGCGCCTGTGGGGCGTCGCCGCCAACCTCGCCGTCCTCGCGGGCTGGATGTCGCACGACATCGGCCTGGAGCCCACGGCCCAGAAGTACTTCGTCATCGCCGCGCACGCGGCCCGTGAGGGTGGTGACCGGCCGCGTGCCGGTGAGGCGCTCTCCAGGGCGGCTCGCCAGATGGTGCACATCGGCCGGCCCGACGAGGCACTCGACCTGATGAAACTCGCCCAGTCCGGCTCGGGGCACGAGGTGCTGCCGCGCACCCAGGCGATGTTCCACACCATCGAGGCGTGGGCACAGGCGTCGATGGGCAAGGGCCAGGCGATGCGCCGTACCCTCGGTCAGGCGGAGAGCCTCTTCGTCTCGGACCGCAGTGATGTGCCGCCGCCGAGCTGGATGCAGATGTTCAACGAGGCGGATCTGTACGGCATGCAGGCCCTGGCCTATCGCACGCTGGCCGACCATGACCCGAGCGCGGCCGTGCACGCCCGGCACTATGCGGAGAAGGCCCTGACGCTCAGGGCCGACAGCAAGCAGGAGCGGTCGAAGATCTTCGACTTCCTCTCCATGGCCTCCGCCTGCTTCATCGCGGACGACCCCGAACAGGCCGGCCACTACGCGCGGTTGGCCCTGGTGTCGATGGGATCGAACTCCTCCCACCGCACCTGGGACCGGTTGCGCCAGATGTACCGGCTCACCGCCGAGTACTCCAGTTATCCGAGGATCCAGGACCTGCGGGAGGAGATCAAGCTCGCCCTGCCCAAGGCCAGGAGCAGGGGGACGAACAACAGCGCACAGGCATAGGGGCCCTGTGCGCATCCGTGCGCACCGGTTGGTCCGGGTGGCGGCAGCCGCCCTTATTCACTCACCTTGGCGATGAGTACGCAGGCCTCGTCCTCGCGCTCGGTCTCGCCGAACTCCTCGATCACGGCCCTGACACAGTCCTGGGCGGTGTGTGCCGCCCCGAACCGCGGGGACAGCCCGAGGAGCCGGTCCAGGGAGTCCGCCGCGCTGTGTCCGGGCAACAGCCCGTCGGTGTGCAGCAGGAGCAGGTCGCCCGGTTCCAGGGCCACTTCGGCCTGCCCGTAACCGGCTCCCGAGGTGGCGCCGAGCAGGACGCCGTCCGGCGCGCTCAGCACACACCCCGTCCCGTCGCGGAACAGCAGCGGGGCGGGGTGTCCTGCCTGCGCCCAGGTCAGGGTGCGGGTCGTGGGGCGGTAGCGGCAGCAGACGGCGCTGCCCAGCGCGGGTTGCACGGTGGCGTCGAGCAACTGGTTGAGCAGGGACATGAGGTGCCCCGGCTGGGCGCCTGCCATCGCCATCCCGCGTACGGCGCCGAGCAGCATGGCCATGCCCGAGGTGACGGCGACGCCGTGCCCGGTGAGGTCGCCGACGCTGAGCAGGGTGTCGCCGTCGGGCAGCTCCAGCGCGTCGTACCAGTCGCCGCCGAGCAGGGCGCCGGCCCCGGACGGCAGGTAGCGGGCGGCGGCGTCGAGGGTGCCCGGGCCGCGGCGTGGCAGCCGCAGCGCGCCGCGCCCCGGCGGCAGCACGGCTTCCTGCCGTTCGGCCGCGAGCCGCTGCTCGGTCTGGTCCCGTCGGCGCTGGTGCCGCAACGAGTCGCGGGTCTCGCGCACCGTACGCTGGCTGCGCCGCAGTTCGCTGACGTCCCGCAGCACGGCCCACATGGAGGCGGTGCTGCCGTCGCCGCCGAGCACGGGCTCGCCCATCATGTGCACGGTCCGCACGTTCCCGTCGGGCCGCAGCACGCGGAACTCGCCGTCGATCGGCTTGGCGTCGACCAGGCAGTCGGTGACCATCGCGGTCAGTCCGGGCCGGTCCTCGTCCAGGACCAGGGCGGGCAGTTCGTCGAGGGTGAGCGCGGGCGCGGCCGGGTCGCGACCGAGGATCTGGTAGAGCTCGCCGGACCAACTGGCCTCGTCCGTCAGGAGGTTCCACTCCGCGCTGCCGACCCGGCTGAGCAGCGAACCGTGCGGGATGCCGGCCGGTGCCGAGGGCTGCACCGGCCCGGCGTCCGGGCCGGGCGGCGGCGCCGCGGGGCCGTCCCGCAGCTGCGCCAGGTGTTCGTCCAGATCGTTGAGCTGATGCAGTGCCAGGTCGTACAGCGCGCGCTGCCAGCGGTCCCGGGGGTCCGAACCGTCGCTCCGGGTGTCCCGTCGTACGGCGTCCACATCGCCCTTGAGCCGCCGCGTCTGCGATATCAACGCCTCGACCGAGCCGCGCCCGGGCGGCTGGGCGGCGGGGCGGTCCGCGGAGACATGGGACGGCATGACGCACTCCGATGCGGGGACGGTACGGCCAGGACGGGCGGGGGACCGGTTACGACTGTTGCACAGCCTGCGACGCCCCGTAAGGGATTTGGCAACACACGATACGGTGGTGCTTCTGGCATATGCCAGAGTCTTCACGGGCTGGTGGACCGCCATGAAAGACGTACGCGGTCGAGTGGGCAAGTCGTAGGCGGACTACGCGAGTTGAACTATTTTCAAGGGTGCTCGTGTAGCGCTCGGGCGACTGTTCGACGCGTCTGTGTTCGCAGTGTCGCGGTCTCGGCCAACCACGGCAACTCTGTCCGGATTTCGCGTCATGCGAGGGGCACCTGTGGAGTCCTACAGGCATGGACATCACTTTCGAGCAACCTGCCCGCGCCCGGCTGATCACCGCCGAGGACCAGGAGGTCCCGGTGCCCGCCACGCTCCGGTACACCTCCGGTGATCCGCTGGCCGTGTTCGTCGACTTCCCCGCCGAGGTCACCCTCGGCGGGGAGGAGGTCACCTGGACCTTCGCGCGCTCGCTGCTGGACCAGGGTCTCGATGTCCCCGCCGGGCGCGGGGACGTGCACATCTGGCCCTGCGGCCGGGGCCGTACGGCCGTGGAGTTCCACTCGCCGCACGGGCTCGCCCTGCTCCAGTTCGACACCCAGGCGCTCGTCCGTTTCCTGCAGCGCACCCACGAGGTGGTGGCGCCGGGGGAGGAGGACGTCGAGGCGGTCGTGGAGCGGGGCCTGAGCACGTTGTTCGGGGGCGTGTGAGAGGGATCCGGCGCTACCGACCTGTACTTTGACTTCTGTTCATTCCGCCTCACCGCTCCGGTCCGGACCCTGATGAACGCCCCGTGCACCCTTGCGCACGGTATGCCACAGGGGCACACCCGTGACGAGGACGGGGCGAATGACACCGATCAGCCGAAGAGGCTTCGTGGGACTGGGCGCTTCCGTGGCGGCGGGCATGGCAGTGAGCACCGCCGGCCCACGGACGGCGGCCGCGGCCCAGACGACGGCGACCGGCACGATCTCGGACGTGAAGCACGTGGTCATCCTGATGCAGGAGAACCGCAGCTTCGACCACTACTTCGGGCGCCTCAGGGGCGTCCGCGGCTTCGCGGACCGCAGCGGTATCACCCTGAGCGGCGGCTACCCGGTCTTCAACCAGCCCAACGGCTCGGGCCGTCAGTATCCCTGGAAGCTCAGCGCCACCCCCGACGCCGGCGGCCAGAACGGCGAGACCATCGCCCAGTGCAACGGTGACCTGCCGCACTCCTGGTCGTCCCAGCACTCCGCCTGGAACAAGGGCCGCCTGGACAACTGGGTCGCGGGAGTCGGCAACGTGCGGTCCCTCGGCTACCTGGACCGCTCCGACATCCCTTTCCACTACGCGCTCGCCGACAACTACACGATCTGCGACGCCTACTTCTGCTCCACCCTCAGTGCCACCGGCCCCAACCGCACCTACCTGTGGAGCGGCAAGGTCGACCCCGCCAGCTACGACGGCGGCGACGAGTCCGGCCTGACCTGGCAGAACTACGCCGAGGCCCTGCAGAACGCCGGAGTGACCTGGAAGGTCTACCAGAACGCCCAGGACAACTACGGGGACAACGGCTGCGCCTACTTCAAGAACTTCGCCGGCGCCAAGGCGGGCAACCCGCTGTACGACCGGGGCATGGCCTCGGTCCCCAGGGTGACGGGCTCCACCCCCGACGACATCGCGGCCGCCATCAAGGCCGACGCCGTCGGCGGCACCCTCCCGCAGGTCTCCTGGGTGGTCGCCAACCAGGCCTTCTCCGAGCACCCCTACGCCCCGCCCGGTGACGGCGCCCACTTCGTGAACCTGGTCTACCAGGCCCTCGCCGCCGACGAGGACGTCCTCGACTCCACCGTCCTGTTCCTCAACTACGACGAGAACGACGGGTACTTCGACCACGTACCGCCCCCGGCGCCGCCCGCCGGTACGGCAGGCGAGTTCCTGAACGGTGTGCCGTACGGCTTCGGCTTCCGCGTCCCGATGATCGTCATCTCGCCCTGGACGCGCGGCGGCTGGGTCTCCTCCGAGGTCTTCGAGCACACCTCGGTGCTGCGCTTCCTGGAGACCTGGACCACGGCCCTGGGCAAGCCCGCGAACTGCCCCAACATCAGTGCGTGGCGGCGCTCGGTGAGCGGCGACCTGACCGGCGTCTTCGACTTCGCCAACCCGGTCCACGGCGCGGTCTCCCTGCCCGCGACCAGCGTCATCGGCTACTCCACCTGCGGTCCGCTGCCCAATCCGGTGCCCACCACCAACGCTCTGCCCGCCCAGGAGTCCGGCACCCGCCCGGCCCGTGCGCTGCCCTACCAGCCCAACGGGTACCTGGACCACCTGGAGTTCGGGACCGGCGGCAGCATCCGCGCCTGGTTCACCATGGCCAACCAGGGCGCCCCGGCGACCCGGGCGGCGCACTTCTCCCTCCACCCGAACGCCTACCGGGACACCACACCCTGGCAGTACACGGTGGCCGCCGGCGGCACCGCCTCCGACTACTTCAACATCGGCACGGGGTACGGCGCCGGCAAGTACGACCTGACCATGACCGGACCCAACCGCTTCCTGCGCCGCTTCCAGGGCGACGCCACCAAAGCCGGCAAGTCGGCCGAGGTGAGCACCCGTTACACCGTGGAGCCCGGCACCGGCAAACTCGCCGTCTGGTTCAAGATGACCAACTCGGGCTCGGCGCCGGTGAAGTTCACCATCACATCGAACAACTACCGTACCGACGGCCCCTGGACCTATCAGGTCGCCGCCGGTGCCTCGGCCGAGGACTACTTCAACGCGGTCGCCTACCAAGGCGGTTGGTACGACTTCACGGTCACGGTGGACTCCGACGCGACCTGGTCGCGCCGGTTCACCGGTCACCTGGAGACGGGCTCCGCGAGCGTCAGCGGCTGACGAACCAGGCGTATCAGGTGTACAGGTCCGGGCGCGGGGCGAGTTCGACGGTCGTACGGCCGCCGGACTCCAGCGCCCGGACCCCGGCCTCGGCGACCACGGAGGACGCGTAGCCGTCCCAGACGCTGGGTCCGGTGACCCGGCCCCGCCGGGTGGCGTCCACCCAGGACTGCAGCTCGCGGTCGTAGGCGTCGGCGAACCGCACCAGATAGTCCTGGGGCACCTCCTCGCGGGCGGCGCCCGCCGAGGTGACCAGCATGGTGTGGTCCTCGCCGATCCGGGCGCTGCCCCGTTCGCAGACCGCCTCGCAGCGCACCTGGTAGCCGAAGCCGCAGTTGACGAAGGCCTCGACGTCGACGAGGGCGCCGCCGTCGGTCTCGAAGAGCACCAGCTGCGGGTCGAGCAGCCCCCGCGGGGCGCCGGAGGACGGCCGCGGCCGCAGCACGGTCACCGCGGTCAGCTCCTGGCCGAGCAGCCAGCGGGCCGCGTCGATCTCGTGCGAGACCGAGCTGTTGATCACCATGGCGCTGGTGAAGCCGGGCGGCGAGGACACGTTGCGGTGGGTGCAGTGCAGCATCAGCGGCCGGCCCAGGCCGCCGCCGTCCAGCAGGGCCTTCAGTCGCTGGTACTCGGTGTCGTAGCGGCGCATGAACCCGATCTGGGCCAGCCTGCGGCCGAGCCCGGCCTCGGCCTCCACGACCCGGAGCGCACCTGTGGAGTCCGGCACCATGGGCTTCTCGCACAGCACCGGCAGCCCGCGGGCGAAGGCCGCCAGCAGCGGCTCCTCGTGCGCCGGGCCGGGCGAGGCGATCAGCACGGCCTCGACACCGGGGGCGTCCAGGGCGGCCAGCGGATCCGCGTGGACGGTGATCCCGTCGAGGCCGGCCACCGCCTCCTTGGCGCGGTCCAGGTCGGGGTCGGCCACAGCCGCCACCCTCGCACCGCTCACCACTTGGTCGAGCCGTCGTATGTGGTCGGCACCCATGTGTCCGGCACCCAGTACCGCGACGCCCAGCAGCTCAGCCACGCCCACACTCCCTCTCAGCCGACGATCACGCTGCTGAGCCTAGACGTCGGCCGGGTGAGCGGGTTCGTCAGTACCGCAGCACCCCGGCGATGCCGTTCTCGGCGTCCAGCGTGCCGTCCGGGACGAAGCGGACGTCGGCGCCGGTCTCCAGGCACTGCTCGACGATCTCGTCCACGATGTCGTCGCGGGCGTCGAGGTCGCCGCTCGCGGCCGGGACCAGGTGGTCGCCGTCGTCGCGGACGGTCGTGCGGTAGTTCTCCTCGACGGCCAGGAGCCGGACACGGCCCTCGCGGGCGCTCTGCCAGACCTCGTCGACACCGGCCGCGAACGTCTTGTGACCGCGCGCGGAATCCAGTTCCCGGGTCACCGACGCGGTGTTGCGGCGGGAGTCCGCCTCCAGCAGCGGCCGGATCACCTGCCACACGGCCTCCGGACCGGCGTGCGCGAGGCCGCCGTGCTGTACGAGGATGCTGTCCCTGGCGACGTTGCCGAACTCCTCCCACAGGGACAGCGCGGCCTGCTCACCCGTGACGTACAGGCGCCGCGGCTCCTCACGCAGCAGCGCGGCCATCACGGTGTCCGCGTCCCGCAGGAACCGCTTGGTGTCCTCGTCGCGGAAGGTGCTGGGCATGTCGCCGATGCGCTGCAGCCGCTCGGCGTCGAAGTTCTCCTGGCTGCGGGTCATCGGGAAGCCGCCGATCTCACTCTCGGTGACCCGGTCGACCCCGCCGTTCCACAGCGTGATCCGGTCGGCCGAGATCGACAGCACCCAGAACGGCCGCTCGGCGGCCTGCGCCGAGACCAGGTTGCGGGTGAGGAAGGTGTCCGAGAGCACCACGCGCTCGGGCACGCTGCGGGCCAGCGACCACACCTGGTGCTCACCCGGCGCGGCGAAGATCACCAGACCGTCCTCGGCATGCGCCAGATCGATCTCGGAGAGGGCCCGGTCGAGCTGGTCGAAGAGGTCGCCACGGCGCTCCCGGGTGACCGCGGGATCGGTTTCCAGCTGCTTCTTCGCCTCGGCCACGACGTTGCGCAGCCGGACGGGATCCTGGGCGTTGTCGGGCTCGCGGCGGTGCGTCGGCGTCAGCACGGACACGGCGGGGTAGGGGCGCGGGCGGCGCAGCTCGGCGAGGGTCGAAGGACTGAGTGCGTGCTCCATATCAGCACCATAGGGCCGATTCGCAGTTGCGGCATTTGGGGTAATTCACCCAGTGGGACTCGGTCGGCGGGATTCGCTGGGCGAGGTTCGCCCGGTGCGTGGCGGAGGTGAGCGCGATGGCCCGGCTGACCGTCGACGGTGACGAGGTCGTCGTCCGCCTGGGCGGGCGGGAGCGGCTGCTCGCCCACCGCCGTCGCGTCAGGGTGCCGCTCGCGCAGGTGCGCGGGGCCTCGGTGGAGCCCGACTGGTGGCGGGTGCTGCGCGGCGAACCGCACCCCGGCCACTTCCAGCCCGACCGGTTCTGTGTCGGCGCCTGGCAGCACCCGGGCGGGCGGGACTTCGTCGCCGTCCATGCACACGGCCCGGTCGTCCTGGTCGACCTGAGACCGTCCGCGCCCTTCACCCGGCTCGCGGTCTCCGCGGACGACGCCGAGGCGGCCGTGGCGGCCATCAGGCGCACGCTGTGACCGTGTTGAGGCCGGCCGCCCGATGACGGTGGCCGGGGCGGCCGGTTACCGTACCCGGCAGTAACTGAATCGCGCCCCAGGAGGCCCCCATGCCGCAGCTCGAAGTCGACGGAGCGGCGCTGACGTACGACGACGAGGGCCCCCGGGACGGCGTCGCCGCGCCCCTGGTGTTCATCCACGGCTGGACCGCCGACCGGCACCGCTGGGACCACCAGATGGCGCACTTCGCCGAGGGCCGCCGGGTGGTCCGCCTCGACCTGCGCGGTCACGGCGAGAGCACCGGGGTGGGTGTGAAGACGATCGCCGAACTCTCCCAGGACGTCGTCGCCCTGCTCGACCATCTCGAGGTGGACCGTTTCGTCCCCGTCGGCCACTCCATGGGCGGCATGATCTCCCAGACCCTCGCGCTCACCCATCCCGAGCGGGTCGAGCGGATGGTGCTGGTCAACTCCATCGGCAAGATGACGTACAGCCGCGGCCGCGGCCTGCTGATGGCGGCCTCCACCCTGGTGCCGTTCAAGCTGTTCGTCGCCGCCAACATCCAGCGCGCCTTCGCCCCGGGGTACCCCCGCGAGGAGATACGCGGGTACGTCCGCGCCTCCGCGGACACGCCGCGCGAGGTCGTCATGACGCTGTACGGCGCCATGCGGGCCTTCGATGTCCTCGACCGGGCCGGGGAGATCGCCGCGCCCACCCTGATGGTGCACGGCTACCACGACGTCCAGCTGCCGGTGGGGCAGATGCTGCGGATGGCCAAGGCCTATCCGGACGCCGAGGTCCGGATCATCGACGCCGGCCATGAGCTTCCCGTGGAGCGGCCGGCCGAGCTGACGGCGACGCTGGACCGGTTCCTGACAGCGGCGCCGGCCCGCCGGGAGCGCGAGGACGCGTAGCGCGAGGACGCGACAGCGGCAGGTGGCCGGCGCCCGGTGAGAACCGAGGCGCCGGTTCCGGTTGGGGAAGTTTTTGCCCTTGGCCTGTTCCGGGCGGGCGGAGCCCGGTGCGGGGCGGGTTCGCGGGCCTCGCGCGGGCAAAGCGCGGCCGAAAGAGTGAGGCGGGGCGGCCGTCCGTGTTACGGCCAGGTTGACCGGCCCGGGTCCCGGGCGCACGCTCGCTATATAGGTGCTGAATACAAGTGGTTCGCTCGGGCAATCGCCCTCCGTCGTGGAACCGCAGGTGGCGGGTGTTGTCCCGGGGGACCGGCAGCAGGAGGTAACACATGTGTGGCATCACCGGCTGGGTCTCCTTCGACCGTGACCTCACCACCGAGACGCGCGCATTGGATGCAATGACGGAGACCATGGCCTGCCGCGGTCCCGACGACCGGGGTACCTGGAGCGAGGGCCCCGCCGCCCTGGGACACCGCCGGCTCGCGATCATCGACCTGCCCGGCGGCCGCCAGCCCATGACCGTCCGCACCCCGGACGGCACCGTCGCGATGGTCTACTCCGGCGAGGCCTACAACTTCACCGAGCTGCGCCGTGAACTCGCCGACCGAGGCCACGAGTTCACCACCGACTCCGACACCGAGGTGGTACTCCGCGGCTATGTGGAGTGGGGCGACACCGTCGCCGAGCGGCTGAACGGCATGTACGCCTTCGCCGTCTGGGACGGCCGCCACGACAAGCTCGTGATGATCCGCGACCGTATGGGCATCAAGCCGTTCTACCTGTACCCGACCCCGGACGGCGTCCTGTTCGGCTCCGAGCCGAAGGCGATCCTGGCCAACCCGCTGGTCCGACCCCGGGTCGGCCTGGACGGACTGCGCGAGCTGTTCACCATGGTCAAGACCCCCGGGCACGCCGTCTGGGAGGGCATGCGCGAGGTCGAACCCGGCACCGTCCTCACCGTCGACCGCCACGGACTGCGCACCCGGACCTACTGGCGGCTGGAGACCCGCCCGCACGGCGACGACCGCGACACCACCGTGGCCACCGTCCGCGAACTCCTCGACGACATCGTGCGCCGCCAGCTGGTCGCCGACGTGCCCCGCTGTACCCTGCTCTCCGGCGGCCTCGACTCCTCGGCCATGACCGCCCTGGCCGCCCGGCAGCTCGCCGTGCAGGGCGAGAAGGTCCGCAGCTTCGCCGTCGACTTCGTCGGCCAGACCGACAACTTCGTCGCCGACGAACTGCGCTCCACCCCCGACACGCCCTTCGTGCACGACGTGGCCCGGCTCGCCCGCACCGACCACCAGGACATCGTCCTGGACGTGAACAGCCTCGCCGACCCCGCCGTCCGCGAGCGGGTGATCCGGGCCCGCGACCTGCCGGCCGCGTTCGGGGACATGGACGCCTCGCTGCTGCTGCTCTTCCGGGCCGTCCGCGACCAGTCCACCGTCGCGCTGTCGGGGGAGTCCGCCGACGAGGTGTTCGGCGGGTACCTGCAGTTCTTCGACGAGGACGCACGCACCGCCGACACCTTCCCCTGGCTGTACCTGGCCGGCCGGCACTTCGGCGACGACACCGACGTCCTGCGCGCCGACCTCACCAAGTCCCTCGACCTGGAGTCGTACATCGCCGACGGCTACCACTCCGCCGTCACAGGCGTCCAACGCCTCGACGGCGAGAGCGACTTCGAGTTCCGGATGCGCCGGATGAGCTATCTGCACCTCACCCGCTTCGTCCGCATGCTGCTCGACCGCAAGGACCGGATGAGCATGGCCGTCGGCCTGGAGGTCCGGGTGCCGTTCTGCGACCACCGGCTGGTCGAGTACGTCTACAACGCGCCCTGGGCCCTGAAGTCCTTCGACGGCCGCGAGAAGACCCTGCTCCGGGAGGCCACCCGGGACGTTCTCCCGCAGTCCGTGTACGACCGGGTCAAGAGCCCCTACCCGTCCACCCAGGACCCGGAGTACGGCCGGGCCCTCCAGGAGCAGGTCAAGGACCTGCTGACCCGGCCCGACCACCGGGTCTTCGACCTCGTCGACCGGGAGAAGCTGGACCGCGCGGCCCACCGGACCGGGCTGAGCAGCCACGCCGCCCGGCGCGGCCTGGAACGCGCCCTCGACCTGGCGCACTGGCTCGACCTGTACAACCCCGAACTCACCCTGTCCTGAGCCTCAGCCTGACGAGGCGGTGCCGGCGCCGAGGTCCGCGGCGTCGGCCGGGCAGGAGCTGCCGTTGGCCGGCAGCGTGCCGTACAGCAGGAAGTCGTCGACCTTGCCGTGTACGCACCTGGACGACGTGTACCCGGTGTGGCCGTCGCCCCGGTTGTCCAGCACCACGGCTGACGGCCCGAGCCGTTTGGCCGTCTCGACCGCCCAGCGGTACGGCGTCGCCGGGTCGCCGCGCGTGCCCACCAGCAGCATCGGGGCGGACGGCACGTCCTTCACCTTGTCGCGGATGAAGTCGGTGCCGCGCGGCCGGCCGTAGCAGAGCAGCACCTGGGTCAGCCGGAACCGGCCGAAGATCGGGGACGCCTGCTGGTACTCCTTGCCGAGCCGGTCGACGTCCTGGGTGAGCCGCTGGGCGCTCGGCCGGTCGGGGTCGTCGGCGCAGTTGATCGCCATCAGGGCGGCCGACAGGTTGTCCACGGGGATGTCGGCGCCGTCCACCAGCCCGCTGCCGCGGCGCTGCCCGACGGGGAGGGCGTAGCCGCCGGACGCGATGTTCTGCACTCCCCGGGTGTCACCGTCCTCGATCAGGGAGGCCAGCGCCCGCTCCAGCAGCGGCCACAGCTCCCTGCCGTACAGCCCCTGCCCGATGGCGCCCACCAGGTCCTGACCGGAGAAGGGGTCGCCGAAGTCGGACGGCACCGGGTTCTCGTCCAGCGAGCGCACCAGCTCCGCGACCGCCTCGCCCGCCTTGCGCCGGTCCTGCCCGAACGGACACCCCAGGTCCGTGACGCACCAGTCCAGGAAGTCGTCCAGCGCCGTCTGCTGCCCCTGGGCGCCCGCCACCCCCTGCTCGGCCAGCGACTCGGTCAGCGTGTCCACACCGTCCAGGGCCATGCGGCCCACCTTGTGCGGGAACTGCGCCGCGTACACCGCGCCGAGCTTGGTGCCGTAGGAGAAGCCCAGGTAGTTCAGCTTGTTGTCGCCGAGTGCCTGGCGGATGACGTCCAGGTCCCGGGAGGCGTTCACGGTGCCTATGTGGGACAGCACGGGCCCGGAGTGCTCGGTGCACCGGACCGTCAGCTGCTTGAGGATCTTCATCAGGGCCTGCGGGTGGGCGACGTCGGGGACCTTGTCGGTGCTCGTGTCGTCCGAGGGCTCGTCGAGGCCGTCGCCGCAGCTGACGGGGGAGGAGCGGCCGACCCCGCGCGGATCGAAGCCGACCACGTCATAGCCGTTGGTCAGGCTCATGAAGTCCTTGCCGGCCTGCCCGAGGCCGCTGACGCCCGAGCCGCCGGGGCCGCCGAAGTTCAGCAGCACCGAGCCCCGCGACTTCCCGGTCGCCCGGTAACGGGACAGCGCCAGGTCGATGGTGCCCTGGGCCGGTTTCGCGTAGTCGAGCGGCACGGTCACCCTGGCGCACTGCATGTCCTTGGGCAGCTCCACGTCCTTGCACGCCGTCCAGTGGGCCTTCTGCCGGTAGAAGCGGCTCAGGTCCGGCTCCTTGCCGCTCGTCGACGCCGCGGTCGCGGGCAGCCCCGCGCCGAGCAGGGCCAGCGCGACGGCTCCGGCGCCGGCACAGCGACGCACGGCGGGCCGGTGACGGGGCATGGCCGGCATCGAGGGCCTCCAGGGACGCTCCGTGGCGGACCGAAATCAGGGCGGAAAACGGGGCGGACCGAAAACAGGACCGAAAACAGGGCGGACCCAAATCAGGGCGGACCGAAATCAGGGCGGACCGAAATCAGGGCGGACCTAAATCAGGGCGGACCCAAATCAGGGCTTTCGATCACCATAGGCGGGTCCCGGTGGGCTCGCCTCCCGGCGGGCGGGCCGGGCCGGGGTGCCGTACCCTGCCGCGATCACCGGCTTCCGGTCCCATACATGGTTTTGCCCCGAGTTCGATATCGATGTCACTCGATGGGGTGAAATGCGGATAAGCCATAACTCACATGGCTCGGCCACGGTTTAACCGGTGCGGGCGAGCGCCCGCAACAATGTCTGGAAGGCAGGGAACCTATGAAACGGGTTACCCGAAACGGTGTGATCGCCGTCGCCGCCGCCTCCGGTGCGATGGCCGTGGCGGCCCCGTCCTGGGCCGACTCGGGCGCGGACGGCGTCGCGGCCGGTTCGCCCGGGGTCATCTCCGGCAACGGCATTCAGCTGCCGGTGCACATCCCGGTGAGTGTGTGCGGGAACACCGTCAACGTGGTGGGGCTCCTGAACCCGGCGGCCGGCAACACCTGCGTGAACGAGGGCGGCGGCGCCGGTGACGGCAAGTCCGGCGGCTCGGCCACCACCGGCGGCGCGAACGCGCAGGGCACCGAGGTGGACTCGCCCGGAGTGATCTCCGGCAACGGCATCCAGTTGCCGGTCCACCTCCCGGTGAACGTGAGCGGCAACAGCGTGAACGTGGTCGGGGCACTCAATCCGGCCATCGGCAACACCTCGGTGAACACCTCCGGCGATCACCCGAGCACGCCGGAGACTCCGCCCTCGCCCCCGGAGCCGCCCGCCCCGACCCCGGTCAAGACCCACCCCGGCCCCAAGACGGTCGACGCCGCCCCGCCAGCGACGACCACGCTCGCCCACACCGGGACGGACCTCACGGGTGCCGCCGCAGCGGGCAGCGCGGCGCTGCTGCTCGCCGGGACCGTCCTGCACCGGCGCTTCCGCCCTGGCCGTATGCGCTGACCGCCCGGGGCGCCGCCGAGGCGGCGCCCCCAGAAACGTGCCTGCAGGCCCCACCGGACCCCGACCGGTGGGGCCTGTGCCGTGCCGTGCACCGGGGAGCCGTTTCGGTCAACACGCCCGCCGAAGCATCCTGTTGTGCATGCCGACGGCTTGATCCCGGCGTGGTGCGGCGCCCGGTGATCGGGAAGGATGCTGCGGACGCGGCACCGCCCGCCGCGCTGTCCGACCGCATCGTGCGGGCGGTCCGGGCCACCCTGACCAGCCGCTGAATGGAGCGCATCGATGACCTCTCCGGCCCCCCAGGACCTCGTCGTCACCCGGGCCACGCCCGACGACTGGCCGGTGGTCCGCGGCTGGGCCGCTGACGAGGGCTGGAACCCCGGACTGTCGGACATCCCCGCCTTCTTCGCCCAGGATCCCGAAGGGTTCTTCATCGGCCGGGTCGACGGCGCACCGGTGTCGGCCGTCTCCGTCGTCAACCACGGCGCCGACTACGCCTTCCTGGGCTGGTACCTGGTCCGCCCCGACCTGCGTGGCCGCGGCCACGGTCTCGCCACCTGGAAGACCGCGCTGGCGCACGCCGGCACCCGTACGGTCGGCCTCGACGGGGTGGTGGCCCAGCAGGACAATTACCGCCAGTCGGGCTTCGAACTGGCTTACCGCACCGCCCGGTTCGTGGGTTCCGCCCCGGTCGCCGAGGTCCCCGCGGGCGTCCGCCCGGCACACGCCGCCGACCTGTCGGCGGTCACGGCGTACGACAGCGCCTGCGGCCCGGCCGACCGGCCGCGGTTCGTGGCCGCCTGGCTGACCGGCGCCGGCCACCGGGCGTTCGTCCGCCACGACGGCGACCGCCTCACCGGTTACGGCGTGATCCGACCCGGTCACGACTGCCTGCGCATCGGCCCCCTGTTCGCCGACACCGCCGAGGACGCCCGCGCCCTGTTCACCGCCCTGATGGCCGAGGCGGCCGGCCGCCAGGTCGCCGTCGACGTGCCCGAGATCAGCACCGCGGGTGTCGCGCTGGCCGAAGAGGCCGGATTCACCCCCTCGTTCGAGACCGCCCGCATGTACACGGGCCCGGTCCGCGACTACGCCCTGCGGCGGGTCTTCGGGGTGACGACGCTCGAACTCGGCTGACCGGCCGGGCGGTCGCGTCCCGGGCCGTACCGGCCGCTTGGAAACGCGTGCCGCCGGCCCAGCGCGACGACCACGAGCGCCGCCGACACCAGCGGCAGCGCGGTCCAGGGCAGCGTGGCCGCGCCCGGCCGGTCCAGGGCGAGGCCGTCGGTCAGCGAACCGGCGGCGACGCCCGTGTTGTAGACGGTGGTCTGCAGCGAGGTCGCCACCTCGGCGTCGGCGGGCCCCGAGGCGTTGACCAGCGCCGTCTGGATCAGGGTCGGTGCCCCGCCGAAGGCCGCGCCCCACAGGGCGACGGAGCCGACCAGCACCGCGGGCGTGCCGGCGTACCGGCATCGGCTGCCTGGCCCGCAACCGGGACCGGCTCGCCGCGTACCTGGCGGCCGTGCGGCCGCACGGGAGCGGGTAATTGCGTTGCAGCGCCGGAGCGCGGATGGTGGAGTGCCCGGATGGATCATCAAGCGGTGCTCGCTCTGTACGACCGTGACATGCGCGAGGGCGCCCGGCCCGAGGGTCCCGGCGCGCGTATCGAGCGCGTCGGCGCCGTGGTGCGCCATGTGGCGGACAGCGAGGGATGGAACGGCGTCGTCTGGTCGGCCCTGGACGAGACGACCGCGGATCGTGCGATCGCCGAGCAGATCGACCGCTTCCGGGGGCTGGGCCGCGACTTCGAGTGGAAGCTCTACAGCCATGACCTCCCGTCGGACCTCGGGGCGAGGCTTGTCGAGGCGGGATTCCGGCCCGAACCGGAGGAGACGCTGATGATCGCCGAGGGTGCCGGGCTGACGGTCGACGCCGAACTTCCGGACGGCGTGCGGGTGGTGCCCGCCCTGGACGCGGCGGGCGTCGATCTCGTGGTGGACGTCCATGAGAAGGCCTTCGGCACGGACGGTTCGTCGCTGCGGCACCGGTTGCTGACGCGGCTCGCCCAGCAGCCCGACACCGTGGTCGCGGTCGTCGCCCTGGCCGGGGACGAGCCGGTGAGCGCCGCCCGGATGGAGCTGGTGCCGGGGACGCGATTCGCCGGGTTGTGGGGCGGCGGCACGGTGGAGGGGTGGCGGGGGCGCGGTGTCTATCGCGCCCTCGTAGCCCATCGGGCCCGTGCCGCCGCGGCTCACGGCTATCGGTATCTGCAGGTGGACGCGTCTCCTATGAGCCAGCCGATCCTCCAGCGACTGGGTTTCCACGCGCTGAGCACGACCACGCCGTACCTCTACGCGATGTGAGCAGCGCGCTTCGGCCGCAGGAGTGGCCCTAGCGGCGCGCCCTGCTCCGGTCGAGTGCCGCCACTCCCAGTGCCGCCAGCGCGATCTGGATGAACCACTCGATCCAGTCCGGCCCCTTCGTGTCCGCCACGCCGAAGCCGGCCGCGATCGCCGAGCCCAGCAGCGCCGCCACGATGCCGACGACGATGGTCAGCAGAATGCCGATGTGCTGGCGGCCGGGGACGACCAGGCGCCCCAGCACACCGATGATGATACCGATGATGATGGCACTGATGATGCCCGAGATCTCCATGTCCGCCCCTCTACGTCTGAACTCCGCTGAAGTCCAATCTGCCCGCTCAATTCGCCGGCAGTCCCCTCCGGTTGTTACAGCGGTTTTCTGTTCATCGATCCGACATGCCATGTACCTTTCAATGAGTCGACGCGTGTAGAAATCTCAACCAGGTTCTACGCGCGAAGAGTTGGCGCCCCCACCGCCTCAACCCCACCCCCTCATGGAGGTTCGCCGGATGTTTGGATCCAGCAGATCCCGCCACAGAATCACCACCGCCCTGGCCGGGTTCGCCCTGCTCACCGCGGGAGCCGCCCTCCAGGTCGGCACCGCGGCCGCCCCCGCCCACGCGGCCACCACCTACCGTGTCCTGTTCGACGACGGCCACGCCGAAGAGGCCGGCAACGCGGACTGGATCATCTCCACCAGCAAGCCCGACCCGCTCTCCCAGGACTCCTCCCCCTCCTCGGAGACGGACTGGACCGGCGCGCTCTCGTCATGGGGCGTCGCCCTGCAGAAGACCGGCAGCTACAGCCTCAAGACCGCCACCAGCGCCCTGACGTACGGCGGTTCGTCGACGACCGACCTGTCGAACTTCGACGCGCTGGTGCTGCCCGAGCCCAACACGCTGTTCACGACCGCCGAGAAGACGGCCATCATGAACTTCGTGAAGAACGGCGGCGGCCTGTTCATGGTCTCCGACCACACCGGGGCCGACCGCAACAACGACGGCTACGACGCCGTCGAGATCTTCAACGACCTGATGACGAACAACAGCGTCGACTCGACCGACCCGTTCGGCTTCTCGATCGACACGCTCGACATCAGCTCCGGCTACCCGGCCGCGATCAGTGACAGCACCGACCCGGTCCTGCACGGCTCCTTCGGCACCGTCACCAAGAGCCTGATCGCCGACGGTACGACGGCGACGTTGAAGCCGTCGGACAACTCCGCCGTCAAGGGCCTCCTCTACCGCAGCGGCTACTCCGGCAACACCGGCGCCTTCTTCGCGACCAGCACCTTCGGCAGCGGACGCGTCGCCTTCTGGGGCGACACCTCGCCCGTCGACGACGGCACCGGCCAGTCGGGCAACACGCTGTACGACGGCTGGAACGACAGCGGCGCGACCAACGCGGCCCTCGCCCTGAACGCCACCGCCTGGCTCGCCGGGGGCGGCAGCAGCGGCGGAGGCGGCGGCGGTGGTGGTGGCGGCACCTGCACCGCCGCCCAGCTGCTCGGCAACCCCGGCTTCGAGTCCGGCAACACCACCTGGACCGGCAGCAGCGGGGTCATCACCAACTCCAGCAGCGAGGCCGCCCGCACCGGCTCGTACAAGGCCTGGCTCGACGGCTACGGATCGGCCCACACCGACACGCTGTCCCAGTCGGTGACCATTCCGTCCGGCTGCTCCGCGACCCTCAGCTTCTATCTGCACGTGGACACCGCGGAGACCACCACCAGCACCGCCTACGACAAGCTGACGGTGACAGCCGGATCCACCACCCTGGCCACGTACTCGAACCTCAACGCGGCCTCCGGATACGTCCTGAAGAGCTTCGACGTCTCCTCCCTCGCGGGCACCACGGCCACCATCAAGTTCAGCGGCGTCGAGGGGTCGACCCTCCAGACGTCCTTCGTCATCGACGACACCGCGCTCAACGTGAGCTGAGCCCGGCGGACGGTTCCGGCGCGGCTGCCGGAACCGTCCGCTCCGCCGCGTTCCAGCCGGAGACCCGCACCCGGGGCTCCGAGCCGTGCAGATCGGCGGTGCGGTAGGTGGCCGTCAGGGTCGCCGACTCGCCCGGCCACAGGCTGACCTCGTTGTCCGACCACCGCACCGGCAGCACCGGCCTGCCGTTCGTGTCGACGAGATGGACGTCCGTGAGCAGGGCCGGGGTCTTGTCCGTACCAGCGTTGCGGACCGTCACCGTGGTGGTGGACATGCCGTCCGCGGCCGTGGTCGACGCCGTGGCCGTGACCGGCACCTGGGCCATCGACGTCAGCCCTTTCAGATCCGCGTAGCTCGTCGTCGGCGTGTGCCACCAGTCGGTCTTCGCCCAGTCGAGGGTGTCCGCCTTGGTGGAGAGCCAGTAGACGTTGCGGCTCACCTCCTGGCCGGCCGCGTCGGTCAGGACCAGCCGCGCCAGGTACGTGGACGCCAGCCCGCTCACCGACGCCGGCAGGGTGAGCGCGGTGGTGTGCGCGCCGTCGCCCTTGACCGAGAGGCCGGTGACGGTCCGGTCGTACCGCTGGGTGCCGTCCGGGTCGAAGAGCGTCACCCGCGCGGTGAGCCGGGACTCCGCGGTGTGCCGGTTGTTCACCACGGCCACCGTGCGGTCGTCGTAGGAGTACTGGACGTGCAGCGGCTCGTTGGCCTTCTTCGCGCCGAAGTAGGCGCCGCCCTGGTCGAGGTAACGGTCCATCAGCTGCCAGTGCAGGGACGTCCAGCCGCTGTTGAACATCCAGTAGACGACCCCGGTGGACGGCTTGGCGGCGTCGGTCTGGTTGCGCCCGTACGCCTCGTACTGGGCGCGGACGTTCTCGTACTGGGCGAGCTGCGCCTTGCGGACGTAGTCGGTGAGGCTCTTCGGGGCGCCGTAGCGGCCGGTGAGGGCGGCGTCGTAGATCTTCAGGGTGCCGAAGGTCGCGGACGGTGAGCGGTGGTACTGCTTGGCGTCCGGGTTCTTCCAGAGGGTGTCGAGTTCGGCCGGGGTCATCATCCGGCGCAGGGTGTCGAGGGTGGGGATGTCCGGGCCGGCGCTGGTCTCCGAGTTGAAGCCGGTGGCGCCGCCCTCGCGCTTGGCGTACCAGTAGCCCGGCGGGACCCAGTCGTAGGGGCCGGTCATCTTCATGCCAGAACTGCCAAGCTGGGGAGCCGACTTGTCCGAGGCGGCGGGAACCACCGGGGCGGCCCAGTCGGCGGCGTCCAGGGCGTCCAGATAGCTCTTCTCGATCTTCGCGTCGGGCGCGGCGTCGCTGCCGATCAGGAAGGAGATCACGCTCGGGTGGTCACGCAGCCGGGCGGCCTCGGCGGCCATCGAGGCCTGGGCGACGGGGTAGTCGGCGGCGGTCCACTTCTCGCCGCTCTCGCCGCTGTTGGTCTGCCCCTCCCACTTGTCGCAGCACTCCCAGCCGGGCAGGGTGAGGACGCCGAGGCGGTCGGCGAGGTCGAAGAACTCGTCGGGCTCGATGTGACCTTCTAGCCGGATGGCGTTGAGGCCCAGGTCCACGGCGTACCTGAGGCGGTCCTCGACGTAGGTCGAATCCCAGCGCAGGAACTCGTCCGGTGACCAGCCGCCGCCCTTGATCAGCAGCCTGCGGCCGTTGATCGAGTACTGGCGGGCGCCGTCGGAGTTCAGCGGGGCCCGCACGTCGCGGATGCCGA
Organism: Streptomyces sp. NPDC031497; assembly: GCF_055580905.1. NCBI lineage: Bacteria > Bacillati > Actinomycetota > Actinomycetes > Kitasatosporales > Streptomycetaceae > Streptomyces > Streptomyces sp. NPDC031497. The sequence goes on from NZ_JBVIKO010000013.1 coordinate 147,760, forward strand.
AGCTCTCGTGTGCGGTGTCCGACGCCGTCCCGCTGACCGAGGCGGTGAGGTCGAGGTCGTACAGCGGCTGGCCGCCCATGCCGGCCGGCCACCACACCTTCGGGGAGGTCAGGTGCAGGCCGGGGACGTCGGCGGGGGTGAAGGTGACGGTCTTGGTCTGGTGGGCGGCGAGGGCGACCGATCTGGTGACGGCCACCCCGGCGACCGTGCCCGAGACCTCGGTGGTGACCGGGGTGTCCGAGTCGTTGCGGGCCTGTGCCTTCACCGTCAGGTCGGCCGTCGCGAGGGACGGCACCGCGAGGTTCGTCACCACGTGCGCGTAGCGCAGCGCGACCGGGCCGCCGCGCCGGACCAGGACGTCACGGACGATGCCCATGTTCTGGTCGGGCGGGGGCTGGAGCCAGTCGAGCCAGCCCATGGTGAGGTTCTTGTTCGGGTTATTGGGCTGGATGCGGAAGGCGACCGTGTTGGTCCCGGCCCCGACCAGCGAGGTGACGTCCAGCTCGTGGTGCGTGTAGGCGCCGGTGACGTCGGCGGTCGTCGCGACCCGGTGGCCGTTGACGTACACCTCGGCCGCCGAGATCACCCCGCTGAAGTCCAGATAGGTGCGCTGGGAGGTGTCCGTCACGGTGAAGTCGCTGCGGTACCACCAGGGCACCTGGAAGGGCGATTTGGGGATCTTCTGCAGGTTGGTGGAGACGAACGGGTCGTCGTACACGCCGTCGGCGAGGAGCGCGGCCAGCACCGTGGAGCGGGGGCCCGCCGGATACCAGCCCTTGGCGGGATAGCCGGGGGAGGAGACCGCCGACGCCGAGTCGCTCACGTCGGCCGTCGACCGGATGGCGTAGCCGGACAGCGGGGTCTGCGACCCGGCGGTGGACGGCACACGGGTGATCCGGGCGGGCCCGTGGGCCGGGTCGTGGGCCCCGGCCCAGGCGCTGGTGTTGAGTGAACCGAGCAGGCCCAGGGCCACGGTGGCCGTGGCGAGGCGGTGTCCGGGGGCGCGGCGAGGGAACACGGTGGTCTCCAGGCTCGTAAAGTTAGGAAACTTTACTAACCCGCCTCAAGCTAGGGATCCGAGAGGGCGGTGTCAATCACCGTGGCGCCCGGGTGAGGTCGCCGCGCCGGATTCAGGCCGTGCCCGACCTGCGCTCGAAGACCAGGTCACGGGCGGTGTCGAGGGCCGTGGCCACCGCGCCGAGCAGCACCGCGTCCTCGCCGAGCCGGCTGGGCGCGAGCTTCGGGCGCAGCGGGGTGAGCGTGCGCAGATGCTCCCGTACCGGGCGCAGCAGCAGGTCGACGCTGTGGCCGACCCCGCCGCCCAGCACCACCAGGTCGGGGTCGAGTACGGCGGCGGCCGCCGCCACCGTGTGGGCGATCCGCTCGCCCTCAAGGCGTACCGCCTCGACGGCGGCGGGGTCGCCCTGCCGGGCCGCGTCGAACACGGACTTCGCGGTGAGCTGGCCGGTCATCCCGAACCGGCGGGCCGCCTCGACCACGGCCACCCCGGACACCGCGTCCTCCAGCCGCTCGGGCTTGCGCTGCCGTCCGGGCCAGGGCAGGAAACCGATCTCCCCGGCGAGCCCGTGCGCCCCCGTGAACAGCCGCCCCTCGCTGACGACCCCCATCCCCAGACCGGTGCCGATCATGATGTACGCGAACAGCCGGCTGCCCGCCCCGACGCCGTACGTGTACTCGCCGAGCGCCGCGAGATTGGCGTCGTTGTGCACCTCCAGCGGGACGCCCAGCTCCTCGTGCATCCGGTCGAACAGCCCGGCGCGCCCCCAGCCCGGCAGATGCATCGCGTACCGCACCCGCCGCTGCCGCTCGTCGTACACACCGGGCGTGCCCACCACCCCGTGCACCACCTCGGCCGGATCGACCCCGGAGTTGGCGACGACCTGCCGTGCGGTGGTGACCAGCAGGTCGGCCATCGCGCCCGAGCCGCGGGCCCGGTTGCGCACGTCGGAGCGGGCCACCAGGGTGCCGTCCAGGTCGGCGACCGCCACCCGCAGCCAGCCGCGGCCCACGTCGACGCCGAGCGCGTACCCGGCCGCCGGGTCGGGCGCGTACAGCACGGCGGTGCGGCCGCGCTCCGGGGCGTGGGTGCCGACCTCGTGGACCAGGCCCGCCGACTCCAGTGCCGCGAGCGCGCTGGACACCGTCGGCTTCGACAGGCCGGTCTCGCGGGCGAGTTGGGCACGGGAGGCGGAACCGAGCCGGCGCAGCCGGTCCAGCAGCAGCCGCTCGTTGGTGCTGCGCAGTCGCTGCCGGCTCCAGGGCTGTTCCTGCTGCTCTACGACGTCGCTGGCGGCCATCACACCATTCTCACCGATTCCTGACGCATACTTGACGCGTCTAGTAAGGCTCCTTAACTTTATCGGCCATCCCGCCGAAACGGCCGCCGTCCGTCGTCCGCGTCCCGCCACTTCCCCCAGTGCCTCGTTCAGGAGCCCCCATGTCCGGTAGTCCCGGTAGCCCCGGTAGTCCCCTCGGCCCTGGTAGCCCGCCGTCCGAAGGCGGTTTCGTCCGGCGCGTCGGCCTGTTCCAGGCCACCGCCATCAACATGAGCCAGATGTGCGGCATCGGCCCGTTCGTGACCATCCCGCTGATGGTGTCCGCGTTCGGTGGCCCGCAGGCGGTGATCGGCTTCGTCGCGGGCGCCGTGCTCGCGCTCTGCGACGGCCTCGTCTGGGCCGAGCTGGGCGCCGCGATGCCCGGCTCCGGCGGCAGTTACGTCTATCTGCGCCAGGCCTTCCAGTACCGCACCGGACGCCTGATGCCGTTCCTGTTCGTCTGGACGGCGATGCTCTTCATCCCGCTGATCATGTCCACGGGTGTGGTCGGCTTCGTGCAGTACCTGGGTTATCTCGCCCCCGGACTCGGCCAGACCTCCGGCGACCTGATCGGGCTCGGCATCATCGCCCTGGTGGTGCTCCTGCTCTGGCGGGGCATCGAGCACATCGCCCGGATCACCGCCGTGATGTGGACGGTGATGATCGCCTCGGTGCTGCTGGTGATCGTCGCCGCGGCCACCGACTTCAGCCCGCACCTGGCGTTCACGTACCCGGCGCACGCCTTCGACCTGACCGGCGACCACTTCTGGCTGGGCTTCGCGGCGGGCCTGACCATCGGCATCTACGACTACCTCGGCTACAACACCACCGCCTACATGGGCGCCGAGATCAAGGACCCGGGCCGTGTCCTGCCACGCTCCATCCTCTACTCGATCGTCGGCATCATGGCGATCTACCTGCTGCTGCAGATCGGCACCCTCGGCGTCATCGACTGGCACCGTATGACGAACCCGGACGACATCGCCTCGACCTCGGTCGCCTCCGCGGTGCTGGAGAAGACCTGGGGCAAGGGCGCCGCCGACACCGTGACCGTACTGATCCTGATCACGGCCTTCGCCTCGGTCTTCACCGGCCTGCTCGGCGGCTCCCGGGTGCCCTACGACGCGGCCCGCGACCGCGTCTTCTTCCGCCCCTACGAGAAGCTCCACCCCAGGCACCGCTTCCCGATGCTGGGCCTGGCCACCATGGGCGTGATCACCGCGATCGGCTTCCTGATCGGCCGCCACACCGACCTGGCCACGCTGATCCAGCTGCTCACCACCGTGATGGTGATCGTGCAGGCGCTCGCCCAGATCCTCGCGCTCACGGTGCTGCGCCGCCGCCGGCCGACGCTGAAACGGCCCTACCGCATGTGGCTCTACCCCGTGCCGAGCATCGTCGCCTTCGCCGGCTGGTGCGTGATCTACGGCTACGCCGACCGGAACTCCCCAGGCCGTCACCCCATCGAGTGGTCCCTGGCCTGGCTCGCCCTCGGCTGCGTGGCGTTCCTGGTCTGGGCCCGCCTGGAGAAGGTGTGGCCGTTCGGGCGCAAGGAGATCAGTGAGGAGTATGTGACACCCGAGAGCCCGGTCGCGGTGTAGTCTCCGAATACACATCAGCCTCACCCGACGGGACCAACTCCCGTCGGGTGAGGCTTTTTTCATGTCCGACACCGCAGAAACCGACGTCGTCGTCCGCCCGGCCTCCATCGAGGACCGCCCTGCCGTCGAACGGTTGTGGCTGATGTTCCGCCACGACCTGTCCGAGTTCCACCGGCTCCTGCCCGGCACCGACGGAACGTTCCGCAGCGAACGCGTCGAGGACGCCTTCTCCTCGCCCGACTGGGCGCCCTACCTGTTCGTACAGGGCGAGCATCCGGTCGGCTTCGCGTTCGTCCGGGGCCTGGGCGCGCCCGTGCGGGTGCTCAACAGCTTCTTCGTGGTCCGCGGCGCCCGCCGGACGGGCCTCGGGCTGCGGACCGTCCGTGAGGTCCTCACCCGGCATCCGGGCAGCTGGGAGATCGCGTTCCAGTACGAGAACCCGGGCGCCGTCGCCTTCTGGCGGCGGGTCGCGGCCGAGCTCGCGGGCGACGCCTGGACGGAGGAGACCCGCCCGGTGCCGGGCCTGCCGGAGCTGCCGCCGGACGTGTGGATCTCGTTCGGCGTGGGGGCCTGAGCGCGCGCCACGTGCTGCCGGAATTGACATGCAAGTAACTGCCTGCATAACGTTGAGTGTGCGATCAGAGGATGACAGTGGGATGGACCAGGTCTTCAAGGCGCTGGCCGACGACACGCGCAGGCGGTTGCTGGACCGGCTGCACGAGCACAACGGGCAGACGCTGGGTGAGCTGTGCGAGCGCATCGCGATGACCCGGCAGTCGGTGACCCAGCACCTGGCCGTCCTGGAGGCCGCGCATCTGATCAGCACGGTGCGGCGGGGGCGGGAGAAGCTGCATTACCTCAACCCCGTGCCGCTCCACGAGATCCAGGAGCGGTGGATCGACAAGTTCGAGCGCCCGCGGCTGCGCGCGCTCGGCGACCTGAAGCGACGAGCCGAGGAAGCCATGAGCGACAAGCCCAGCTATGGCTACGTCACCTACATCGCCAGCACCCCCGAGAAGGTCTGGGACGCCCTCACGGACGCCGACCTGACCGCCGTCTACTGGGGGCACTCCAACGTCTCCGACTGGCGGCCCGGCTCCCGCTGGGAGCATGTACGCACCGACGGCTCCGGCATCGCCGACGTGGTCGGCACCGTCGTCGAGAGCGAGCGCCCGACCCGGCTGGTTACCAGCTGGGCCGCGCCGGAGCACGAGGGTGAGCCGGACCGGCACTCCCGGGTCACCTTCGACATCCAGCCGCACGCCGACATCGTCCGGCTCACCGTCACCCACGAGGACCTGGACGGCGAGGACGAACTGCGCGCCATCTCGGCCGGCTGGCCGGCCGTGCTGTCCAACCTGAAGTCCCTCATCGAGACCGGCGGTCCGCTCCCGCAGGAGCCCTGGCTGGTGCCCGGCCGGTGAACACGCGGCGGGGCCGGTCCGCCGTCACCGGACCGGCCCCGCGTCCTCCCTTCCGAGGAGGAGCTCGGTGTGGCTACGACATGGGCGTCCGCCGGGCCGCCGAAGCGGCACACACCAGCCCGAGGCAGAGTGCCAGCGCGCCGATGATCACGTTGTTGATGATGACGCCCGTGTCCGGGCTGCGGCCGACCACCCAGGGCGCGATGATCATCCAGATGCCCAGGGCGCACATGGCCCAGCTGAGGCCGTACATGCGCTCCGGAGCCCGGGTGAACCCCAGTGCCAGCAGGCCTATGGCTATACCCATGATCAGGTTGTGGGTCATCAGAGCCGGCTGGCTCGCCGTGTAGTGAAGGATCCACGGGGAGGCCGCGCAGTACAGACCGAGCAGGAACACCGGTCCGTCCACGAGGGCCACATCGCGACCGCCGAGCATGCGGTCGTAGCGCTCCCGCATCTCGCCTACATCGGGGTGGCTCGATATGTCGCTTCTGCCGTGCGAGACGTTGGCCATGAGTCGTCTCCTTTGACTGTGCAGGCCTGACCGCGTCTGGTGCGTGCGTTATACGCCGCTACTGGACATTCTGCCCTTATTTCTCCTTTATGTGTAGGCGGGGCGCCCTCACCGGCTCGTCCCTTCTTGCGCCCTCTCCCGCCTCGCGGATGCGGTGCGGGCCGGGGCCTGTCATGGAGCTCGGAGCGTTTCTGCGTCGAAAGAGCGTGCGGACGGCGAACCGGTGAGCGGCTCAGCCGCCCACCTCCGGCTGGAGACAGCCGCGCAGCCGGCACAGGCCGCGGCGGGCGTGACTCTTCACCGTGCCCAGCGGCCAGCCGGTACGCTCCGCGATCTGGGTGTGGGTGAGGTCCTCGTAGAAGGCCAGACGCAGCACCCGCTGCTGAGGGGCGGGCAGCTTGGCCAGCTCGTGCAGGACGATGACCCGGTCGAGGGCCGCGTCGGGCTGACGGGCCGTCGGATCGGCCAGGGCGAGCGACGAGCCGGCCGACGCGATCACGGCGAGCCGGCGGGTCCGGGCGGCCAGCGCGTCGGCGATCTTCCGCCTGGTGATCCCCGTGATCCAGCCGCCGATCGAGCCGCGCTCCGGGCAGAAACCCCGGCGCCCGCGCCACACCCCGAGGAACACCTGCTGGGTCACGTCCTCCGCCTCCCTGGCGTCGCCCAGGGACCGCCAGGCCAGCGTGTGCACCAAGGCCGACCAGCGGTGATAGGCCGCCTCCAGACAGTCCTCGTCACCCGCCGCGAGCCCGCGCGCGAGCTCCTCGTCGGTGCGGGACTCCGCCGTCGGCGCCGATGTGACGGCACTGTCCTGCGGGCTCATGACGGCGGCTCCTCCGGTCGCACGGCGACCCTCCGGGGACTCCTGGCCCGGCCGGGCGGCTGCCGGAAGTGCGGACTCGGGACGGCCGCCGACGCGGGCCCTGGCCCAGCCATCGTCCGGGGGCCGGAACCTGGTCATCAACTCGCATCGTTTCTGCGTCGTATAGTCGCTGCCATGAGTCAGCCATCCGCGCGCGGGGACTCCCCGCACGGCGAGGTGCGGGACCGGCCGAGGCGGTCCGCAACGACGGCAGGCGTGCCCCTGACGACCGGTGCGCTGGCCCGTCGGCTGGGGGTGGCGCCCACCACGCTCCGCTCCTGGGACCGCCGCTACGGCATCGGGCCCGCGGTCCGCGCCGACGGACGGCACCGCCGCTGGACCCCGCAGGATGTGGCCGTGCTCGAGGAGATGTGCCGCCTGACCTCGTCGGGCGTGCCGCCGGCCGAGGCGGCCCGTGCCGCCAGGGAGACGGCCGAGGCATCGCCGGGGACGGCCGGGACGACGGCGCGGCCGCCGGACCATGGCTCCTCGCACGCGGCCGGCGCACTGCCGCTCGCCGACGTGCGCCAGGAGTGCCGGGGGCTGGCCCGCGCGGCCGTACGGCTGGACGCCCCGGCCGTCGAGGAACTGCTGACCGCCGCCGTGGAGCAGTACGGTCTCACCGTCGCCTGGCAGGAGGTGATGGTGCCGACCCTGCACGCCGTGGGGCGCAAGTGGCTCTCGTCCGGCGACCGTTACGTCGAGGTCGAGCACCTGCTGTCCTGGCACGTCTCCACCACCCTGCGCCGGCGCACCCCGCCGCCCGGCCAGGGCGCCGGACCCGTCGTCCTGGCCTGCGTACCCGGCGAGCAGCACACCCTGCCGATCGAGGCGCTCAACGCCGGACTGGGTGAACTGCGCCTGCCCACCCGCATGTTCGGTGCCGCCGTCCCGGCGGAGGCGCTCGCGGCGGCGGTGCGGCGGCTGGGCCCGTCGGCCGTGGTGCTGTGGGCGCAGGCGCGCTCCACGGCCAGCCTGCCGCTGGCCCGGCATGTCGCCGACACCCAGTGGGGGGTGGCGGGTGCACGCCGCCGTCCCCTGGTCGTGCTGGGCGGACCAGGCTGGTCCGCTCCGTCCGCGGCGCGAGGGATGCCCCGCCCACCGAGCCTGCAGCACGCCCTCGACATCCTCTCCGCCGCGTACCGGGAAGGAGCTTCCGGCGAAGTGTCCTGACGATCGCTCCCGAGGGAGGACCGGGCAGCGGCCGCCTGACCGTCCGCACCGGCGACGGTGCCGTCGCGGCCGACGGCACCGCCCTCGCCTCCGGGACCCCGCGCCGCCCGCGAGGTGCTGGCGACCCGCACCGCGGCCGGTCGGCCACCGGGGTCAGGACGGGCCGCCGCCCCGTAGCCGCTCCTCGCGCGGGACTTCGCCGAGGCCGTGGAGGCGGTCCGGGCCGTGGAGCGCCCCGGGTCGTGCGGGGGTCGCCCGCCGGGCGGGTCCGCGGGGTTCCCTCAGTCGCGGGCGCGGGCCCGCCTGAAGCGGGCGAGGCCTTCGGAGAGCTCGACGACCCGGTCCGGGTAGTCGTCGAGACCGGCCCGGTCCTGCCCCCGCAGCTTCCAGGGTTCGTGCACCGCCGGGCCGTCGAGCGCGGCGAGTTCGGGGACCCAGCGGCGGACGTACGCTCCGTCGGGGTCGTAGCGCCTGGCCTGGGTCACGGGATTGAGGACGCGGTTGGGGCGGGTGTCGGTGCCGGTGCCCGCCATCCACTGCCAGTTGAGCTGGTTGTTGGCGACGTCACCGTCGACCAGGAGGTCCAGGAAGTGACGGGCGCCCACGCGCCAGTCGACGTACAGGGTCTTGGCGAGGAAACTCGCGGCCAGCAGCCGGCCCCGGTTGTGCATCCAGCCCTCGTGGCGCAGCTGGCGCATCGCCGCGTCGATCACCGGGTAGCCGGTGCGTCCCTCCTTCCAGGCCCGGATGTCCTCGCGCGCGGCGTACGCGGAGCGCCAGCGGTCGCGTTTGGTCCGGTAGTCGGCGGTGGCGGCCGCGGGCCGGGCGGCGAGCACCTGGCGGTGGAAGTCGCGCCAGGCGATCTGCCGGACGAAGGCCTCGGCGCCGGGCCCGTCCGCCCCGCGTGCCCGGTGGACCAGTTCGACGGGGGAGACCGTCCCGAAGTGCAGATGGGGCGAGAGACGGGAGGTGGCGTCGCCCGCCAGATCGTCGTGGCGGTCCTCGTACGCGCCGATCCCGCCGCGCAGCCAGGCGGAGACGCGCCCGCGGCCCTCCGTCTCCCCGCCGGCCGCCAGGCCTTCGGACACCCCGGTGAGGTCCGCGCGGGAGGGCAGACCCTCGGAGCCGACCCCGTCCGGGACCCGCACGGTGCGCGGCGCGGCCAGCACGTCGCGCAGCCGCACCCCGGACCACTGGCGGAAGTACGGGGTGAAGACGGCGAAGTGGTCCGAGGAGGCCGGGGTGAGGTCACCGGGCGGCACGGCGGTGGTCACGGTGTCGTGCACGTGCAGCCGCCGCCCCTCCGCCTCCAGCGCCCGGCGCAGCCGCCGTTCCCGCAGCTGGGCGTAGGCGCTGACGTCGCCGGCCAGATGAACTTCGTCGGCGTCCGTCTCGGCGGCCACCTTGCACACCTCCTCGACGACGTCGCCGGAACGCACCACCAGCCGCCCGCCCCGCCTGCGCAGACCGCCGTCGAGGTCCCGCAGGCAGTCGGCGAGGAACGCCAGCCGGTTGGGCACGGCGAACCCGGCGTCCGTGACGCCCGTGTCGCGTACGAACAGCGGAACCACCTCGCGGGCCTCGTTCCCGGCCCGCAGCGGCGGATGGTCGTGCAGCCGCAGGTCGGCGGTGAAGAGGACGACCGAGACGTTCATGGTGCTTCTCCGGGGTCGAAGGGCGGGCGGCCGGTGAGGTACTTCCGGCCCGGCGAGCCCCGCGGATGCGGCCGTCACCCGCCAGGTGCGGACTCCCTCGCGAGGGTGGCCGGGACACGGGCCGCGGCGAGCGCGATGTTGCGGGCCATGCCGCCGAACACGACCGCATGGAAGGGGGAGACGCTCCACCAGTAGGCGTGGCCGAGCAGCCCGTGCGGATGGAACATGGCCCGCTGGCGGTAGCGGGTACGGCCCGCAGGGTCGGTGTCGGCGTACATCTCCAGCCAGGCGAGACCCGGCAGCCGCATCTCGGCCCGCAGCCGCAGCAGACGGCCGGGCTCGATCTCCTCCACCCGCCAGAAGTCCAGCGAGTCGCCGGCCCGCAGCCGCGCCGCGTCCCGCCGCCCCCGGCGCAGCCCCACCCCGCCCACCAGCCGGTCCAGGCCGCCCCGCACCGCCCAGGCCAGCGGGAAGGAGTACCAGCCGTTGTCCCCGCCGATCCCCTCGATCACCCGCCACAGGGCCTCGCGAGAGGCGTTCACGGTCAGCTCCCGCCGGTCCGTGTACAGGCTGCCGCCCGCCCAGTCGGGGTCGGTGGGCAGCGGATCGCTGGGCGCGCCGGGCACCGCCGCCGACGACCAGCGGGTGGTCACCTGCGCGTCCTGGATGCGCTGCAGGGCCAGCCGTACCGCCTCGTCGAAGCCGAACGGATGCCCGGGCGGGTCCGGCACGTACCGCGCGATGTCGTGCTCGTGGCAGACGACCTCGTGGCGCAGCGACTCGGTCAGCGGCCGGGCGATGGACGCGGGGACCGGGGTGACCAGCCCGACCCAGTGACTGGACAGGCCGGGGGTCAGCACCGGCACGGGGAGGATGATCCGGCGGGGCAGTCCGGCGACCGCCGCGTACCGCAGCATCATGTCGCGGTAGGTCAGCACGTCCGGTCCGCCGATGTCGAAGGCGCGGCTGACGCCGGCCGGCATCAGTGCGCTGCCGACGAGATACCGCAGCACGTCGCGGACCGCCACGGGCTGGATGCGGGTGCGCACCCAGCTGGGGGTGATCATGACCGGCAGACGTTCGGTGAGATAGCGCAGCATCTCGAAGGAGACGGAGCCCGAACCGATGACGACCGCGGCCCGCAGCACGGTCGTGGGCACGCCGGAGTCCAGCAGGATCCGGCCCACCTCGGCCCGCGAGCGCAGATGCGGCGACAGCTCGGACTCCGGCACGCCCGACGGCGTCAGGCCGCCGAGGTAGACGACGCGCCGCACTCCCGCGGTCCGGGCCGCCTCGCCGAAGATCCGCGCCGCCTTCCGGTCCGTCGCCTCGAAGTCGGCGCCGGTGCCCAGCGCGTGCACCAGGTAGTAGGCCACGTCGACGCCCCGCATGGCCTCGGCGACGTCGGCGGCGTCCGTGACATCGCCCCGCACCACCTCCGCCCGCCCGGCCCAGGGGTGGTCGCGCAGCTTGCCCGGGGAGCGCGCCAGACAGCGCACCCGATGGCCCTCGGCGAGCAGCTCCGGCACCAGCCTGCCGCCGATGTATCCGGTCGCCCCGGTCACCAGGCAACGCGGGCCGGGGGCGTGGTCGTCAGCGTTCATCAGCTCTGCGTCCTCCGCGTCGGCCCCCCTGGAGACACTTCCACGTGTGCCGTCGTTTCGGATGCGGCGGATTCCATGGTCTGCCCGTCGGCGACAACCGTCGACCGGGAGCGGTGGACGGCGGACCCGGGCCGGCACTCTGGGCATGTCCGCGCCGATCGCGGGCAGACGAACCGCAGGACAGGGGCCGGATCCGGCCGAGGGAAGGACGCTGGAGGTGTCTGCCGCCATGAGCGCGAAGGTGTTGGAACGTTTCCCTGCCGGAGCTCCGCGGGGATCGTGGCCGGCGGAGGAGTACGCGGCCGAGCGCCGCGCCGAGGGCGAGCCCGCGACGGTCGTGATGGACCTGCGGACGGACGCCTTCCTGGTCGTGGTCCCCGGCCCGGACGACGACTGACCCCCTCACCCGGCCGGGAGCGGCCGGTACGGGAAACGGCTGTTCCGGCCCGCCGGTGGTACCGGGCGGTGTCGTCGGCGCACACCGCCGTGCGGGCCACGTGTACCTCGGCCGGCAGGACGTCTTCGGACTCGCACCGGCGGGGCCGCGGGAGCGCATGAGGACGGCGGCGGTGTCTCCGACCGCCGTTTCGGGCCCCGCGTGCCGTGTTGCGCCGACCGCGGCGGTGACGGCGGGCATCGGCGCCGCCGCGGTCCTCGGCCCCGACCTGACCAGGGCGGCGAGGGTCATCGCCGTGGATGCGGACGAGCGCAAGCCGGCCACGGTGCACCGGCTCGGCGCCACCCACCCCGTCAACTCCCCGGAGACCGACGCCGCCTACGCGGTGCGGAAGCTGCCGGCGGATTCGGCGCCGATGCGGTGATCGAGGCAGCGCGGCGGCCGGAGACCCACCTGCTGTCCGGCCTGCTACGCCCGTGACCTCGCCGGGATCGTGGTGCCGGTCGGCGTCCCCACGCCGGAGTCGAGGCCGGAGCTGCCGCCGCTGGACGCCTTCGTCACCGGGACCGTCACCCTGGGCGAGGTCGAGATGGCCCTCGAAAGGATGCTCACGGCGGCGTCCCGCGCTCGGTGTTGGCCCAGTGACGAGCCTGGAGCGGATCGACCGCGGTTTCTGACCGCCCCGCGTCCTCGCGCTCGAAGGGACACTCGTTTCTCCTGTTCACCCTTGCCTTCGAGGGCACTTCGGCATGGTCCGGAGCCGCCGCCGCGGCCTGCGCAGACCGGCGAGTGAACGCCTTGACAACGCTTCGGAGGCGCCCTCAGACTGACGTTGCGCTCATCGCAATCCGTTTCGCTATACGCACCGAGGTGTCATGAAGATTCCCGCGTGCCGTCTCGCGGATCTGCCGCGAGGCGAGGCCCACCGGCTCGATATCGACCCGCCCGTCTCGGTGTTCCACACCGAGGACGGCGAGCTCTTCGCCATCGACGACACGTGCACCCACCAGGACGCCTCGCTCGCCGACGGCTGGCTGGAGGGCCGCGAGGTCGAATGCCCCCTGCACGCCTCCAAGTTCGACCTGCGGACCGGCTCCGTGGACGCACCCCCGGCCAAGCGCCCGGTCCGCACCCACGAGGTCGTCGTCGAGGAGGGCACCGTCTACGTCCGGCTGTCCGCCGACGCGCCCAACCTGCCGCCGTGCGTCGCCGCCCGGCTCGCCGGGGGCGCGGCGTGAGGACGGTCGCCGTGGTGGGCGCCTCGCTGGCCGGGCTGTCGGCCGCGCGCTCGCTGCGGCAACGGGGGTACGACGGCCGGCTGGTCGTCATCGGCGACGAGCCCCATCGCCCGTACGACAGGCCGCCGTTGTCCAAGGAGTTCCTGGCCGGCACTGTCGGTGAGGCGGACCTGGCGCTGGAGCGGGACGACGAGGAACTCCGTGCGGAGTGGCTGCTCGGGGCGCGCGCCACCGGGCTGGACCGCACCGGGCGGGCGATCCGGCTCGCCGACGGCCGGGAGGTCCGGGCCGACGGCGTGGTGGTCGCGACCGGAGCCGCCGCCCGCACCCTGCCCGGTACCGAGGGTCTCGCCGGGGTCCATGTGCTGCGCACCCTCGACGACGCCCGCGCCCTGCGACGCGATCTTTCCCGGGGCGGCCGCCTTGTGGTGATCGGCGGCGGGTTCGTCGGCGCCGAGGTCGCCTCCACGGCGTATGCCCTCGGGCTGGACGTGACCGTGGTCGAGGCGGCACCGACCGCGCTGGCCGGACCGCTCGGCCCGGCCATGGGCGCCGTCGTCTCCGCCCTCCACGCCGACCACGGGGTACGGCTGTTGTGCGGGGTCGGGGTCAAGGGGCTGAGCGGCGAGCGCCAGGTGGCGGCGGTCCTCCTGGAGGACGGCCGCAGTGTGCCCGCCGACACCGTCGTCGTCGGCGTGGGGGCGCGCCCCTGCGTCGAGTGGCTGGAGGGCTCCGGCGTCACGCTCGACAACGGCGTGAAGTGCGGTGCCGACGGGCGTACCAGCGTGGCCGGGGTGGTCGCCGTCGGCGACTGCGCCAACTGGTACGACCCGCACGCCGGCGGCCATCGCAGGGTCGAGCACTGGACCGGCGCGCTGGAACGGCCGGCCGCCGCCGTCGCCGCGCTCCTCGCGCACGGGGCGACGGAACCGGGCCTCCCCAGGCCCCCGTACTTCTGGTCCGACCAGTACGGCGTGAAGATCCAGTTCGTCGGACACGCCGCCGGGGCCGACGAGGTGACGGTCGAGGAGGGCTCGACCGACGACCGCAGCTTCCTCGCCGTCTACCGGCGGGCGGGCCGGCCGGTCGCCGTGCTCGGGATGAACCAGCCGCGGCTCTTCACCCGCCTGCGCAAGCAGTTCGGCACCACCGCGCCCTGACCCGGCGCCCGCGCCGTCCCATCGATCCACGACGTTCTCCGAGGAGTGCACCGTGACCTCGACCAGCCTGCCGGACAGCCTGATCGCCACCCTCCCCGGCTCCGCCTACACGGATCCCGGCATCTTCGCCCAGGAACAGGAACGCGTCTTCGAGACGATGTGGTTCTGCGTCGCCCGCGCGGCGGACCTGCCGAAGCCCGGCGCGTTCCGCACGGTCGACGTGGGCCGCGAGAGCATCCTCGTCACCCGTGCCCGGGACGGGTCGGTCCGCGCCTACTTCAACGTCTGCCGGCACCGCGGGGCCAGACTGTGCACCGAGGAGACGGGCGAGGTCAGGCGCGCCTTCCAGTGCCCGTACCACGCCTGGACCTACGACCTGGACGGCAAGCTGGTCGCGGCCCCCAACCTCACCAAGATGCCCGACGTCGGCCGTACCGAGTACGGCCTGGTGGGGGTGGCCGTGCGGGAATGGCTGGGCTATGTCTGGGTGTGCCTGGCGGAGGACCCGCCCTCCTTCGAGGAGGACGTGCTGGGGGCCGTCGTCGAACGGCTGGGCGACACCGCGTCGATCGAGCACTACGACATCGAGCACCTGTCGGTGGGCCGGCGGATCGTCTACGACGTGCGGGCGAACTGGAAGCTCATCGTCGAGAACTTCATGGAGTGCTACCACTGCGCCACCATCCACCCCGAACTCACCGAGGTGCTGCCCGAGTTCGCCGACGGCTACGCGGCGCAGTACTACGTGGGCCACGGCGCCGAGTTCGGCGCGGACGTCCGGGGCTTCACCGTCGACGGTTCCGAGGGGCTCGACCGCATCCCCGGAGTCGCCGCGGACCAGGACCGGCGGTACTACGCGATCACCGTGAAACCGCAGGTTTTCATCAACCTCGTGCCCGACCACGTGATCTTCCACCGCATGTACCCGGTGGCCGTGGACCGGACGGTCGTCGAGTGCGACTGGCTCTACCTTCCGCACGTCGTGGAGAGCGGCAAGGACGTCAGCCGGTCCGTGGAGCTCTTCGACCGGGTCAACCGCCAGGACTTCGACGCCTGCGAGCGCACCCAGCCCGGGATGAGCTCACGGCTGTACGCCAAGGGCGGTGTGCTGGTGCCCAGCGAGCACCACATCGGCGCCTTCCACGACTGGGTCCACGAGCGGCTCGGTACCCGGCGGCCGGAGTGACGGGACTGACAGGACTGACAGACACGGAGCGCCCGTGGCCCGCGCGGAACACGGACGCGGGCCGTACGGCGGTCGTCCTCGGGGCGCTCAGCCCAGGAACCCCATCCGGTGGCTGATCTCGGCGGCGCCCTTGACCAGCACCGGAGCCAACTCGTGCATACGCTCCTCGGTGAACCGGTAGGACGGCCCGGAGGCGCTGATCGACGCGATGACCTTGCCCTCCCGGTCCCGGATCGGCGCGGCCATGGCGTGCAGCCCGATCTCCAGCTCCTCCAGCGTCCAGGCGTAACCGCGCTCCCGGGCCTCGGCGAGGTCCTTCTCCAGCTTCGCCTTCGTGGAGATGGTGTGCGGGGTGAGCTTCTTCAGGCCCCCGTCCGAGATCAGCGCGGCCCGTTCCTTCGCCGGCCGATGGGCCAGCATGACCTTGCCGCTGGAGGTGGCGTGCAACGGGGTCAGCTGGCCGACCCAGTTGTGCGCGGTGACGGCGGCCGTACCGCGTACCTGGTAGAGGTTGATCGCGTAGTGCTCCTGCAGCACCGCGATGTTGACCGTCTCGCCGATCTCCTCGGCCAGCCGCTCGCAGACCTGACGGCCCTGCTGGGTGACGTCGATACGCCCGGTGACGGCGCCCGCCAGCCGGACGATGCCGAACCCGAGCGCGTACTTGCCCCGTTCGCCCGCCTGTTCCACCAGTCCGCGCGCCTCCAGGGCGCCGAGCAGGCGGAACGCGGTCGACTTGTGTACCTCGATCTCGGCGGCCACCTCGCTCACGCCCGCCTCGCCGCGCTGGGCGAGGATCTCCAGGACGCTGATGGCGCGGTCGACGGACTGCACGCCACCGGAGGATGAGCCGTTCGTTTCTGTGTCCGGACTGTAGTTGCTCATAGCGAAACTATACGCGGAGTAAACAACAGCGCCCAAGAAACGTGGTGTGAACAAAGATCTTACAAGTTGCGTTGTTCGCAACCTGGTGCGCATTGCGATACCCGTACTAGCATGCCGCGCACATCGACGGCGCGAGCGGGACGAGGCGGTATGGCTCCCTTGCAAGACGTGCAGTACGACTTCGTCATCGTCGGCGGCGGATCGGCCGGCAGCGCACTGGCGAACCGGCTCTCGGCCGATCCCGGCAACCGGGTGCTGGTGCTGGAGGCGGGCCGCCCGGACTACCCGTGGGACGTGTTCATCCATATGCCCGCGGCGTTGACGTACCCCATCGGAAGCCGTTTCTACGACTGGAAGTACGAGTCCGAGCCGGAACCCCACATGGGCGGCCGGCGTGTCTACCACGCCCGCGGCAAGGTGCTGGGCGGCTCCAGCAGCATCAACGGGATGATCTTCCAGCGCGGCAACCCCATGGACTACGAGCGCTGGGCCGCCGATCCCGGCATGAAGACCTGGGACTACGCCCACTGCCTGCCGTACTTCCGCCGGATGGAGAACTGTCTGGCCGCCGACCCCGACGACGAGTTCCGTGGCCATGACGGACCGCTCGTGCTGGAACGCGGCCCGGCCGAAGGCCCGCTCTTCTCCGCCTTCCTCAAGGCCACCGAAGAGGCCGGCTACGCGCCCACCGACGACGTCAACGGCTACCGGCAGGAGGGCTTCGCCAAGTTCGACCGCAACGTGCACCGCGGCCGGCGCCTGTCCGCGTCCAAGGCGTACCTCAAACCCGCCAGGAAACGCCCCAACCTCACCGTGCAGACCCGCGCCCTCGTCACACGCGTCCTCTTCGAGGGGAAGAAGGCCGTCGGTGTCGAGTATCAGCGGGGCAGGGGCGCCCTCCGGCAGGTGCGGGCCGCCGAGGTCATCCTGTGCGGCGGCGCCATCAACTCCCCGCAACTGCTCCAGCTTTCCGGCGTCGGCAACGCCGGGGAACTGCGCGCCCTCGGCGTCGACGTCGTCCACGATCTGCCGGGCGTCGGCGAGAACCTCCAGGACCACCTGGAGGTGTACATCCAGTACGGCTGCAAGCAGCCCGTCTCCGTCCAGCCGTACCTGGCGAAGTGGCGGGCCCCCTTCATCGGCCTGCAGTGGCTGTTCCGCAAGGGGCCGGCCGCGACCAACCACTTCGAGGCCGGCGGCTTCTGCCGCAGCAACGAGGAGGTGGACTACCCCAACCTGATGTTCCACTTCCTGCCCGTCGCGGTCCGCTACGACGGCTCCGTGCCCGCCGGCGGCCATGGCTACCAGGTCCATGTCGGGCCCATGTACTCCGACGCCCTCGGCTCGGTGAAGATCAGGAGCAAGGACCCGCGCGAACACCCGGCACTGCGCTTCAACTACCTCTCCACCGAGCAGGACCGCCGCGAGTGGGTCGAGGCGGTCCGGGTGGCCCGCGAACTGCTCAACCAGCCCGCGCTCGCCCCCTACAACGACGGGGAGATCTCGCCCGGCCCGTCCGTGGCGACGGACGAGGAGATCCTCGCCTGGGTCGCCAAGGACGGCGAGACCGCCCTGCACCCGTCCTGCACCTGCAAGATGGGCACGGACGCGATGTCCGTCGTCGACCCGCTGACCCTGCGGGTGCACGGGGTGGACGGACTGCGCGTGGTGGACGCCTCGGTGATGCCGTACGTCACCAACGGCAACATCTACGCCCCGGTCATGATGATCGCCGAGAAGGCGGCCGACCTCATCCTCGGCAAGGAACCGCTGCCGCCGTCCGATGCCGTCTACTACCGGCACCGCGACGCCCGCGAACAGGCCGGGTAGCGCACTCTCCCCCGCACTCTCCCCAGACCTCTTGACGGCGGTCGGTCCGTTCGTCAGGGTGTTCCACCAAAAGCAAACCAATGCACAATGCGCAACGAATTCGGGCTCGAAGGGCGCGACCGTGGCAGATCTGTACGTGGATGGTGAATGGCGCGCGGCGGTGGCCGGCGGCCGGCGCGAGATCCGCTGTCCGGCGGACGGCGCCCTCGTCGCCACGGTGTCGGAGGCGACCCGCCCCGACACCGAGGCCGCGATCGCCGCGGCCCGGCGCGCCTTCGACGACGGCCCCTGGCCGCACACCCCCGAGCGGGAGCGCGGCGCGCTGCTGCTGCGCACCGCCGGCATCATCGAGCGCGACGCCAAGGAGTTCGCCCGCGCCGAGTCCCTCGACACCGGCAAGCGCCTGGTGGAGAGCGAGTACGACATCGCCGACGTCGTCTCCTGCTTCCGCTACTACGGCGGCATCGCCGGCACCAGCGCCGGACGGGTGGTCGACACCGGCCGCGACGACGCGCTCAGCCGGGTCACCTACGAACCCGTCGGCGTCTGCGGCCTGATCACCCCCTGGAACTACCCGCTCCTGCAAGCCTCCTGGAAGGTCGCCCCGGCCCTCCTCGCGGGCAACACCGTCGTCCTCAAACCCAGTGAACTCACCCCCTCCACCTCGATCCTGCTGATGAAGGCCCTGGAGGAGGCGGGCCTCCCGGCCGGCGCCGCCAACCTCGTCCTCGGCGCCGGCCCCGAGGCGGGCGCACCGCTCGCCGAGCACCCGGCCGTCGACCTGGTGTCCTTCACCGGCGGGCTGCACACCGGCCGGCGCCTGATGGCCACCGCGGCCGCCACGGTGAAGAAGGTCGCCCTCGAACTCGGCGGCAAGAACCCCAACGTGGTCTTCGCCGACGCCGACTTCGCCACCGCCGTCGACTTCGCGCTCACCGCCGTCTTCCTGCACTCCGGGCAGGTCTGCTCGGCCGGCGCCCGGCTGATCGTCGAGGACACGATCCACGACGCCTTCGTCGACGAGGTCGTGCGCCGGGCCCAAGTCATCCGCCTGGGCGGCCCCTTCGACCCCGAGGCCGAGACCGGGGCGCTGATCTCCGCACAGCACCGCGAGAAGGTCGAGGCGTATGTCGCAGCGGGTCTCGCCGAGGGCGCCGTACTGCGCTGCGGCGGCGTACGCCCCGACGCCCCCGAGTTGGCGAACGGCTTCTACTACCCGCCGACCGTCCTCGACGAGTGCCGGCAGGACATGCGGGTGGTGCACGAGGAGTCCTTCGGACCTGTACTCACCGTGGAGCGCTTCCAGGACGAGGACGACGCCGTCCGCATCGCCAACGACACGGAGTACGGCCTCGCCGGAGCCGTCTGGACGCAGGACGCGGGCAAGGCGCAGCGGGTCGCCCGCCGACTGCGCCACGGCACCGTGTGGATCAACGACTACCACCCCTATGTGCCGCAAGCGGAATGGGGTGGCTTCGGGCACTCGGGCGTGGGCCGCGAGCTGGGACCGACCGGCCTGGACGAGTACCGAGAGCCCAAGCACGTCTGGCAGAACATCCAACCCCGGCCGCAGCACTGGTTCCGCGGCTGACGGCGAAAAGAGGCCGACCATGACCCCAGCCCAGACCGAGGTGTCGCAGCGGCGCGACACGTCCCAGGACCCCGGGGACCGTACCCCGGTCATCTCCGTGCGCCGGCTGTGGAAGGTGTTCGGGCCGAAGGCCGACCAGGTGCCGGGCTCCGAGGAGTTGTGCGGGCTGACCCGCCGCGAGCTGATGGACCGCACCGGCTGCACCGCCGCCGTACGGGACCTGAACTTCGAGGTGTCGCCCGGCGAGGTCTTCGTCGTCATGGGCCTGTCCGGGTCCGGCAAGTCCACCCTGGTGCGATGTCTGACCCGGCTGATCGAACCCACCGCCGGCGAGGTCGTCTTCGAGGGCGAGGACATCCGGGGCGCCGACGCCCGACGGCTGCGGGAGCTGCGGCGCAGCAAGTTCTCCATGGTCTTCCAGCACTTCGGTCTGCTGCCGCACCGCAAGGTCGTCGAGAACGTGGCGTTCGGCCTGGAGATCCGGGGCATGAGCCGGGCCGAACGGACGAAGAAGGCCATGGAGGTCGTCGAACTGGTGGGCCTCGCCGGATACGAGAACTCCTACCCCGACCAGCTCTCCGGCGGCATGCAGCAGCGCGTCGGCCTCGCGCGCGCCCTCGCCGGCGACCCCGACGTCCTCTTCTTCGACGAACCGTTCTCCGCGCTCGACCCGCTGATCCGCCGTGACATGCAGAGCGAGGTCATCCGCCTGCACCACGAGGTCGGCAAGACCATGGTGTTCATCACCCACGACCTCTCCGAGGCACTGAAGCTCGGCGACCGCATCCTGATCATGCGGGACGGCAGGATGGTCCAGTGCGGCACCGGCGACGAACTCGTCGGCGCCCCGGCGGACGACTACGTACGGGACTTCGTCAAGGACGTGCCGCGCGGCGACGTCCTCACCCTGCGCTGGATCATGCGGCCCGCTACCCCCGAAGACGCCGTGGACGGACCCGAGTTGGGTCCGGAGGTGGTGGTCCGCGAGGCCACCCGGGCGGTGCTCGCGGCCGATCGGCCGGTCAAGGTCGTCGAGCACGGCAAGCTGCTCGGCATCGTCGGCGACGAGGAGATCCTCGCGGTCGTCGCGGGAGCGGTCGGCGCCGGAGCAAGTGGTGCCGGAGCGGCCGGTGTCGCAGGGGCCCGTGCCGGAGCCGCCGTCGCCGGACAGGAAGGCGGCGCCTGATGGCCGCCGTCGCCGACGCGACTGTCCCCGTCGCCGCCCTGCGCCACAAGGTCAGCCGCCCCATGGTGGTGGCGGCCATCCTGGTCGTCTGGCTGGTGCTCTTCACCGTGCTGCGCGGCCGGCAGACGCTCACCCTGGCCGCCGCCGACCTCACCGGACTGCACCGCTGGCTGAACGACGTCAACGACAGCATCGGCGCCAACCGCAACTCCAACCCGGTCTTCCTCTACTTCTTCAACGAGATCCGGCTGGTCATCGACAACCTGGTGACCTTCGTCCAGTCACTGATCTCCCAGCCCACCGGCTCCCGCCCGGTACCGCAGATCGGCTGGCTCGGCGTCGTCGGACTCGCCGGGTACGTGTCCTGGGCCGTGGGCAACTGGCGGGTCGCGCTGCTGGCCGCGGCCGGCTTCACCTTCTTCGGGCTCCAGGGCCTGTGGCAGGAGAGCATGGACACCCTGGCGCTGACCCTGTCGGCGGTCCTGGTGGCCCTGCTCATCGGCATCCCGCTGGGCGTCTGGGCCGGACTCTCCGACCGGTTCAACCGGATCATGACGCCCTTCCTGGACTTCATGCAGACGATGCCGACCTTCGTCTACCTCGCCCCGCTGACCCTGATCTTCCTCATCGGCGGGGCCTCCGCGGTGATCACCACGGTGATCTACGCGGCGCCGCCCGCCATCCGTATCACCGCGCACGCGATCCGCTCGGTCCCCGAGACCACCGTCGAGGCGGCCGACTCGCTCGGCGCGACACGGACGCAGCAACTGCTGAAGGTGCTGCTGCCGATGTCCCGGCGCACGGTGGTGATGGGCGTCAACCAGACCATCATGGCCGCCCTGGCCATGGTCACCATCGCCGCCCTGATCGACGCGCCCGGCCTCGGCAAGACCGTGGTCCAGGCCCTGCAGTCCCTCGACGTCGGCACCGCCTTCAACGCCGGACTCGCCATCGTCGTCATGGCCATCGTGCTCGACCGGGTCACCACCGCGGCGGCCGCCCGCACCGAAGTCCGCCGCGCCGGCGGCCCGTTCCTCAAGTGGCGCCGCCCGCTCCTTGCGGCCGGCGGGATCGCGGCCGCCGTCCTGGTCTATCTCTCCCACACCTACGTCTGGGCGGCCGAGTTCCCCGGCGACGGCACCGTCGGCACCCACATCGCGAGTGCCGCCGACACCGCGACCACCTGGCTCCAGGACCATCTCTCCGGCCTGACCAACGCGCTGCGGGACGCCCTCACCAACGGCCTGCTCAACCCGTTCCAGACGCTGCTCACCGACTCCCCGTGGTGGCTCGTCGGCGCCACCCTGGTCGCGCTCGGCGCCGTCCTCGGCGGCTGGCGGGCCGGGGCGACGGCGGCCGCCTGCGTCGGGCTGCTGGTCGGCACGGGCCTGTGGTCGGACAGCATGACCACGCTCGCCTCGACCGCCGTGGCCACCGTCCTGGTGATGCTGCTCGGTGCCGTCGTCGGCGTGTGGATGGGCCGCAGCGCGTCGGCGGACCGGCTGATCAGGCCTGCCCTGGACGCCGCCCAGGTCATGCCGCCGTTCGTCTATCTCGTGCCGTTCCTGGCGCTCTTCGGCGCCACCCGCTTCACGGCGATCGTCGCGGCCGTCGTCTACGCGGCACCCGTCGCGATCAAGATCATCGCGGACGGGGTGCGGAACGTGCCCGAGTCCACCGTGGAGGCGGCCACCTCGGCCGGGTGCAACACCTGGCAGATCATCACCAAGGTCCAGCTGCCGATGGCACGCGGCGCCCTGACCCTCGCGACCAACCAGGGCCTGATCTACGTGCTGTCGATGGTTGTGGTGGGCGGCCTGGTAGGCGCGGGCGCCCTCGGCTACGACGTCGTGGCCGGTTTCTCGCAGGGCGAGCTGTACGGCAAGGGGCTGGCGGCGGGGCTCGCCATCGTCCTGCTCGGAGTCATGTTCGACCGGATCACTCAGGCTGCGGCGCGACGCACCCGGGCATAAGGAGCACCGACACCATGGCACAACACTGGCGTATAGGCGCGGCCGGCCTGGCCGTCCTCGGCCTCACCCTCACGGCCTGCGGCGGGGCGAAGGTCGGCGAGAGCAGTTCCGCCGGCTCGAAGTCCGCGGACGGCAAGTGCGGCACCTTCAACCTGGCCGTCAACCCGTGGGTGGGCTACGAGGCGGACGCGGCGGTCGTCGCGTACGTCGCGGAACACGACCTCGGCTGCACGGTGAAGAAGAAGGACCTCAAGGAGGAGATCGCCTGGCAGGGCTTCGGCACCGGCGAGGTCGACGCCGTCCTGGAGAACTGGGGCCACGACGATCTGAAGAAGAAGTACATCACCGGGCAGAAGACGGCCGTCGAGGCCGGCTCGACCGGCAACAAGGGCGTCATCGGCTGGTACGTCCCGCCGTGGCTCGCCAAGGCGCACCCGGACATCACGAACTGGCAGAACCTCAATAAGTACGCCGCCCAGTTCAAGACGTCCGAGTCGGGCGGCAAGGGCCAGCTGCTCGACGGCGACCCGTCGTACGTCACCAATGACGCCGCCCTGGTGACGAACCTGAAGCTGGACTTCAAGGTGGTGTACGCGGGCAGCGAGACCGCGCTCATCCAGGCCTTCAGAACGGCCGAGAAGAACAAGCAGTGGCTCATCGGCTACTTCTACGAACCGCAGTGGTTCCTCTCCGAGATACCGCTGGTGAAGGTGGACCTGCCCAAGTACACGACGGGCTGTGACGCCGACGCGGCGAAGGTCGCCTGCGACTACCCCGTCTACGACCTGGACAAGATCGTCAGCGCGAGCTTCGCCAAGTCGGGCAGCCCCGCCTACGACCTGGTGAAGAAGTTCAACTGGACCAACGACGACCAGAACACCGTGGCCAAGTACATCGCCGTGGACAAGATGTCGGACGACGCGGCGGCCAAGAAGTGGGTCGACGCCAACCGTGACAAGGTCGACGCCTGGCTGAAGTAGCGGGGGAGGGGCGTCAAAAGGCCGGTCCAGTACGCCCGGCGGGCGGTGCGCAGTTGTGCGCACCGCCCGCCGGGCGTTGCCTTTGCCCCGCTGCCTTTCGGCCGTTTCCCGACGTCACCGGGCCTCTTGACACCCCTCCTCGACGACGGGCACATTGAGTTGCGCAGCCTGAATCACGTTGCGCACCAAGCAACTGCACCGGTCTCAAGTTCGGAGGTTGGGCGATGGCGGGACCCCGAGTGGTCATCATCGGAGCGGGCGTGGTGGGAGCCGCGCTCGCGGACGAGATCTCCGCACGCGGCTGGACCGAGGTGACCGTGGTCGACCAGGGCCCCCTCCCGGCCACCGGAGGCTCCTCCTCGCACGCCCCCGGCCTGGTCTTCCAGACCAACCCGTCGAAGACCATGACGGAACTGGCCCGCTACACCGTCGAGAAGTTCTGCTCCCTCGACGTCGACGGCAGGCCCTGCTTCCTCCAGGTCGGCGGCCTTGAGGTGGCCACCACCCCCGAGCGCCTCGCCGAACTCCACCGCCGCCACGGCTGGATCACCGCCTGGGGCGTCGAGGCACACCTGCTGAGCGCCGACGAGTGCGTGCGGCGCCACCCGCTGGTGAACCCGGACCGGGTCCTCGGCGGCCTCTTCGTCCCCACCGACGGCATCGCCAAGGCCGTGCTCGCCGTCGAGGCCCAGATCCGTCGGGCCACCGACCGCGGCGTCCGCTTCCTCGCCCGCCACGAGGTCCTCGACGTCCACCGGAGCGAGGGCCGCGTCACCGGCGTCCTGACCGCCCAGGGCGAACTGCCCGCCGACATCGTCGTCTGCTGCGCCGGCATCTGGGGCCCGAAGATCGCCCGCATGGTCGGCATGAACCTGCCGCTCACCCCGCTCGCCCACCAACTCGCCTGGACCGGCCCGGTTCCCGCCCTCGCCGGCCAGACCGAGGAGGCCGTCCGCCCGATCCTGCGCCACCAGGACGCCGACCTCTACTACCGCGACCGCTTCGACGGCCTCGGCATCGGCTCCTACGGCCACCGCCCGATGCCCGTCTCCGCGGACGACATCCTCTCCGTCGACGAGGCCGAACCGATGCCCTCCGTCCTGAAGTTCACCGAGGAGGACTTCGAGGACGCCTGGACCGAGACCCGGTCGCTGCTCCCCGCGACCCGCGAGGCCAAGGTCGAGGAGGGCATCAACGGCCTGTTCTCCTTCACCACCGACGGCTACCCGCTGCTCGGCGAGTCCCCGGACGTAAAGGGCTTCTGGGTCGCCGAGGCCGTCTGGGTCACGCACTCCGCGGGCGTCGGCCGGGCCGTCGCCGAATGGCTGGTGGACGGCCACTGCTCGTCCTTCGACCTGCACGAGTGCGACATCAACCGCTTCGAGCCGCACCAGCTGGCCCCCGAGTACGTCCTGGCCCGCGACTGCCAGAACTTCGTCGAGGTCTACGACATCCTCCACCCCCTCCAGCCGTCCGGGAAGCCGCGCCCGATCCGCACCAGCCCCTTCCACGCCCGCCAGCAGGAACACGGCGCTTTCTTCCTGGAGGCGAACGGCTGGGAGCGCCCGCAGTGGTACGAGGCCAACGCGGGCCTGGTCGAAGGCCGTTCGATCCCCACCCCCAACGACTGGGCCGCCCGCTACTGGTCGCCGATCGTCGGCGCCGAGGCCCAGGCCACCCGCGAGACCGTCGCGATGTACGACATGACCGCCCTCAAGCGCCTGGAGGTCACCGGCCCCGGCGCCGCCGACTTCCTGGAGGGCCTGGTCACCGGCAGGGTCGCCAAGTCCGTCGGCTCGGTGACGTACACGCTGCTTCTGGACCACGACGGCGGCATCCGCAGCGACATCACCGTCGCCCGCCTCGCCCGCGACCACTTCCAGGTCGGCGCCAACGGCAATCTGGACCTCGACTGGTTCACCCGCCACCTCCCCGCCGACGGACGGGTCCAGGTCCGCGACATCACCCCCGGCACCTGCTGCGTCGGCCTGTGGGGCCCGCTCGCCCGCGAGGTCCTCCAACCCCTCACCGACGCGGACTTCTCCAACGACGGCCTCAAGTACTTCCGCGCCCGGCGCGCCTACATCGGTTCGGTGCCGGTCACCGCGATGCGGCTGTCGTACGTCGGCGAACTCGGCTGGGAGCTGTACACGACCGCCGACCACGGCGCGAAACTCTGGGACACCCTGTGGCGGGCGGCCGAACCGCTCGGCGGCGTCATCGCCGGCCGGGGCGCCTTCAACAGCCTGCGCCTGGAGAAGGGTTACCGCTCGTTCGGCACCGACATGACCTACGAGCACGACCCTTACGAGGCCGGCGTCGGCTTCGCCGTCAAGCTCGACAAGGGCGACTTCGTCGGCAAGGCCGCGCTGGAGCGGCGCAGGACGGAGGTACGGCGCCGGCTGAGCTGCCTCACCGTCGATGACCCGCGGGCCGTCGTCATGGGCAAGGAGCCGGTGTACGACGGTGACCGCGCGGTCGGTTACGTGACCAGCGCGGCCTACGGCTACACGATCGGCAAGGGGATCGCCTACGCGTGGCTGCCTGTGGAGCTGGCGGTGCCCGGGACCGGCGTTCAGATCGGGTACTTCGACCAGCGCGTGGCGGCGGTGGTGGCCGAGGAGCCGTTGTTCGATCCGGGGATGAGTCGTCTCCGTGGGTGAGGGATCGGAGAGGAGTGCCGCGATGTGTCGTCGGTCGGCTGCGGGTGCTTCGTGGCTGGTCGCGCAGTTCCTCCCCCAGCCTTCGGCTGGGGGTACCCCCAGCGCCCCTTCGGGGCGCTGAGGCCGTCGAAAGGATCGCGAACCCCGCATGAACGCGCTGAACACGCCCCTGGCCGAGCTGGACCCCGAGGTCCACGCCGCGCTCCGCGCCGAGCTGCATCGCCAGCAGTCCACCCTGGAGATGATCGCCTCCGAGAACTTCGCGCCCACCGCCGTGATGGAGGCGCAGGGCTCGGTCGCCACCAACAAATACGCCGAGGGCTACCCCGGCCGCCGCTACTACGGCGGCTGCGAACACGTCGACGTCACCGAGCGGCTGGCGATCGAACGCGTCAAGTCGCTCTTCGGCGCGGGCTACGCCAACGTTCAGCCGCACTCCGGCGCCCAGGCCAACACCGCCGTCTTCTTCGCCCTGCTCAAGCCCGGCGACACCGTCCTCGGCCTCGACCTCGCGCACGGCGGCCACCTCACCCACGGCATGCGCCTCAACTACAGCGGCAAGATGCTCGACGTGGTGCCGTACCACGTCTCCGAGGCGGACAACCTCGTGGACCTGGACGAGGTGGCGCGGCTCGCCAAGGAACACCGCCCGAAGATGATCATCGCGGGTTGGTCGGCGTACCCGAGGCAGCTGGACTTCGCGGCCTTCCGGCGCATCGCCGACGAGGTCGGTGCCCTCCTCATGGTCGACATGGCGCACTTCGCCGGCCTGGTGGCGGCCGGACTGCACCCCAGCCCCGTCCCGCACGCCCACGTCGTCACCACGACCACGCACAAGACCCTCGGCGGACCGCGCGGCGGCGTCATCCTCACCAACGACGCCGACCTCGCCAAGAAGATCAACTCGGCGGTGTTCCCCGGCATGCAGGGCGGCCCGCTGGAGCATGTCATCGCCGCGAAGGCCGTCTCCTTCAAGGTCGCGGCAACCCCCGGGTTCGCCGAACGCCAGGCCCGCACGCTGGCCGGCGCCCGCATCCTCGCCGAACGTCTGACCCGCCCCGACGCCGCCGCGGCCGGAGTGCGGGTGCTGACCGGCGGCACCGACGTCCACCTCGTCCTCGTCGACCTCCGGAACTCATCCCTGGACGGCAGGCAGGCCGAGGACCTCCTCCACACCATCGGCATCACCGTCAACCGCAACGCCGTCCCCTTCGACCCACGCCCGCCCATGGTCACCTCCGGCCTGCGCATCGGCACCCCCGCACTGGCCACCCGGGGCTTCACCGAGGCGGACTTCGCCGAGGTGGCCGACGTGATCGCCCTCGCCCTCCAGCCCGACCCGGACGTGTCCGCCCTGCGCGCCCGCACCGCGTCCCTCGCCGCCTCGCACCCGCTCTACCCGCACCTCGCGCACGACGGAGACGTCCGATGAGCCCCCGCACCCCCGGCGCCGACCTCCCCGACCACCCGGACTTCCTCTGGCGCACCCCCGAGCCGAAGCGCTCGTACGACGTGATCGTGGTCGGCGGCGGCGGACACGGCCTCGCCACCGCCCACTACCTGGCCAAGAACCACGGCATCACCGACGTGGCGGTCCTGGAGAAGGGCTGGCTGGCGGGCGGCAACATGGCCCGCAACACCACGATCATCCGTTCCAACTACCTCTGGGACGAGAGCGCGGGCATCTACGAACACGCGCTGAAACTCTGGGAGGGCCTGGAGGAGGAGCTCGACTACCCGATCCTCTTCTCCCAGCGTGGCGTGCTGAACCTCGCCCACAGCCTCCAGGACGTCCGCGACAGCGTCCGCCGGGTCGAGGCCAACCGCCTCAACGGCGTGGACGCCGAGTGGCTCGACGCGGACGGGGTCAAGGAGGTCTGCCCGATCGTCAACACCTCACCCGATGTGCGGTACCCGGTCCTCGGCGGCACCTACCAGCCGCGCGCCGGCATCGCCAAACACGACTACGTGGCCTGGGGCCTCGCCCGCTCCGCGGACGCGGCCGGCATCGACATCATCCAGAACTGCGAGGTCACCGGTGTGGACGTGGTGGCCGGCCGGGTGGTCGGCGTCCGGACCACCCTCGGTCCGATCGCCGCAGGCAAGGTGGCCCTGTGCGCGGCCGGCCACACCTCCGTCCTCGCCGCCATGGCAGGCATCGAACTCCCCCTCCAGAGCCACCCCCTGCAGGCCCTCGTCTCCGAACTCCTGGAGCCGGTGCACCCCACCGTCGTCATGTCCAACGCGGTCCATGTGTACGTCAGCCAGGCGCACAAGGGGGAGTTGGTGATGGGCGCGGGCATCGACGCGTACAACTCCTACACCCAGCGCGGCGCGTTCCACATCATCGAGGAACAGATGGCGGCGGCCCTCGAACTCTTCCCGGTCTTCGCCCGCGCCCACGTCCTGCGCACCTGGGGCGGCATCGTCGACGTCAGCCCCGACGCCTCACCCGTCGTCGGCCTCACCCCGGTGGCCGGCCTCTACCTCAACTGCGGCTGGGGAACAGGCGGTTTCAAGGCCACCCCGGGTGTCGGCTGGGTCTACGCCCACACCATCGCCCACGACGCCCCCCACCCCCTCAACGCCCCCTTCTCGCTCGACCGTTTCACCACCGGCGCGCTCGTCGACGAGCACGGCGCGGCCGCGGTGGCCCACTAGGGAGCCCCACCATGCTGCTCATCCCCTGCCCGTGGTGCGGGCCCCGCGATGAGTCCGAGTTCCACTACGGCGGCCAGGCCCACGTCCCCTACCCGGAGACCCCCGCGTCCCTCACCGACGAGGAGTGGGCCCGCTACCTCTTCTTCCGCGCCAACCCCAAGGGCCCGTTCGCGGAGTGCTGGAGCCACGCGGCGGGCTGCCGTAGGTGGTTCAACGCGGTCCGGGACACGTCGACGAACGAGATCCTGACGGTGTACCGGGCGGGAGAGCCGCGCCCGACGGCTCCCCTCGCGGCCCGTCCGGCGTTTGAGGACGAGGCCGTTCAGGCCGACGGGGGGTCTGGGGGCGCAGCCCCCAGCGGGGCCGAAGGGGCAGCGCCCCTGGAGGACGGGAAGGGCAGGGGCGGCGGGGGCACTCCGTCCATCAGCGGCTCCGCCGCGGGCCCCCTCCCCGGCACCACCGCGGCCCACCCCCACCGCACCCCCACCGGCGGCCGAATCGACCGCACCACTCCCCTCACCTTCACCTTCGACGGCACCGAATACCAGGGCTACCAA
Source organism: Streptomyces sp. NPDC031497 (assembly GCF_055580905.1). Taxonomy (NCBI): domain Bacteria; kingdom Bacillati; phylum Actinomycetota; class Actinomycetes; order Kitasatosporales; family Streptomycetaceae; genus Streptomyces; species Streptomyces sp. NPDC031497. The sequence goes on from NZ_JBVIKO010000013.1 coordinate 177,236, forward strand.
GGCGACACCCTCGCCTCCGCCCTCCTCGCCAACGGCGTCATCCAGGCCGCCACCAGCATCAGACTCGGCCGCCCCCGGGGCATCTTCACCGCCGGCCCAGAAGAACCCAACGCGGTCGTCCAGATCGAGGCCCCCTTCCCCGAACCCATGCTCCCCGCCACCACCGTCGAGCTCCACGACGGCCTGGTGGCCACCGGCCTCCCGGGCCAGGGACGCCTCGGCACCGCCCCCGACCCCGCCCGCTACGACGCCGTACACGCCCACTGCGACCTGCTGGTCGTCGGCGCGGGCCCGGCCGGCCTCGCCGCGGCAGCGGCCGCGGCCACCAGCGGCGCCCGCGTCATCCTCGCCGACGACCAGCCGGAACCAGGCGGCAGCCTGCTCGGCACCGGCGAGCTCCCCGACTGGGTGGCCGCGACACACGCCCGCCTCGAAGCGGCCCCCGAGGTCCGCGTCCTGCGCCGTACCACCGTCTTCGGCCACTACGACGACAACCACCTCCTCGCCGTCGAACGCCGCACCGCCCACCTCGGCGCCGATGCCCCCGCGCACGTCTCCCGCGAACGCGTCTGGCGGATCCGCGCCCGGCACGTGGTCCTCGCCACCGGCGCCCACGAGCGGTCCCTCGCGTTCGGCGACAACGACCGCCCCGGCGTGATGCTGGCCGCCTCGGCCCGCACGTACCTGCACCGGTACGCCGTCCTGCCCGGCCGCCGCGCGGTCGTGTTCACCACCAACGACAGCGCGTACGCCGCCGCACTCGACCTGGCGGCGGCCGGCGCGGACATCGCGGCGATCGCCGACACCCGGCCGGAGCCGGGGGAGTGGGCCGAACGCGCCCGCCGCGCCGGGATCGAGGTACTGGCCGGACACGCGGTCACCGGCACGGCGGGCGGTGCCCGGCTCACCGCCGTGACCGTCGCCCCGTACGAAGGCGTGACAGCCGCTCCGTACGAAGGCGTGACCGTCGCCCCGTACCAAGGCAGCGGCGGACAGCGGGAGTTCGCCGCAGACCTGCTCCTCGTCTCCGGCGGCTGGAACCCGGTCGCGCACCTGTTCAGCCAGGCGGGCGGCAGGCTCCGCCACGACGAGACGCTCGGCACGTTCGTCCCCGACGGCTGCCGTCAGGCGGTGGCGGTCGCGGGCGCCGCGAACGGGGCGTTCGACCTCGCCACGGCCCTCGCCCAGGGCGCGGCGGCCGGCGCCCGCGCGGTCGAGGCCGAGGGCTGGACCGCCGAGCCCCCCGCCCTTCCCGCCGTCGCCTCCCAGCCGTACACCCCGCCCATGCAGGTCTTCACGATCCCCACCGCCACCGACGCCCCCCGCTTCGTCGACCTCCAACGCGACGTCACCGTGGCCGACCTGACCCGGGCGACCGGCGCGGGCCTGCGCTCGGTGGAGCACACCAAGCGCTACACCACGGCCGGCACCGCCAACGACCAGGGCAAGACCGGCGGGGTGCTGGCGAGCGGGGTCGTCGCCGAACTCCTCGGCGTGGACGTCTCGGCGCTCGGCCTGCCCACCTTCCGGCCGCCGTACACCCCCGTCTCCTTCGCCGCCCTCGCCGGCCGCGACCGCGGCGCGCTGCACGACCCCGTCCGCACGACCGCCCTGCACGGCCGGCACGTCGAGCACGGCGCGCTGTTCGAGAACGTCGGCCAGTGGAAGCGGCCCTGGTACTACCCGCGGGACGGTGAGGACAGGGAGACGGCCGTGCTGCGCGAGTGCCGCGCCGCCCGCGAGGGCGTGGCCCTCATGGACGCCTCCACGCTCGGCAAGATCGATGTGCAGGGCCCGGACGCCGCGCTCTTCCTGGACCGGCTCTACACGAACATGATCAGCACCCTGAAGGTCGGCATGATCCGCTACGGCGTGATGTGCCGCCTGGACGGAATGGTCTTCGACGACGGCACGGTCATCCGGCTCGCCCCGGACCGGTTCCTGGTCACCACGACGACCGGCAACGCGGCGGCCGTCCTGGACTGGATGGAGGAGTGGCTGCAGACCGAGTGGCCCGACCTGCGGGTGCACTGCACCTCGGTCACCGAGCACTGGGCCACCGTCGCCCTGGTCGGCCCGAAGTCCCGGGCGGTCCTCGGCTCACTCGCCCCCCGACTGGCCGTGTCCAACGACGACTTCCCGTTCATGGCGTGGCGGGAGACCACCGTCGCCGGCCTCGACGCCCGGGTGTGCCGGATCAGCTTCTCCGGCGAACTCGCCTACGAGATCAACGTGTCGCCGTGGCAGGCGGTCGCGCTCTGGGAGGCGCTGTACGAGGCGGGGGCGCCGTACGGCATCACCCCGTACGGCACCGAGACCATGCATGTGCTGCGCGCCGAGAAGGGCTACCCGATCGTCGGCCAGGACACCGACGGCACGGTCACCCCGCAGGACCTCGGCATGGGCTGGGCGGTGTCCAGGAAGAAGCCCGACTTCATCGGCAAGCGCTCCCACGCCCGCGCCGACACCGCCCGCCCCGACCGCAAACACCTCGTAGCCCTGCTCACGGACGATCCCGGCGCCCTCCTCCCGGAAGGCACCCACCTGGTCGCCGAGAGTGAACTGCCCGCCCCGCCCGTCCCGATGCTCGGCCATGTCACCTCCAGCTACCGCAGCGCGGCGCTCGGCCGGACCTTCGCGCTGGCCCTGGTCAAGGGCGGCCGGGGCCGCATCGGCGAGCGCCTCTACGCACCCGTCGGTGCCCGGCTGCTGCCGGTGACCGTCGCCGGTCCCGTCCTCTACGACCCCGAGGGAGCCCGCCGCGATGGCTGACACCGCCCCCACCCCAGCGCGGCGCAGCCCCCTGGCCGACGCCGCGCACCGCCTGTCCGCCGTCACGCGCTCCTCCCGGGGCGCGGTCCGGCTCGCCGAACTCCCTTTCCTGGCCCAGGTGAACGTCCGCCTGGACGCCAAGGGACCGGCGGCGGACGCGGTCGGACTGGCCCTGGGACTTCCCCTGCCGCTGGAACCCGACACCGTGGCGCACACGGGGGAGGTGACCGCGATGTGGCTCGGCCCGGACGAGTGGCTGGTGGTGGGCCGGCCCGGCACCGAGCGGGAGCTGGAGGGCCGGATCCGCTCGGCTGTCGGGGCCGAACCGGCCGCCGTCACCGATGTCTCCGCCCAGCGCACCACCCTGCTGGTCGGCGGCCCCCGCGCCCGCGACCTGCTCGCCCACGGCTGCGCCCTGGACCTGCACCCCCGTGCCTTCGGCCCCGGCCGCTGCGCCCAGACCACGCTGGCGCGCACCCAGGTGGTCCTGGTCGCCCGGGACGAGACCAGGGCCGGTTTCTGGGTACTGGTGCGTTCGTCCTTCGCCGGCTACCTGGTGGACTGGCTGCTGGACGCGGCCGTGGAGTACACCTGAGCGGCCCGGGAGCCGGGCGGTCTCAGCGGGGCCGCTCCGCGAGCCGCTCCAGATGGGCCGTGCGTGATGCGGCGGTCTGGCCCTGGACCAGCAGGAACAGGGCCTCCCGGGCCAGGCGCTGGGCGCGGCCGGTGACGGACATCGCCCGGCCGCCGCCCGTCACCACGGCCGCCGTCGTCGCCGTACGCATCAGCGTGAACGCCTCGGCCCGCAGCGCCAGCCGCTCCTGCGCGTGCTCCCGCGGCACCGGATGGTCCGCGAGCGCGTAGGCCCGGTGGCGGACCTCGTCGGCCCGGGCCCGCAGCGGAGCCGCGTACTCCTCGTCGACCAGGGCCAGGGCCGCCGCCGTGATCCCGAAGACGGCCGGGTTGGCGTTGAGGGTCTTCGGCCGGTCCGTCGCCGCCCAGTCCTCGTACGGCGTCCGGAGCGCCACCGCGTCGTCCGGCACCCGCAGGCCGTCCAGCTCCAGGGACACCGTCCGGGACGCGGTGAGCGCCGCCAGCCGCATCGGCTCCGACGGGCGCAGTCCCGGTTGCTCCCGCGCCTCGACGAAGGCGAACAGGGCCTCGTCGTCCTCGGTCACCCCGGCCAGCAGCAGCACGTCGTTCAGGCCCCAGCCGGTGTACCAGGGGACGGTGCCGTCAAAGCACCAGCCGTCCCCCTCCCGCCGGACCCGCACCGGGACACGCGGGTACGACCGCAGATGCGCGTACGCCACCCCGGACAGCAGCTCACCGCGTGCCAGCGGTCCCAACAGACGCTCACGGACCGGGAGTTCGGCCTTGGCCAGGGTCAGTACCGGCGTGTGGTGCTGGGTCTGCACGAACCAGGTCGAGCAGCACGCCCCGGCCAGGATCTCCGCCGTCTCGCGTACCACGGCCGCGGGCGCCGCCGAGCCGCCGTACGCCACCGGCGCGTTCAGGCCGAGCAGGCCCGAGCGTCTGATCGCCTCGATGTGACTCACCGGGACCCCCTCCTGGTCGACGCGCTCCGCGGCGGGGGAGAGGAGACCGTCGGCGAGTTCCCGGGCGCGGACGACGAGCGGATGTGCGGAGATGGTCATGGAGAAGATTCTTTCGGCTGTCCGGGGCGGGGTGTCGATCCGGGGGCCCGCCGTTCGTGTAGAAGGCGAGCACACCCCACGACGACCGAGGAGAACGTCATGAAGCACTACCTGCTCAGCGTGGTCCAGCCGGCCGACGGCACCCCGCCGCCGCCCGCCGAGATGGCCACGATCATGCGCGATGTCGAGGTGTTCAACGACGAGCTGCGCGCGGCCGGCGCCTGGGTCTTCTCCGGTGGACTGCACGGCCCGGAGACGGCCACGATGCTGCGCCCGAAGGACGGCGACGTGCTGGTCACCGACGGGCCCTACGCAGAGGGCAAGGAGTACCTCGGCGGGATCAGCCTGATCCGGGCGGCGGACCTGGACGCGGCCCTGGAGTGGGGACGCAAGGCCGCCCTGGCCACCCGGCTGCCGATCGAGGTGCGGCCCTTCATGGACCAGATCTGATGGCGGATGCCGCCGACGTCGAGGCCGCCTTCCGTGCCGAGTACGGGCGCGCGGTCTCGGTTCTCGTCCGCTTCCTCGGCGACATCGACCTCGCCGAGGAAGCGGTCCAGGACGCCTTCGCCACGGCGCTGGACCGATGGCCGGAGAGCGGGGTACCGCCGAGCCCGGCCGGGTGGATCATCACCACCGCCCGCAACCGGGCGCTCGACCGGCTGCGCCGCGAGTCCTCCCGGGACGCCCGGCACGCCGAGGCCGCCCGGCTGTACGCGTCCGACCCACCGGCCGAGGAGGGCCCCGTGCGCGACGAACGGCTCCGGCTGATCTTCACCTGCTGCCACCCCGCCCTCGCCCCGCAGGCCAGGGTCGCGCTCACCCTGCGCCTGCTCGGCGGACTCAGCACCGCCCAGATCGCCCGCGCCTTCCTGGTGCCCGAGCCCACCCTCGCCCAGCGCCTGGTGCGCGCCAAGGCCAAGATCCGCGACGCGGGCATCCCCTACCGGGTACCGAAGGACGCCGACCTGCCCGACCGGCTCAGCGGTGTGCTGGCCGTCGTCTACCTGATCTTCAACGAGGGGTACGGCGGTGATCCCGCGCTGGGTACGGAGGCCGTACGCCTGGGGCGGCTGCTGTACGGGCTGATGCCGGACGAGCCCGAGGCCGCCGGGCTGCTCGCGCTGATGCTGCTGGTCGAGGCCCGGCGGGCCGCCCGGCGCCCGGCGGGCGGCGAGCTGGTGGCGCTGCCCGACCAGGACCGCGCGCTGTGGGACCGGGAGCTGATCGGGGAGGGGCAGGAACTCGTGCGGCGGTGCCTGCGCCGCAACCGGCCGGGGCCGTACCAGATCCAGGCCGCGATCAACGCCGTGCACAGCGACGCACCGACCGCCGAGGCCACCGACTGGGGGCAGATCCTGCGGCTGTACGACCAGCTCATGGCCGTCGACCGCTCTCCGGTCGTGGCGCTGAACCGGGCGGTCGCGGTGGCCGAGGTCGAGGGGCCGGACCAGGCTCTCGCCCTGGTCGACGCGCTCGACCTCGACCGCTATCACGTCCTGCACGCCGTCCGGGCCGACCTGCTGCGCCGCCTCGGCCGTGACGACGAGGCGGTACGGGAGTACGACACCGCCATCGAACTCGCCGACGGGCTGCCCGAACAGGCGTACCTTCGGCGGCGGCGGGCCGAGCTCGTGGCCTGAGGAGCGGGTCCACGGCAGGGTGATCCGGGCACGGCGGAGAGTGCTTCCGTGGCGGCGGAATTTACTTCGGCCCCTGAAAGGTTGCAGTATGCATCCGTCTGTTCGACACCCGGCCGGGCCGTCAGGCCCGTACGCACCACCAGCGAGGCATCCGTGAACCAGTCCACCCCCGAGCAGCCCGCCGACGTCGTCGCCCGGCTGCGCGCCACCTTCCGCACCGGCCGCACCAAGCCCGTCGAGTGGCGTACCGGCCAGCTGCGCCGGCTGCGCGCCATGCTGACGGAGCGCGGCGACGAGCTGGCCGCCGCCCTCCACGCGGACCTGGGCAAGAGCGCCGGCGAGGCCTACCGCACGGAGATCGACTTCACCGTCCGGGAGATCGACCACAGCCTCGACCACCTGGCGGAGTGGCTGCGCCCCGAGTCCGCCCCGGTCCCGGCGCACCTGGGCGCCGACGCGACCGCCTGGACGCAGTACGACCCGCTCGGCGTCGTCCTCGTCATCGCCCCGTGGAACTATCCCGCCCAGCTGCTGCTCGCCCCGCTGGCCGGCGCCCTCGCCGCGGGCAACGCGGTCGTCGCCAAGCCCAGCGAGCTGGCTCCGGCGACCTCGGCCGCACTGGCGCGGCTGCTGCCGGCCTATCTCGACACCGAGGCCGTCGCCGTCGTCGAGGGCGGTGTCCCGGAGACCACGGCCCTGCTCGCCGAACGCTTCGACCACATCTTCTACACCGGCAACGGCACGGTCGGCCGGATCGTCATGCGCGCCGCCGCCGAGCACCTCACCCCGGTCGCCCTCGAACTCGGCGGCAAGTCCCCGGCGTTCGTCGACCGGGACGTCGATCTCGCGGTGGTCGCAGACCGGCTGGCGCGCGGCAAGTTCCTCAACGCGGGGCAGACCTGTGTCGCTCCCGACTACGTCCTGACCGACCCGGAGACGGCCGCCGCTCTGGAGGTCGAGCTGGTCAAGGCCGTCCAGACCTTGTACGGCACGGAGCCCAAGGAGTCCGGCGAGTACGGCCGGATCGTCAACGAGCGGCACTTCGACCGGCTCAGCGGGCTGCTCGCCTCCGGCCGGGTGGCCGTGGGCGGCGACACCGACCGCGACGCCAAGTACATCGCGCCCACCGTGCTCGCCGACGTCGACCCCGGGTCACCGGTGATGCGGGAGGAGATCTTCGGCCCGATCCTGCCCATCGTCACCGTCCCGGACCTGGACGGCGCGATCGGCTTCATCAACGACCGCGACAAGCCCCTCGCGCTCTACGTCTTCAGCGAGTCCGGCGACACCCGGGACCGGATCGCCGCCGAGACCTCCTCCGGCGGGCTCGGCCTCGGCCTTCCGGTCGCCCATCTCACCGTCTCCGACCTGCCGTTCGGCGGGGTGGGGGAGAGCGGCATGGGCAGTTACCACGGCCGCTACTCCATCGAGACGTTCAGCCACCGCAAGGCGGTCCTGGCGAAGCCGCTCGGCTGATCCGCCAACTCCTTTTGGGCCCGGCCGCGTTGGGACGCCGCCGGGCCCGACCGCTGCCCTGCCGGGCGACACGGCGAGCCCGACATGCCAGTTTCCGGGCGCAATTGAGGAAACCACCTGTGGAAGATCGACTGTCGAATGACTGGTCTACACCCTTGACTGGTACAGACCAAAGCAGTTGAGTGTGCCTCACACCCCCCACCGCGGCCGCTCCCCCTCTGTGGGGCGCGGCCGTGCTCCGCAAAGGAGTTGATCCGTGTCGAGGCGCCGTATCGCCGCACTCCTGACCTCGCTCGCCATTGGCGGCTCCGCCCTGGTGCTCCAGGCGGCCCCCACAGCCTCCGCCGCCGGCTTCGTCGTCAGCGAGACGCAGTTCAACCAGATGTTCCCGAACCGGAATTCCTTCTACAGCTACAGCGGCCTCACCGCCGCGCTCAGCGCCTACCCGGCCTTCGCCAACACCGGCAGCGACACCGTCAAGAAGCAGGAGGCCGCCGCCTTCCTCGCCAACGTCAGCCACGAGACCGGCGGACTGGTCTACATCGTCGAGCAGAACACCGCCAACTACCCGACGTACTGCGACCGGAGCCAGTGGTACGGCTGTCCCGCCGGACAGTCCGCCTACTACGGGCGCGGCCCCATCCAGCTCAGCTGGAACTTCAACTACAAGGCCGCCGGCGACGCGCTCGGCATCGACCTCCTCAACAACCCCTGGCAGGTCGAGAACAACTCCTCCGTCGCCTGGAAGACCGGCCTGTGGTACTGGAACACCCAGACCGGACCCGGCACCATGACCGGCCACAACGCCATGGTCAACCAGGCCGGCTTCGGCCAGACCATCCGCAGCATCAACGGCTCGCTGGAGTGCGACGGCAAGAACCCGGCGCAGGTGCAGAGCCGGGTCAGCGCCTACCAGAAGTTCACACAGATTCTCGGTGTCGCGGCGGGCAACAACCTCTACTGCTGACCCGTCCCGCGGGTGCCGTGTGCCAGACTCCGTCGATGACCTCCGAAACGATCACCGCGGACACCTCCGGCACCTGGGAACTCGGCGACCTGCCCGTCCACCGTCTCGGCTTCGGCGCGATGCGGCTGACGGGCAACGTCGCCATCCACCGCGGCACACCGAGCGACCGCACCCGCTCGGTCGCCGTACTGCGCAAGGCCGTGGAACTCGGTGTGAACCACATCGACACGGCCGCCTTCTACTTCTCCGCCCTGCGCTCCGCCAACGAACTCATCAACACCGCGCTCGCCCCCTACCCCGACGACCTGGTCATCGTCACCAAGGTCGGCCCCTTCCGGGACTACTCCGGAGAGTGGGCCACCTCCGCCCGCCCCGACCAGCTGCGCGGGCACGTCGAGGAGAACCTGCGCCAGCTCGGCCGCGACCACCTCGACGTCGTCAACCTCCGCCGGATGGGCCAGGACTCGATCGCCGAGCACTTCGGCGCCCTCGCCGAACTCCGCGAGGCCGGCCTGGTCCGGCACCTCGGCGTCTCCGAGATCGAACCGCGGCACCTGGACGAGGCGCTGGCCATCGCCCCCGTGGTGTGCGTGCAGAACCGCTACGGACTCGGCAAGCCGGACCCGGCCGGCGACGCACTGGTCCGTATCTGCGGCGAACGCGGCATCGCCTTCGTGCCGTACTTCGCCGTCGGGGGCGAGGCCGCGATGCGCGGCGTCGCCGAGACCCACGACGACGAACTCCTCGCCGTCGCCCGCGCCCACGACGCCAGCCCGGCCCAGGTCCGCCTCGCCTGGACCCTGCACCAGGGTCCGCACGTCCTCGCCATCCCCGGCACCGGCAACCCGGACCACCTGGCCGAGAACGTGGCGGCGGGCGCCATCCGGTTCAGCGACGAGGAACTGACGCGGCTGAACGCCCTGCACACCAGGGCCGGCTGACGGTCCGGCTCAGACCGCCCATACCCCGTCCCGCATCAGATGCCGGCCGCGCAGCTCGTGCTCCCCGTGCCACGCCTGGACCGCGCGGGGCAGGATCCGGAACCAGGCGTACGACGGGCTGTCCTCGCGCGGGTCCCAGCCCGTCTTCGCCCGCAGCGCCCCGGCCGCCGGCCCCGGTACGTCGGCCGAGGAGAAGACGGTCACCTCCCCGTCCAGCAGGACGACATCCCGGGTGTCGCCGAGCGCGAGCCCGGCCCGGCCGCCGTCCCGCAGATTGCGGCCGGTCGGGCTGGTGATCCGGGTGGACAGCCACACCGCCTCCCCGTGCCAGACGAACCAGAGCGGGACGAGACACGGCAGCCCGGTGCCGTCCGCCGTGGCCACCCAGATGTCCGTCTCCCGCTCCAGCCGGGACAGGACGTCGCGCTTGCGCTGCCCGGGGGAGCGGGCGGGGTCGGTGATCTTCATGGGCGCGAAACTACCGGCCGGGTGCGCCGCGCACCTCGGGCCCGCGTCCTAGGTCTCCGGTACCGCTCACAGCGGGAGGTTTCCTCCGCCTCCGGCGGGGCTCCTCTCATAATGGGTGCACGGGCGGTGGCCGCCGCCCGTCTGACTACACTGCCGTAGACGGTCCCTGGGACTGTGGACGAAGTAGGGGTGAGGAACCTTCCATGGCCGACGCGAAGGACGAACGCCGGCCCGCCGGTGAGCTGGAGGCGAGCGTCATGGCGGCCCTCTGGGCGGCCGGTGTGCCCCGGACCCCCGGGCAGGTGCAGCGCAGCCTCGGCGCGGACCTGGCCCGCACCACCGTGACGACGATCCTGACCCGGCTGCACGACAAGGGCGTGGTCGACCGGCACCGTCAGGGCCGCGGCTTCGCCTACTTCCCCGTCCAGGACGCGCAGGGCCTGACCGCGAAACGGATGCACAGCGAACTCGACCGCGACAGCGACCGCGAGACCGTACTCGCCCGCTTCGTCGCCCAGCTCAGCCCCGACGACGAGCGCGTCCTGCGGAGTCTGCTGGACGCCGGCGAACAGCCCGGGGCGTCATGACCGCGCTGCTGATCCTGCCACTGCTGGTGCCGTTCGTGCTGCCGGCGTTCTCCCGGCGGGCCCTGGACCGGCTGGCGCCCACCGCCGCGCTCTGGGTGATCACCGCCTCGGCCGTCGCCCTCGCGGGCTGCACCCTGGCCGCGCTCGGCGCGTTCGTCCTCACCGGGCTGTTCGAGCTGCCGTTCTTCGCGGCGCTCGGTGAGCTGGTCCGGCCGCTGCACACGGTCTCGCACCGCTACGTCCTGCCGCTCGCGTCCCTCTCGGCCGGCGCTCTCGCCGTCTGCGCCTGGACCGGCACGCGGTCGGTGCTCCGGCAGACGCGCGCCTTCCGCGCGGCCCGCACGGAGGCCGGGCGGGGGCCCGCCGCGGGTGACCTGTGCGTGGTCGACTCGCCGAGTCCGGACGCGTACGCGCTGCCCGGCCGGCCGCACCGGATCGTCGTCACCACGGGGATGCTGCGCAGCCTCGACGGGGCCGAACGAGAGGCGCTGTTCGCGCACGAACGGGCGCACAACAGCGGCGGCCACCACTTCTTCCTCGCCGCCGCGGAGCTCGCGGCGCACTGCCATCCGGGGTTGCGGCGGGTCCGGGACGTCGTACGGCTGGCCGTCGAGCGGGTCGCCGACGAGGCCGCGGCCGGCGCGGTGGGGGACCGGCGGCTGACGGCCCGCGCGATCGCCCGGGCCGCGCTGGCGGGGCAGGGCACGGGCGCCGAGCGGCCGGCGTTCGTGTCGGGGGCGACGTCGGGGCCGGTGCCGCGGCGGGTGGAGGCGCTGCTGGCGGCGCCGCGGGGGCGGCGACGGGCCGGTTCCGGGTTCGCGGTGCTGCTCGCGGCGTGCGCCGCGCTGTCGTGTGTCGCCTCCGCGACCGGGGTGATCGACTTTCACCATCAGGTGGAGGTCGCGCAGGGGGAGGCGGAGCGGTAGGGCGGGCGCCGTGTGACGCGTGCGGGTGCGCAGTGGCCGGTCGCGCAGTTCCCCGCGCCCCTGTGGGGGCGCTCCAGCTGTCGCCTCCCGAAAATGCCGCCCTTGGGAGAAGGTAACTGGCGTTCATTACGTTTTACGTATAACCTCTCCCGCTAACCGCTCCACCGAAAGGTCCCCATGCGACGCGTCGCCCTGGTCACCCTTGTCGTCGGCGACTACGACGAGGCGATCCGCTTCTACACCGAGGCCCTCGGGTTCCGGCTGGTCGAGGACGCGCCGCGGCCGGACGGCTCCCGCTGGGTCGTCGTGGAGCCCGGGACCGCGGGGCACGGCACCGGACTGGTGCTCGCCCGCGCCAAGGACGACCGACAGCGCGATCGCGTCGGCGACCAGACCGGTGGGCGCGTCGGGTTCTTCCTGCACACCGACGACTTCGCCCGCGACCACGCCCGGATGACCGCCGCGGGCGTGACCTTCCTCGAGGAGCCGCGACACGAGCCGTACGGCAGTGTCGCCGTCTTCCAGGACCTGTACGGCAACCGCTGGGACCTGCTCCAGCCCACCGACTGACCCACCGCCCCGAATCACCCGCCGAGGAAAAACCCCGCCATGACTGCTACGCGCGTAGACGCCGATGTGATCCGCCGCCTCCCCAAGGCCGTCCTGCACGACCACCTCGACGGCGGCCTGCGCCCCGCCACCCTCGTCGAGCTCGCGGCCGAGGTCGGTCACACCCTGCCCACCACCGACCCGGACGAGCTGGCCGCCTGGTACGTCGAGGCCGCCAACTCCGGTGACCTGGTGCGGTACATAGCCACCTTCGAGCACACGCTCGCCGTCCTGCAGACCAAGGAGGGGCTGCGGCGCGTCGCCGAGGAGTACGTCCTCGACCTCGCCGCCGACGGTGTGGTGTACGGGGAGGTGCGCTACGCCCCGGAGCTGAACGTCAAGGGCGGGCTCACCCTCAACGAGGTCGTGGAGAGCGTGCAGGAGGGGCTCGCCGCCGGTATGGCGAAGGCCGCCGCCGCCGGCACGCCGGTCCGCGTCGGTACCCTGCTCTGCGGCATGCGGATGTTCGACCGGGTCGGCGAGGCCGCCGAGCTGGCCGTCGCCTACCGGGACGCCGGTGTCGTCGGCTTCGACATCGCCGGTGCCGAGGACGGCTTCCCGCCCGCCGACCACCTCGCCGCCTTCGAGCACCTGCGCCGCGAGAGCGTGCCCTTCACCATCCACGCCGGTGAGGCGCACGGCCTGCCCAGCATCCACCAGGCGGTCCAGGTGTGCGGCGCCCAGCGCATCGGGCACGGTGTGCGGATCACCGAGGACATCGCCGGTGACAAGCTCGGCCGGCTCGCGAGCTGGGTGCGCGACCGCCGGATCGCCCTGGAGATGTGCCCCACCTCCAACCTCCAGACCGGCTGCGCCACCTCGATCGCCGAGCACCCGATCACCGCGCTGAAGGAGCTGGGCTTCCGGGTCACCCTCAACACCGACAACCGTCTGGTGTCCGGTACGACGATGACCCGGGAGATGTCCCTGCTGGTCGAGGAGGCCGGCTGGACGGCCGAGGACCTGCGCACGGTCACGGTGAACGCCCTGAAGAGCGCCTTCATCCCGTTCGACGAGCGCAGGGCCCTCATCGAGGACGTCGTCCTGCCGGGTTACGCCTCCGTGCTCTGAAGCAGCCCCCGCAGATAGGCGGCCTGTCCGACGTGCTGGAGATCGTCGGACAGGACGCTCACCAGCCGTACGCCCAGCGTGACCGGCGGATCGAAGCGGGTGTCCACGATCCGTTCGAGGTCCTTGGCGGGGAGCTCGCGCAGCACCCCCAGGGTCTGCTCGTGCACCGCGTCGTAGTAGCCGGTCAGCAGGTCGCCGGAGTCCACCGTGACCTTCGCGACCTTGGCGGGGGTGTGGCCGTACCCGTGGTCACGGGGCGGCAGGTCGAGGCCGAAACGCTTCTCCCAGCCCTGGGTCAGCCACACCTGGTCGAGGTCGAAGGCGTCGGCGACATGGTCGTCCTGGATCCGGGTGAGGTGCCAGACCAGCCAGCTGATGGAGTTGGCGCCGGCGGCCGGGGGCCTGTTGAGCAGGCCGGGGTCGAGGCCGTCGAGGGCGGCGTGGACTTCTTCCTGGATGCGGCCGAAGCCGTCGATGAGGATGTCCCTTGCATGCATGCGACCACGATCGCCCATCACGGCTCGTCATGCGTCCGGAATCCAGCTTCCGTGGAATCCCAGCGGTACCCGGCCCGGCAGATGGACCCGGGCCAGCGGCTCGCCGGTGAAGTCCTGCGCGGCGAGGATCAGCAGGTCGGCGGCGCCGCGGTCGGGGTTGTGGACGTAGGCGAGCGTGAAACCGTCGTCCTCCTGGGCCGCGCGTTCGCCCGGCACGAACACCGCCTCGCCCGCCGCCGCGCCCCTCGGCAGCCGGTGCACCTGGGCCGTGCCGCGCGCGAGGTCGTGCTTGAGGAGGGCGTTGGAGAAGGCGTGGTCCGGCGGATTGCCGTCCCCGGCGAGGTAGGCCAGTGACATCTCGGCGGCCGCCGCCGAGTAGCCGTAGCGGTGCCGGCGGGAGACCAGCTCCTCGTTGACGCGCGGGAACTCCTGCGGCCGGTCGTCCAGGGTCCGCCCGCGGACCCGGCCGTGGCGCAGGTCGACCGTCCAGCGTTCGAGCTTCGCGGTGCCCACCGCGTGCGGTCCGTCCGTGAACGTCCCGGCCACGTCGAACGGCGCCGGATACGTCGTCAGGTCGATCACCACGGACTCGCCCTCGTCGTACGCGTTGAGGGTGTGCGAGTAGAACACCGGGTCGACACCGAACCAGCGGACCGCGCCCCCGGACCGGGGCATCACCCCCACCCGGGCCGGGTGCTCCCGGTTCCAGACGTACGGCACCAGGGCGCCGGCCTCGGCGGCCGACGGATCGAAGGTGACGGGGATGTCGAAGAGGACCACATGCTTCTCGGTGAGCGCGAAGTCGTGCATCATCGGCGCGTCCCGTACCGGGATCCGGGTGGTGCGCGCGACCCGGCCGGTGGGGTCCACGACCAGATGCCGGACGTGGTCCCAGGTCGGGTAGTAGCTGACGGCGTGCAGCTCGCCCGCGATCGGGTCGTACTTGGTGTGCGCGGTGAACGCGCCCTCCAGCGTGCCCCGGAAGTCGTAGGCGCCCACCGTGTTGAGCTCGCCGTCCAGCTCGTACGGCAGCGGGCCGCTCTCCTGGAGCGCGAGGATCCGCCCCCGGTAGGGGATCACATGCGTGTTGCAGGCGAAGTCGTCCGGCGGGACCGGGCCCGGGTAGGACTCGCCGAGCTTCGCGGCCACCTGGGAGGAGCGCACCCAGCGGTTGCGGTACCACTCGGCGCGTCCGTCGCGCAGCCGTACGCCGTGCACCATGCCGTCGCCGAGCATCCAGTGGTGGGCGCGCGGGTCCTCCAGGCCCAGCACGTTCGGGCCGTTGCGTAGGAAGCGGCCGTTGAGCTCGCGTGGGATGCGGCCGGTGACCGGCAGGTCGAAGGCCGTGAGTTCCTCGGTGACCGGGGCGAACGCGCCCTGGAGGAACGGATACCGGTGATCGGCCGAGTCCGTGGCCGGACGTGCCGCCGCCGTCGCGGCTCCTGTCGTACCGGCCAGCGCGGTGGCCGCCGCGAGTCCCGCCGCGCCGCGCAGCACCGTACGCCGTGTGTGTTCCGCCATGTCCCCTGCTCCCCGTCGTCGTTGTGACGCTCATGAGTCTGCGCCGACGGGAGGCCGAGGTCAGGAGGGGTGGGTCCCCTCCAGGGGTGTTGCCAGGCCCCCTGTTTCGAGGAGGGTGATCAGCGCCCGGGCCGCCGGGCTGGTGGCCGTCTCGGGCGGCAGCAGGGCGACCGTCTCGTAGGCGTCCTCGTCCGTGTCCTTGAGTTCGAGCGCGGTGAGCGAGGGCCGCTTGTGCCGGAAGTGCCGGGGTACGACGGCGATGCCGAGGTTCTCGTCGACCAGGTCGAGAAGGCTGTGCACGTCGTTGACCTCCAGCGCGACCGTGCGCCGTACGCCCGCGGCGGCGAAGGCCGAGTCGGTCGTGCGACGCGGGCCCCAGTCGGGGTGGAAGTCCACGAACACCTCCCCGTCGAGGTCGGCCGGGACCACCGCCGCGCCGGCCGTCGCCAGCCGGTGGCTGGGATGGCACAGCACGGTCATCGGCTCGCCGGTCAGGGCCACCGAGCGCAGCTGGTCGGTGTCGTCCTGGGTGCGGTAGGCGAAGGCCAGGTCCAGCCGGCCCGCCGCCACCTCCTCGGCGAGCGCGCCCGAACCGGCCTGCCGCAGCCGGATCTCCACGTCCGGGTGCCGGCGCCGGAAGGCGGCGAGGAGCCCCGCCACGTGCACCCCGGCGATGCACTGCTCGGTGCCCAGCGCCAGCGTCCCGCGCAGCACGCCCTGCACGGCGGCCACCGCCTCGTGCGCCGACCGCACCTGCGCCAGGATGCGCTCCGCCTCGGTGAGCAGCGCGCGGCCCGCCTCGGTGAGCGTCACCCGGCGGGTGGTCCGCACGAACAGGGGCGCCCGCAGTTCCCGCTCCAGGGCCCGGATCGAGGCGGACAGGCCCGACTGGGACACCAGCAGCCGTTCCGCGGCCCGGGTGAAGTGCTGGTCCTCGGCGACGGCGACGAAGTGCTGGAGGTGGCGCAGTTCCATGACTGAGAAGCCTAACCGCACAATTCCATCGGATTCTTCTGTTGGACCACTGCCCGCGGCTCGGGAAAGGTGGCACAGGTAGACCGTGTGCCAACCCCTCTGGAGTCGCGTTGTACACCGCACACCCCGACCGCTACGCCGACATGCCGTACCGCCGCAGCGGCCGCAGCGGTCTGAAGCTTCCCGCGCTGTCGCTCGGCCTGTGGCACAACTTCGGGCCCGACCGGCCCGTGACGACCCAGCGCGCCATCCTGCGCCGCGCCTTCGACCTCGGCGTCACCCACTTCGACCTGGCCAACAACTACGGTCCGCCGCCCGGCGCCGCCGAGTCCGCGTTCGGTGAGGCGCTGAAGGCGGACTTCGCCTCCTACCGTGACGAGCTGGTCATCTCCACCAAGGCCGGCTACCTGATGTGGCCCGGCCCCTACGGCGAGTGGGGTTCGCGCAAGTACGTGCTGTCGTCGCTGGACCAGTCCCTGAGCCGGATGGGCCTGGACTACGTCGACATCTTCTACTCGCACCGCCCGGACCCGGAGACTCCCCTGGAGGAGACGATGGGTGCCCTGCACTCCGCGGTACAGCAGGGCAAGGCGCTCTACGTCGGCCTCTCCAACTACTCGGCGGAGCAGACCCGCGAGGCGGCCCGCATCCTCGGCGAGCTGGGCACCCCGCTCCTCATCCACCAGCCGCGCTACTCGATGCTGGACCGCCGCCCGGAGACCGAGGGCGTCCTGGACGCCCTCGACGAGCTCCAGGTCGGCTCCATCGTCTTCTCCCCGCTGGAGCAGGGCCTGCTCACCGGCCGCTACCTGGACGGCATCCCGGAGGGCTCCCGGGCCGCGAGCGACAGCCCGTTCCTGAACTCGGACGCGGTCACCGAGGACCTGGTCGCCCAGTTGCGCGCCCTCGACGAGGTCGCCAAGGGCCGCGGCCAGACCCTCGCCCAGCTCGCCCTGTCCTGGGTGCTGCGCGGCGGCCGGGTGACCTCCGCGCTGATCGGCGCGAGCAGCCCGCAGCAGGTCGAGGACTGCGTCGGCGCCATCGGCAACCTGGACTTCGACGCCGAGGAACTGGCCCGTATCGACGCGATCGTCAAGCGGTGAGCGACGCCGTCGTCAACCGGTGACGCGCTCGGTGAGGCGGACGCGCACCGCGTCCCCCTCACCTTTGCCGATCGCCGCGCGGACCTCGGCCTTCACGGGCAGCTTGTGGGTGCCGTCGCCCAGGGCCATGAAGGAACTCCGGAACGGATGCCCGTCCACCGTCCCGCGCACCTTCACGAGCCCCCGGGTGCCGAAGAACTCCGCTGACCCGGGCCACACCACGTAGGTCCAGCCGCCCTTCTCCGGGCTCCTGCGCAGGACGGCGGTGAACTCCACGTCCAGTCGTGCGGTCGTGCTCATGGCGGTCCTCCGCTCGCGGTGGTCTCTCCTGCACAGGAGACCGCCGCGAGCGCGGGAACTCATCGTGGACGCCGGCTCAGGCCCCGGTGGGCACCCGGTCCAGGAAACCCAGCACCTGCCGGATCCGGCCGTCCTCACTGAGCGTGACCACGTCAAAACCGGCCACCGGTGCGGTGCCGTCGGACTCGTTCACCAGCTCCCAGCCGAAGCGCGCGGTGTCGTGGTGGCCGTCGACAGCCCCGAGCGGACGGAACACGAAACCCGGGAACTGCTCGTGCGCCGCCGCGATCACGGCCGTGATCTGGGCGTGCCCGGAGACCGCGGCGAGCGGGTCGGTGTAGGTGCCCTCCGGGGCCCAGGCCTCGGCGACCGCCTTGCCCAGCGCCTCGGGCTCGGTGGCGTTCCAGGCCTCGAAGTAGCGGGCGGCGGCGATCTGGTAACGGTCGGTGTTCACGGACATGGCGAATCAGCCTCCATCGAAGGTGTCACTGCTGGTCAGAGGGTGGATCGCGGCTTGCGGCGATCCGTTGACACCACCATGCCCGGATCCGCGTGACGGGTCGATTACCCCTCGGGTAATGAAGGCAGGGCCGTACAGCTGGCGCATTCCGGCCAATTCGGAGGGCGAATATGCCAAGAGACTGGCCGGAAAGGTGTGGTGACAGTGTTTCGAAAGTGAACATACTCAAATGTCAGGAGCACTTCACCGCACAGGAGCCGCACGGAAAACCGGCCGCGACGGCACACCGGCGAGCTACGGGGGAGTGATCGTGCACGACGAATTCCTGTGCCATGTCACGGCATACGGCATCTGCGGCGGGCAGCGCATCGGCGTTCCCCTCGGCACCTACCGTGCGCCGACGCTGGCCCTGGCGCTGTGGTGGTTACGGGACCGGGCCTCGTGGATCGCGGATCGGCTGGACCCCTTACCCGAGAACCCCAGATATCCGCAGGGGGCCCTCGTCCCGGTGGGGGCCACCGTCTCGGATGTGCCCGGCCTGCTCCGCGTCTGGTGTGCCGACGTGGTCCGGCAGGAACTCGTCGCCGACGAACTGGCCGGCGGACGGCTGGTGCGGATCGCCGTCCAGGACGACACCACCGAGTACGAACTGCTGGCCGAGTCCGTCGACGCCCTCCGTATGCAGCGCACCGTCCCCGCCCTCGTCGTCCCCGTGGCCTGACACGTGACAGCCGCCGGGCCGGGCGGCCATAGCCGGCCAGTCGTGGTCGGGCAGTCGTAGGGCAGTCGTAGTCGGGTCGCCACAGTCGGGCGTATAAGCTGACAAATCTGTAGAATTTTGGCCATGGCGGAGCGGCCGGTCACCTCGGCGGCGCCCGAACTCGTCCTGGAGACCGACACGGGATCCACGGTGATGAGCCCGGGCCGCGACTACCACGTCGGGCGTGACCCGTACAGCGACATCGTCATCGACGACTCCCGGGTCTCCTGGCACCACGCGGTGCTGCGGCCCGTGGACGGCCACTGGACCCTAGAGGACGAGCAGAGCACCAACGGCACCTACGCCGACGGCCGCCGCATCCGGGAAGGGGAAGTGGGCCCCGGTACGGTCATCCGCTTCGGCAGCCCCGCAGACGGGCCGAGCGCCGTCCTCGTCGGCCGCCCGCCGCCCGCCACGGACCGCCCCTCCTCCGTCTCGATGCCCAGCCGCACCGGCACCTTCCGGCAGCCGTCCTCGGTACGACGGCTGCACGCCCGCACCATCCGCATCGGCCGCGCCACCGACAACGACGTCGTCGTCGACGACCTGGTCGTCTCCCGTCACCACGCCGAACTCCGCGCCCACCCCGACGGCAGCTACGAGATCGTCGACCTCGACAGCCACAACGGCACCTACCTCAACGGCCGCGCCGTCATCCGCGCCCCGCTCGGCCCCCGGGACGTCGTCGGCATCGGCCACTCGGCGTTCTGCCTGGTCGACGGCCAGCTGCAGGAGTACGTCGACACCGGCGAGGTCTCCCTCGACGTCCAGGAACTCACCGTCGCCGTCGACCGTGGCCGCAAGATCCTGCTCGACCACGTCTCCTTCCCGGTCGGCGAGAAGTGCCTGCTCGCCGTGGTCGGGCCGAGCGGCGCCGGCAAGTCCACCCTGCTCGGCGCCCTCACCGGACAGCGCCCCGCCGAGCACGGCACCGTCCTCTACGACGGCCGCGACCTCTACCGCGACTACGCCGAGCTGCGCCAGCGCATCGGCCTGGTCCCGCAGGACGACATCCTGCACGTCCAGCTGACCGTGCGCAGCGCCCTCACCTACGCCGCCGAACTGCGCTTCCCCGAGGACACCGCGAAGACCGAGCGACGGGAACGGGTCGAGGAGGTCATCCGGGAACTCGGCCTCGAACAGCGCGCCGAGCAGCCCGTGCACAGCCTCTCCGGCGGGCAGCGCAAGCGGGTCAGCGTCGCCCTGGAGCTGCTGACCAAGCCCTCCCTGCTCTTCCTCGACGAGCCGACCAGCGGACTCGACCCGGGCATGGACCGCTCGGTGATGAACATGCTGCGCGGCCTCGCCGACGACGGCCGCACCGTCATCGTCGTCACCCACAGCGTGCTCAGCCTCGACGCCTGCGACCGCCTCCTGGTCCTTGCCCCGGGCGGGCGGACCGCCTACTTCGGCCCGCCGGGCGACGCCCTCGGCTTCTTCGGCTTCGACGAGTGGCCCGAGGCCTTCGAGGCGTTCGAGCGGGACACCGGCCGGGACTGGGCGGGGGAGTTCCGCGGCTCGTCGTACCACCGGAAGTACATCGTGAACTCCAGCGCGCAGCCCGTCGTGCCGCGCAGCGGCCCGGTGACCGCGCCCCCGCCGCCGCGCCCGCGCAGCTGGGGCGCCCAGTTCTCGACCCTGGTGCGCCGCTACACCGCCGCCCTCCTCGCCGACCGGACGTTCCTCGCCATCATGATCGGGCTGCCGTTCGTCATGGGCGCGATGGCCCGGGCCGTCGCCGGCAACAAGCTCACCTTCGACACCGCGACGAACGCGCTGCTCACCCTGTGCGTGGGCGGGGTGCTGACCGGCGCCGCCAACGCCGTGCGCGAACTGGTCAAGGAACGTGTCATCTACCAGCGCGAGAGAGCCGTCGGCCTGCCCAGATCGGCGTACGTGATGTCGAAGGTCGTCGTCCTCGGCACCATCACCGTGCTCCAGGCGATCGTGCTCACCCAGGTGGGCCTGGCCGGCGTCGACCTCAACGCGCCCGGCGGCGAAGGGGTGTTGATGCCACCCCTGCTGGAGATCACCGTCGCCGTGGCCGTGCTCTCGTTCACCGCGATGATGCTCGGCCTGCTGATCTCCGCCCTGGTCCGCAAGGAGGAGGTGACGATGCCGCTGCTGGTGCTGCTCACCGTCGTCCAGGTCGTCTTCTGCGGAACCCTGCTGAAACTGGACGGCGTGCCCGGTCTCGAACAGCTCGCCTGGCTGGTGCCCTCGCGATGGGCGCTCGGTGCCATGGCCGGCACCGTCGAACTGCACCGGATCGTGCCGGGCAAGCTCACCGCCGACCCGTTCTTCCGGCACTCGGCGGGCGTCTGGCTGCGCAACATGGTCATGCTGGTGGTGCTGTCCGCCGTCTTCGGCTGTCTCCTCTCCCGGCTGCTGCGCCGGCACGAACCCGCCGTGATGCGGAAGTAGGCGACACGATGACCACGAGCCCAGGGTTCCGGCCCACTCACGTCGTCCCGGCCGACGGCATGCCCGCCTGGGAGTCACCCGACCCCGCCCGGCCGACCGTGCCCCTGGACCCGCTGCTTCCGGTGCAGCTCGTGGAGCGGCGCGGCGACTGGGCCCACATCAGCTGCGCCAACGGCTGGGCGGCCTGGGTCGACGGCCGCTACCTCGTCGCCGTACCCCGTGACCCGCCCCTGACCGGCGGCCCGTCCGCCGACGCCACCGACCCGCGCCCCCTGCTGGCCCGCGCCGCGCAGGCCCTCGCCGACTACCGGGACGCCGTCGAGGACCTGGCCGGCGGCGGCCTCGACGGCGAGACCTTCCGGGGCCGTACCCACGGCCTGCGCATCGGGCTGGTGGTCGACGGGGAGTCCATGTGGCTGTACGACCCGGCCGAGGGGTGCTGGCTCTACGGCGACGGGCGGCGGCTGTCGACCTACCTCACCGACCGGGACGTCACTGACGGGGACTTCACCGACCGGCACCTCACCGACCGGGCTGAGCCGGGCGGCGATGGTCCCCGTCACTACCCGACCCGGGTGGTCACCCCGGAAGGTGACCGCGGGCGGTAGGTCTCAGGGCCTCTCGGCCGCCACCTCGCCCCGCCGGCGTACCGGGCCGGCCAGCAGCGCGCCCAGGTACCCGGCGACCAGACCCCACAGGGCGCCCAGACCCACCGCCGACCACAGCTGCGGCCTCAGCAGCAGCTCGCCGGAGAGATTGCCGCCCAGGTCGCCGATGCCGAGCAGGGAGAGACCGTAATGGGCGGAGATCCGGCCGGTGAGGCAGAGCGTCAGCATCGTCAGCGCGAGCGCGATCGCCAGATGCAGGGCGTGCCGCCAGGCGGGGACCCGGGCCGGTGAGCGCACCGCCATCAGGAACGCGGCCGCCAGCAGCAGCACCGCGGCCATCCACACCAGCCACCACCACCGGCTGTCGTGGGCGGTGATCGTACGAATGTTCAGGGTCGAGACGTCCGGGGTGCGCAGCACCTCGGCGAGGACGTGCGGCACCGGCAGCCCGAACGGCCCGTCCACCCGGCCCCGCCAGGTGGCGCCGAGACCGAGCGTGAGCGCCAGCCACGCCAGGTTGGGCAGCCCGAGCAGAATCACCGCGAGGGTCTCCTTGGCGTGCCCGCGCGTCACCATCGCGACCAGCGCGGCCACCAGGGCCAGCGCGACGTACGCCAGCACGAGCGCGACCATCGCGAACGCCGCGGGGCGCACCGACGCCTGGAAGCGCAGCAGCCGCCCCGGCAGCGGCGCCCCGCGCGACACCAGCAGCGCCAGCAGCAGGATCCCGGCCAGCCACAGCAGCCCGAACACGACGCTGAGCGGCACGTCCGTCGTGAAGCCCACCTTCGGGGAGGCGTCCAGCAGATCGGTGAGGCCACTGAGCGTGCCGTTGCCCACGTTCACGGCGAAGGTGTGCCGGGCGCCGAGCGCGAGCCCGATCAGCGCGAGCAGCCACAGCACCGCGATCCGCGCCGCCCAGCCGGCCAGTTCCCGGGCGCCGGCCACCGCCCGGTGCCGCAGTGGCCGCAGGAAGCCCCCGGCGACGACCAGCGCCCCGACCAGCGTGACCGACAGCGGTACGACGGTCAGCCCGGCGTTCGTCCGGGCCAGGTCGCCCGCGTCGCCCGACAGCTCGACGGTGCCGCCGACAGCCGTCACCACGGTCGCGAGCACCACCGGGAGAAACGCGCCGCTCGGCAGGTCCGCAGCACCCGCCGCCCACAGCCCCGCGGCGGCGACCACCGCCATGGCGACCAGCACGGCCAGTACCACGGCCAGGGCAGGCGGCCAGCCGTGCCGGGCGACGGGCCGGCCGGCGGGCGCGGCCACCGGCCGCGCGGAGGCGATTCGGGGGCTCACGCTGTCACGCTAAGCAACACCTTGTCGCTCCGCCTGCCGGGTGAGCCGTCCGCGTCGGCTTGCGGACGGTTCGGGTCCGGCGCACATTGGGCTCGTTGTGCATCAAATGAAGCATTTTTCGCAAAAGCCGTTTGCCGTGAATGCCGTCCCTCACAACGGGGAGATGAGCGTGAGCATCGGACCGCCGTCATCCGGCCGCCCCACAGGACCGCCCTCCGGCCCGCTGTCCGGGCCCTCCGGCCCGCCTCCCGGTCCGCCCTCGCAGCCGCCCGGCGGCGGAGGAGGCGGCGGCAGCCAGGGCGGACAGCCGCACCAGCCGTGGTGGAGGTCAGCGCCCCGGATCGCGATGCTCACCACCGCCGTCGTGGTCGCCGCGGTCCTGGCCGTGGTCTTCACCCGTCCGGGTGGCGGCTCAGGCTCAGGGAAGGGCGGCGAGGTCTTCCTCCAGGCCGCCAACAGCTCCGGGCAGGACCCGTTCACCGAGTCCAGTGCGACGAAGAGCTCCGTCGCACCGGCATCCTCCGCAGCGGTGGGACCGGCCACCTCGGCCACCTCGGCGACCTCGGCCGCCTCTGCCGGGGCGGCGGTGCCGGCGAACGAGGTGCGCGGGGTGGACGGCGGAGCGCCTGGCCTCTACAGCGGCGCGAAGGGCAGCGGCAGCTGTGACATCGAGAAACAGGTCGGGTACTTCCAGGCCTCGCCGTCGCGCAACAAGGCGTTCGCCGCGCAGGTCGGCGTGCGCCCCTCCGGCGTCCCCGCCTACCTGCGCTCCCTCACCCCCGTACAGCTGCGCGCGGACACCCGGGTCAGCGCCCACGGCTACCGTGACGGCGGCTCGACCACATACCAGTCCGTCCTCCAGACGGGCACCGCCGTCCTGGTCGACGGGCACGGGGTGCCCAGGGTGCGCTGCGCCTGCGGCAACCCGCTGACCCCGCCGGTGGCGCAGAAGAACACCCCGAGGACCACGGGCGCCGCCTGGTCCGGCTACCGGCCCTCGAACGTGGTCGTCGTCGCACCCGCCGTGCGGATCGTCAACGTCTTCGTCCTCTTCGACCACCGGCACGCCGACTGGTTCGGCCGTCACCGGGGTGACCACACCGGGCACCAGGACCGCCCGGCGAAGCCCCCGGCCGATCCGAACCCCATGAACCCGCCGGTCCACCACGGCTGCCCGCCCACCTCCGGCAGGACCGGGAGCCCCGGCGCCACGCCGTGCCCGCCGACCTCCACCGGCCCGTCGGGGCCGTCCAGCCCCGGCACCGCCTCGAAGTCCCCGTCGTCGAACTCGCCGTCCTCGTCCGAGTCGCCGTCCTCGAAGCCGCCCTCGTCCGAGTCGTCGTCGTCGAAGCCGCCCTCGTCGGAACCTCCGAAGTCCGCGTCGCCGACGTCCGCATCCCCGAAGACCGAACCGCCGACATCTGAATCCCCGAAGTCTGAATCCCCGAAGTCTGAATCCCCGAAGTCTGAATCCCCGAAGACCGAATCCCCGAAGACCGAATCTCCCCGGACGGAGTCGCCCAAGACGGAGTCCCCCCGGTCCGAGGCGCCCAAGTCCGAGGCGCCGAAGACTGAATCGCCCAGGACCGAAGCCCCGAAGTCCGAAGCGCCGGCGCCGGAATCGCCCAGGTCAGCGGCCCCGCCCTCCCCGGCGTCGCCCGGCCCCGAGTCCGCGGTGTCCTCCGCGGCCCCGGTGTCCCCGCAGGTCCCGCCCAGCTCGGCTCCCCCCGCGCCCCAGGAGCCCGAAAGCCCCGGTTCCCCGGCGCTGTGACCAGCGCGACGCCTTTTCTGCGCGGTCGGCGAACACCCTGGGGACTGCCGGACGACACTCGGGGTACGAGCATGGTTGCAACAGCGACCGGGCCGTGACCGGCTTCCTGGAGAGACACGCATGATCGAACACCTGGGCGGGGCAGTGATACCGACTGGCTTCGACGTACCCGTGGAGCCGCTGCGGCGGACAGCGCACTACACCGGTGAACCGGGCTGCATCGCCGAGGCGCGGGACTTCGCGGCACGTTTCCTGGAGCAGCTGAGGACCGAGTGGTGCGCCACGATCGACCCTCGGGCCGACGGTGAGCTGCTCCTGGTGGTGAGCGAGCTGATCACCAACGCGGACCGGCACAGCAACGGCCCGTACATCCTCGAACTGGAGGGTACGGACAGCGCGGTCCTGGTCTCCGTGTACGACAGCAGTGCCGCCCTGCCCCGGCGCTTTCCCCGGGATCCCGAGCGGGTCGGCCGGCACGGCCTGGAGATCGTGCACGCCCTGGCCGCCGAGGTCACCGCCGAGCGGGTGCCGGTCGGCAAGCGGGTCCGCGCGCTGGTACCCCTCGCGCACTGAACGCGTACCGAACCTCTGGCACTGGACGCGCACCGCACACGGATGCCGGACATCGGGTCACCCGGACACGGGATCACCACGGGCGCCGCCCCCACGCGCCGGTGTGGGGGCAGCGCCCGTGAGTCCCGCCGTCAGGCGCAGCCGAGCTCGCCCAGCATCCCCTGACGCAGGCGCGCGATGATCCGCTTGATGAGGCGGGAGACATGCATCTGGGAGCAGCCGAGCCGCTCGCCGATCTCCGCCTGCGTGGCCTCCTCCACGAACCGCAGATGGATGATCTCCCGGTCCCGTTCGCTCAGCTCGGCCATGAGCGGAGCCAGCGACTGGAAGTCCTCGACGAGCCGGAGCCCGTCCTCCTCGACGCCGATGAAGTCCGCGAGCACGGACTCGCCGTCCTCGGGGCCGTCCCCGGTGAGCGCGGCGTCCAGGGAGGAGGAGTTGTAGCCGTTGGAGGCCAGCTGGCCCTCGACCACCTCGTCCTCGGACAGGTTCATCAGCGTGGCGAGCTCGGCGACCGTCGGGTCCCGGTCGAGGCGGCTGGAGAGTTCCTCGCGCGCCTTGGCCAGCTCGACCCGCAGCTCCTGGAGCCGGCGCGGGACATGCACGGCCCAGGTGGTGTCCCGGAAGAACCGCTTGATCTCGCCCACGATGTACGGCAGCGCGAAGGAGGTGAACTCGACCTCGCGCGACAGCTCGAACCGGTCGATGGCCTTGATCAGGCCGATCATCCCGGTCTGGACGATGTCCTCCATGTCGTCGCCGCGGTTGCGGAACCGTCCGGCCGCGAACCGCACCAGCGACATGTTCATCTCGATGAGCGTGTTGCGGGCGTACTGGAACTCCGGTGTGCCCTCCTCCAGCTCACCGAGCCGTTGGAAGAACTGGCGGGACAGCGCCCGTGCGTCACGTGGGGCGACCGTCTTCGGGTCCTCGATTCCGGGCAGTTCCCCCTCCGTCATGCACTCCTCGGCGGACTGCGCGGTGTTCACTGCTTCCGACCGGATCCCGGCGGTAGTCATTACCTCTCCCCACGAACGTCACGGTTCAGCTCGGCCGCTTCGGCCTGTGTCGTGCCGGCCCTGCCCAGTTCCTCACCCTGGCCCGGGTACCCGGTATCGGACATCCCATGCGTGCTTGACGGACGGGTACCCGGGGTGACGCGCCGCATGCGCACCGTTCACGGGGTGGCGGAAAACAGCCGGTGACGGTCGGCGGAGAGCTGATCACACTCCGACGCGTACGGCCGTGATCAGCTCGTGCCAGTACCGCTTGGTGACCGTACCGCCGTACCGCGAGTCGATGAGTTCCCGGATACCGGCCAGCAACCCCTTTCGGGCAGCCTCGGGCAGGGCGCGGTGGTTGGAGTAGGTGAGGAGTACGTCCAGGTAGGCGTCGGTCGTGTAGGTGATCTCCTGGGCGTGGCCGTGCATGGTGACGTCCGTGAAGTAGGGGGAGCCGGTGAACTCGGCCGTGTCGGTGGCGATCTCCGACTCGTGGGTCAGCCGCAGTCCCGGCGGTGTGGCCGGGTCCCAACGCTCGTAGCAGTCCTGGACGTCGGCGAAGAAGTCCTCCGTGCCGCCCGCCACATGGTGGGTGACGACGACGGCGAGCAGTCCGCCGGGGCGCAGCGCTCGGGCCGCCCTGGGTACCCGCACCGCCGGGTCGATCCAGTGGAACGCGGTCGCGCACACCACCGCGTCGAACGGTTCCGGCGGCAGTTCCCACCGCTCGAAGTCCGCGGTCACGACGTCCACCGCGGGGAACGCGGCCAGTTGCCGGCGGGCCACGGCGGCCAGGGACGGGCCCAGCTCCACGGCCGTGATCGCACAGCCGGACCGGGCGAGGTCGACGGTGAGCTGGCCGGTGCCCGGAGCGATCTCCAGCATGCGGACACCCGGGCCGGCGCCCGTGACCCGGCTCAGCTCCTCGATCAGGGCAGGGGGATAGCCGGGCCGTGCGCGCTGGTACCGCTCCGCGTCCTGGTCGAAGGTGTCCCGCAGTTCCGGCCCCGTTCCCATGAACTCCAGCGCTTCCATGCAGGGAGAATGCCGATCCCCTGCCACGGGGTGCCACTGCTTTTAGGCTGTGGGGGTGAGCAGCCAACCGCCGAACGACGCCCGTGTCATCCCCCTGCGCCCGCAGAAGCCGGCCCCGAAGCCCAGGGAACCCCTCTGGCGCGACCTGGTCGGAGACGTCCTGCGGCGGGAGCGGCTGGACCAGGAACGCACCCTCAAGGACGTCGCCGAGGCGGCCCGGATCTCCATGCCGTATCTCTCGGAGATCGAGCGCGGCCGCAAGGAGGCCTCCTCCGAGGTCCTCGCGGCCGCCGCCCAGGCCCTCGGCCTCGACCTCGGCGGCCTGCTGTCCCTGGTCCAGTCCGAGTTCGCCCGCAAGACCGCTGTCGGCAGGCCCGTGCCCCGGCCCTACAACGGGCTGTGCCTGGTCGCCTGACAGCCGCTCAGCGCTCGCCCTGTTCCCGCAGCTGCCGGAAGAACGCCCGGACGTCGCCCACCAGCAGGTCCGGCTCCTCCATCGCCGCGAAGTGTCCGCCCCGGTCGAACTCCGTCCAGCGCACGATGTTCTCCGTGCGGTCCGCCTTGTGCCGCAGCGGACGCTGGGGTTCGGCCGGGAACAGGGCGAGGGCGGTCGGTGCAGTCGACCGCTGGGAGGGCGCGGTGGCGCGGGGGCCGACGGCGTGCGCCCGCTCGTAGTAGATGCGGGCGGACGAGGCGGCCGTACCGGTCAGCCAGTACAGCATCACGTTGGTCAGCAGCCGGTCCCGGTCCACCGCCTCCTCCGGCAGTTCTTCGGAGTCCGTCCACTCCCGGAACTTCTCGACGATCCAGGCGAGTTGCCCGACCGGTGAGTCCGTGAGCGCGTATCCGGGGGTGTGCGGGCGGGTGCTCTGCAGGATCGCGTACCCCGTGCTCTCCCGGGACCAGGCGGCCCAGCGGCGCCACGAGTCAAGGGTGTTCGCCTGTTCCTCGGGGTCGAGCGCGGCCAGCTCCTCGGCGGTGGGCTCGGTGGCCTGCTGGGCGCCCGGCAGCAGATTCAGGTGCACGCCGATCACCTGTTCGGGATGGGCGCGCCCCAGCTCACGGGAGATCGCCGCGCCCCAGTCACCGCCCTGCGCACCGAACCGCTGGTAGCCCAGCCGCGCCATCAGCTCGGCCCACGCGTCCGCGACCCGCCCCGCCTCCCAGCCGGGCTCCGCGGTCGGACCGGAGAAACCGAAACCCGGGACGCTCGGCACCACCACATGGAAGGCGTCGGCCGGGTCCCCGCCGTGCGCCGCCGGATCCGTGAGCGGGCCGACCACATCCAGGAACTCCACGATCGAGCCCGGCCAGCCGTGGGTGACGACCAGCGGGGTGGCATCCGGCTCGGGGGAGCGGATGTGGGCGAAGTGCACGTTCGTGCCGTCGATCGTGGTGGTGAACTGCGGCCACGCGTTGAGCTCCGCCTCGGCGGCCCGCCAGTCGTACTCGTGCCGCCAGTAGTCCGCGAGTTCCCGCAGGTACGGCGTCGGTACGCCGTACTCCCAGCCGGCGCCGGGGAGCTCGGCCGGCCAGCGAGTGCGGTCCAGACGGGTGTGGAGGTCTTCGAGGTCGGTCTGGGGGACGGAGATACGGAAGGGAGCGATGTCCGGCGACGAAGAGGTCATGTCGGTGATGCTAGGCGCGGTTGCCCGTCGTCCGCGGCTTGGTGGGGGCCGGTCGCACCCACGCGGCGGAGCCGCATATGCGGCACAGCCCCACGCCCCTGACGGGGCGCGATGACCGATGAGTTTCTCGACGAGCAGGGGTCGGTACACATGACCGCGTTCCCCGCTCCCAGGAGATGTCCATGACCACCGACGGATTCACCACGTGTCTCTGGTTCGACGGCCAGGCCGAGGAGGCCGCCCACCACTACGTGTCCATCTTCAAGAACTCCAGCATCGGGAAGGTCGGCCGCTACAACGAGGCCGGACCGGGGGAGGCGGGCTCCGTGCTGGCCGTCGACTTCACGGCCAACGGTCAGAAGTTCGTCGCCATCAACGGCGGCCCGCAGTTCAAGTTCACCGAGGCGATCTCCTTCCAGATCTACTGCGACGGCCAGGAGGAGGTCGACTACTACTGGGCCAAGCTCACCGAGAACGGCGGCGAGCCCGGTCCGTGCGGCTGGCTCAAGGACAGGTACGGCGTGTCCTGGCAGGTCATCCCGGAGGGGCTGATCGAGATGATCGGCGACGCCGACCCGGAGAAGGCGGCCCGCACCACCCGGGCGATGTACACGATGGGCAAGCTCGACATCGCCGTGCTGAAGAAGGCGTACGCGGGCGCGTGACCCGCACGGCGACGCGGGGGGGTGTCCCCGGACACCGCCCCGCGCCTGCGCCTCGCCGGGTCAGATCCGGTCGGCCACGATCAGCAGGTACTGGAAACTGCCGTTCTTGTACGCGGTGAGGAAGGCGTCCTCGATCCCCGTCACCAGGTGGTCGGCCTGCTTGCGCAGCTCCCAGTACGGGATGGCCGCCTCGGTGAGATCCTCCACATGGACCGGGACCAGCCGGTTGTTCGCCATCGCCCGGAAGTACTCCGACCTCGGGTGGATGTCGCAGATGTAGTGGGCGTTGATCAGGGACACCTCGCGCGAGGCCTGTCCGTAGGCGTTGTTGTAGCAGCCGGTGATCGTGACGTAGCGTCCGCCGCGGCGCAGCAGCCGGGCGTGCTCGGCGAAGAGCAGCTCCAGCTCGACGTACATCGTGGACTCGTTGTTCCAGGAGGCCGCGTACGCGCCGGTCTCGAAGCCGGTGTCCAGCATGTTCCGGTGGTGGTAGCGGACCTTGTCACCGACCTCCCGCTTGCGGGCCATGCCGTTGGCGAAGTCGGCCTGCTTGGCGGAGATGGTGACCCCGTCGGCGTGGCAGCCGTAGCGCAGGTTCGCCACGACGCTGCCACCGCCCCGGCCGCAGCCGGCGTCGAAGACCCGGTCGTTCGGTGTGAGCGCGCCGAGATGCCCGGCGAGCAGCTCGGCCTGGGCGTGTTCCAGGCGGTGCAGCTCGCCGGTGACGCGCTCTTTGCGCAGCTCGGGGTCTGTCTCGTCGAGGACCGACCAGTCTGCCTCGCCGATGCCGTAGTGGTGGTGGTAAAGGTCGTCGATCTTTCCGAGTTCGAGGTTGACCGGGTTCTCCTCGGCGTTCCAGTACTCCGCGACGCTGTTCTGGTACCTGGACTGGGTCGGCACCGGGGCTGACGTGGTGGTCTTCCGAGCGACAGGGGCGGTGGTCAACAGTTGCTCCTCGAAGTGTTTCTGACGGTGGTTCGGATGGGCTGGGTGCTACCAGTAGTCGGGCAGGTGGTAGCGGTTGGTGTTGGTGGAGTGCCACTCGTGGTTGCCCGAGACCCAGGCGGCCAGGCCCTCCGCGTAGCGCGCGACCAGCGGCGAGGTGGCGGCCAGGGCGGCCGACTCCTCCTCGAAGGCCGTCATGATCCGGTTGTGGATGTCGACGGACTTCAGATACGCCGCCTTCAGGCCGCACCGGTCGTTGGCCGCCACCACCTGGGGCAGGTTGAGGTGGTCCGGGTCGCTCGCCAGCTCCTTGGTGAACGAGTACAGGTCGTTGACGATCGTGGTCGCGTTGCAGGCCAGCGCCGTGATCCGCTGGACCTCCGGGCGGGCGTACAGCGGCTCGGGCAGTTCGTAGCCGTCCACCGCGTCGACGATCGACAGACACGGCCGGAAGTTGTTGAACTGCCGCATCACCAGGTACTCCCACACCCGCGGCACGTACCTGGTCTCCATCCACGCGGCCTCGCCCAGGTACCCGAGATGCAGCCGGGCGATGTCGTGCACGAACCGGTCGGTCTGGCTCGGGGTGGCGAACCCGGCGAAGTCCGCGAGGGCGAAGTGGTACGAGCGCAGCGGACCGTCGGCCCGGATGCCCTCACGCCACTCCTCCTCCAGCTCCGGGATGCCGTGGTAGGGGTCGAGCGCCGACTGGGCGATGATCAGCGGGCCGCCGAGCCCGCGCCGGGATCCGCCGCGCCCCTCGTCCTCCTCGCAGTAGCAGGAGTCCACGATGTTCTCGGCGAGCAGCAGCTTGCCGGCGGCGGTGAGCCGGTCCAGGTCGAGACCGCCCGGATGCTGGAGTACGACGGCCCGGCCGAACTGGAAGCCCGAGAAGTCCCCCTTCCATGCCTCGGGGAACAGGTCGAGCTCCCGGGCCCAGGCCTCCAGGCGGCGGTCGAGCTCGGCGGTCTTGGCGGGGTCGGCGGGCACGGCCGGCCGGTAGTGCAGTCCGGGGACCGCCCCGGTGCGCCTGGCCGGGCGCAGACTCCGCGCGATGTTCGGCGGCCCGGGCAGGACGTAGGAGGTGGTGGGTGTGGTCATGATGACTGTGCTCCAGGCCGTCAGTCGGCGGTGCGGCCGAGCTGGACGTTCTCCAGGATCCCGGCCGCGTCGGGGACCAGGATGGCCAGCGAGTAGTAGGCGGTGACCAGGTAGTTGACGATGGCCTGCTCGTTGACGCCCATGAAGCGGACGTTCAGGCCGGGCTGGAACTCCTCCGGGATCCCGGTCTGGTAGAGGCCGATGACCCCCTGGTCGGCCTCGCCGGTGCGCAGCGCGATGATGCTGCTGGTGTGGTCGTCGGTGATCGGGATCTTGCTGCACGGATAGATCGGGACCCCGCGCCAGGCCGGGATCTCGTGCCCGTCGATGTTCGCGCTGGGGGGCACCAGTCCGCGCCGGTTGCACTGCCGGAAGAACGCCGCGATCGCCTTGGGGTGCGCCAGGATCACCTTGGTCTTGCGGCGCATGGAGATCAGCTCGTCCATGTCGTCCGGGGTCGGCGGGCCGGTGAAGGAGCTGATCCGCTGCCCGTAGTCGATGTTGTGCAGCAGGCCGAACTCACGGTTGTTGACCAGCTCCCACTCCTGGCGCTCACGGATCTCCTCGACCGTGAGGCGCAGCTGCTGCTGGGTCTGGTCCATCGGGTTGTTGTAGAGGTCGGCGACCCGGGAGTGCACCCGCAGCACGGTCTGGGTGAGCGACAACTCGTACTCGCGCGGCGCGAGTTCGTAGTCCACGAAGCCGCCCGGCAGGGTCGGCTCACCCCGGTGGCCGGCCTGTACCGGCACCTCGGCCTCGCCCTTGCGGTTCATCGGCAGCCGCTGCCGGTCGACATACGCCTGGAGATGTGCGCCCAGCGACGGCACCCGGTCCATGACCTCCTCGACGACCGTCCAGGGCAGCGCCAGCACCACGCCGGCCGTCTCCGCCCGGACCGAGGTGAGCCACAGCGGGTCGGTCTGGCCGACCGCCTCGTCGCCCATCTGGTCGCCGTCGGTGACGACCCCGACGACCTCCTCCTCGCCGTACTTGCCGGCCGCGAACCGGATGAACCGGCCGTGTACGACCAGGTAGGTCTCGGTCACCGGCTGCCCGGCCTCGAACAGCACCTGCCCGGCGCGCACTTCGCGGGCCTGGAACCGCTCGGCGATCTGGGTCAGCGCGTCCAGGTCGTCGTAACCCCGCAGGACGGGCAGTTCGGTGAGGGTCCCCGGGATGACCCGGATGTCGTCACCGCCGTTCTGCTCGAAGCTGACCCGGCCGCGTCCGGTGCGCAGTTGGAGGCGCCGGTTCACCCGGTAGGCGCCGCCCTTGACGTCCACCCAGGGCAGTGTCTTCAGCAGCCAGCGCGAGGTGATGGCCTGCATCTGCGGTTCGGACTTGGTGGTCGTGGCGAGCTGACGCGCCGCCCGGGTGCTCAGACTGGTGAGCTGCCCGTCGGTGGTCGGATCCGGCTCGGGCTCGTCGACGGCGGAACCGATGACGCTGTCCGGTGTGGACACATTCCCTCCAGCAGAGAAGCGAACAGGGGTGACCCGGAGGGTCGGTGGTGTGCGAGGTGGCGATGCGCGAGGACCAGCCAAACAGCCTTGGTGATCTACGGGTACGGCGCGAAAGGGGCGGTTGCGCGCCTTAGTTGCGCAAACCTGGTGTTCGGGGTGGAAAAGGTTGCGTTCGCTGATCGTGCGCCGGTGATCCGCTCCGATGCCCGGGTCCAGCCCGGGTTGGGCTCAGGAAAGGTCGTTGACCAGCACCGCGGCCCCGTCGAAGCGCCCGGCCTTCAGGTCCCGCAGGGCCTGGGGGGCCTCGGACAGCGCGTAGGTGTGGGTGGTCGCGTGGACATGGTGGCGCTCGGCCAGGGCCAGGAACTCCCGCCCGTCGTCACGGGTGTTGGAGGTGACGCTGCGCAGCTCCCGCTCGTAGAACAGCTCCCGCTCGTAGTTGAGCGTCGGTACGTCGCTGAGGTGGATGCCCGCGACCGCCAGCACCCCGCCCCGGTCCAGGGCGCGCAGCGCGACCGGTACCAGATCGCCGACCGGGGCGAACAGGACGGCGCTGTCCAGTGGCTCGGGCGGCGCCTCGGAGGCGTCCCGGGCCGAGGCCGCGCCCAGCTCCAGGGCCAGCCGCCGGGCCTCGGCACCCCGGGTCAGCACATGCACGGTCGCGCCCTCCGCGAGGGCCACCTGCGCGCACAGGTGGGCGCTGCCCCCGAAGCCGTACAGGCCGAGCCGGCCGCCCGGCGGGAGCGATGCCCGGCGCAGCGCGCGGTAGCCGATGATCCCGGCGCACAGCAGCGGCGCGAGCGCCACGTCGTCGAGGGCGCCGGGCAGCCGGTAGGCGAAGTCCGCCGGCACGGTGGTGTACTCCGCGTAGCCGCCGTCCGCGTCCCAGCCGGTGTACTCCGAGTGCGGGCACAGGTTCTCGGCGCCCCGTCGGCAGTAGGCGCACGTCCCGTCCGTGCGCCGCAGCCAGGCCACCCCCACCCGGTCGCCCACCGCGAAGTCCGCCACCCCGGCGCCCAGGCCCGCGACCACGCCCACCACCTCGTGCCCCGGCGTCACCCCGGGCCGGCGCACCGGCAGATCGCCCTCCGTGACATGCAGATCGGTCCGGCACACCCCGCAGGCGCGCACCCGGACCAGCAGCTCGTCGGCTCCGGGTGCCGGCACCGGACGTTCGACCAGGCGGAGCGGGTCCTCCTCGACCGGTCCGGGCCGTGCCACCGACCACGCCCGCATCGTGTCCGTCATGTCGTGCCCCATCCGCCGAAGGCCGCCGGCTCACCCTCCCCAGTGTCCGACGGAGTCCGGCGTTCGGCGCGCGGGCGGACAACCGGATGACTAGCGTGAGGAAGCGGGAGAATCCGCTCGATCGGAAGGGCCGCGGCCATGGCGGTACAACCTGAAGGAACCCCCTGTTGGGCCGACGCGATGTTCAGCGACCTGGAGGGGGCCAAGAACTTCTACGGCGAGGTCCTCGGCTGGACGTTCGGCGAGTCGACGTCGGAGTACGGCAATTACACCCAGGCCTACGCGAACGGCAAGGCCGTCGCCGCCGTCGTACCGCCCATGCCCGGTCAGGAGGGGCAGTCGCAGTGGTGTCTGTACTTCGCCTCGCCGGACGCGGCGGCCACCGCCGAGCGGATCCGGGAGAACGGCGGCGAGGTGCTGATGGAGCCGATGCAGGTCGGCGACTTCGGCACGATGTGCCTGGCCCGGGAGCCCAGCGGGGCGGTGTTCGGCATCTGGCAGGGCGGCGTCCACGAGGGCTTCGAGGCCACGGCCGTGCCCGGCGCCTACTGCTGGGCGGAGGTCTTCACCCGCGAACCCGAGAAGGCCGACCCCTTCTTCACCGCCCTCTTCTCCTACACGGCCAGGCAGGTCGAGGACGACAACGTCGACTTCCGGATGTTCGACGTGGACGGGAACACGGTTCTCGGCCGGATGGGGATGACCGACGAGTTCCCGCCCGAGGTGCCCTCGTACATCAACGTCTACTTCACCGTCGACGACTGCGACGAGGCCGTCGCCAAGGCCACCAAGCAGGGCGCGGTGCTGCGCTTCGGTCCGATGAGCAGCCCCTTCGGCAGGTTCGCGGCGCTCACCGACCCGCAGGGCGCCAACTTCTCGGTGATCGACATCACCACCACCGAGGGCGAGCAGCCCCCGGTCAAGGACGTCTGACCAGGACGGACACCGGGCCAGGGCCGGGCCCCCCACCCGGCCGTGGCATGATCGGGCCCATGCGTGAACGAGTGGTGGCCGCGTGCGACGGGGCCTCTAAGGGGAACCCGGGACCGGCCGGCTGGGCCTGGGTGATGTCCGACGACGCGGCGACGCCGGCCCGCTGGGAGGCCGGCCCGCTCGGCAAGGCCACCAACAACGTGGCCGAACTGACCGCACTGGAGCGGCTGTTGACGGCCGTCGACCCGGACGTGCCACTCGAGGTGCGGATGGACTCGCAGTACGCGATGAAGGCGGTCACCACCTGGCTGCCCGGCTGGAAGCGCAACGGCTGGAAGACCTCGGCGGGCAAGCCGGTCGCCAACCAGGACCTGGTCGTCCGCATCGACGCACTCCTCGACGGTCGCACGGTCGACTTCCGGTACGTCCCCGCCCACCAGGTCGACGGCGACCCGCTGAACGACTTCGCCGACCGCGCGGCCAGCCAAGCGGCGACGGTCCAGGAGGCCGCGGGCAGCGCCCTCGGATCCCCGGTACCGCCGCCGTCACCCACGTCCGCCGCCTCCGGCGGGGCGCCGCGCCGCAAGGCGGCACCCCGCAAGACCGCCGCCGGCGGTGCCTCGTCGCGCACCATCAAGGCCAAGTTCCCCGGCCGCTGCCTGTGCGGCCGCTCCTACGCGGCGGGCGAGGCGATCGCGAAGAACGGGCAGGGCTGGGGCCACCCGGAGTGCCGTACGGCGGAGGCCTGATCAGCCGACGTCAGCCGACGGCGGCGACGTCAGCCGTCTTCAACCGCCTCAGCTGCCATCAGACGTCGAACGTGTAGAACCGCGTGTGGTCGAGCAGGTCCGCCGGCCGCACGTCGTTCCACGGCTTCATCGTCTCGTCCAGGTCGACGACGTCCGGCGTCCCGCCGCCCGGTACATAGGCCGCCTGCGGGTGCCGGCGCTGCCACTCGGCCCACAGCTTGTCGATGAAGGCGTGGTGCAGCCAGAACACCGGGTCGTTGGGGGAGACCCCGGTGGCCATCTGGCCGCCGACCCAGACATGGACGCGGTTGTGCAGATTGACCCCGCGCCAGCCCTCCAGATGGTTCCGGAAGCCGTCCGAGGCACTGTTCCAGGGCGCCATGTCGTACGTCGCCATGGCCAGTACCGAGTCGACCTCGGCCCGGGTCGGCAGTTCGCGCACGCCGGTCCCGAGCGACCTGCGCAGGTAGGTGCGGCCGTCCACGCGGACGTTGAGCGGCCAGTTCCCGGCCGCCGCGGCGAACGGACCGTCCGTCACCCGCCCGTCGGAGCTGCGCCCGGTACCGCCGAGGAAGTCCGGCGCCCACAGCGCGGCACGGACGGTGCGGTCGGCGCTCCAGTCCCAGTAGGGGAGTGCCACCGAGGAGTCCACCGACTGGAGCGCCTGCTCGAAGTCGAGCAGGAATCTGCGGTGCCAGGGCAGGAACGACGGCGAACGATGGCCGGTGCGTTCCGAGTCGTCGGTGTCGGACATGATGAAGGCGTTGTGCGTGCGCACGAAGTCGTCGTAACGCCCGCTGCGCTTCAGCTCGATGACGGCGGCGACGAACCGCCGCTTCTCGTCGGCGGACAGACTGGCCTGGTTCTTGCGTATGGTCATGTGCTTCGAGGCTCCGGAAGTCCTGGTGGGGGGCGGTCAGTTGGCGGGGAACGGCAGCAGCGCGGCGCCCTGCAGCTCGTCGACCGCCGCGCGGGCGGCGGCCCGCGGGGTGCGCACCGGGTCGTAGTGGCTGACCACGCTGATCCAGCTGCCGTCCGCGTTCCGCATGACGTGCAGCTCCACCCCGTCCACGAAGACCGCGTACCCGGTGCCGTGTCCGTGGTGGTGACCGCCCGTGCCGTCCACGCCCTTCATGCCCGTCATGCCCGTCATGCCGCCCATGCCGTCCATGCCGGACGGGTGGCCCTGTATCCGGCGGCCCTTGTAGACCTCGTCGAAGGGTTCGAGGGATCCCTCCTGCGGGTGGGCGGAGGCCGGAGTGCCGGGGGTGAGCAGGGTCTGGGCACCGGCCGCGGCCGCGAGGGCGGCCGCCGCGGTGAGCGCGCGACGGCGGGTGAGTTCGGGCATACGGATGCTCCTGTGCTGGGTGCGGGTGATGACTCCGTATGCCTATCCGCCGGTTTCCGCGCGGGAGAAATCGCCCGGATCGGGTTGGCTGCGATCAGGACAATTGACTACATGTCATACAAGATTGAACGAAGATGATCTTGTCGTGCTGAAGGGTCCGCCGGTACCGGAACGGGGAATTCCTTGCCCGGGCGGGGGTGTTTTCGTCGATCTTTGGCGCGGGTCCGCCGTCCGGGTGTCGTGGCTCACGCCGTCAATCTGGCGCGATTCGAAAACCCCGGCCGAGCTCGCCTCCGCTGCTACCCTGCGGTTCCAGTTGACCACGTTCGGTGAAATCCAGGGGTGCGTGTGAAGGTCGTCTGCGTCGGAGGCGGGCCCGCCGGCCTGTATCTAGCGATCCTGCTCAAGCGGCAGAACCCGTCCCACGACATCACCGTCCATGAACGCAACCCCGAGGGCTCGACCTACGGCTGGGGCGTCACCTACTGGCGTGCCCTGATGGACCGCCTGCACGCGTACGACCCCGAGTCGGCACGCGCCGTCGAGGAGAGCTCGGTGCGCTGGCACCAGGGCGTCGCCCATGTCCGCGACCAGGTCACCCGGCAGCCCGGCGACCCGGGCCACG
Source organism: Streptomyces sp. NPDC031497 (assembly GCF_055580905.1). Taxonomy (NCBI): domain Bacteria; kingdom Bacillati; phylum Actinomycetota; class Actinomycetes; order Kitasatosporales; family Streptomycetaceae; genus Streptomyces; species Streptomyces sp. NPDC031497. The sequence continues at coordinate 215,389 of NZ_JBVIKO010000013.1, forward strand.
GCATCGGCCGCCACCGCCTCCTGGAGATCCTCGCCGCACGCGCCCGGTCCCTGGACGTACGGCTGGAGTTCGAGAGCGAGATCACGCCCGACGACCTCCCCGAGGCCGACCTGGTCGTCGCCGCCGACGGCATCCACAGCGCCCTGCGCACCCGGCATGCCGACGACTTCGGCGTCGAGGCCACCGAGGGCCGCAACCACTACGTCTGGCTCGGCACCCCCAAGGCCTTCGACTCCTTCACCTTCGCCTTCGCCGAGACCGAGCACGGCTGGGTCTGGTGCTACGGCTACCCCTACGACGACGGCCACAGCACCTGCGTCATCGAGTGCGCTCCCGAGACCCTCACCGGCCTCGGCCTCGACACGCTGCACGAGGCCGACCAACTGGCCCTGCTGGAGAAGCTGTTCGCCGGCATCCTCGACGGCCGGCCGCTGGTCACCGGCTCCTCGGCGGCGGCCTGGCCCACCTTCCGCACCCTCGGCAACCGCACCTGGCACCACGGCAACCTCGTCCTGCTCGGCGACGCCGCCCACACCACCCACTACTCCATCGGCGCCGGCACCACCCTCGCTCTGGAGGACGCGATGTGCCTCGCCGACGCCCTGCGCGGGCACGGCACCGGACCCCAGGCCCTCGCCGCCTACGAGCGGCAGCGCAAGGCCGAACTGGTCTCCGCCCAGAGCGCCGCCCGCCTCAGCGCCCAGTGGTACGAGAACCTGCCCCGCTACATCGACCTCCCCCCGCACCGGATGTTCGCCCTGCTCGGCCAGCGCCACTCGCCGCTGCTGCCGTACGTTCCTCCGCAGCTCTACTACGGCATCGACAAGGCGGCCGGGCGACTGGAGGCGCTGCGCCGGCTCAAGCGGTGGCTCGGGCCGCGGGCGGTGCGCGCCCTGCACTCCCGGTCATAGGCGCTCGCTGACGGCGGCACGAGTTGGTGAAAGGTCATTCACTCGATAGGGTGAATGTGTATTCACCTTCATATCTGTGCCGTCCGCAGGAGCGCCGATGGATCACCCCGCCCCGACAGCCGGCCCCTCGGGCTCGCCCGCCGCACCACCCCGACTGCGGGAGCGGCTGACCATCCCGGTACTGGCCTTCGGCGGGATCCTGATGGCCGTCATGCAGACGGTGGTCGTCCCCCTGCTCCCGGACCTGCCCAAGCTCACCCACTCCTCGGCCGGCACCGTCTCGTGGATGGTCACCGCGACCCTGCTCGCCGGGGCCGTCCTCACCCCGGTGCTGGGCCGGGCCGGTGACATGTACGGCAAGCGCCGGGTGCTCACCGGGGCGCTCGCCCTGATGACCGTGGGCTCCGTGATGTGCGCCCTGTCGTCCGACATCACCGTGCTCATCGTCGCCCGCGCCCTGCAGGGTGCCGCCGCCTCCGTCGTACCGCTGTCGATCAGCATCCTGCGTGACGAACTGCCGCCCGAGCGTCGGGGATCGGCGGTGGCGCTGATGAGCTCCACCGTCGGTATCGGCGCCGCGCTGGGCCTGCCGCTGGCCGCGCTGGTGGTGCAGTACTACGACTGGCACACCATGTTCTGGCTGACCAGCCTGCTCGGGGCGCTGGGCGTGGCGGCCGTGTGGTGGGCGGTCCGGGAGTCTCCGGTGCGCGAGCCGGGCCGGTTCGACGTGCTCGGCGCGCTCGGGCTGGCCGTCGGGCTGACCTGTCTGCTGCTCGGCGTCTCCCAGGGCGGCCAGTGGGGCTGGGGCAGCCCGCGCGTCCTCGGGCTGTTCGCCGCCACCGTCCTCGTCCTGGCCCTGTGGTGGTGGCAGCAGCTGCGGACCGAGGAGCCGCTGGTCGACCTGCATCTGGTGTCCCGGCCCCGGGTCGGCCTGTCCCATGTCGCCGCCTTGCTCACCGGGTTCGCCTTCTATGCCAACTCCCTGGTCACCGCCCAGCTGGTGCAGGCGCCGAAGGCCACCGGATACGGCCTGGGCCTGTCCATCGTGGCCACCGGCCTCTGCCTGCTCCCCGGTGGCATCACCATGCTGCTGTTCTCGCCGCTCTCCGCCCGGATCTCGGCCTCCCGCGGCCCGCGCATCACCCTCGCCCTCGGCGCCGCGGTCATCGCCTGCGGATACGTGGTGCGCATCGCCGACAGCCGCGACCTCTGGATGATCATCCTGGGCGCCACCGTCGTCGCCACCGGCACCACCCTCGCCTACTCGGCGCTGCCCACGCTGATCCTGCGGGCCGTCCCGGCGAGCCAGACCGCCTCCGCCAACGGCGTCAACGTCCTCATGCGCACCATCGGCCAGGCCACCTCCAGCGCCGCAGTGGCCGCCGTCCTCACCCATCACACCAGCCTCGTCGGCGGCGCCCCGATGCCCACGCTGCACGGCTATCTGCTGGCGTTCGCGATGGCCGGCGTCATCGCGGTCGCCGCCGGCGCCGCCGCGCTGTCCATACCCGGCGACAAGGCCACGGACGACGCCCCGCGCGCCAAGGCCCGCGTCCAGGGCGCCCGGGACGACGCGCTGGAGGGAGCATGAGTGCCGTGAGCACCCGACGCGACACCGACACCGGCACCGGCACCACCCCCGCGCCCGCCCGCCGGGACGCGGAGGCCACCAAGGCCGCCATCCTCAAGGCCGCCCGCCACCTCCTCGCCCGGCACGCGCACGCCGACATCACCCTCAAGGACGTCGCCGAGCGGGCCGGGGTCAGCGCGCCGCTGATCCTCAAGTACTTCGGCAACAAGGACGGCCTGTTCGCCCGCGTGATGTCCTTCGACACGGACGCGGCCGCCCTGCTCGACGCACCCCTGGACGACCTGGGCCGGCACATGGTCCGGCACGTCCTGGAGGGCCAGCGCGACCGGGGCGCCGACCCACTGCTGCGGATCGTCTTCGCCCCCCTGCACGGCGACCACGGAGACGTGCTGCGCGCCAACTTCCGTGCCCAGGTGGTCGACCGCGTTGCCGCCCGGCTCACCGGCACCGACGCCGGACTGCGCGCCGAACTGGCCGTCGCCCAGCTCATCGGCCTGGGCGTGATGTACGGCATCGCCCGCGGCCCACGGCTGCGCGACTCCGCGATCGAGGACCTCGCCGACCGCTACGGCCCCGTCGTCCAGGCCCAGTTGACGCCCTAGTCGGGCTCCGGAGCCGTCAGGAGCGCCCCGGCCGACTTGCGGAAGGCGGCCAGCAGCCGGTGGTTGTCCCCGGCGCGGGTCGCCAGGACCACGTGGCTCGGCTCGACACCGTGCAGCGGGACCGTGGTCAGGTCGGGGCGGAGGGTCGCACCGGGCACCCGGGGCGCGATCGCCACGGCCTGCCCGGCGGCGACGTGCTCGAACTTGTCCTCCACCGCGCCGATCAGCGGACCGTCGGGCGCCGGGCTGCCGTCCGGCCGGGGGTCGACGCGCCAGAACGCGTTCCAGAGCGGGTCCTTCCCCCGGGGCAGCGGCTCGTCGGCGATGTCGTCGAGCGTGACCGACTCCTTCCCGGCCAGCCGGTGGTCCAGCGGCACCACCAGGACCCGCGGCTCGTTGTAGAGCACCGTCACCCACAACCCGTCGGTGCGCAGCGGCAGCCGGGTCACGGCCGTGTCCACGCGCCCCGCCAGCAGGGCCTCGCGCGACTCGTTCCAGTCGAGGTGCAGGGTCCGCACGTCGGCGTCCGGGAAGCGGCGGCGCAGATCGCGCACGGCCGGGGTGACGTAGATCCCGTTGATGTACCCGACGGTGATCCGGCTGGGCTCGGCGGCGGCCCGGGTGACGGCCGCGGCCTCGCTCGCGGCCCGCAGCAACGCCCCGGCCCGCGGCAGGAACACCTCGCCGGCCTCGGTGAGCCGGGCGCCCTGCGGGGTGCGGTCGAAGAGCCGCGCACCCAGTACCTGCTCCAGCCGCTGGATCTGCCGGCTCAGCGCGGGCTGGGTGATGTGCAGCGCGCCGGCGGCCCGCCCGAAGTGCCGCTGCTCGGCCACGACGGTGAAGTACCGGACGAGCCGCAGATCTAGGTCAGGGGCGGAAGCCGGATCAGCCATGCCCTCAGGATAGTGCCGGCTACCTGCGTCGATGCCTGAAAGGCATGGCGCATTGCGAAACAGGCTTTGGACGCCCGCCGCCCGCCGGCCGAACGATGGAAGCACCACCCCCTCTCCCTCGAAGGAGCACCCACCATGCGGGTATTCGTCACCGGCGGCAGCGGCTTCATCGGCTCCGCGGCCGTCCCCGAGCTCCTCGGCGCCGGGCACCAGGTCCTCGCCCTCGCCCGCTCGGACAAGTCCGCCGAGGCCCTGAAGTCGGCGGGTGCGGACGTGCACCGTGGCAGCCTCGACGACCCCGAGGACCTGGCACGCGCGGCGGCCGGGACCGACGGCGTGCTGCATCTGGCCTTCCATCACGAGGACTTCCCGGACGTGACCCGAGCCGTGGCGACCGACCTGCGCGTGATCGAGGCGATCGGCGCCGCTCTGGAGGGCTCGGACCGGCCCTTCGTCGTCACCTCGGGCACCCTGATGCTCGCCGCCGTCGACGGAGTGGCGACGGAGCAGGACACCCCGGCCCCGAGCATCCACCGCGGCGCCTGCGACGTGGCCGCACTGGCCCTGGCCGAGCGCGGCGTACGCAGCTCGGTGGTCCGACTGGCCCCCACGGTGCACGGCCGCGGCGACCGGGGCTTCGTACCGCAGCTGATCGACGTCGCCCGCCGGACGGGCCTCGCCGCCTACGTCGGCGAGGGCACCAACCGCTGGCCGGCCGTACACCGCCTGGACGCGGCCCGTCTCTACCGCCTGGCCCTGGAGTCGGCCCCGGCGGGCACGGCCCTGCATGGAGCGGCCGACCAGGGAGTCCCCTTCAAGGACATCGCCGCGGCGATCGCCAAGGGCCTCGACGTCCCCCTGAAGAGCATCCCGCCGACGGAGGCGGAGGCCCACTTCGGCTGGCTTGGCATGGTGGCCGCGATCGACAATCCGACATCGAGCGAGAGGACCCGGGAGCTCGTGGGCTGGAAGCCGGAACAGGCGGGGCTGCTCGCGGACTTGGGGGAGGGCCACTACTTCTAGAAGAAAACGGAATCTTGTAGGGACCGGTTCGGGGGCGCCCCCCAGGGGCGCGGGGCTGTGTTCGACATGCGGCTACCGCCGAGTGGGCGCGACCAGCCCCCACCGGGCCCGCAGCCTTCAACGGCGCACCACGACCCCATCCAAAAATCCATTGCTGAACACCCGGTGTGGGTCAAGGCGATCCAACGTCTCCACCGCCGCATCCCACACCGCACCCCCGAACGACCCCGGAATCCTCCTACCGAGCACCTCCTCGTCACTCCACACATCGGACTCGGTGTACGCCCACCCCTTGGACCACTCCACCCGAGTCCCGTCGTACCGCTCGAACAGAAACCCCTCCAACTCCCGCAAGAACGCCTCCGCATGAGGCGTCCCCGGCAGCGTCAGCACATCCAGCCACACCGCCGTGTCCGCTCCGTCCCTCGGCCGCAGGGCGGAAAGCGACGGCACCTGGGCGCCGTCCAGTTCCACATCCCCCGGCTCGTCCAGCCCCGTCACCCGGATCTCCACCGACCCGTTGACGGGGAACCGCCCCAACGCGGCGTACGCGGCGAGCCGTTCCCGGTAGAACGACGTGAACTCGTGCACGACGCGCTGCACTTGGGCCCGCCGAGTCAGCACCGCGTACCCGTTCGCGTTGATCCGCAGCGTCGTCGGCCTCAGATAAAGCAGCGTGTTCTTCGACGCCCCCCAGATGTCCGAGGACAGCGTCGCCACCAGCCCGAGCGCCGCCACATCCAGCTGCGCGTTGCCCAGCACCGGCGCCAGATACCACGCCGCGTCGGACACCATCCGCCCCACGAGGTCGGCGACCACCGTCGGCACGGCGTCGGAGAAGGGGTAGTTGTACGGCGAGGTGACATGCCGCGAGGTGAGCGGTCTGGCCGGGGCGACGCTCCACTCCTTGAGCCACGGGTACTCGGTGAACGCGAACCAGATCGCCTCCACCCGCCCGGACCGCGTCAGGAAACTGTCGAGGGTCCGCCCGCCGGAACCGGCCGCGGCGAACAGTTCGTCGGCCGGGATGTCGGTCCGGCTCAGGCACCGCAGATTGCTGTTGCTACCCACCCGCAGCACGACCTCGGTCACGAACGCCCGGCCCAGATGCGTGAGCAGGGCCGCGCAGTCCGCATCGGTGCGCCGGAACGTCCGCAGGACATACGCTTCCGCGTCCCCGTCCCACACCACCGCCGTCAGCGACAGCACCAGATTGCTCAGCGAACCGTAGGTGTGCCCGGGCAGCGGCTGCTCGCCGTCGGCCGGAACGGCGGTACCGTGCGCGTCGATCGCCAGCGCCCCGCCGAGCGTCAGATCTCCCGGCGCGGGCGTGGCCGTGAGCCCGAGACCGTGGCCCTCCAGGAAGGTGAGCAGCGCCTCCATGGTGACGCCGGTCCCGGCCCGCACCTGAGACCCGGAGTCTAGGGACAGCCCCGTCAGGTGCGTCCGGGTGTCGACGAGCAGCACGTTGTCGTCGGCGGCCGTCCCCTCCGTGACGGTCAGCGGCGACCAGCCGTGCGAGGAGCCACGCGCGCGTACCCGCCGGCCGTTGCGCCAGGCCCAGTCGACGACCGTGCGCACCTGGTCGGCGTCGGCCGGGGCGCAGGCCCACAGTCCGTCCGCGGTGATCTCGCCGACCCAGTTGCGGTACGCCGAGCGGTACAGCGCGACATCCGCCGGGAAGCCGGGCAGCTCGGCCGCGGCCACGGCCGGATCCGCCGCGAGCAGCACCGGTACGGCGGCCAGCGCGGCGGCGGACCGCAGGAAGCCCCGACGGCTCCAGCCGTCCGGGGCAGGGAAGTTGTTCGCTGAACGATCAGTCACGCCGACACGCTAGGGCCGGGTTGACGCCCTCCCGATTTCTGTCGAACACAATCACCCGTGTGAGTGAAGGATTCACAGGTGGGCGGGGGCGAATAAGTCCCTGACACCGTTGTCGGTGGCGGATGACAGACTGGCGCCATGGACGAACGCGTAATCGGCAGATCGCAGCAGCGGGCATCGGTCGTCGGCCTGGGCACATGGCAGCTCGGTGCCGACTGGGGCGACGTGGACGACAAGGAGGCCCTGGCTGTTCTGGAGGCCGCGGCCGAGTCGGGGGTGACCTTCTTCGACACCGCCGACGTGTACGGCGACGGGCGCAGCGAAGAGACCATCGCCGCCTTCCTGAGCGGCAGGCCCGACCTGCATGTGCTGGTGGCCACCAAGATGGGCCGCCGGGTCGACCAGATCCCGGAGAACTACGTCCTGGACAACTTCCGCGCGTGGAACGACCGGTCCCGCCGCAACCTCGGCGTGGACCGCCTGGACCTGGTGCAGCTGCACTGCCCCCCGACCCCGGTCTACTCCTCCGGCGAGGTGTTCGACGCCCTCGACACCCTGGTCGAGGAGGAGCGCATCGCGGCCTACGGCGTCAGCGTCGAGACCTGCGCGGAAGCCCTCACCGCGATCGCCCGCCCGGGCGTGGCCAGCGTGCAGATCATCCTCAACCCGTTCCGCATGAAGCCGCTGCGCGAGGTCCTCCCGGCCGCCCGGGAGGCCGGCGTCGGCATCATCGCCCGGGTGCCGCTCGCCTCCGGTCTGCTGTCCGGCAAGTACACCAAGGACACCGTCTTCGCTGCCGACGACCACCGCACCTACAACCGGCACGGCGAGGCCTTCGACCAGGGCGAGACCTTCTCCGGCGTCGACTACACGACGGGCGTCGAGGCCGCCGCCGAGTTCGCCGCGCTCGCCCCCGAGGGCTACACCCCGGCCCAGCTCGCCCTGCGCTGGATCATCGACCAGCCGGGCGTCACCACGGTGATCCCGGGCGCCCGCAACGCCGAGCAGGCCCGCGCCAACGCGGCCGCCGCCAAGCTCCCGGAACTGCCCGCGGAGACGGTTACCGCCATCCGTGACCTCTACGACCGCCGGATCAAGGACCAGGTCGAGAACCGCTGGTAGCACCCACCGGGCCGGGACCGCCACCACGGTGCCGCTCCCGGCCCGGGCCGTTTGAACGACGGGACGGGCGGTTACACGCACTCCATGACCGACCAGGAGCGGCGGCAGGGGCGCGACGAGACGGAGGAGGAGCGCGCCGACCGGATGTGGGGCGAACTCATCCAGGAGGTGCGCGTCGCCCAGACCGGTGTGCAGATCCTCTTCGGCTTCCTGCTCACCGTGGTCTTCCAACAGAAGTACGACGAACTGCCCGACGTGGATCAGACGATCTACATCGTGACCGTCGTCCTGGGCGCCGCGGCCACGGGCGCCCTCATCGGCCCGGTCTCCCTGCACCGGCTGGTCGCCGGCCGCAAGGTGAAGCCGCAGGCGGTGCGGCTGGCCTCCGGGCTGACCCAGATCGGACTGTTCCTGCTGCTGGCCACCATGGCCTCCGCGCTGGTGCTGATCCTCCGGGTGGCCACCGGCGGCAGCAAGGTGACCTGGGTGGTCGCGGCCGTCGTCGTCTGGTACCTGGTGTGCTGGTACGGCCTGCCACTGTGGTCGAGGCGCCGTCACACCAACCGCTGAGCCGCCTCCAGTGCCCGCAGCTGCCGGTCGTGCACCCGGCTGAGCAGCAGCACCGACACCGTCGCCCCGATCAGCGCACAGAACATGTCCCACTGGGTGTCCCAGACATCGCCCTGGGTGGCGAGGAAGGCGTCCGCGCCGTGCCCGCCGATCTCGGCGGCCAACCACTCCAGCAGCTCGAAAGAGGCGCTGAAGGCGAGGCAGGCGCACACCGTCAGCGGGGCCAGCCAGCGGCTGCCGCGCAGCGGCGAGGTACGGCTGAGCAGCTCACGGACCAGGATCGCCGGTACGAAACCCTGCATGAGGTGGCCGAAGCGGTCGTACGGATTGCGGTCCAGGCCGAAGCTGTCGCGCACCCAGTCGCCCACCGGCACCTCGGCGTAGGTGTAGTGGCCCCCGACGGCGAGCACCAGCGCGTGCACGGTGAGGAGCCCGGCCAGCAGCCCCGTCAGCGGGAACCGCCGCCAGGTGAGCACCACCAGCGGCAGGCCGACCAGCACCCACACCGTCTCCAGGAACCAGGTCGTACGGTCCCGGGCGCCCCATGCCGACGCGGCCATGCCGGCCACCACCACCCCGGCGAGCAGGACGGGCGGAACCCGACGCGGCACACGGTGCGGAACGGGGCGCGGGGCGGGATGCACTGCGGTCATGGCGGACTCCTCGTCGTGGGAGCCCCATCGTGGCCGCGGCGGCCGGGCCCGGACATGAGTACGGCTACTCAGCCGGGCGGTGCGGTCACTCAGCCGGTGGCGAGGATCTCCGCCAGCAGGTCATCCACCGGGACCTCTTCCCGTCCGGGCGGGACGGCCATGTAGGTGTCGCTCAGGAACGAGGCCAGCGCGGGAGCCCAGGCGAACACCACCGCGTGATGCCGTTCGCCGCCGGGCAGGGGATCGCCGAGGAAATCCATGCGCACTTCCCTCCAGCGCCCCTGCCGCACCGGACGCAGCCGTACGTCCCCGACCCCGACCGGCTCCCTCAGCCCCTCGTTGAGCATCTCCCTGTCCAGCCGCCATCTGGCGAGCACCCGGCCGTCCAGGGTGAACACCACGGTGACGGCGAACGGGTCTTCGGCGTCGTACGACAAGTGGGCGAGGACCGGGCAGCGGGCGGTCCCGTCCGCGCGGAGCTGTACCACCAGGGTCCTGTGCACGATGGGGTTCACGCGAGAGCCCTCCGAGAACGATCGGCTTGGTGACCTCTAGTACCCCTCTCACACGAAAAATGCTCAACCGTGAGCGGAATCCACTGCGGAACCCACCGCCGGACCGCCGGATCCGCCCGTCGTCCCCCGCAGTGCGGCCAGGCAGGTGCCGATGGCCTGCTGCAGTTCCTCCAGGCGCTGGACCATGTCGTCCTCGTAGAAGTCCTGGGCGTCGTCGAAGGTCAGCTCCTCGAACGCCTTGGTCGCCTTCTGGAGGCTGCTGTAGAACCTGGTGCGCTTCTCCTGGACGCGGAGTTCGGGGTCCGCCTCGACCGTCTCGACGACCAGGTTCTTCATGGTGTCGTAGGCCTCGGTCGCCCACTCGCCGGTGTCCTCGTCCTCGTCCAGCTCGTCGAGGAGCGACAGATGGCGCTCGGCCTCCTGCCGCAGTTCGACGGGCGCGTCGACGGTCTGCCCGGCAGGTGTCTTGATCTGGCCGGACTCGGCGATCTGGCGGACGTATCCGATGCGGTCGGCCGAGCGGCTCTCGGTGGCGACGGCCTTCTTCAGGTCGGCGGTGCGGACCACGTCGCGGGCCAGCACCGTCTGCAGGTCCGGGTCTTCCTTGATGCGGTCGAGGAGCGCCGAGCGGGCCGCGCGGGCGGTGGAGGGGTCGGCGAGGATCGCGGCCCGCAGCGCGGTGGGGTTCTCGGCCACTTCGAGGGCCTTGGTGGGCCGGATGCCCTCGGCCTCGGCGGCCTCGGAGATGGCGGTGCCGCGCTCGGAGGTGGCGCTGTTGCGGGAGACGTAGTAGTCCAGCCAGAGGTCGGAGTCCGGGAGTTCGACCTCCTGGCCCGGGGCGAGCGCCTCGAAGTGCGGGACGACACCGTCGTCGGCGGCCCGGTCCCACGCCTTGTAGTAGCGCATCACCCGCTCCGGGGAGCAGCCGGCCAACTCGGCGAACTCCCTCGCCGACACCTTCGGCGTCTCGTCCGCGCCCTGCCCTCCGGGCCGCACACTGCGGGCCACCATCAGCCCGAACGTCCAGCCTCCGGTGCGCACATAGGCGCCGAACTCCCGGGCGTCCCGCGCCACGAGGTCGGACAGGGGAGCCGGGGACGCGCTGGACGTCTCGGACGGGTCGATCGCTAGGGTCACGGAGGACGCTCCTGAAGGCTGCCGAACTGCGTACGTACCGACGGCAGCCTATATCGACCCATTGGCCAGGGTTTGCCGCACGGTCGAAGACCGGCCGGGCGCACCGGGCGGTCCACGAGGTCACGCGGGGCCGCCTGTCCGGAGCACGGATCAGCTCGCCGACCCCCGGAACGTGGCCAGGAACGTCTTCAGCGCCAGCGTGTTCGCGGCATCGTCCCAGGTGGCGGCCGGGGCGGTGACGCGCAGCGAGAAGCTGCGGCCGCCGCCCAGCAGGAAGCCGCGGCCGAAGGTGCGCACCTGGTCGGCACCGGTGCCGGACAGCCACTCCATGTCCGCCGCCTTGTACCCCTGGTAGGTGGTCGCCTTGATCTGGCCGATCCGCCGGTAACCGTCCAGCTGTTCCAGCTGGGGTTCCACGTCGTCCCGCCAGACGGCGACCGGGTCCGGGCCGGCCTGGGTGCTGTAGGTGACGGCGAGAGTGCGCAGGTCGCCGCCGCCCGGGCCGAAGGTGATCCGGTAGGCGACGTCGTCGACCCGCGAGGTGTCGAGGCGCTTCCAGCCCTTCGGGAGTGCCACGGAGAAGCCCTCCGGGGCGGTGTAGCGGTGGAACCCGGCCGGGAGGGCACCGGCCGTGGCCGACGGGGAGGGCGACGGCGATGTCGGCGATGTCTTCGAGGGAGAGGGGGTGGGAGAGGGAGAAGAAGGGGCGGAAGAAGAAGTGGAAGAAGGGGAGGAGGGGGTCGGCCCGTTGCCGTCCGTGCGGTTGCCCGGCTCGGCGGCCGTCGCGGAGGCGCTCGGCGCCGAACCGGCCAGGGAGCCGACGCCCGGGAGCCCCTGGGTGGCGGCGAGCACCGCGACCGAGACGGTCACCACGGCCAGCGCGGTCCCCCCGATCATGGTGGTCCTGCTCCACCCCGAGGCCCGAGCCGCCACGTAGGCGCCGCGCAGCCGGGGTACCGGGGCGGGCTGCCCGATCGCGTCGGGGTCCTCGTCCAGGACACGTGTCAGCGCCTGCCGGACCACCGGCCTGCTCAGCCGTTCCCGGGAGTTCTTGCGAAGCAGCCCCTGCACGACCTGGGTCAGCGGACCGGCCCGCAGCGGGGTGCGCAGCGGCAGCCGGTCCACGCCCTTCAGCGTGGCGTCGGCGCGGCCGCGGTCCCGGAACGGCGGCCGGCCCTCGACCATCGTGTAGAGGATCGCGCCGAGCGCCCACAGGTCGGCGGCCGGCCCGATGCGCTCGTCCCTGGCCTGCTCCGGCGAGGCGTACGACGGTGCGGTGACCCGGGGGGCCAGGGTCGCGCCCGCCAGGCCGAACCCGGTGATCACGACCGGGCCCTTGTCGCGGACGAAGATCTGGCCGGGGCTGAGCTCGCCGTGCGTGTAGCCCTCGCCATGCGCGCCGTCCAGCACGTCGAGCACCTCGAGGCCGATCCGGGCGGCCTGCACGAAGTCGAACATGGTCCGCTGGACCAGGAGTTCGCTGAGCGGCGTGCCGTCGATCAGCTCCGTGACCGTCCACAGCGTGCCCGCCTCCTCGAAGGCGTCGATCACCATGGCGACCCGGCCGGGCCGCAGCGCGCCCATGACCTCGGAGGTGCGCAGGATCCGGGAGGTGGTCCGGCGTACCACGTCGTCGGTGAGGGCGTCGGGAAGCACGATCTGGGTCACCAGCCGGGGACGTTCGGCCTGCACGTCCTCCGCGTACCAGCTGATGCGGTTCGGCTCGCGGTCGGCGACCTCAATGAGCCGGTACCTTCCAGCGACCAACTGTTGTGCGGAGACATGCGCCTTGACCATCGTCATCCCTCGCTGAAACCCCTGCCTCTTCTTAACCAGAGGTACGCGGGACGCGCCCCGGTTTGTTCAAAGAATCTGCAACTCCAAGCCCCTTCTTGCCTTTTATTCAAACAGCGTCCCCCATCAGGGACTTGAGGAAAACGGCGAATGACCGGGCCCCGACCTGCGGGTAACCGACGGTAAAAGACCGGCTGCGGTCCGCTGGCCGGCCTGCTCCGAGGCGCCCGGTATGCGGGGCGGACGGGGCCGGCCGAACCGTCTCAGAGGTCCCGGCGCACCAGGAGGTCCAGCGGGCCGCGCAGCTCCGCCGACGTGAGCGGCAGCCCGGCGAGCAGCGCCGCGGCCCGGGCGGTGTGCCGACGGGCCTCGGCGAGCAGTTGCTCGTGCAGCCGCCCCACGGCCGTGTAGTCGCCCTGCGTCAGTGCTGCTGAGCCTTCTGCGGGGTCACCTCGCTCGGCCGTACCACGACGAACCCGTCACCCTGGAGCATCAGCTGGACCGCTTCCCCCGAACCGCCCCGCAGCATCGAGCCGATGGACTGCGAGCGGTGCAGCGAGGTCTGCAACTGCGTGGTCCAGCCCACCACCGCGTCCGTGTCGACGTACACCGGCGCCTGCGGCGAGACCGGGATGACCAGCGGGTTGCCGTCGCAGATCAGCCCCAGCCTGCCCTGCCCGGTGAACACGCTGTTGAACAGACCGCCGCCGGCGATGCCGGACCCCTTCACGGTCTTGATCTCGTACGACAGCGAGGCGTCGAAACAAAGGACGTTGCGGCCGTTGACCGTGAACTGGTCGCCCGGCTCGACCTCGACGATGAAACAGTTCTGTGCCTCGTGCGCGAACCAGGCCTCGCCCTGGCCCTGAACGGACATCAGGGGCAACCCCTCGCCGGTGACCGCTCGTTTGAGCATCCCGCCCACGCCCTGGCCCTTGCGCTCGAACCTCAGACTACCGCGGTGTGCGATCATCGCGCCCTGGCGGGCGTACATCTCGCCGTTCACGGCGTACCTGACGCACTTCGCGTTCTCGATCGTCATGCCCGGCCCGACGGCCGGCTCCACCATGTGCTGACTGGAAAAGAGATCACCCTTCATGCCGGGCATGGTGTCCCGGACGGACCCGTTCCGCCAAGATCGCGGACCGTATCGGTTCAGGCACCGAACAGCTGGGTCCAGTACGTGCCCGCCCGGCCGCCGCCCGCGAAGCCGATGCCGATGTGGGTGAAGTCCGGTTTGAGGATGTTCGCCCGGTGGCCGGGGCTGTTCATCCAGCCGTCCACCACCTCGGCGGCCGAGCGCTGGCCGCAGGCGATGTTCTCGCCGATGGTGCGTCGCCGGGAGCCCGCGGCGGCGGCCCGGTCCCAGGGCTGGGTCCCCTCGGGTGAGGTGTGCGAGTAGAAGTCCCGGGTCGCCATGTCCGTGCTGTACGCCTGCGCGGCCGTGGCCAGGTGCGGATCCACCGCGAGCGGCCGCAGCCCGGCCCGGGCGCGCTCCCGGTTGGTGAGGTCGACGACCTCGGCGCGGGTGCGGGTCAGTTCGGCCGGGGTGAGGGGCCTGGCCCACAGCGCGGTCCAGTAGGTGTCCCCGTCCCGCGGGCCGTCCACGTGGGCCAGGCCGGCGTGGGTGAAGGCCGGGTCGAGCAGGGTGCGCCGGGCGCCCTCGGTGCGCAGGCAGTAGTCGACGAACTCGGCCGGGGTGCGCGGGCCCGACACGAGATGCTCGCCGACCGTGACATACGCGAATCCGGTGCGGTCGATCCGCTGGTGGAGCGAGACGCCGTCGAGGCTCTCGGTGGCCAGCCGGCCGGCGTCGGCCATCGCGGTGGCGTGGGCGAGGGCGGCGGAGGTGAGCCGGGCGTCCGGGGCCACGGGTGGCCGGCCGGCCTGAGCCCGGGCGGAGTTGACCAGGCCCAGCAGGCCGTCCGGGTCCGGGAGCGCGGCCACCGAAGGCCGGGGCGGTGCGGCCGCCGTGCGCTGGGTGGGGATCGTGGGCCGCGACGCCGGAGCCGGCTGCCGGTCCTCGACGACGTCGACCCCGAAGTCCCGGGCCAGCCCCGCCAGTCCGTCGGCGTATCCCTGTCCGACGGCGCGCAGCTTCCAGCCGGTGCCCCGGCGGTATATCTCGGCGAGCAGCAGGAGGGTCTCCGTCTGCGGGCGCGGCGGTGCGAACCGGGCCACCGGCCGGCCGAGGCGGTCGGTGACATGCAGTGCGGAGGCGGGCAGCCGGCCGAGCGGGGTGCCCGGCTTGGTGGCGGTGACCGTGAGGGTGACGCGCTGGGCGCCGGTCCGCAGCCGGGCCGGCTCGACGGTCAGTGTGTCACCGCGCAGCCGGACGCCGGGCGCGTCCGGCTGGTTGTAGAAGACGAAGTCGCTGTCGCCGCCGACCTTGCCGCTCCCGTCGGTGATCAGCGCGGAGACGTCGAAGGGGCCGGGCACCCGCAGCGTCAGCGCGCCGTCCGGAAGGGGAAGATTGCCCCCGGGGACCAGCTCGCTCATCGCACCGCCTCTGGGAGGTCAGGGGCCGAACATCGCGCCCGGTGGGGAAGTCGCCGGTAGAACGTCCGGCCCGGGCGCGAGGTTCCCTCGACGGGGCGAGGCGGTACGCCGGCCGCACCCGCGGCTGGTGCTCCCGCAGCGGAGGCAGGTGCCCCTGCTCCCACGGCGGAGGCACGCGCCACCGCTCCCACGGCGGAGGCACGCGCCACCGCTCCCACGGCGGAGGCAGGAGTCACCCCTCCCGCGCTGAGCAACGTCCCGCAGCTACTGCTCCCAAGGTGCGCGAGGCGCCGCCGTTACTGCTCCCGGGGCGCGGCCGGTGCGATGTCCTCTCGTTCGAGCGGTGTCCCGGCGCGCGTCGCCGCGCGCTTGCCGCAGAACGCCGGCTCCAGTGCGCCCGCCAGCGTGTTGAGCACGGCCGAGTTGTTGGAGGCGTTGGCCAGCACGGTGAGGCTGCGCTTGCCGTCCTTCGTGGTGAACGCGTACGTGTAGTAGCCCTGCACGGCGCCCGTGTGGCCGTACACCGAGATCCCGCACGACAGATCGCGGCGGCGCAGCCCCAGGCCGTAGGAGGTCGTGGCGTTGACCCGGGTGAAGCGCTCCATCTCCGCGAGGCGTGCGGCGGACGTCAGCTTGCCCCGGACCAGCGCCGAGTAGAAGGTGTCGAGGTCCTGGGCGGTGGAGACGATGGCACCCGCACTCTGTGCCCAGGACACCGTCTGGTCCGTCGCGTCGACCGGCTTGGCGCCCGCCTCGTCCGCGGTGAGGTAGCCGTTGGCGTGCTGCCCGGGGATCTTCGTGTCGGGGTGGACGTAGAAGGTGTCACGCAGCTTCAGCGGCTTGAAGAGGCGGTTCTCGTATTCGGTCCGCACGCTGTGCCCGGTGAGCTTCTCGATCAGCATCCCGGCGACCACGAAGTTGGTGTTGGAGTAGGAGTAGGCGGCCCCCGGAGCGTTCGTGCGCGGCTTCTTCAGGGAGAGGTTCACCAGCTGGCGGTAGGTGAAGACCTTGTTCCGCACCGCCTCGAAGCCCGACACGCTGCTGGCGAACATGTCGTTGGTGTAGTCGTACAGACCACTGCGGTGGCTGAGCACGTGCCGCACGGTGATGCGGTCGTCTGGCAGCAGCCCCGGAAGATAGCGGTTGACCGGTGCGTCCAGGGCGAGCTTGCCCTCGTCCACCAGTTGCAGCAGGACGACCGCCGAGAACGTCTTGGTGACACTGCCCACGCGGAACCGGTCGCCGGTGGTGATGACGCGCCCGGTGGTCCGGTCGGCGACGCCCCGCGTGGTCTTGTGGACCGTCGTACCGTCGTCGATCCGGGCCATCGCGCCGGGCGCGCCCTTCGCCACCACCGAGTTCAGCACCGCGGCCATGCCCGCGGTGTCCGGCGCCGGCAGGGCGGCGGCCGGCCGGGGCTCCGCTCCCGCCTTCATGGGCGCCGCCTGGGCCGGTACCGCGAGCAGCGACAACGCCACCGCTCCGAGCACCGCGCTTCTGCTCACCTTTGCCGAAACCATCCGAACCTCGCTCCTCTCTGTCTGTTTTCGATGCGAGATGGGTCACATTCGATTCAGGGAACCCTCTCGCATCCCGTCACATCTCCACAGTCGACGCACAGTTGGTCACTCTGTGATCACCACGCGGTGCGGAATCGCAAAGTATTGCCACGAAACGCAAGAAAAGCGACGAATTGTGCTTTACATGGACATGACTAGTCCGAAAGGGTTGCGGCCGGGGGCCCGACCAGCCCCTTGGCGCCTCAACGGCGCTGTGCCGCAAGGCGATCGGTGAGGGATGCCGGCCGTCTTCGAACGTAAGGAACCCTGATCAGTGCGTAGCGCGCACATACGCAGCGTGGCCGTCGCCGTCGCCGTGACGACGGCCGCCACAGGCCTGGCCGGTACGGCCTTCGCGGGTCCCGCCACGGGGGCGGAACAGCAGGCCACCGCCGCCGCCACGACGGCCGCGCAGGTGGTGACCGCGGCACGGACCGCGGCCTTCGCCCATGCCTCGGCCACCGGAGTCGGCGCGGGGGACGAACTCCAGGCACAGGACGTGATGATCGACCCCGAGGGGGCGCGTCATGTCCGCTTCGTCCGCACCCACCGGGGCATGCCGGTGCTCGGCGGCGATCTCGTCGTCCATCTTTCCCGTCGGTTGGCCTACACCGGCGTCACCCGAGCGGCCGACCACACGGTCCGGCCCGCCACCACCGAGGCGAAGCTGACGGCCCGCCAGGCCGAGGAGAAGGCCGCCTCGGCCGCCGACGGCGACGCCGGCACCGCCGCACTCGTGGTGGACGCCCGCGGCGATGCCTCCGCCCTCGCCTACCAGGTGCCGGTCGACGGCCCGGACGGCTCCCGTACGGTCGTCGTCGACGCCCTCACCGGCACGGTGCGCAGCAACACGCCGGACAACGACGAGTTCCTCTCGCCCAAGGTGCTGGACACCCTCCGCAAGCGCGGCGAGACCCTCGACCCGGCCACCGGCATCGCCTCTCACACCGGCGCCTTCGCCGGCACGTCCGTCTCCGCCGCCGCCCGCTACCCGGCGACCGCGCACGGCTCCGGCAGGTCGCTCTTCGTCGGCAAGGTCCCGCTCACCACCACCCAGACCGCCCGCAAGAGCTTCCTGCTCAAGGACCCCACCCGCTACGGCACCGAGACCCGGGACGCCAAGGGCAAGGAGACCGAGAGCTTCGCCCAGGGCACCAAGTTCACCAGCACCACCGACAGCTGGGGCAACGGCGCCACCAGCAGCCGGGGCAGCGCCGCGGCCGACGCCCAGTACGGCATCACCAAGACCCTGGACTTCTACAAGAAGACCTTCGGCCGCAAGGGCATAGCGAACAACTCCAAGCCCGCCCGCGCCATGGTCCACTGGGGCAAGAAGGTCGGCAACGCCTTCTGGGACTCGGACTGCGGCTGCATGCTGTACGGCGACGGCGACGGGCAGGAGATCAAGAAGCCCCTGGTCGTCCTCGACGTCACCGGCCACGAGCTGACCCACGGCGTGGTGGACGCGACCGCCAAGCTCGAACCGACGTCCATCGACAACGACGGCAACCAGTTCGGGGAACCCGGCGCGCTGAACGAGTCGCTGGCCGATGTCTTCGGCTCGAACGTCGAGTTCTCCGCCAACAACCCGAAGAACCCGCCGAACTACCTGCTCGGCGAGAAGCTCGGCCTGCAGCAGAAGTTCCTGCGCCGCCTCGACCACCCCTCACTCGACCGCCTCGAAGGCACGGTCGACTACTGGTCGCCCGAGGTGGCGGACGCCGAGGTGCACGCCGGCTCCGGTGTCTCCTCGCACGCGTACTACCTGCTCGCCGAGGGCAGCGGCCGCAAGAAGATCGGCGCCACCACCTACGACTCGCCGACCTACGACGGGTCCACGGTCACCGGGATCGGCCGCGCCAAGGCGACGGCGATCTTCTACCGCGCCCTGACCCGGTACATGGTCTCCTCGACCGACTTCCACGACGCGCGGGTCGCGACGCTGAAGGCGGCCGAGGACCTCTACGGCGCGAGCGGCGTCGAGTACCGCACGGTCGACCAGGCCTGGGCCGCGGTGAACGTCACCGAGGCCGACAAGCCGGCCGCCCGCCACTGACGGGCACGCCACACCGCTGATCCGGGTGCCCTGTCGGGGGGCCGGGCACCCGGATCACCCCCACTGGTGGAACCGGATCGAAGTCACCGGTGGAACACGCGTCAACGCCCCCACACCACCCGCTATTTGAAGGCCACTGCAGCCTCACAGTCAACCTTCAGGTGATTCCTGTTTCTTTTATTGACAGCGGAAAATAAGCCACCTAAGTTCCCGGCCATGCGCTCCACCTCCCGTGCCGAGACGTTCCCGGCCCACACGCCGGCCGCCTCGCAGATCTTCACCACGGTCCTGTCCCACGGCCCGCTCACCCGGCTGGAGGCGGCCCGCCGGGCCGGCCTGTCGGCGGCGGCCGTGACCAAGGCCGTCCGGCCGCTGCTGGCGGCCGGATATCTGGCGGAGGACGCCGACGGAGAGGCCCGGCCGGCCCTCGGGCGCCCCGCCAACCTGGTGCGGGTCGACGGCGGGCGCGCGCTGTTCATCGGGGTCAAGGTGACCGGAGACGAAGTCATCGCGGTCCTCACCGACCTGTGCTGCCGGATCCGCCTGGCCCGCCGGCTGCCGGTCAGGGACCGTGCCGCCAGGGCCGTCCTGACCTCCATCGCCGACCTGACCCACGAACTGCGCACCGAGGCCGAGGACGTCGGCGTCCCCGTCCTCGGCCTCGGCATCGCCGTCTCCGGCGACGTGGACCGCGCCGAAGGGGTCGTGCGCTACTCGCCCTTCCTCGACTGGCGGGACGTGGCCCTCGCCGAACTCGCCGCCATGACCACGGGGTTGCCGGTCGTCGTCGACAACGACGTACGTGCCCTGGCCGTCGCCGAACAGTGGTTCGGCGCCGGGGTCGGGCTCTCCGACTTCGCCGTGGTCACCGTCGGCGCCGGCATCGGCTGCGCACTGGTGATCCACGGCCGGCTGGTCGCGGGCGCGCACGGGGTGGCGGGGGAGATCGGCCACGTGGCCATCGACCCGGCCGGGCCCCTGTGCCACTGCGGCAACCGCGGCTGCGTGGAGGCGATCGCCGGGGACGCCGCGATCGTCACCCGCATGCGTGAGGTGACGGGCCGCCAAGTGGCCGACTCCGCCGAGGCGGTGGACCTGGCCCACGAAGGCGTGCCCGGAGCGCGGGAGGTGTACGCCCGCGCCGGCGAGGCCATCGGCCGGGGCATCGCCACCGTGGCCAACCTCTTCGGCCCCGAGCGCGTGATCATCTCCGGCGAGGGACTCGCCGCCTACGACCTCTTCGCCGAGCAGATCCTCGACTCGTTCACCGCGGCCGCCTTCGGCTCCGCCGCGCAGTGCGACGTACAGACCCGTCCACTCCCGTTCGAGGAGTGGGCGCGCGGGGCCGCGGCCGCCGCGATCCAGTCCTTCATCACCTCGTCTCCCACCCCAATGGGCAAGGGCTGAGCCGCCCAAGACCCCGACCCCAGGAGGGCCCATGCGGTCACCTTCGTACTCCGTCCTGCCCGCACGCGGGCTCAGAACCGTTCTGGTGCTGGCACTCACCGCGGCCTTCGCGGCCGCCGTGCCGGCCGCCCAGGCCCAGACGCCCGCCCCGATCGCCGCCAAGCCCTACATGGGCTGGTCGAGTTGGAGCATGCAGTCGTCCAAGTACCCCGGCCTGAACGACCAGGGCGACTACAGCTATCTCACCGAGGCGAACGTCCTCAAGCAGACCGACGCCATGGCGAGCAAGCTGAAGAAGTACGGCTACGAATACGTCAACATCGACGCCGGCTGGTGGATGGACTGGAACTGGAAGTCCGGCTACGACCAGTACGGCCGCCAGAAAGCCGACTCCGCCCGCTTCCCCAGCGGCATGAAGGCCGTCGCCGACCACATCCACGCCAAGGGCCTCAAGGCCGGCATCTACCTCCCGGCCGGCCTGGAGAAGGGTGCCTACGGCGACGGCAAGACGCCGGTCTGGAACGCCGACGGCTGCACCACCGCCGACATCGTCTACGACGACCTGCGCACCACCAACGGCTGGGACAGCGCGTACAAGATCGACTTCGACAAGCCGTGCGCGCAGAAGTACATAGACTCCCAGGCCCAGCTGATCGCCGGCTGGGGCTATGACTTCCTCAAGCTCGACGGCGTGGGTCCGGGCTCCGGCAAGAGCGGCGACCAGTACAACAACGTCGCCGACGTGGCCGCCTGGAACAAGGCGATCACCGCCACCGGCCGCCCGATCCACCTGGAGGCCTCCTGGTCCCTGGACTTCGGGCATGCCGCCGACTGGCAGAAGTACACCAACGGCTGGCGGATCGACACCGACGTCGAGTGCTACTGCAACACCCTGGTCAGCTGGGAGAACTCGGTCGACGACCGCTGGGACGACACTCCGGCCTGGACCGGCAAGGCGGGCCCCGGCGGCTGGAACGACCTCGACTCCCTCGATGTCGGCAACGGCGCGATGGACGGCCTCACCAAGGCCGAACGGCAGAGCTACGCCACGCTGTGGGCCATCGCCAAGTCGCCGCTGTTCACCGGCGACGACATCACCAAGCTCGACGACTACGGCGTCTCCCTGCTGACCAACCGCGACGTCATCGCGATCGACCAGAGCGACAACCCGCCGGCCCGGCCGATCACCCCGTCCGACCCGCAGCAGGTCTGGGCGGCGAAGAACGCCGACGGCACGTACACGGTCGCCCTGTTCAACCTCGCGGACTCGCCCGCGGCGGTCACCGCCGACTGGACGGCCCTCGGCTTCAGCGGCAAGGCGTCGGTGCGGGATCTGTGGAACCGCGAGGACCTCGGCTCGTACACGAGCAAGATCACCGAGGCGCTGCCGGCGCACGGCTCGCGTCTCTTCACCGTGACACCGAAGGGCAGTGCCCTGGCCTCCACCGGATACGAGGCCGAGGCGAGCGCCAACACACTCAGCGGCAACGCCTCGGTGGCCGGTTGCGATGCGTGCTCCGGGCAGAAGAAGGTCGGAAACCTGTACCAGGGCGGCAAGTTGACCTTCAACAACGTGGTGGTCGACAAGGCCGGGACGTACCTGGTGAAGGTCGCGTACGTCAGCGGTGACTCGCGGCCGGCCACGATCTCGGCCAACTCCGGGGGCGGTACGAGTCACAAGTTCCCGTCCACCGGGGACTGGGGGACCGTTTCGACGGTGAGTGTGCCGGTGACTCTGAAGGCCGGTACGAACACGATCAGCTTCGACAGCGGGTCGGGCTACGCGCCGGACGTCGACCGGATCGACGTTCCCAAGTCGCCCCGGTAAGTCGCCTCGGTAAGTGCGTCGTCGGGAACTGCGGGCCGGTGGGGGCCGGTCGCGCAGTTCCCCGCGCCCCTGACGGGGCGCGTTGTTCCCCCGCCTGACTTCAAAGGAACCAGTCATGCAGAACAACCAGCCCAGCAGACGAAGCTTCCTCGCCCTCGCCGCGGCCACCGGAGCCCTCGCCGGGCTTCCCTCCTTCACCGCTTCCGCCGCCCCGCTGCGGTCCTCCGAGCCGCTCGCCTCCGCCCGCCACCAGCTCTGGTGGCAGGCGCCCGCCGACGACGGGTCGATGATCACGCAGGGTCTGCCCGTCGGCAACGGCCGGCTCGGTGCCCTCGCGAGCAACGACTCCGGTCGTGAACTCCTCCTGATCACCGACGCCACCCTGTGGACCGGCGGTCTCAACGACACCCTCGACTCCGACGGCCAGTTCCCCTACGGCCGCGCCGACTTCGGTTCGCTCACCCTGCTGGCCCGGCTCGTCGTCGAGATACCCGACCACGACCTGGGCGCCGTCTCCGACTACCGCCGCACCCTCGACCTCGACAACGGCGTCGTCTCGGCGTCGTACGTCCGCTCCGGGGTGACCTACCGGCGGCAGATCTTCGCCAGCCGCCCCGACGACGTGATCGTGGCGCACTTCAGCCAGGACGGCGGCGGGCGCTACACCGGCACCCTCACCTTCGAGGGCACCCACGGCGAGACCGGCGGCACGGCCGAGTCGTTCGCCGGGTCCTTCGCCAACGGGCTGAAGTACGGGGCCGCCGTCAACGCGTACGGCAGCGGTGGCAGCGTGCGGGTGAGCGGCTCGCACATCACCTTCACCAACTGCCGGGAGCTGACGGTCGTAGTCAGCGGTGGTACGAACTACGCGCCGGACGCCGCCGCCGGCTACCGCGACCCGTCCCTCGACCCGCGGGCGCTGGCCCGCACCAAGGTCAGGACCGCCGCCCGGCACTCGGCGGACTCGCTGCTGCGCACCCACGCCGCCGACCACCGGGCACTGTTCGGGCAGTTCGACCTGTCGCTCGGCACCTCGACGGCAGACCAGCGCGAACTCGACACCTGGGCGCGTATCCAGGCCCGCGCCGACACCGGTGACCCCGACCCGGAACTGGAGGCCGCCTACGCCCAGTTCGGCCGCTACCTGATGATCGCCGGGTCGCGTGACAGTCTGCCGATGGGCCTCCAGGGCCTCTGGCTGGACGGCAACGACCCGGACTGGATGGGCGACTACCACACCGACATCAACATCCAGATGAACTACTGGATGTCCGACCGGCTGGGCCTGTCCCAGTGCTTCGACGCCTACACCGACTACTGCGTCGACCAGCTCCCGTCCTGGACGGACCTCACCCAGCGGCTCTTCCAGGACTCCCGCAACCGCTACCGCAACTCCAGCGGCAAGGTGGCCGGCTGGACCGTCGCCATCTCCACCAACCCCTTCGGCGGAGGCGGCTGGTGGTGGCACCCGGCGGGCAACGCCTGGCTCTGCCAGAGCCTGTGGGAGCACTACGAGTTCACCCAGGACCGCGCCCACCTGGAGAAGATCTACCCTCTCCTCAAGGGCGCCTGCGAGTTCTGGGAGGCGCGGCTGCTCACCACCACCCTGGACGACGGCAGGGAGGTGCTGATCGCGGACAGCGACTGGTCCCCGGAGCAGGGGCCGCTGGACGCCAAGGGCATCACCTACGCCCAGGAACAGGTGTGGATGCTGTTCGGCAACTTCCGGACTGCGGCCGCCGAGCTGAAGAGGGATGCTGGATACGCGGGTACCATCGGCAAGCTCCGTGACCGCCTCTACCTGCCGGTGGTGAGCCCCAAGACCGGCTGGCTGGAGGAGTGGATGTCCCCGGACAACCTCGGCGAGACCACCCACCGCCACCTCTCGCCGCTGATCAACCTCTTCCCCGGCGACCGGATTCGCCCCGACGGCTCCACCCCCGCCGACATCGTCGAGGGCGCCACCGCCCTGCTCACCGCACGCGGCATGGACAGCTTCGGCTGGGCCAACGCCTGGCGCTCGCTGTGCTGGTCCCGGCTGAAGGACGCCGACAAGGCCTACCAGCTCGTCGTCAGGAACCTCCGCCCCTCCGACAACGGCAGCAACGGCACCTCACCCAACCTCTTCGACATCTACCAGGTCGAGGAGGGCCGGGGCATCTTCCAGATCGAGGCCAACTTCGGCACCCCGGCCGCGATCCTGGAGATGCTGCTGTACTCCCGCCCCGGCCACCTGGAACTCCTGCCGGCCCTTCCTGACGCCTGGGCCGCCTCCGGCAAGGTCACCGGGGCGGGTGCGCGCGGCGGCTTCGTCGTCGACCTGAGCTGGCGCGACGGCAAGCCGACGGAGGCCCGCATCCGCAGCGTCGGGGGCCGTACGACGACGGTCTCCTACGGCGGGAAGACACGGACGGTCACGCTGAAGCCCGGCGCGTCCGTCACGCTGAAGGACCTCGCGCGGTGACCGGCCGGTTCGCGCGGCTCCTCGGCCTCGCCTCCGTATTACTGGCGACGGTCGCCTGCCAGACCGGGCCCGCCCAGGCCGCACCTGTTTGGGAGCCCCCCGTGCACACCGCCACCGCCCGGCACGACGTCGTCACCTGGGGTGCCAGCGCCGACCGGATGGGCCAGGGCACCGCCGACCGCGGCTACCGGCTGGTCGTGCACACCAGCGCCGCAGGCGGCGATCTGCGGGTGCGGCTGTCCAACGCCTTCGGTGACCGGCCCCTGACCCTGGACAGCGTCTACGCGGGACTCCAGAGCCAGGGCGCCGCCCTCAAGCCGGGCAGCAACAAGCGGCTGACCTTCGACGGCGCCCGCACGGTCACCGTGCCCGCGGGTGCCACCGCGTGGAGCGACCCGCTGCCCGGCAGCCTGCCCGCCGGCAGCAACCTGGTCGTCAGCCTGCACAGCCCGGACGCGGCCGGCCCGGCCACCGGCCACTGGATGGCGATGCAGACCTCCTACGCCACCCAGGGCGACCACACCGCCGAGGAGAGCGCCGCCAACTGGACGGAGACCACCAGCTCCTGGTGGTACCTGGACTCGGTCTCCGTACGGCCGTCGAACCCGGCCACCGGGGCCGTCGTCGCGCTCGGCGATTCCATCACCGACGGCTGGGCGTCCACCACCGACCTCAACCGCCGCTGGCCGGACTATCTCGCCCGCCGTCTCCAGAAGGCGGACACCGACGTCAAGGGCGTGGCCGACGAGGGGATCTCCGGCAACCAGGTCCTCGCCGACGGCGCCGGGCAGGCGGCCCTGCACCGGCTGGACCGCGACGTCCTCAGCCAGCCGGGCGTCCGTACCGTCTTCCTCTTCGAAGGGGTCAACGACATCAAGGCCCACACCGGGGTCACCGCGGCCGACCTGATCGCCGGATACCAGGAGATCGTCCGGCGGGCGCACGCGGCCGGCATGTGCGTGGTCGCCTCGACCGTCGGGCCGTTCGAGGGCTGGTCGGAGTGGGACCCGGCGGGCGAGGCCGTACGGCAGGAGGTCAACCAGTACATCCGCACCAGCGGGGAGTTCGACGGGACCGCCGACTTCGACCGGATCCTGCGCAGCCCCTACGACCAGGCGCGGATGCTGCCGTTCCTCGACAGCGGCGACCACATCCACCCCAACGACAAGGGAATGCAGGCCATGGCCGACTCCGTCGACCTGGCGAGCCTCGACTGCAACCGCTGAACCACCCCCCGTCTGATCACCCCCGGGCCGTCGGCTCGGGGGTGATCAGGCTTTCCCGGTAGGCGATCGCCACCGCCTCCGTACGGCTCGCCGCACCCAGCTTGGCGAGGATGTTGGAGACATGGACGCTCGCCGTCTTGCCGGTGATGAACAGCTCCTCGCCGATCTGCCGGTTGCTGCGGCCGAGCGCCAGCAGCCGCAGCACCTCCTGTTCCCGGGCGGTCAGCGGGGAGAGGCGGACCTCCGCGGCCCGGCCGGGGAGCGCGTCCAGCCGCTCCAGCAGCGGCGCGGCACGCAGCGCCACGGCCGTCTCCCGGGCCGCCCGCGCCTGCTCCTCGGCCTCCGCACGCCGGCCGCCGGCCGACAGGGCCTCGGCGTACCGGAGCCGGACCCGAGCCAGTTCGTAGACATCGGCGGGTGCGAACGCGGCGACCGTCTTCTCCCAGGCCGCCGCGTCCGGTCCGGACACGGCACGGGTCCACTCGGCCTCCGCGCGCGCCAGCCAGGCCTGCCCCTCCGGCCCCTGCCGCGCGGCCGAGCCCCGGGCCCACTCCACCAGCTCGCCGGCGAGGTCCGTCCAGCGGCCCTCGTCCCCGGTGCCGCGCACTTCGGTCGCCCGGTCCGAGACCGCCGCCAGCGCCAGCGCGGCCAGCCGGACCGTCACGTACGGCGGCCGCCCCGACTCGTCGGTCAGGGCCGTGACCGAGTCCCGCATCCACGCCACCGCCTCCTCCGCGTCGCCTCGCAACGCGGCCGCGTCGGTGAGCACGATGCCCCCGACGAGCCGGCCCATCCAGTCGAAGGGCTCCCCGAGCAGGGCCCGGCCCCGCTCCACGACGTCCGGCTCGCCGCGGGCCAGCGCCACATACAGGGTGGGCCCCCCGGCAAAGCCGGGCACCGGGTCGGCGTCGGCCGAGCGCACGCACTCGTCCCAGTGCCCCAGCGTGTACAGCACCAGCAGTCGCAGATACCGCATCTCCGAGGCATACGGCGAGGACAGCAGCCCCGAGCGCCGGGCCCGGTCGAGTCCCTCGGTGATCCACGGCAGGCACTCCTGGAACTCGCCCGCCTCGAAGCAGCTGATGGCCAGGGAGAACAGCGCCCGTATCTCCACCGGCGCGTCCCCGGCCGACCGGGCCAGCTCTCGGGCCTCCCGGAGCAGTGCACGCCCCTCCAGGCTGCGGCGGCCGCCGCCTTCGAGGCGGGCCAGGGAGATCAGCAGGTCGGCGCGGGCCGCGGTGGCGCCGATCCGCTCGGCCACCTCCAGGGCCTGCCGGGCCACCCGCAGCGCGGTGTCGTCGTCGCCGATCTGGCGGGCCGCCATCACGTGGGTGGCCGCCGCCCACACCCAGGTCCGCGAGGGCGGATCTGCGGGGATCATCGCGAGCGCCTCGCTGCTGTAAGCGAACGCGGCGGCGAGGTGGTCGACGGTCATCAGGTTCCCGGCGAGCGTGTAGCGCACCCGGGCGGCGAGTTCGGGATCCGCGTCCTGTCCGGTGCCGGCCAGCGCGGCCCGGGTCAGGGACACCGCCCGGTGCGCGTCACCGGCGTGCGCGGCCGCCGCCGAGGCCCGCAGCGTCAAGGTCACCCGGTCGAGCCCCTCACCCGTGGGCCGCGCCTCGCACGGCACGGCCGGCCACAGGTCCAGGGCCGTCTCCAGCTGCCGTAGCTCCTCCGCCGGGGCACCCACCCGCCGGGCGTGGTCGGCCGCTTCCAGGGACGCGGCCAGCGCCTCCGGCAGATCGTGGCTCTCCCGGTAGTGATGGGCCCGCTCGGCCGCCGTCGCCGCGCCGCCCCCGCCCGCGGCGAGCAGTCTCGCGAACGTGCCGTGCAGCCGCGAGCGCTGCCCCGGCAGCAGATCGGCGTAGACCGCCTCCCGTGCGAGGGCGTGCCGGAAGGCGTACGTGTCCCCGTCACCCGGGACCAGCAACTGCCGTCCGACGGCCTCGCGCAGCGCCGACTCCAGCTCCTCCTCCGGCAGCCCGACCGCGTCCCGCAGCAGGTCGTGCCCCACCCGGCGCCCGGCGACCGCGGCCGTACGCAGCACGCGCTGGGCCGTCTCCGGCAACTGCTCGACCCGGATGAGCAGCAGATCGGCGAGCCCGGTCGGCATCCCCTCCGCGTCGGCGGCGGCCACCAGCTCCTCCGTGTAGAAGGCGTTGCCCTCGGCCCGGTCGACGATGTCCCGCACGGCCGCGTCCGACAGCGGTCTTTCCGTCAGGGCCCGCACCAGCCGCGTCACCTCGGCATCGGCGAGCGGCCGCAGCTCAAGACGCTCCACCGCGGGCAGCCGCACCAGCTCGGCGAGGAGCGGCCGCAGCGGATGCCGGCGGTGCAGGTCGTCCGCGCGATAGGAGGCCAGTACGGTGAGCCCCCGGGCGAGTCCGGCCCGGCTGAGCAGAAACCGCAGCAGATCCCGGGAGGACTGGTCCGCCCAGTGCAGGTCCTCCAGGACCAGCAGGAGCGGCGCGGTCGCGGCGAGGTCCGCGAACAGCCCGGCGACCCCCTCGAAGAGCCGCAGCCGGGCGTCCGCGTCCCGGGCGGAGTCCGACCCGGCGCCGAGCAGCCGGCCCACCACGGGATGGGCGGAGACGACGGGGGAGAACCGGGTGTCGGCGGCGAGCACCCCGAGGATCTCCGTGAAGGGCAGGTACGGCAGCCCCACATCACCGAGATCGACACAGTGGCCGGTGACGACGGTGGCCCCGGCGGCAGCCGCCCGGTCGGCCACCTCGTCCAGCAGCCGTGTCTTCCCGACCCCGGCGTCCCCGGCGACGACCACGGCCTGCCCACTGCCGTGCCGGGCCCGGTCAAGCGCCCGGGCGAGGCGGGCCAGTTCGCCGTCGCGCCCGATCAGTGGAGTGGAAAAGGATCTCTGCGACACGCCCCCATCCTCACACGCAGTGCCGACAGTTCCCTTGTGAGAGGGACGACGAGAGACACCTCAGGGGCGCGGGGAACTGCGCGACAAGCCACCGTGAACCCGCACCCGCCGAGCACCCGCCGAGCGCACCGAACCCCGGCCCCCTTGGACGCTCAACCCCGCAGAACCTGCGCCCAGTTCTCCGGCACCCGCTCCGCGGGACCCGGCACCGACTGATCCGAGGGATGGCTCACCGGTGGCGCCAACTCCGGCCCCGCCTCGAACAATTCCTCCGTCTCGAAGTTCCAGAACCACCCCTCGCCCGGTTCGTAACTACGGATGATCGGATGCCCCGTGTCACGGAAGTGTGCCGTCGCGTGCTTCGCGGGCGAGTCGTCGCAGCACCCGATGTTCCCGCACTGCGTACACCGCCGCAGATGGAACCACCAGCCCCCCGCCTTGTCGCACTCGGTACACCCGGCACCGCTCGGCGGAACGTTCGGGTCGATCGCGGTGTCGTCACTCATACCGTCTCCTCGGATATGTCGGGCGCCTCTGCCTCGGGCGCTTCGGCGGTCAGCGGAAGCAGTACCTGGAACCGGGTGTCCCCGGGCACCGACTCCACCCGCATGGTGCCGTGATGCTTGTTGACGACGATCCGCCACGAGATGTCCAGACCGAGACCCGTGCCCTGCCCCACGGGCTTCGTCGTGAAGAAGGGGTCGAAGATCCGGTCCTTGATCTCCGGCGCGATCCCGGTCCCGGTGTCCCGGAACTCGACCAGCAGCTGCTCGTGGTCGAGTGCGGTCCGCACGGTCAGCGTGCCCTGTCCGACGCCGTCGTCGTCCTTCATCGCGCAGACCGCGTTGTCGACGAGGTTGGTCCACACCTGGTTGAGCTCGGCGGGGTAGGCGGGGACCGGCGGGACCGTACGGTCGTACTCCTTGACCACCTGGATGTCCTGCCCGATCTTGGCGGACAGCATCAGCAGGGTGCTGTCGAGGAGTTCGTGCACGTCCACGACCCGGTAGGGCGCCCGGTCCAGCTGGCTGTACTGCTTGGCCGCGTCGACGAGGTGCGAGATCCGGGTGGTGGAGTCGTCGATCTCGTTCATCAACAGCTCGGTCTCGATGGTGTAGTTGAGCCAGCCGACCGCGTTCGGCAGGATCTCCTCGTCCACCGCCGCCGAGACCTGCTCCAGCCAGTCGATATCCAGGCCGGCCTGCACGAAGGTCGGCGCCAGCTGCCAGCCGTAGTCGATGCCGTGGTCGTCGAGCCAGTCGGAGAGCGCGTCCTCGCGGTCGGTGGCCTCCAGCGGACTCATCGCCGGGGCCTTGGCGACCCGCTCGGCGGTGCGCTCCTGGATCTCGATCAGACCGGCCAACTGCTCCCGGGAGAACGGCCCTTCGGCGATCACCGCGAGCTTGTGCCGCATCTTCGCGATCCGCTCGCGCAGCGTGGACGTGGCCCGGACGGCCGCCGCGGCCGGGTTGTTGAGCTCGTGGGTGAGTCCGGCGGACAACGAGCCAAGCGCCAGCAGCCGTTCGCGCTGCCCGATCGCCGCCTGGGTGCTCTTCGAACCGAAGAACAGGCCCTCCAGCAGATGTACGGCCATCGGGAACCACTCGCGCATGATGTCCGAGAAGGTGTCCGCGGGCAGCACGAAGAACCGCGTCGGTTCGGTCACCCGCATCGAGTTGTTGTAGGCCTGCCGCACCCGGTCTCCGAGGTACGCCTGCATGGCGCCCGCGTACACCCCGGACTGCGAGGTCCGGGTCACCTCGACGTCGTCCCCGCCGACCTGCCGGGAGAGCACCACGGTGCCCTCGATCATCACGTAGAAGCAGGTCGCCGGCTCGCCCTCGGTGTAGACCGGACCGGGCTCGAACCGCTCCACCCGGCCCGCGGCGCACAGTCGCGCCAGCTGCTCCGGCTCCAGTTTCTCGAAGAGGAAGAGCGCGCCGATCTCCTTCGGGCTGCACGGGCACAGCTGCCCGCTCATGACTGCTCCAGATAACGGTGGACGAGCATCACTGCCATGGCTCCTTCTCCGACGGCGGACGCGACACGTTTGGCGGACTCGGCACGCGCGTCGCCCGCCACGAACACTCCGGGCACGCTGGTCTCCAGGTGGTACGGCGGCCGGTCCAGCTCCCAGGCCGTCGGCGGCCGTCCGTCGACCGTCAGATCGGGTCCGGCCAGGATGAACCCGCGCCCGTCGCGCAGCACGGTGTCGCCGAGCCAGTCGGTCAGCGGGGCCGCGCCGATGAACACGAACATCCACTGCGCCTCTACCGACTCGGTCTCGCCGCTCACCGAGTGACGGAGCGTCAGCCGCTCCAGCCGGTCGGTCCCGTGCGCGGAGTCGACCACCGTATGGCTGCGTACCGAGATGTTCGGGGCCTCGTTGATCTGCTGGATCAGGTAGTACGACATCGAGGCCGCCAGGTCGGCGCCGCGCACCAGCAGTGTCACCGACTTGGCGAACCGGGACAGGTACATGGCCGCCTGGCCCGCCGAGTTGGCGCCGCCGACGATGTACACGTCGTGGCCCTGGCAGGAGGTGGCCTCGGTCAGTGCGGAGCCGTAGAACACCCCGCAGCCGGTCAGGTCGAGGCACCCGGCGGCCTCCAACTGCCGGTACTGCACACCGGTCGCCAGGATCACACTGTGCGCCGCGATCGTCGAGCCGTCCGCGAACCGCACCACCCGCGCGGCCCCGTTGACCTCCAGGGCCGTGACCTCGCGGGCGGTCAGCACCTCCGCGCCGAACTTGGCGGCCTGCCGCCGGGCCCGGTCGGTGAGCTGAGCCCCCGACACCCCGTCGGGGAAGCCGAGGTAGTTCTCGATCCGGGAGCTCTGCCCGGCCTGCCCGCCGGTCGCCGCGCGCTCCACGAGCACGGTCCGCAGCCCCTCCGACGCCCCGTACACCGCCGAGCCGAGCCCGGCCGGGCCGCCGCCGATGACGATCAGGTCGTAGAAGTCCGCCGTGGGCGTGGTCGCGAGCCCCACCCGCGCCGCCAGTTCGGGCGCCTCCGGCTCGACCAGGGGCGTGCCGTCCGGCGTGATCACCAGCGGCAGCCGCTGCCCGTCCACCCCGGCCGCCGCCAGCAGCCGCCGGCCCTCGGGTTCCTCGACCGAGTACCAGCGGTAGGGCACCTGGTTGCGGGCCAGGAACTCGCGCACGTCCGAGGACCTGGCCGACCAGCGGTGCCCTACGACCTTGGTGGCCGGTACCGGTTTGTACTCGCTGCACCGCCACGAGTCCAGCAGGTCGTCGAGGACCGGGTACAGCTTCTCCTCGGGCGGATCCCAGGGCTTGAGCAGATAGTGGTCCAGATCGACGACGTTGATCGCGTCGATCGCCGCGTTGGTGTCCGCGTACGCGGTCAGCAGCACGCGCCGGGCGCCCGGGTACACGTCCAGGGCCTGTTCCAGGAACTCGATGCCGTTCATCTGTGGCATCCGGTAGTCGGCCAGGATCACCGCCACCAGGTCGCCGCGCAGCTTCAGCTCCCGCAGCGCGTCCAGCGCGGACTCACCGGACTCCGCACGCACGATACGGTACGACGCGCCGTAGCGGCGCCGCAGATCCCGGGCGACGGCACGGGAGACTCCCGGGTCGTCGTCCACGGTCATGATGACGGTCCGTGCTGCGTCGGCAGCCTGTGCCATACGTCTCCCACCCCGAGCCGTTGGTTCCTCGGTACGGCGGCCCCTCCGGGCGGAGCGCGGCCACCGCACCCGCCCATCGTATGTTCGATCGCCCGCCTTCGCTCTGGTACGCCGGTGCGGAGCGGGCACCCGTCCGTGCGGAAGACTGATCGCGTATACACGGAACCGACGAGGAGGCCGGTGCATGACACGCCCGATCACGGCAGGGGTCGACGGTACGGAGGAGAGCCTCGCGGCTCTGGACTGGGCGGCCCGGGAGGCGGTGCGGCGCGGTCTGCCGCTGCGGGCGGTGCACGCCTGGCGCTACGAGGAGCAGGCGGCGCTCGGCGGCGACCGGGAGACCCAGTACGGGTGGGTGTCCGACGGGGTGACCGAGTCGGTGCGTACCGTCACCGGGCGGTATCCGGAGCTCGCGGTGAGCGTCGACGTCGTGGCGGGCGACCCGGTCGAGGTGCTGGTCGAGGCGGCCGCCGGAGCGGAGCTGCTGGCGCTGGGCTCGCGCGGGCACGGGCGGGTCGTCGGGTTCCTGCTCGGCTCCGTCGGGCAGCAGGTGATCGCCGAGGCCGCCCGGCCCGTCGTGCTGGTGCGCGCCGGGGACCGGCCCGCGGCCGAGGCCGCCGGGCGGGAGGTCGTCGTGGGTCAGCAGGGCGGTGCGGAGGACAGCGCGGCCGTGCTGGAGTTCGCGTTCGAGACGGCGGCGGCCCGTGGCGCGACGGTCCGCGTGGTCCGGGCCTGGACCCTGCCGCCGGTCTTCGCCTACAGCCCGGGGTCGCTGAAGCTGCTGGACGAGACCGGCGGCCTGGAGCCCTTCGAGAAGAAGGCCCTGTCCGAGGCGGTACGTCCGCTGCGGGATCGGTTCCCGGACGTGCCGGTGGCCGAGCACGTGGAGATGGGCAGCGCCGGCCAGGTGCTGCTCTCGGTGGCCGGACGGGCCCAGTTGATGGTCGTGGGGCGGCGCGCACACCGGACGGCGGTCGGCGCCCGTATCGGCTCCGTCGCGCACGGGGTGCTGCACCACGCCGACTGCCCGGTGGCCGTGGTGCCGCACGACTGAGTCATTCGGGAGCGACCGGCTCCAGGGTCTCCCGTGCCTTGGGCAGCACCTTCTTGATGTAGTCCTCGACCGCGATCTCCAGGCCTATGTCGTGCTGCGCCCGCTCGGACAGGTACCAGCGGTGTTCGAGCAGCTCGTGGTAGATCTCGGCCGGGTCCATGGAGCCGCGCAGTTCCAGCGGCACGGCCCGCACGGTGGGGCGGAAGACGTCCCGCACCCACCGGTGGGCCAGCACCTCGGGCCGGGCGGCGAGGGGGTCGCCGGGGGCGTAGTCGTCCTGGGTGGCCATCCAGCTCTCCAGGTCGTTCAGCAGCCGCCGGGCCTGGTTCTCCTCGGCGTCCAGGCCGGTCAGCCGGAGCAGCTGGCGCTGGTGGTGCCCGGCGTCGACGACCTTCGGCACGAAGGTGACGGTGTCGCCGTTGGAGGAGTGCTGGATCTGCATCTCGGCCACGTCGAAGCCCAGCTCGTTGAGCCGTCGGATCCGGCGCTCGATGTAGTGGTACTTGCCCGCCGGATACACCGAGGTGCGGGTCAGCTCCTCCCACAGCTCGCCGTAGCGGGTGCAGATCTCGAAGCCGAACTCGATCGGGTCCAGCGAGGGGTGCAGCGCCCCCGAGGCCTCCAGGTCGAGCAGCTCGCCGCTGATGTTGACCCGGGCCAGATCGAGATCGTACTCCCGCTGCCCGTTGCTCAGCTGCGGATGCAGGTCGCCGGTCTCGGCGTCCACCAGGTACGCCGCGTACGCGCCCGCGTCCCGGCGGAACAGCGTGTTCGACAGCGAGCAGTCGCCCCAGGCGAACCCGGCCAGGTGCAGTCGTACGAGCAGTACGGCGAGGGCGTCCATGAGGCGATGCATGGTGGCCGGCCGCATGGTCGTCTCGAACATCGAGCGGTACGGCATCGAGCCGCCCAGGTGCCGGGTGACCAGCACCGACTCCAGAGGTTCGCCCGCCGTGTCGGTACGGCCGGTGATCACCGCGAGCGGGTCGACCGCGGGGATGGCGAGCCGGTCCAGGTCGCGCAGCAGCTCGTACTCGCGCAGCGCCGGGCGCTCCGCCAGCTCCTTGACCGCGATGACCTCGCTGCCGGCCCGGGCGTAGCGCACCACGTGCCGGGAGATACCGCGGGGGAGTGGCACGAGGTAGTCCTCGGGCCACTCCTCCAGCGGGACGTCCCAGGGGAGTTCGAGCAGGAGAGCGGGGTGCTCCGGGTTGGTGGCGCTGATCTGCAATGCCATGACCCGACCCTAGAGGGCGCGTTCGCGGGCCTGCTGGGCGGCCGCCTCGACGGATCCCCGGTGCACGGGGCCGTGGCCGGGCAGCAGCACGTCGGCGTCGAGCGCCTCGATGATGCCGAGTGAGTCCACCGCCCGGGAACGCTCGTGGTGGAACATGTCGGGCAGCAGCTGCGGGCCGCTGACGCGCGAGGTGCGGTGGCCGCTGACCAGGGCGTCGCCGGAGATCACGATCCCGGCCTCGGGCAGGTGGTAGACGGTGTGCCCGTCGGTGTGGCCGGGCGTGTGCACCGGGACGGGCCGGCCCGGCAGGTCGAGCGGGCCGTCGGCGACCGGGAACGCCTCGGGCGTACCGACCGGGTGCTGCTCGGTGCCGCCGACCCGCAGGACGTGCACCAGCCACGGCACCACACCCGGCCGCCAGGCGTTCTTCAGCACCGCCCCCACCGAGACCTGCTGGAGGAACTCCCGCCGCGCGTGCGGTACTTCGGCCTCGTGCAGATAGACCGGGGTGCCGTGGGTGTCGCGCAGGTACTCGGCAGAGCCGAGGTGGTCGTTGTGCGCGTGGGTGATCAGGACGGCCGCGACGGCCTCGGGTGAACTGCCCACCTCAGCCAGGGAGTCGAGCAGCCCCGGCCGGTCCCCGGGGTAGCCGGTGTCCACCAGGGTGACGGCGTCACCGTCCTTGAGGATCACCCAGTTGGTGTGCTGCCCGTGCACCAGATAGATGCCCTTGCCGACTTCGTGTACCTCTGCGCGCATGATCTCTCCGACGTTCCCGCAGCTTGCCGACCGAACCGGAGCACAGCCAACCAGATGGCGCGGGACACCTGTCAACGGGGATCCGGGTCACCGCACCCCGTGTGGTCGGAACTGGACGCTGATCCGCGGACCGGCGGCCCGTGCCGTCTTCGGTACGCAGTGCTCCCAGGTCCGCTGACAGGAGCCGCCCATCACGATCAGGTCGCCGTGGCCCAGCGGGCGCCGGACCGAGGGGCCGCCGCGCAGCGGGCGCAGCAGCAGGTCCCGGGGTGCGCCCACGGAGAGGATCGCGACCATGGTGTCCTCCCGCGCGCCCCGGCCGATCCGGTCGCCGTGCCAGGCGACGCTGTCCCGGCCGTCGCGGTAGTAGCAGAGCCCCGCCGTGGTGAACGGCTCGCGCAGCTCGTCGGCGTAGTGCCGGGTGAGTGCCTCGCGCGCCTCGGCGAGCACGGAGTGCGGGAGCGGGTCGCCCGCCCCGTAGAAGGCGAGCAGCCGCGGTACGTCCACGACGCTGTCGTACATCGTGCGGCGCTCGGCGTGCCAGGGGACGTCTGCCGCCAGCTGTTCGAACAGGGCGTCGGCGCCGCTCAGCCAGCCGGGCAGCACGTCGATCCAGGCGCCGGACCCCAGCTCGGTCCGGCCGGCGCCGTCGAGGGAGCCGAGCCGCAGCTCGTCGGTCTGGTCGAACAGGGAGCCCTGGAGGTGCGTGGCCATGGAGTCAGCGTACTCCTTAATCGAAAGTATGTTCCCATTCGATCATGGCGGCCTCGCGAGGACGACCTCGCGCCGAGGTCTTTCGATACATTCATGTATCGGATACGTTCATGTATGGAACGGAGGTAGGGACATGGACGTCGACGGCGCGACGAAGCGGGTCACCCAGCGCCGGGTGCAGACCCGGGCCCGGCTGCTCGACGCCGCGTTCACCGTGTTCGCGGCCAAGGGATTCGGGCGCGTCTCCATCGAGGAGGTCTGCGAGGCCGCCGGGTTCAGCCGGGGCGCCTTCTACTCCAACTTCGCCACCCTCGACGAGCTGTTCTTCGCCCTCTACCGGGACCGCGCCGACCTCATCGCCCGGCAGGTCGCCGACGCCCTCGCCCTGGACCGCCCCGACCTGGACGTACCGGCCTCCGTGGACCGGGTCACCGACGTGCTGCTCCTGGACGTGGACTGGCTGCTGGTGAAGACCGACTTCCTGGTGCACGCCGCCCGGGACCCGGCCGTCGCCGAGGCGCTCCTCGACCACCGCGCCCGGCTGCGGCAGGCCATCGCCGACCGGCTCTTCCGGGCCCGCGGCCACGCCCCGATCCCCGCGGTCCTCGGCGGCGTGGACGGCGCCGCCCACGCGGTGGTCGCCGCGTACGACGGCGTGACCACCCAGCTGCTCCTCGACAAGGACATCGACCGGGCCCGCGCCTGGCTCCAGCAACTGCTCACCGCGCTGCTGACCGACGGCAGCACCCCTTCGGACAAGACCTTCGGATAAGACCTTCGGACAAGAGAGGCAACGGTCGCCATGGACGCGGACGTCATCGTCGTCGGAGCGGGCCTCGCCGGCCTGGTCGCGGCGCACGAACTCACCAGCAAGGGCCGCCGGGTCGCCCTGGTCGACCAGGAGAACGCCGCCAACCTCGGCGGCCAGGCGTTCTGGTCCTTCGGCGGGCTCTTCCTCGTCGACTCGCCCGAGCAGCGCCGCCTCGGCATCAAGGACTCCCTCGACCTGGCCTGGAACGACTGGCAGGGCAGCGCCCAGTTCGACCGCAAGGACGACGAGGACTCCTGGGCGGTGCGCTGGGCGCGGGCCTATGTCGAGTTCGCGGCCGGGGAGAAGCGGCCCTGGCTGCAGAGCCACGGCATCAGCCTGCTGCCGACCGTCGGCTGGGCCGAGCGCGGCGACCTGCGCGCTACCGGGCACGGCAACTCCGTGCCCCGCTTCCACATCGCCTGGGGCACCGGAACCGGCGTCGTCGAACCCTTCGTCCGGTACGCCAGGCAGGCCTCCCGCGACGGACTGCTCACCTTCCACCACCGCCACCAGGTCGACGAACTCGTCATCGAGGACGGCGCGGCACGCGGCGTGCGCGGCACGGTCCTCGCCCCCGACGACTCGCCGCGCGGAGTCGCCTCCAGCCGTGACCGCATCGGCGACTTCGAACTCACCGCCCAGGCCGTCGTCGTCACCACCGGAGGCATCGGCGCCAACCACGACATCGTCCGCCGCTACTGGCCCGAGCGCCTCGGCACACCCCCCGCCGAGATGGTCACCGGCGTCCCCGCCTACGTGGACGGCCGCATGCTCGACATCAGCGCGGAAGCGGGCGTACGCCTGGTCAACCGCGACCGCATGTGGCACTACACCGAGGGCATCCAGAACTGGAACCCCGTCTGGCCCGGCCACGGCATCCGCATCCTGCCCGGCCCGTCCTCGATCTGGCTGGACGCCCTCGGCCGCCGGCTGCCCGACCCCTGCCTGCCGGGCTACGACACCCTCAGCACCCTCAAGTACCTGCGCACCACCGAGGACATCGCCGGACATGACCACTCCTGGTTCGTCCTCACCCGGAAGATCATCGAGAAGGAGTTCGCGCTCTCCGGCTCCGAGCAGAACCCCGACATCACCGCCAAGGACCGCAAGGCCGTGCTGCGCGACCGGCTGCTCGGCAAGGGCGCACCGGGCCCGGTGCAGGCCTTCGTCGACAAGGGCGCCGACTTCGTGACCGCGAACTCCCTGGACCAGCTCGTCGAGAAGATGAACCAGCTCACCGACAAGGCGCTCCTGGACGCGGCCGAGGTGCGCCGCCAGATCGTCGCCCGCGACCTGCAGATCAACAACTCCTACAGCAAGGACTCCCAGATCCAGGGCATCCACAACGCCCGCCGCTACATCGGCGACCGCCTCGGCCGGGTCGCCGCCCCGCACCGCATCCTCGACCCGGCCGCCGGGCCGCTGATCGGCGTCAAGCTGCACGTGCTCACCCGCAAGACCCTCGGCGGCATCCAGACCGACCTGGACTCCCGCGCCCTGGACGCCGACGGGCAGCCGATCGACGGCCTCTACGCGGCCGGTGAGGTGGCCGGCTTCGGCGGCGGCGGTGTGCACGGCTACAACGCGCTGGAGGGCACCTTCCTCGGCGGCTGCCTGTTCTCGGGCCGGGCGGCTGGACGCGCGGCGGCCAGGCAGACCGCCTAGGCGGAGAGGAGCCGCGCCAGTACCGTGGCGTGGCTCTGGTCCGGGGACTTGGACGCGGTGAGCAGGGTCACCTGACCCTTGCTCGCCGACTCCCGCAGGCCGTCGAGGAGTTCGGCGGCCTCGGGGGCGTCCAGCTCCGCCTCGTAGCGGCGGGTGAACTCCTCGTACGAACCGCCGTCGTGGAACCACCGGCGCAGCTCGTTCGACGGCGTCAGCCCCTTGGGCCACTCGTCCACCCGCGCGTCCGCCTTCGACAGCCCGCGCGGCCACAGCCGGTCCACCAGGACCCGCACACCGTCATCCGGCTCGGGCGGTTCGTAGATCCTGCGGACGCGCACGCTCACGGTCGGGCACCTCTCGGCTCGGTGTCGGTACCGTGAGCGTATGCGGCGCGGCCGGAACACCGGCCGCCGACGGGCACAGCTTGACCAGAATGAGGGGGAAACGCGGACGCCCGCGCGCCTAGTCTGTGGGCCATTGATCATCGGCCACCCCCCCCCTGAAGGAGCACATGTGCAGGGCGCAAGCAGACGTACCGCAGTCCTCCGCCGCGAGGCCGTCCTCGCCACCGTCCCGGTCGCCGTGGCGGCCCTGCTCGCCGCCGCCGGAACGGCCTCGGCGAGCACGATCGGCGCCGCGGGCGCGGGCGACCCGTATTTCCCGCTCAGCGGCAACGGCGGCTACCACGTCGGCCACTACGATCTGACGCTCCGCTACGACACCGCCTCCCGCCACCTCGACGGCAAGGCCGTCCTCACCGCCCGCGCCACCCAGAAGCTCACCCGCTTCGACCTCGACCTCAACGGCCTGAAGGTCACCCGGGTGACGGTCGACGGCCGGACCGCCCGCTTCAGCCGCAGCGGTCAGGAGCTCGTCGTCACGCCGTCGCACACGCTCGCCAAGGGCCGGGAGTTCCGGGTCGCCGTCACCTACAACGGCGCCCCCAAGCAGGTCACCGACCCCGACGGCTCGCCGGACGGCTGGATCCGCACCGACGACGGCGCGTTCGTCGCCGGCGAGCCGCAGGGCGCGATGACCTGGTTCCCGGCGAACAGCCACCCCAAGGACAAGGCGTCGTACGACTTCACGATCACCGTCCCCAAGGGACGCACCGCCGTCGCCAACGGCGTCCTCCTCGGGCAGCACACCGCCGGCGGCCGCACCACCTTCCGCTGGCGGCAGAGCGAGCCGATGGCCGCGTACCTGGCCACCGCGACGGTCGGCACGTTCAAGGTCGAGCAGTACACCACCCGGAACGGGATCAAGGTGTACAACGCGGTCGACCCACGCGAGGCGAGCGGTTCCGCGGCCGTACTGAAGAAGCTGCCGTCGGTCCTCGACTGGGAGAGCAAGCTGTTCGGGCCGTACCCGTTCCGCGCGGCCGGCGCGATCGTCGACCACGCGCCGAACGTCGGCTACGCCCTGGAGACACAGAGCCGGCCGATCTACGACTCCGCGCCCGACCTCGGCACACTGGTGCACGAAAGCGCCCACCAGTGGTTCGGCGACTCCGTCTCCCTCACCGCCTGGAAGGACATCTGGCTCAACGAGGGCTTCGCGACGTACGCCGAGTGGCTCTACAGCGAGCAGCACGGGGGCGACAGCGCGCAGAAGTCCTTCGACGCGCTGTACGCCAAGCCGGCGAGCAACGAGTTGTGGGCGTATCCGCCGGGGGATCCGGGGAGCGGTGCGAACATCTTCGGCACGCCCGTCTACGCGCGGGGGGCGATGGCTCTGCA
The DNA here is from genome assembly GCF_055580905.1 of Streptomyces sp. NPDC031497. NCBI lineage: Bacteria > Bacillati > Actinomycetota > Actinomycetes > Kitasatosporales > Streptomycetaceae > Streptomyces > Streptomyces sp. NPDC031497. The sequence goes on from NZ_JBVIKO010000013.1 coordinate 255,580, forward strand.
CGAGCTGCGGAAGGCGGTCGGGGACCCGGTGTTCTTCCGGATTCTGCGGGCGTGGGCTGCGGAGCACCGGTACGGGCACGGGACCACCGCGGAGTTTGTGAAGCTCGCGGAAGGGCAGTCGGGACAGGATCTCGGTTCGTTGTTCCAGACGTGGTTGTACAAGAAGGGCAAGCCGTAGCGGTTCGGGTGCGGGCCGGTGGGGGTTGCTCGCGCAGTTCCTCCCCCAGCCTTCGGCCGGGGGGACCCCCAGCGCCCCTGAAGGGGCGCGCTGCCGTCAACGGGCGTCAAAAGCTGACGAGTTTCTTACATCCGTCGGCCAAGGTCTGTCTCATGATCCATCGCAGAACAGCTGTCGCCCTCCTCGCCTCCCCCCTCCTGCTCTCGGGGTGCGGGGGTGGCGCCGAGGCCGCGTCGAGCCGGTCGGACGACGACCGGCCGGCGCGGACGTCGGCTGCCCCCACACCCGAGAGCAGCAGCCCGCAGCCCACCGGCATACCCGGGCTGGGGCCGCGGACCGCGGCCGCGATACCCGAGCGGGCGGAGCAGGTCGTCGTCGCCAGAGGGCGGGGCAAGGACTCGCCCCTCTCCACCGTCGTCCTGTACGAGCGCGACGACAGTGTCTGGCAGCCCGGCGCCAGTTGGCCCGCGCACAACGGCAGGGACGGCTGGAGCGAGCGCCACATGGCCGGAGACCTGCGCTCGCCCGTCGGCGTGTACGGGCTCACCGACGCCGGAGGCCTGCTCGCGGACCCGGGGAGCAAGCTGCCCTACCACCAGTCGTACGGCTTCCACTCGCCCGGCACCGGCTTCGAGGGCGAGCCGCTGGAAGGCTCCTTCGACTATGTCGTCGCCATCAACTACAACCGGCAGCCGGGCACTTCGCCCCTGGACTGGACCCGCCCCATGGGCGTGAAGCGCGGCGGCGGCATCTGGCTGCATGTCGACCACGGCGGTCCGACACACGCCTGTGTCAGCGTCGCCAAGGCGCACATGAGGGAACTGCTGCGCACCCTGGACCCCGACCGGCATCCGGCCGTCGTCATGGGGTACGCCGACTGGCTCGCCCAGTAGGCCGCCGGAACACCGCTTAGGATCCGAACCTGTGTGCGCACATGTGCTGGTCGCCGAGGACGACGAGATGCAGGCCGAGCTGATCCGGCGGTCCCTGCTGGCCGAGGGCCATACCGCGACCGTGGTCCACGACGGGGCCGCCGCGCTGGACGCGGCCCGGCGGCTCGGGCCCGATCTCGTCGTCCTCGACCTGATGCTCCCGGTGATCGACGGCTTCGGCGTGTGCCGGGTGCTGCGCGGCGGCGACCCGGAGATCCCGGTGCTGATGCTCACGGCCCGGTCCGAGGAGGACGACGTGCTGCTCGGCCTGGAGCTGGGCGCCGACGACTACATGACCAAGCCGTACAGTCCACGGGAGTTGATGGCCCGGATCAGGACGATTCTGCGGCGCAGCGGGCGGACGGCAGCGGTGCGGGAGGAGCCTGCCGTGATCGCCGCCGGGATCAGTGTGGATCCGGTGCGGCACGAGGTGCGCTGCGACGGGGTGCCGGTGGAGGTGACCCCGGCCGAGTTCCAGATCCTGCTCGCCATGGCCGGGGAGCCCGACCGGGTGTTCACCCGGCGGCAGCTGCTCCAGTGCACCCGCGGCTTCGACCGCGCCTCCACCGAACGCGCCGTCGACGTCCATGTGATGAACCTGCGTCGGAAGATCGAGGCCGATCCCCGGCGGCCGGTGCGGCTGCTGACCGTGTTCGGCGTCGGCTACAAGCTGAGCGGCGGCCGTCCGTGAGGGCCCGGATACCGTGGCGCAAACGGCTGCTCGTCCGGCTGCTGTTCGCCTCGGTGCTGATCGCCGCGTGCTCGGTGGCCGCCACCGCCTGGCTCGCGGTGACGACCACCACCAGCGCGCTGGAGGAGGAGCAGGGCCAGGACCTCGCGGCCGACAACAAGATCCTCGCCCAGCTCAGCGGGTACGCGGCGGACCACCCCGACTGGACCGGGGTGCGGCACACGGTGCGCGCGCTGGCCGCGCAGACCGGCCGCAGGATCGCGCTGACCACCGCCGACCGCACCCTGATCGCCGACTCGGCGGCACCGGGCACCGCACTGCCACCCCGGCCGGCCGCCGCCATCGACCCGCTGCACACCGACACCTACACCCGGTCCGGCGCCCAGCTCAGCGGCATCGACCCGCGGGTGGTCGGCCCGTACCGGCTGACGGCGAAGGAGCGCGGAGAACTGGACATGGTGGCGGAGAAGGAGCGGTACTGCTACAACACCTACGGCATCCAGACCACCGTCGCCCACACCCCGAGCGGGCGGCCCTACCTCGTCGACGACGACGGCACGGACGCCTCGGGCTTCCGCTCGATCGGTTGCGACAGCGGGCTGGGCGACCCCCTCACGATGGCGAAGAAGGGGATCGTCGGCGCCACCCGCACCGAGACGAAGGCCCTCGCCACGCTGACGAACCTGGTCCGCCCCTGTCTCCAGGGCAAGGACCTTGACCTTGAGGGGCCGCTGTACCTCACCTATGACCAGACCGGACGCAACCCGGTCACCGGTGGCTTCCTCATCACCGCCAAGAAGGCCGCGAGCGACCAGGCACAGGTGGACCAGATCGCGAAGAACTGCATCACCGGCGCCCGCCGCACCCAACTCGAACCGTATGCCGCCCCGGCCGCCGAACTCTTCCTCGGCCTGGGCGACCAGACCGTGCCCCGGTTCGACATGTCCCGGGCCAACAAGGCGAAGATCGTCGGCGCGGCCGGACTGGTCCTCGCCTTCACGGTCGCCGTCACCGCCGTGGTCGCCACCCGACTCGTCCGACCGCTGCGCGCGCTGACGGTCACCGTGCGCCAGCCGCCCGAACTGCACGCGCGGGCGCCGGTACGGACCCGGGACGAGACCGGGCTGCTGGCCGAGGCGTTCAACGACCTCACCGAGCGCCGGGAACGCCTGGAGGAGCAGCGCAAGGCGATGGTCAGCGACATCGCCCACGAACTGCGCAGCCCGCTCACCAACATCCGGGGCTGGCTGGAGGTGACCCGGGACGGCGTGGTCGACCCCGACCCGGCCCTTCTGGCATCGCTGCACGAGGAGGCGCTGCTCCTCCAGCGGATCATCGACGACCTCCAGGACCTGGCGGCCGCCGACGCCGGCACCCTGCGCATGCACCGCGAACCGGTCCGCGCCGCCGACCTGTTCGACCAGGTCGCCGCCGCCCACCGGGTGGCCGCCGACGCGGCCGGGGTCACGCTGCTGACCGACGTCGACGGCACGGCCTGGCTCGACGCCGACCCGGTGCGGATGCGGCAGGCGCTGGGCAACCTGGTCTCCAACGCGATCCGGCACACCCCCGCCGACGGAACGGTGACCCTGGCCGCCCGCCGGGACGGCGACGCAGTCGTGCTCACCGTCACCGACACCGGCAAGGGCATCGCCCCCGACGATCTGCCGCACGTCTTCGAGCGGTTCTGGCGCGCGGAGAAGTCCCGCAGCCGCCGCACCGGGGGCAGTGGGCTCGGTCTGCCGATCGTGCGCCACCTGGTCGCCGCCCACGACGGGACCGTCGAAGCCGCGAGCGAACCCGGCAAGGGGGCCGAGTTCACCCTGCGGCTGCCGGCCGCCGAGGCCCCGGCCGACGTCAGCTGAACCGGCGCGCGGCCCGCTGCCGGCGCCGGGTCAGCAGCCGGCGCTCGGCCTCGGTCGTACCGCCCCAGATGCCTACGGTCTGCCCGGTGTCCATCGCCCAGTCCAGGCACTGATCCTGGACCGGACAACGCTCACAGACGGCCTTCGCACGCCGCGTCTGGTGCAGCGAAGGCCCGGTGGTGCCGATCGGGAAGAAGAGGTCGGGATCCTCCTCGCGGCACTCGGCGTGGTCTCGCCAGTCGTCCATCGAAGTCACCTGCGATCCAAGTCGATTCTGCCGTTTCATGTGCGTACTCGACTTCGGGTCACCGGAGTAGGCGCGTCCGAAACGGCCAAGGCCCCTGGAATTCGCGGGCGGTCACTGCTCGCGCAGGCCCCAGGGCGAGCCGTACTCGGTCAGCAGGTCGAGGAACGGGCGGGCCGGGAACGCCTCCGGGCCGAGGACGCCCGAGCCCGACCACGCGTCGGTGGCCAGGAGTTCGAGGGCGACGACCGGGTTGAGGGCCGTCTGCCACACCACGGCCTGACAACCGTACTCCGCCATGGACCACTCGTTGTCGACAACGTGGTAGAGATACACCTCGCGCGGCTGCCCGTCCTTGACCCCGCGCACCCATGTGCCCGCACAGGTCTTGCCGCGCATCCGGTCGCCCAGCGTCGCCGGGTCGGGCAGCGAGGCGGCGACCACGTCCCGCGGCGAGACCGCGACCGGGCCGTCGGCGCCGGGCACGGTCACCGGGGTGGTCCTGTCCAGCCCGAGCAGGTGCAGCGTCTTGAGCGTCTCGATGAACTCGCGGCCGAGCCCGTACTTGAAGGTGACCCGGCGCGCCTCCACCCAGCGGGGCACGAGCAGAACCTCCTCGTGCTCCACGTTGACGCACTCGACCGGCCCGATGCCCTCAGGGAAGTCGAACACCTCCGGCTCGCTGAAGGGGGCGGTGGTGAACCAGCCGCGCTCCTTCTCGTAGACGACGGGCGGGTTGAGGCACTCCTCGATGGTGGTCCAGATGCTGAAGGAGGGCGCGAAGTCGTAACCGTCCACCGTCAGATCCGCGCCGTCGCGGATGCCGATCTCCTCGATCTCGTCGAAGAGCTCGTCGGCCGCGTAGCGGGCGAACACATCCGAGAGCCCCGGTTCCACGCCCATCCCGACGAGCGCCAGCGCGCCCGCCGTCGCCCACTCCTCCGCCAGCGCGAACTGCTCGTCGCCGAGCTTCACCCCGCACTCCTCGTAGGGCCGCTCGGCGTGCGGCCGGGACAGCGACATCGCCATGTCGAGGTAGCCGGCGCCGGCCTTGCGGGCGGCCCGGAACAGCGGCATCACAAAGCGCGGGTCGGTGGCGTTGAGCAGCACGTCGCAGCGGTGCCGGGCCAGCAGCCCGGCCACGGCCGCCTCGTCACCGGCGTCGATCCGCTCGGCGAGGAACCGGTCGTCGCCGACGGCGGCCACGGCCGCCTCGGCGCGGGCCGGGTCGTAGTCGGCGACCACCATCGCCTCGAAGAACGGGCGGCGGGCCGCGATCCGGGTGACGGCGGTGCCCACACCACCGGCTCCCACGAGCAGTACACGCATGGCGGAATCTCCTTCTCGAACAGTGTGCGAGGTCGAGTACGGGGGCGCCCGGCGGGAATCAAACGCCGGACCCTGCCGTAAGGTCAATGGCGTTGGCATAAGAACCTCGGCATGAGAACCTCATCGGCATCACCAAGAACCTCAGGGGAGGGCCCGATGCCCAAACCGGTCGTACCGGAGGAGAAGCGCCGCCGGCGCCGGCCCACCCGCGGCGGCACGGTGCTGTCCGAGCGGCTGATCGTGGCGACCGCCCTGCGTCTGCTGCGCGAACACGGCAGCGCGGGCCTCACCGCCCGCCGCCTGGGCCTGGCCCTCGACTGCGACCCCAGCACGCTGTACCGCTACTTCCGGGGCATGGACGACCTGACCCTGGCGATCGGCGACGCGCTGATCGGCCAGGCGCTGGCGGGCTGGGTGCCGACGGGGGAGTGGCGTACCGATCTGCGCACGATCGGTCTGCGCATCCACGCGGAGTACGTGGCCCATCCGCAGGCGGCCCTGCTGACGGCGAACCGGGTGACGGGCCGGGCGCAGGAGCTGGCAGCGGACGAGGCGATCCTGGACGTCCTGCGCACAGCGGGCTTCCCCCTGCCGGAGACCGTCCGCATCTACCACGCCTTCATCGACCAGACCCTGGCCTTCGCCGCTCTGGACGCGGCGTCCCTCGCCCTGCCGCAGGACTCCCAGCGAGCGGACGAGGCCAAGTGGAACTCGACGTACGCCCGCCTGCCCGCCACCACCCACCCGCGCATCGCGGAAGCGGCTGGGCTGCTGGCGAAGCGGATGGTGACGAGTGCCTATCCGACGGCACTGGACATGCTCCTGGGCAGCGCAGAACGGTACTTGTAAACGCCTTGAACCGGACGCCCCTGGAAGGGGCGCGGGGAACGGCGTGACCAGCCCACACCCACCCGCACTCGCACGACCACCGGCGGCCCCCCTACGGCTGACGCAACGCGCTACCCGCCGTCCTCACCACCGCTTCCGCCACCGCCCCCAACGCCGGCGAATCCAGCTTCCACTGCTGCCAGTACAACGGCATGTCCACCCACAGCTCCGGCCCCCCGAGCCGCACCAGCCGCCCCTCCCGCAACCGCGGCTCCGCCTGCACCTCCGGCACCATCCCCCACCCCAGCCCCGCCGTCACCGAGTCCACGAACCCCTCCGAGGTAGGCACGTAATGCCGTAGCGAACCGGCCCCACCCCGCCCCAGTCGCCGTACGAACCCGTCCTGGAAGTCGTCCCGCCGGTCGAACACGATCACCGGCGCCTCGGCCAGCGCATCCCGTAGCGGCCCGGTGAGATGCGCCGCCGCGAACTCCGGCGCGGCCACCGGCAGGTACCGCATCCGCCCCAGCGCCCGGACCGAACACCCCGGTACCGCGTCCGCCGACGAGGTCACCGCCGCCATCACCAGCCCCTCCCGCAGCAGCGCGGCCGTGTGGTCCTCGTCCTCCCGGCGCAGTTCGACGAAGACACGCGGGAGACCGGTCAGCGCCCGCAGGAACCACGTCGCCAGCGAGTCCGCGTTGACCGCGACCGACACCCGGGTCGGCTCCCCGGCACCGCTCATGCCCAGCTCGCCGCGCGCGTCGCGTTCCAGCCGGGCCAGCTGCCGGGCGAACCGCACCAGGACCTCTCCCGACTCCGTCGGCCGTACCGGCTTGGTGCGCTGGAGCAGGACCCGGCCGGTCCGCTGCTCCAGCGCCTTCACCCGCTGGCTGACCGCCGACGGCGTCACATGCAGGGCCGCGGCCGCCGCGTCGAACGTGCCCTCGTCCACCACCGCCAGCAGTGTCCGGACCTGGTCGAGGGGAAGCTCCACCGTTTCACTCCCGTCTACAGCTGCGCTAAGGGTACGTAAAAATCTTTAGCTGTACGTCCAGAGATCGCTTCCCTACCGTCGAGAGCATGTCCAGCTCTCTCGCCGCCGCCGCCGCCGCAGGTTTCGGCAGCGGCCTCTCGCTCATCGTGGCCATCGGCGCCCAGAACGCCTTCGTCCTGCGCCAGGGCGTCCGCCGGGACGCGGTCCTCGCGGTCGTCGGCATCTGCGCCCTGTCCGACGCGGCCCTCATCGCGCTCGGCGTCGGCGGGGTGGGCGCACTGGTGGTGGCCTGGCCGGGCGCGGTGCGGGCGGTCGGTCTGGTCGGCGGCGCCTTCCTGCTCTGCTACGGAGCCCTGGCCGCCCGCCGGGTCCTGCGGCCCGGCACCGGCGGCCTGCGCACCGAGGGCGCGGCGGCCGGTTCACGGCGGCGGGCCGTGCTCACCTGCCTCGCCATGACCTGGCTGAACCCGCATGTCTACCTGGACACCGTGTTCCTGCTCGGCTCGCTCGCCGCCGACCGGGGCGACCTGCGCTGGACCTTCGGGCTCGGTGCCGCGCTGGCCAGCCTGTGCTGGTTCGCCGCGCTCGGCTTCGGCGCCCGGCTGCTCGGCCGGTACCTCGCCAAGCCGGCCGCCTGGCGGGTGCTGGACGGACTGGTGGCCCTGACCATGATCGGACTCGGTCTGATGCTCGTGGCGGGTTCCTGACGCCCCGGGACCCTGGTGCGGCCGCATCCTGAGACAACCGGTTCGGCGGTCACAGAAGTAGCTGGGATAGTGATCCTGCGATCGAAAGATGTAGCGAGCACCAAGAGGACCAGGACACCAGGAACTCCGTGGACACCAGCGAGAGCGGCACCCAGTCCGGCATACAGCCCCCCGAAGACACCACGGCGCCCCTGCCCCCGCCCCGGCGAGGCTGGCGCCGCTGGGCGATGGACACCCGCCCGCTGGCCGTTCCGGCCTACCGCCGGCTGTGGACCTCGACGATCGTCACCTCGGTCGGCAGCCAGCTCACCGCGGTGGCCGTCCCCAAGCAGATCTACGACATCACCGGATCCTCGGCCTGGGTCGGCGCCGCGAGCCTCGCCGGACTGCTGCCGCTCGTCGTGTTCGCGCTGTGGGGCGGCGCGGTCGCCGACGCCATGGACCGCCGCAAGCTGCTGCTGATCACCAACTGCGGTATCGCCGTCACCTCGCTGCTGTTCTGGCTCCAGGCCGTCACCGGCCTCGAATCCGTGGCCGCGCTGATGGTCCTGCTCGCCCTGCAGCAGGCGTTCTGGGGGCTGAACGCCCCCGCCCGTACCGCCTCCATCGCCCGGCTCGTCCCCGAGGGCCAGCTGCCGGCGGCCAACGCCCTCGGGTCGACGGTCATGCAGACCGGGCAGGTGATCGGCCCGCTGCTGGCCGGTGCCCTGATTCCCGTCATCGGCCTGCCCGAGCTGTATCTGATCGACGCGCTGGCGCTGTGCGTGACGGTGTGGGCGGTCTACCGCCTGCCCGCGCTGCCGCCGCTGGCGCGTGCGGTGGCCCGCCGGGCCGGGCTGCGGGAGATCGTGGCCGGGTTCCGCTACATCTCCATGCACAAGGTGCTGCTGCTGTCGTTCCTGGCCGACATCATCGCGATGGTCTTCGGCATGCCCCGTGCCCTGTTCCCGCAGCTGGCCGCCGAGACCTACGGCTCCTACGGCGAGGGGCTGGCGCTCGGCCTGCTGTTCGCGGCGATCCCCGTCGGCGCGGTGCTCGGCGGGCTCTTCTCCGGCACGTTCTCGCGGGCCCGCCGGCACGGCTGGATGGTGATCGGCGCGGTCGTCGGCTGGGGCGCCGCCGTCGCCGGGTCCGGGCTCAGCCGCAACCTCTGGGTGGCGGTCGCCTTCCTGGCCGCCGCCGGGGTCGCCGACATGGTCTCGATGGTCTTCCGGGGCGCCATCCTGCTGTCCGCCGCGACCGACGAGATGCGCGGCCGGATGCAGGGAGTGTTCACGGTGGTGGTCGCGGGCGGCCCGCGGCTGGCCGACGTCCTGCACGGCACCATGGGCTCCGTGTTCGGCCCGCGCGCGGCCGTCACGGGCGGCGGGCTGCTGGTCGTGGCCGTGATGCTGACCCTGGCCGCCGCCGTGCCGGCCCTGCGCCGCTACCGCATCTGACCGCTACGCGGGCCGCCGTCCCACGTACGCGTCCAGCAGCTTGCCCCGGGTGACCTCCAGCCGGCTGGCGAGGATCTCGGCGACGGTCCGCACCAGCGACAGCCCCAGCAGTGGATCCTCCACGCACAGCGCCAGCACGGCCGCGGCGTCGTACTCGTAGGCCCGCACCTGGCTGAAGGCCACCGCCCCGAAGTCCCAGGTGTACGGCGGGAACAGCCATGACCAGCCGAGCAGGTCACCGGCGCCCAGGCTGGCGACGGTGACCCGTTTGTGGGACGTCACCTCCTGGTCCAGGTTGACCGCCCCCGAGCGGATCACCCAGAAGCGGTCCGCGGTGCCGCCGGCCTCGAAGATACGGGCGTCCTCGGGGAAGGAGACCTCCTGCGCCAGTTCCATGAGGCGCTCACGCTGCGCCTGCGGAAGGGCGGTCAGCAGTTTGATGGCTTTGGTCATGGCGCGGGGCTCCTCGCCGGCGAGGGTACGGGGGCTTTGCCTACGCCCATTTCAGCCGCTGCCGCCGCACCGGGCACCTCGAAGGAGGTGAGAATCGCCTGCCCGGAGCCGTCCGGGCGTAAAAAAGCCCTGGCTGGACGGGGGAGGCCAGCCAGGGCCGTCAAGCGGTGGCGCGGGAGGACCAGACGTCGACTCCTCGACCACTTATGGATGAACGCTAAACCATCCAGGGCTGTTTCGGGTACCCGGGAACAGGCTACGTGACCCGTTTCACTCAGGGGAAGCCCTTGCTGCCCCCGGACGTGTTTGTCGGCGCCCCGACCGGTGAGCCGAACAGGGAGAGGCCCGCGCGGACGGGCCCGTCAGTCCCAACCGGCCCACCACTCAGGGAGCGAAGGGATGCGCCAGACGTACCGGACCGAATCGACAGTGGTACCGACCGACTCCCGCCGGCCGTCGCTGTGGCCGGCCGACGCCCGCAGAGCGGTCCGCGGCGCGGTCGCCCGGCAGGCCGTGCCATGCGCCGCCGACGCGCTGAACGACGCCCTCCTCGTCACCTCGGAACTGACCACCAACGCGATCGTGCACGGCGGCGGGATCACCGGCTTCGACGTGGACGTCGACGGCTGCGCGGTTCGCGTGTCGGTGAGCGACCGCAGCGCCGCGGTACCGGTGGCCGAATCGGCCCCGGACGGGCGCGACCGCGGCCGGCTCGGCGGCCGGGGCTGGCCCATCGTCTGCCGGCTGGCCCGGGACGTGGAGGTCGCCGAGCTGCCCCGCGGGGGCAAGCGGATCACCGCTGTCGTGTCCCTGAGGCGAGCCGGCGAACCGAAGTTCTCCTGACAGTGTTTGTGCCCGGATCGAAGGGGCAGGCGGAGTTTCGTGCTTCGGACCGGAGGCGCGCGCCAGTGGGAGCGATCATGTCGCCCCGGGCCCGCAGAGCGGTCCGGGCGGTGCTCCCGCGGCGACTCTGACACCGCAGTTCGGGTCGAGTCCCGGAACCACGTTCCGGTGATGCCCTGGAACCCACAGCTCAGGAGCGAGTCCGCATGCTCACCGACTTGTCGCACAGCCGCCCCAGCACGCCCGGCCAGACCACCCAGGCCCCGCCCCGGCGCTCGCACGACGACGCCCCCGACACCGCGCCCCTCTTCGCCCGGCTCGCCGCCCTCGGCGACGGCCCCGAGCGGGACGCCCTGCGCGACGAACTGGTGGCCGCCTGGCTGCCCATGGCCCACCGCATCGCCGGCCGTTTCCGCGACCGCGGCGAGTCCGTCGAGGACCTGCGCCAGGTCGCCGCACTCGGCCTGGTCAAGGCCGTGGACCGCTACGACCCCTCGCGCGGCGCCTTCGAGAGCTACGCGGTGCCCACCATCACCGGCGAGGTCAAGCGGCACTTCCGCGACCGGATGTGGGCGCTGCGGGTGCCCCGCCGGGTACAGGAACTGCGCAACCGGGTACGCGTGGCCCGCCGCGAACTCACCGAGAACCCCGGCAGCCCGGAGCCCTCGGTCGCCGCCGTCGCCGCCCACACCGGCCTGACCGAGGACGAGGTCAACGCGGGCATGGAGGCGCTGGAGAGCTTCAGCACCCTGTCCCTGGACGCCGAACTCGCCGCCGGCGAGGACGGTTACAGCCTCGCCGACACCCTCGGGGAAGCCGACGGCTCCTACGACATCGTCGTCGACCGGGAGGCGGCCAAGGAGGGACTGCGCCGACTGCCCGAACGCGAGCGGGCCATCCTCTACATGCGCTTCTTCGAGGACATGACGCAGAGCCGGATCGCCGAAAGCCTGGGCATCTCCCAGATGCACGTCTCCCGCCTCATCAGCCGCAGCTGCGCCCGCGTCCGGGCCGAGGCCCTCGGCAGCCGGCAGTGACCTCCCGTCAGGCGGCGCGCGCCCGGACCGGCACCTTCAGGGGCCGGGCCAGGCCCGCGACGGCCTCGTCGAGGCGTTGCAGATGCCGCAGCACGCGGTCGGTCACCCGGCCGTAGCGCGGAGCGCGCAGGGTGCCCGGCTCCAGCATCGCCGCGATGCTGGGGCCCGTCTCGATCTCGGCGGCGGGCCGCCGGTCGTCGACCTGGGCGGCGATCGCCTCGATGTTGTGCACGATCCGCTGCCCCGCCCCGCGCAGCCGGGGATCCGCCGCGATCGCCGGATGGGTGGGCAGCAGCTCGGCCGTCGCCGCCAGCGACCGCGCGTGATAGGCGCACGTCTCGAGGAGCGCCACCACATAGCGCGCGGTGTCCCGGCGGGACCGCAGCGGGGTGATCGGATGCGTCAACGGCTGCACCGCCGCCCGCAGATCGGCCAGTGCCTGGTCCAGGTCCCGGGCCTTCTCCACCAGGTCGGCCGGCGGCGCCCCGCTCAACTGGTCGGCGGCGGCCCGGGTGACGTCGGCCAGCCGGTCCAGCGTCGTGACGAGCAGTTCGTCGGTACGGCGGTCGGTGTGCACCGGCAGCACCACCGCGGCCGCGATCACCCCGCACACCGCGCCGAGCGCCGTCTCCCCGATCCGCAGCACCAGGACGTCCAGGCTGTAGGTGTTGAGCAGCGTGTACAGCAGGCCCAGCATCGCCGTCACGAAGAACGACATCAGGGTGTACGACAGCGGCGCCGAGTAGAACATCGCGAAGACGAACACCAGTACCAGCCCGAACGCCGTCCAGGTGTGGTGCCCGACCAGCCCCGCCAGCCCGATGCCGGCCACCACGCCGAGGACCGTGCCCAGCAGCCGCCGGTAGCCCTTCACCAGGATCTCGCCGGTCGACGCGGTGTTGAGGAACACGATCCAGCAGGTCAGCACGGCCCAGTACCAGCGCTGGGCGGACAGGAACTCGCCGCCCACGATGGCCAGCGACGACCCGACGGCCACCTGCACCGCCGCCCGCGTGGTGGGCCGGCGCAGCCCCGTAACCTCCTCGGTCTCGCCTTCCTCCACCTCGGCGACCTCGATGGCCGCGTCCTCGGCGTCCAGTTCCTCGCGGGACCGGGACGTGGCGGGGGTGTCGTCGGACTCGTCCTGCGGCCCGTCCAGCGCGATCCGCAGCCCCATGACCGCCCGGGCTGCCTCGCCGATCCCCCGGAAGACGTCCTGCACCGCGGGGTCGGCGGGCGGCAGGTTCTCCTCCTCGCGGTAGCCGAGGAGCCGGTTGCGCAGCCGGGACAGCGCGGTCCCCGGCTGTGGCCCGGCCGGCCGCAGCACCAGCAGCCGCAGCGCCTCCAGGTCCAGCCGCAGCTGCTCCAGCGCCTCGTCCCGGGCCGGCAGCGGGGGCGCCGAGGGCAGGTGGGCACCGGGAAGATGCAGGGTGAGGGTGTCCGCCCGCCGGGCGCCGCGCGCGGTGAGCAGCATCAGGCCGAGCCGCTCGGCGGCGATCTCGGCGTCCGCGATCCGGCGCTGCACCAGCCGGGCCACCGCCTCGTCGGAGGTGCCGTCCGGGAGCCGCCCCTGGATCAGCAGCGCCGTCTCGTGCAGCCGGGCGGTCCTGACCCGGACCTCCTCCACCGCCTTGTCCAGCTCGTCCGGCCCGGCGTCGAGCAACTCCGCCTGCGCGGCCACCAGCTGGGCGAACCGGCCCCGGAAGGCCCGCCGCAGCCGGCCGAGGATGCCCGCCGGAGTCTGCGGCACGAGCACGAAGCGCGCCAGGGCCGCGCTGCCGAAGGCGACCGCGATCACGACGTACAGGCCGGGCAGTGCGGGGCCGGTCGCGTGCACGAACAGCGAGGCGAAGTAGATCTGGAAGCCGATCAGCCCCAGCGCCGTGCCCCGGTCGCCGAACCGCCTGCTGTACACCGCGCAGAAGATGAGCGCCACGAAGAACAGGTCACCGATCACGACCCGCTGGTTGAGCAGCGCCCCCAGGGACATCGAGACCAGCGCCACCGGCAGCCCCAGGGCGAGCGTGACGGCCTGCTGGGAGCGCCCCTTCTCACGGATCGCGAAGGTGGCGACCATCGCCGCGATGGCCCCCGCCACCAGATGGGACACGTCGAGCCGCAGGGCCGCCAGCACGGCGAGCGTGAGCGCGATGGACAGGACCGTCCGCAGGGCGGCGGTGAAACGGAGCAGCCCGGGGTCGGCCGCCGCGAGCCGTCCCCGCACCTCCGCCCGCACCGACCGCCCCGCTGTGCTCACTTGGCCGCGCTCTGCGTCAGGCAGTGGCTTCGCCGGGGCCCTCGGCGCGGGCTCGGACCTGCTCCGGGGTCAGATAGGAGTTCGTGTACTCGAAGTCCTTGAGCGTGGCGGGCTTGCGGGACTGGAAGCCGGTACGGACGAAATCGTCGCCGGCCACCGCGTTCAGCAGCCAGTTGGTCGCCACCCGGGTCTTGGCCACGTTGGTGCGCAGCGCCGACCAGTGGTAGCCGCGGGCCACCGCCTGGGCGGGCAGCCCGCGCAGTTCGATGCCCAGCGGCTTGGAGACGGCGTCCTTGCCGCCGAGGTCCACCACCAGCCCCAGGTCCTTGTGCACGTACGGGCGCAGCGGCTGGTTGCGCAGGGTCGCGATGACGTTGTCGGCGACCACCTTGCCCTGCCGCATGGCGTGCTGCGCGGTCGGCGGGCAGACCGCGCCCGCCTCGTCCTTCGCCTTGTCGGGTACGGCGGCCGCGTCGCCGAGCGCGAACACCCCGTCCTGGCCCGGCAGGGTCATCTCGGCGTCGACCGCGAGCCGCCCCCGGACCGTCTCCGCGCCCAGGGTGGCGATCAGCGGGCTGGCGACCACACCGGCCGTCCAGATCAGGGTGTGGGTGGGCACCACCCGGCCGTCGGTGAAGGTGACCTCCTCGGGGCCCGCCTTCTCGATCGACACCCCGAGGGAGATGTCGATGCCGCGGCGGCTCAGGATCTCCTGGGCGCTGCGGCCGAGCTTGTCGCCCAGTTCCGGCATCAGCTTCGGCGCGATGTCGATCAGATGCCACTTGATCAGCTTCGGGTCCAGGTTCGGGTAGCGGTGCAGCGCCGCGTGCGTGAGCCGCTGCAGACAGGCCGCGGTCTCGGTGCCCGCGTATCCGCCGCCGACCACCACGAACTGCAGCCGCGCGGCCCGCTCCACGGGGTCGTCGCTGGCGTCGGCCAGGTCGAGCTGGGAGATGACGTGGTCGCGGATGTAGGCGGCCTCGGCCAGGGTCTTCATGCCGAAGGCGTGCTCCGTCAGCCCCGGAATGTCGAAGGTGCGGGTGACGCTGCCCGGGGCCAGCACGATGTAGTCGTACCGCTCGTTCACCAGCTGGTCGGTGATGGTGCGCACCACGCACACCTTGGACTTGAGGTCCACGCCGATCGCGCCGCCCGGGATGATCCGGGTGCGGTACTTCTTGCTGCGGCGCAGCGAGACCGCGATCGACTGGGGCGTCAGTACGCCCGAGGCGACCTGTGGCAGCAGAGGCAGGTAGAGCTGGTAGGCGAAGGGCGCCACCAGGGTGACGTCGGCCTCGTCGGGGGCGAGTTTCCGCTCCAGGCGGCGGACGCATTCCACTCCGGCGAAGCCTGCGCCCACCACCAGGATCCTGGGTCGTGTCACGGTGTCCATCCCTTTCCGCTGCTCCAGGGGCCCGGGTCACGCCGTACGCATGCCCTGGAACGCTTGCTTCGCACCAGTTCGATCCCACCGTGCCCGACGCCGTTCCGCCAGCCGGGCGGCGCAGGCAGACGAACGCATGGGCTCCAGCATGCCCCTCGATCAAGAGGAGTAACCGGCTGTCGCACAGATATGCGCCGGACTTCCGTCCGGTACAAGGTCGTCCACGGCGATCACGTACGCCAGTAGAGTGCCCGCCATGGCGCACACCCAGCCCGGAACGGGCTTCCAGCAGCGGCACATCGACCCCGACCGCGTGGCCCCGCTGGTGGGCGCCCTGGACTCCCAGGACGCCAATCCGGGCGTACGAAGGCTGCGCGCCTGGGCCGAGGAGGCGCTGGCGGTGCGGCTCGGCGAGCGGCTCCTCGACGTCGGCTCCGGCACCGGCTCGCAGACCCGGACGCTGGCCGCGGCCGTCGGCCCGGACGGCGTCGCGATCGGTGTAGAGCCCAACCCGAGTCTGCGTGCGGTCGCCGAGGAGCGGTCCCCGGGCAGCCGGGCCCGCTTCGTCCACGGCGAGGCGGCCGAGCTGCCCGTCCCCGACGGCTCGATGGACCTGGTGTGGTGCGAGCGGGTGCTCCAGCACCTCACCGACCCCGACCGGGCCGTCGCCGAGATGGCCCGGGTGCTGCGGCCCGGCGGCCGGGTGGCGCTGCTGGACACCGACTGGGGGACCACTCTGCTGCACCCCGGCGACCCGGCGGTCGTGCGGGCGCTGATGGCGGCCGCCCTCAACGGCGCCAACCCCTACTCCGGGCGCCGCCTGGTCGGCCAGCTCAGCGCGGCCGGGTTCGTGGTGGACGACCGCGGCTCGCAGGCTCTGCTCCAGGACCACCGTACGGTCGCCTGGCCGCTGATCCGCATGCTCGGTGAGTCCGCCGTGCGCAGCGGCGCCCTCACCGAGGAACAGCGGGACACCCTGTACGCCGACCTCACCGAGGCCGCCGAGCAGGGGGCGCTGCACATGTCGGTGACGATGTTCGGGGTGGTCGCACACCGTCCCGAGTGACCGCGCCCGCCGCTCACCGGGGCCGGAATCCGCCGCTCACCACGGCAGGAAGACGTGAATGTCCTTGCCGGTCTCGGTGACGACCACGCTGACCTGGTCGCACAGGGTGTGCAGCAGGTGCCAGCCGACGCCGCCCCCGCCGTGCCGCGGATGGAACGGGCGCGGCTCGGGCTGGACCCGGCTGGTGTCGTGCATGGTGATGTGCACACCGTCGTACGTGCGCCGCATGCGCAGCTGGAACGGCCCCGGCGCGTACTGGACGACATTGGCGGCCAGCTCCGTCACCACCAGCAGGATGTCGTCCCAGCACTCGGGGGCGGTGGGCGGCGAGGTGCGGGCGAGATCGGCGAGGTAGCCGTCCGCGGCAAGCCGGGCGCCGGTGACATTGCGCAGCTCACCGGCGAAGGAGACCGTGCGTTCAAGGGTCTCCTCCGTGGAGCGTCCGCGGTCGCGCCGTGGCCCGGTCGACATGTCGTCTCTCCCGGCCCCGGGGGATCTCAGGGCCGTGCTCTCTTTCGGATCTCTCCCCTCGCGGCGAGTTCCCACTGCCGCACCGGCTAAGCGTGCCCTACTCAGCGGAACACGTCGTCCGAGTCCTCCCATTCGGCCGGCTCCGCCGTGCCCGGCCGGCGTACGGCGCGCGAGCGGGCCTGGTACATGGCATCGATCTCGGCCGCGTAGTGGCGCGCTATGGCGTCCCGGCGCAGCTTCATCGACGGCGTGAGCATGCCGTTGCCCGGGGCGAACGGTTCCTGGATCACCCGGTAGACCCGGATCGACTCGGAACGGGACACCACACTGTTGGCGGACGCGATGGCCCGGGCGATCTCCTCACGCAGCGCGTTCTCCTCGCGCGCCTCCCGCCCGGGCGAGTCGCCCGGCAGCGACAGGGCGCCCCGCCAGTGCGCCAGGAAGTCGGGGTCCAGGGTGATCAGCGCGCCCACACAGGGCCGGTCGTCGCCGACGACCACCGCCTGGTGCACGAGCGGATGCATCCGCAGCCGCTGCTCCAGCGGGGCCGGGGCCACGCTCTTGCCGCTGCTGGTGATGATGATGTCCTTCTTGCGGCCCGTGATGGTCAGATAGCCCTCGGAGTCGAGCCGCCCGATGTCCCCGGTGGCCAGCCAGCCGCCGCGCAGCGCGGCCCGGGTCGCGTAGTTGTCACCGACGTACCCCTGGAACACGGACGGCCCGCGCACCAGGATCTCGCCGTCGTCGGCGACCTGGATCTGGGTGCCCGGCAGGGCCTGGCCGACCGTGCCGGACTTCTCCCGGCCCAGCGGCTGCATGGTGATCCCGCCGCTGGACTCGGTCAGCCCGTAGCCGTCGTGCACGGGAACGCCGATACCCTCGTAGAACAGGGTGAGTTCACGGCTGAGCGAGGAGCCGCCGGAGGTGGCCCTCAGCACCCGGCCGCCGAGCGCCGCCCGCAGTCTGCGGTACACCGTCCGCTCGTACAGGGCGTGTTGCAGCCGCAGATCGAAACCCGGACCCGCCCCGGTGCCCAGCCGGCCCCGCTCCTGTGCGGCGGCGAAGTCCCGCGCGGTCTCCGCGGCCCGCTCGAACAGGGTCCCCCGGCCCGTCTGCTGGGCGGTGCGCAGGAACGTCTTGTACAGCCTCTCCAGCACCGACGGCACGGCGTACAGGTAGGTCGGTCTGAAGGTGCCGAGCGCCGACGCCAGCGCGATCTCCGACATCTCCGGCTCGTGGCCCATCAGGATCCCGCCGCGCAGACAAAGGACCATCACCATCAGTCCGTACACGTGCGAGAACGGCAAGTAGGCGAGCACGGAGGCCTGTTCGCCGGAACGCGCGGCGGTGTGCCCCCAGCCCGCGAGCAGGGTGTCGCACGGGTACGCCAGACCGCGGTGGCTGAGCGCGCAGCCCAGCGGACGGCCCGAGGTGCCGGAGGTGTAGGTGATCGCCGCCGTGGAGTCCGGCATCACGATCCGGCGCAGCGACTCCACCGTGGTCAGCGGGACGTACACGCCCTGCTGCACCAGGTCGGCCAGCGCCCCCGCGTCCAGCTGCCAGACATGCTTGAGCCCGGGCAGGCTCTCGCACACCGTGCCGACGGTCATCACCGCCAGCTCGTCCTCGACCACCACGGCCACACAGCGGGCGTCCCGCAGGATCCATTCGACCTGGTCCCGGGCGGACGTCGGATGGATCGGCACCACCTCCGCGCCCACCGACCACAGCGCGAGGCAGAACACCGTCCACTCGTAGCGCGTCCGCGCCATCATGGCCACCCGATGACCGGGCGAGATACCCGACGCGATCAGACCCTTGGCAAGGTCGACCACTTCGTCACGCAGTTCGACCGCGGTGGTCTCCTCCCAGCCCGCGGCGGCTGCATCGGGCCGGCGCGCCAGCACCGGCAGGGTCGGGTTCCGGTCCGCCGTCTCGAAGATGCTGTCGGCGAGCCCGCCGGTCAGGGTCGAAGCGGTAGTCGGAGCGAGGGCGTAGTCGCGCATGCGCTGCTCCTGGTTGTACGGAGGGTGACCCCACCGATCGGTACTGTTGTCGACGCGGGTCGAATCTAGCCCAGGGGAGCGCGGCCTGTGTCGGGAATGGTCAACTAGTTTCCGCCTGGTGACCAGAGCTCAGCCCTGGGTACGGCGCACACACTCGACGACGACATCCCGCAGACTGCCGGTGCGCTCCAGGAACGATCGCTGCTCGCGGGCTCCGGTACCCCTGTGCAGCACCTGTGCGACGGCCTCCTCGACACCGCCGGCGTCACCGCTGCCGGTGAGCGCCTCCTCGGTGTGCGCCAGCAGGGCGCGCACCACCTCGACGGCCGGCCGGGGCCGCATGGTCGCCGGATCGAGCAGCTCCTGGTCCAGGCCGGAGCGGGCGGCCTGCCAGGAGGCCAGCCGGAGGATGCTCACACTGTGGTCGAGCGGTGGCCGGCCGGCCCGCCAGTCGCGGGCGGCCGTCTCCACCAGGGCACGGGCCAGGGTGGCGACGAGGACGGTGGTGTCGGCCCGCAGGCACACGTCGGCCACCCGGATCTCCACCGTCGGGTAGTGCACGGCCAGCCGGGCGTCGAAGTACACCATCCCCGCGTCGAGGATGACCCCGCTGGCCACCATGTCCGCGACCCGTTGCCGGTACCCCTCGGCCGAGCCGAACAGCTCGGTCGGTCCCGCCGACGGGCCGCGCGCCCACAGCCGGCTGCGGAAACTGGCGTAACCGGAGTCCCGGCCCTGCCAGAACGGCGAGTTGGCGCTCAGCGCGCGCAGCACCGGAAGCCACGGCCGCAGCCGGTCCAGGACGGCGACCCCCTCCTCGTCGGACTCCACCGACACATGCACATGGCAGCCGCACACGAACTGGTCCAGCGTGGCGCTGCCGAACCGCCCGGCCATCCACCGGTACCGCTCGTGGGCGGTGAGCGCGGGCGTGACCGGCAGCGGGCAGGTGGCGAGCGCCGCCACCGCGCAGCCGATCTCCCCGGCGAGCCGGGCCGCCTCCTTGCGGCAGCGCGCGATCTCGGCGCCGAGGTCCGCCATGCGCAGCTGCGGACTGGTGGCCAGCTCCAGCATCTGCCCGAACAGTTCCTTCTGGAACACGGCCTGCCCGGGATCGTCCAACGCGGCACGGTCGAGGACGGCGGCCGACTGGGGCATCGGCTCCCCGCTGTCCGGGTGGACCAGCAGAAGTTCTTCCTCCACTCCGACGGTACGCAGCACCGAGGACCGCCCTCCGGCCGGGCCGCGACCGGGCGCGGCGGGGTCTTTCATCCCGAACTGCCCCGGCCCGGCTGCCCGAACACGTGACGGCGTCCTCGGCGGCCTACGGGGCGACGGGCTCCAGCCACACCGTGCCTAGCGGCGGCAGCGTCAGCCGCACGGCGCCCTCGTCGGTCAGCAGCGGCCCCCGGCTGACGACGTCCCCGCCGCCGTACCGCGCGCTGTCGGTGTTGAGGATCTCGCGCCAGACGGCGGCCCTCCCCGGCACGTTCAGCCGGTAGTCGGGACGGACCACGGGGGAGAGGTTGGACACCGCCAGCAACGGCCGGGCCTCGGCGTCGAACCTCAGGAAGGCGAAGACGTTGTCCTCGGCCGCGTCCCCCAGGACCCACTGGAAACCCGCCGGATCGGTGTCCCGCTGCCACAGGGCGGGGTGCGTGCGGTACACGGAATTGAGATCGCGGACCAGATTTTGGACACCCCGGTGATCGGCCTCGGCGCCGTACTCCGGGTCGAGCAGCCACCAGTCGGGGCCGTGGGCCTCCGACCACTCCGCGCCCTGGGCGAACTCCTGTCCCATGAAGAGCAGCTGTTTGCCGGGATGGGCCCACATGAAGCCCAGATAGGCGCGGTGATTGGCGCGTTGCTGCCACCAGTCGCCGGGCATCTTGGAGACCAGCGACCGCTTGCCGTGCACGACTTCGTCGTGGGAGATGGGCAGCACGTAGTTCTCGCTGTACGCGTACACCATCGAGAACGTCATCTCGTCGTGGTGGTACTTGCGGTGGACCGGCTCGTGCCGGATGTACTCCAGCGAGTCGTGCATCCAGCCCATGTTCCACTTCAGCCCGAACCCCAGCCCGCCGCCGTCGGTCGGCCGGGTCACCCCGTCCCACGCGGTGGACTCCTCGGCGATGGTCACCACGCCCGGCGCACGC
The DNA here is from genome assembly GCF_055580905.1 of Streptomyces sp. NPDC031497. Lineage (NCBI taxonomy): Bacteria > Bacillati > Actinomycetota > Actinomycetes > Kitasatosporales > Streptomycetaceae > Streptomyces > Streptomyces sp. NPDC031497. Next base: position 276,466 of record NZ_JBVIKO010000013.1, read on the forward strand.
CGGTACACGGTCGCGTTCATCTCCTGGAGGAACGCCACCGCGTCCAGGTCCTCACGCCCGCCGAACACGTTCGGTGTCCACTGCCCGGAGTCCCGCGAGTAGTCGAGATAGAGCATCGAGGCGACCGCGTCCACCCGGAGCCCGTCGATGTGGAACTCCTCGCACCAGTACACCGCGTTGGCGACCAGGAAGTTGCGGACCTCCACCCGGCCCAGGTCGAACTCGTAGGTCCCCCAGTCCGGATGCTCGGCCCGCCGCTCGTCCCCGGGCTCGTACAGCGGGTCCCCGTCGAAGCGGGCCAGTGCCCAGTCGTCCTTGGGGAAGTGGGCCGGCACCCAGTCCATGATCACGCCGATGCCGGCCCGGTGCAGGGCGTCGATCAGGTGCTTGAAGTCGTCGGGGGAGCCGAGCCGCGAGGTCGGCGCGTAGAAGCCGGTGACCTGGTAGCCCCAGGAGCCGCCGAAGGGGTGCTCGGCGACCGGCATGAACTCGACGTGCGTGAAGCCCAGGTCGTTGACGTACGCGGGGAGTTCCTCGGCCAGCTGCCGGTAGGTCGATCCCGGCCGCCAGGACGGCAGATGCACCTCGTACACCGAGAACGGGGCCTCGTGCACGGGAGTGTCGCCCCGGTGCGCCATCCACTCCGCGTCACTCCACTCGTGGCGGGAGACCGCCACGATCGACGCGGTCGCGGGCGGCACCTCGGTACGGCGGGCCATCGGGTCGGCCTTGAGGAACCGGCCGCCGTACCGGGAGGTGATCTCGAACTTGTACCGGGCACCCTCGCCCACACCCGGCAGGAACAGCTCCCACACCCCGGCCGCGCCGAGCGAGCGCATCGGGTACTGCGTGCCGTCCCAGCAGGTGAAGTCCCCGGCCACCCGGACGCCTCGCGCGTTCGGCGCCCACACCGTGAACCGGGTTCCGGTCACCCCTTCGTGGGTCATCGGCTCGGCACCGAGCGCCTTCCACAGCTGCTCGTGCCGTCCCTCACGGATCAGATGCAGGTCGAACTCACCGAGCGCGGGCAGGAAGCGGTACGGGTCGTGCACTTCCTGCTCATCGCCGTCGCCGTCGCCGTCCTCGTACGTGACGAGCAGGGTGTACGACGGGAGTTCGGCGTACGGGAGTACGGCCGCGAAGAAACCGTCGTCCTCGGACGTCAGGGGGACGCGCGCCCCGTCGACGAGCACGCTCACGGCACGTGCGTGCGGACGCAGCGCGCGGACGAGGGTGCCGCCGTCCACCGGGTGGGCGCCGAGCACGGCGTGCGGATCGTGGTGGGCGCCCGAGAGCAGCCGGCCGCGGTCGTCGGCGTCCAGCGGCGGGGCCGTGGGACGGGACGGCCCGGAGGGCTCAGGAAGCGAAGAGTCGCGCAGTGCCATGAGGTCAGCCTCCCCAGCGGGCGAGCCGCTCGATCGCGGCCATCGGAACCGGAAGCCAGGCCGGCCGGTGCCGGGCTTCGTACACCACTTCGTACACCGCGCGGTCCGTCTCGTGGGCGCGCAGCAACGCGTGCTTCTTCCGCGGGTCCCAGCCGGCGCGGGCAGCGTAACCCGCGCAGTAGGCCTCCCGGCAGCGGCGGGCCCACTCGGGGCGCCAGGGGCGGCGCTGCCGGGCCGCGTAGTCGAAGGACCGCAGCATGCCGGCCACGTCCCGTACCGGGGACTGGGTGCTGCGCCGCTCGGCGAGCGGCCGGGACGGCTCGCCCTCGAAGTCGATGACGAACCACTCGCGGTCCGCCCGCAGCACCTGCCCGAGATGCAGATCGCCGTGGATCCGCTGGGCGTGCGGTCCCGCGTCGCAGCTGGCGAGCGCGTCGAAGGCGCCCCGCAGCCCCGGCACGTACGGCCGCAGCGCCGGCACCGCGTGCGCGGCCGCCTCCAGCCGCGCCGACATGGCCTCCGCGGTACGGCCGTGCTCGTCGTGGACCGCGGACGGGAACGCGGCGGCGAGCGCGAGGTGCACGTCCGCGGTGGCCCGGCCGAGCTCGTGTGCCTCGGTGGCGAAGTCGTCCCCGGCCGCGAGCGCGCGCAGGGCGAGGGTCCAGCCGTCGGCCGCGTCCGGCAGGAAGGGCTGCAGCACCCCGAGGGTCGCCGGACTCGGCTCGGTGGTGCGGAACCAGGCCACCGGCGCGGGCACCCGCGCACAGCCCTGCGCGGCCAGCGCCCCGGGCACCTCCAGGTCCGGGTTGACGCCGGGCTGGATCCGCCGGAACACCTTCAGGATGTAGGAATCGCCGTACACCAGCGAGGAGTTGGACTGCTCGGCGGCCAGCAGGCGGGGCGCCAGTCCACCGGGTATCCGGGTCCGCGGGGCGCTCTCGAAACGCAGCGGGCCGACCGTGCCGGGCATCCGCAGCCGGTCAAGGAGCAGTTCGGCCGCACGGGGGTCCTGCAGGGCGTCGTACACCGCGAGTCCGGCCAGCGGGCCCTCCTCGGCGCGGCCGATGTACGCCCGCTCCAGCCGGGGCGTGCGGTGTTCGCGTACGCCGAGCAGGAGTTGGTAGCAGTCGCCGGACGGGGCGCCGTCCCCGCCGGGGGAGTGGTCGGCGTGGACGAGCAGATGCAGACAGCCGGGAAAGAGCTCGGTCAGGGACAGTACGGAGAGATCCGTGACGGGCCGGTCCTTGCCCGCGAACCAGCGCTGCCGCGGCAGCCAGTCGCGCAGCAGCCCGCCGAGCGAGGCCAGCGGCCGGTCGAGGCCGGTGGCTGCCGCGCTCCGGGGGAGGGCAACGGTCTTCGTCATCGTGACGCGTCCTTTCCTCGGCTCCGCACGCTCAGCGCCGACGGCCGATGCGGGAGGCGACTCGGGAGAGCCGGAACCAGTAGAAGCCGTGCCCCGCGAGGGTGAGCAGGTAGGGCAGTTCACCGATGGCGGGGAAGCGCACCCCGCCGATCAGCTCGACCGGATGCCGGCCGTCGTAGACCCGCAGATCGAGTTCGGTGGGCTGGGCGAACCGGGAGAAGTTGTGCACACAGAGGACCAGGTCGTCTTCGTACTCGCGCAGGAAGGCGATCACCGCCGGGTTCGACGACTGCAACTCCGTGAACGTGCCGAGCCCGAACGCGGGGTTCTGCTTGCGGATCTCGATCATCCGGCGCGTCCAGTGCAGCAGCGAGGAGGGCGAGGACATCGAGGCCTCGACGTTGGTGACCTGGTAGCCGTAGACCGGATCCATGATGGTCGGCAGGTAGAGCCGGCCCGGGTCGCAGGAGGAGAAGCCGGCGTTGCGGTCGGGGGTCCACTGCATGGGGGTGCGGACGGCGTCCCGGTCGCCGAGCCAGATGTTGTCGCCCATGCCGATCTCGTCGCCGTAGTAGAGGATCGGCGAGCCGGGGAGGGAGAGCAGCAGGGCGGTGAACAGCTCGATCTGGTTGCGGTCGTTGTCGAGAAGAGGGGCGAGCCGCCTGCGGATGCCGATGTTGGCGCGCATCCGCGGGTCCTTCGCGTACTCGGCCCACATGTAGTCGCGTTCCTCGTCGGTGACCATTTCGAGGGTCAGCTCGTCGTGGTTGCGCAGGAAGATGCCCCACTGGCAGCCGGAGGGGATCGCGGGGGTCTTGGCGAGGATCTCCGAGACGGGGTAGCGGGATTCCCGGCGCACCGCCATGAAGATGCGGGGCATCACCGGGAAGTGGAACGCCATGTGGCATTCGTCGCCGCCCTTTTCGTAGTCGCCGAAGTAGTCGACGACGTCCTCCGGCCACTGGTTCGCCTCCGCCAGCAGCACGGTGTCCGGATACATCGCGTCGATCTCCCGCCGGACCCGCCTCAGGAACTCATGGGTGGGCGGCAGGTTCTCGCAGTTGGTGCCCTCTTCCGCGTACAGGTACGGCACCGCGTCCAGCCGGAAGCCGTCGATGCCCAGGTCCAGCCAGAACCGCAGCGCGGCCAGGACCTCCTCCTGCACCGCCGGGTTCTCGTAGTTGAGGTCCGGCTGGTGCGAGAAGAAGCGATGGAAGTAGTACTGGCCGCGCACCGGATCGAAGGTCCAGTTGGAGACCTCGGTGTCGACGAAGATGATCCGCGCGTCCTGGTACTGCTTGTCGTCGTCGGCCCACATGTAGAAGTCGCCGTACGGCCCGTCGGGGTTCGTCCGGGACTCCTGGAACCACGGGTGCTGGTCGCTGGTGTGGTTCATGACGAAGTCGATGATCACGCGCATGCCGCGCTGGTGGGCCGCGTCGACGAACTCCACGAAGTCGGCGAGGTCACCGAACTCGGGGAGTACCGCGGTGTAGTCGGAGACGTCGTAACCGCCGTCCCGCAGCGGGGACTTGAAGAAGGGCGGCAGCCAGAGGCAGTCGACGCCCAGCCACTGCAGATAGTCGAGCTTCGCGGTCAGACCCTTCAGGTCGCCGATGCCGTCACCGTCGCTGTCCTGGAAAGAACGGACGAGGACCTCGTAGAAGACGGCCCGTTTGAACCACTCCGGGTCCCGGTCCTTGGCAGGCGTGTCCTCGAAGGTGTCCTGGACGGGGTCGTTGACAGTCATGGCGCGCTGGGCCCTCCGTTCGCTGGTGTCGGTCGCCCTACCTGGAACACATGCGCCGGCGCCCGGCCCGGTGTGAGACGTACATAGTCGGTCCTGCCCCACGAGTAGGTCTCACCTGTCAGTTCGTCCCGCATGGACAGGGCGGAGTCGCTGTCCAGGCCGAGTCGTGGCATGTCCAACGAGACCGTGGCCTCCTGGGTGTGGTGCGGATCAAGGTTGACGACCACCAGGACCGTGTCCGCCCCGGCACGCTTGCTGTACGCGATGACGGAGTCGTTGTCCGTGTGGTGGAAGCTCAGGTTGCGCAGCTGCTGGAGCGCGGGGTGCCGGCGTCGGACGGTGTTGAGGCGGGTGATGAGGGGGGCGATGCCCTCGGTGTCGGCGCGGGTCCAGTCGCGGGGTTTGAGCTGGTACTTCTCGGAGTCGAGGTATTCCTCGCCGCCCTCTTTGAGGGGGGTGTTCTCGCAGAGTTCGTAGCCGCTGTAGATGCCCCAGGTGGGGGAGAGGGTGGCGGCCAGGACGGCGCGGACCTCGAAGGCGGGGCGGCTGCCGTGCTGGAGGTAGGCGTGCAGGATGTCCGGGGTGTTGGCGAAGAAGTTCGGCCGCATCCAGGCGGCGGACTCGCCGGACAGCTCGGTGAGGT